>SVGN01000079.1 GCA_015056315.1 Clostridiales bacterium
ACTGCGAGGTAGATAAAGCTATGAGTGGCTTGGGCACTCAAGCAAGGTACAATCCTTCCGTCTCGCCTAAAGGCGAGCCACCTCCCTTTACACAAGGGAGGCTTAGGGATTGGCTGCCGCCCGGGGCAGGCGAGGTTTACCCGGGTTGGGGGTAAGACCCCTGCCGGGAGGGGTCTGCGGGCGGCACCCTCAGTCGGCTGCGCCGACAGCTCCCTCTAAAGAGGGAGCCTTGTGGGAGTCGGGAGCCGTGTGGGGGTGGGCAGCCCCGCTGAAGAGGAAGCCTTGATGCAGAGCGGCAGCCAGCTCCCTCTAAAGAGGGAGCCATGGTGGGGGTCGGAACCCTGGGGGCAGTCCCCCCCGGGGTTCCGGCAAGGGGGCCCCCGCCCCCTTCCCACAAAACCATGTCCCTGCTGTGAATTTTCCACATAACCTTTCTCCCACCATGCATTTGTGGTATAATGCATGGTGAATATGTGTGCGCATTGCGCCATGCCCCTCAAGGAGGTTTTTACCATGTTTGGAAAAGCAATGAATCGCTACTACTACGGCAAGAGCGGCCAGGGAGACTTTAACAAGGACGATCTGCCCACCAACCGCTGGCAGCTCTTTTGGGAGATGCTCCGTGTGCGCCTTTCCGGCCTTGTGCGCCTGAACCTGATGTATGTGGTGTGCTGGATCCCCGCCATCATCATCATCGGCCGTTTCTTCGCCATGGGCATCAGCGCGCTGGATGCGCTGGGCAATATGCAGACCCAGCTGGATGCGGGCGAGATCACCAACGAGATCTTTGCCCAGCAGTTCGGCCAGTACGCCGAGGCCATCCTGGCGCTGCTGTTCCAGACGCTGCTGCTGCTGATCCCCGGCATCGCCATCACCGGCCCCTGGACCGCCGGTGTGGCCTACGTTACCCGTAACTGGGCACGCGACGAGCACGCCTTCATCTGGAGCGATTTCATCGATGCCGTCAAGGCCAACTGGAAGCAGGCCCTCCTCACCTCCACCATCACCGGCCTGATGCCCACGGTGGTCTATGTGTGCAACCGCTACTACGGTCAGCTGGTCAATAACAATGTGCTGTTCATCGTGCCCCAGGTGCTGTGCTGGCTCATCGGCATCATCTGGCTGCTGATGCTCTGCTACATCTACCCCATCATGATCACCTACGACCTGAGCTATAAGGGCGTGCTGCGCAATGCCGCCCTGCTGGCCATCGCCCGGCTGCCCTTCAGCGTGCTGGTGCGCCTGGGCCTGATGGTGCCCGCCGCCATCGCTGCCCTGTTCGTGTACCTGCTCACCCAGTACACCTTCATCATCATGCTGGTGCTGGGCGCTTACTACGTGCTCTTCGGCTTTGCCCTGAGCCGGTTCATCACCGCCAGCTACACCAATGCGGTGTTCGATAAGTACATCAACCCCAACATCGAGGGCGCAAAGGTGAACCAGGGCCTCTATAACGAAGAGGAAGACGAGGATTACGACCCCGCCGAGACCGAGGAATAATGCATTTCCCCGCCTTTGGGCATCCTGCCTGTAAAGGGCAGGAAAGGGGGGAATACACCGCATGAAGGATCAGCTTTTGAGCGGCGCGCTGCGCCGCAGCGCCATGGGCTACCTGAGCCGGCGCGAGAAGCGCAAGTACGAGCTTGCCAAGGAGCTTGGCCTGCTGGACAAAGTGCGCAGCGTAGGCTGGGCAGGCCTCAGCGCCAAGGAGACCGGCCGCATCGGCGGCATGATGCACAAACCGACAAACAAAGGAGAATGAGCATGTACGCAGCATTCGCATCCGTGTACGACCGCCTGATGGCGGACGTGGATTATCAAGCCTGGGCGGCCTTTTACCATGCCCTGATGGAGCGCTACGGCCTTGCCCGGGGCAAGGTGTGCGAGTGCGCCTGCGGCACCGGCAGCCTGACCATCCCGCTGGCCAAGCTGGGCTACCAGATGACCGGCGTGGATCTCTCTGCCGATATGCTCTTTGAGGCCGCCCAGAAGGCCCGCAAGGAGGGCATCGGCATCCCCTTTGTAAAGCAGGATATGCGCCAGCTGAACCTGCACCGGCAAATGGATGCGGTGCTGTGCACCAACGACGGCATCAACTACCTCAAAAACAGCGAGGAGCTGGTGCAGTTCTTCACCCGCGCGTGGGAGACCCTCAAGGAGGGCGGCGTGCTGATGATGGATCTGAGCACCCCCTATAAGCTGGAAAACGTGCTGGGCGACCACTTCATCGGCGATGAGACCGAGGATATCGCCTACCTGTGGCAGAACCGCTACCACCCCCAGCAGAAGTACGTGGAGCTGAACCTGGCCATCTTTGTTCGCCAGCAGGATGAAAGCTACACCCGCATCGGCGAGTACCAGAAGCAGTACGTACACGAATCCGCCGAGATCTTCGACCTGCTCAAGACCGTGGGCTTTGAGCGCATCGGCCTCTTTGGCGATAAGCGCATGGAAGCCCCCCGGGAGAAGGAGAACCGCTGGTTCATCACCGCCAGAAAGCCTTACCTGCCCAAGGAGCAAGGCTGAGAGACCTGTGCAGGGAGCAGCCGAACGTTGTTCCCTGCCCTTTGCCACCCAAATACCGCCACTGTACGAAGGCAGGCCCTCCCCCTTGCCTGCCGGAAAGAAGGTATACGCCCCATGACCACCCTCAACACCATTCCCACCAACGAAAACATGAAGGATGAAATGCTCCGCATCACGCTGGCAGACGGCATGGTGCGCGGCCTGCTGCTCACCGCCACCGGCGTGGTGGCCAAGGCAGCCGCCATCCATCTTACATCTCCCCTTTCCACCGCCGCCCTGGGCCGCAGCCTGATGGGCACCGCCATGATGGGCGCCATGCTCAAAGGCGATGAAGCCTCCGTTACCGTTACCATCGACGGCGGCGGCCCCATCGGCAAGATCGTCTGCGTAGCCGATCAGGACAGCGTCCGCGGCTGCGTGGATGTGCCCAACCTGTTCATGCCCCTCCGGGCGGATGGCAAGCTCTCCGTGGGCATGGCCGTCGGCAAGGATGGCCGCATGAGCGTTGTGAAGGATCTGGGCATGAAGCGCCCCTATGTGGGCCAGACCGAGCTGATCAGCGGCGAGATCGCCGAGGATTTTGCCGCCTACTATATGCAGAGCGAGCAGACCCCCACCCTGCAGAGCCTGGGCGTGCTGGTAAACGGCGAGACCGTGCTCTCCGCAGGCGGCGTGCTGTTGCAGGTGATGCCCGGCTGCACGGATGAGATCATCGAGCAGCTGGAGCTGCGCTCCCCCCTGATGTACGACATCAGCCGCGAGTTGTGCTACGAGAGCATGGAGGACCTGATGGCCCGCTGGTTCGACGGCCTCAAGCCCGTTATTCTGGAGCGCAAGCCCATCGAGTACCGCTGCTCCTGCTCCCGCCAGCGCATGGAGAAGGCCCTCATCGCCCTTGGCCGGGAGGAGCTTACCCGCATGATCGAGGATGAGACCGAGGGTGCCGAGCTCACCTGCCATTTCTGCAAGCGCAGCCACCAATTCACCCAGGGCGATCTGATCAAGCTGCTCAACAAGGCAGAAGAGAAGTAAGCCCCCGACCAATGAGGGGAAACTATGAAAAACAACGTGATCTCCATCGATTTCTCCAACCCGGCAGAAAAGCTGCTCCAGTTGGCCCGGGAATCGAAAAACAAACCCAATACCACCCACACGATGGCACTGTACCGGGCCGTGCTGGAAAAGGACATGCGCCATTTCGAAGCCGGGCTGGAGCTGGCGGTGCTGCTGTGGAAAAGAGGCCAGTGGCAGACCTCCTACCAGGAGTGCTGCCGCCTGTATGCCCTCTGGCCCAATGAGGAAAAGCTCTTCGGCCTCATGTACCGCAACCTGCTGGCCATCGGCCTGGAGGATGATGCCCGCTTTGCCTACGAGCGGTACATGCTGCACCTGTACCACCACCCGGAGGATGGGCTGAACCTGGGCGAAAGCGACCCGCCCATTCCCGAAAAGCCGACCCGCAACCGCTACGAACGCCTGCTGGATCGTGCCATGCGCCACATCAGCACCGGCAGGCTGGACCGGGCCAACCGGCTGCTGTGCCATGCCAATCGCCGCATCTTTCCCTCCTACGACCTGCGCCGCAGCCTGCTGGAGGTGCACCTGATGCACCGCATGGGCATGGATGAGGAAGCCATCGCCATTGTGGATGGCATGGTGCAGGCCCATGAGCTTACCGCCACCTTTGCGCTGGAAATGATGGAGCTGATGTACGAGCTGCGGGGCCCGGAGTATGCGGGCAGGCTGCTGCTGTACGCCGCCTCTGTGGCAGAGAACTGCATGGAGGTGCACGAGGTGATGCGCACCGCTCTTTACTACGGCCAGCCTTCCCTGGCCGAGAGCATGCTGGCCGATCTGCTGGGCCAGCACGCAGACCGGCTGGATGCTGTCTACGACATGGCCGTGATCGCCGCCTGGCGGGACGAACGGGCCCGTGCCTGCGAGCTGAGCCAGATGTGCATGGAGGCAGCCCCCACCTGCGCTGAGGTGAACGGCCTGTACCAGCTGTTCAAGACCGATATGCGGGAGAACAAGGGCAAGGCCATTTCCGGCATGCCGCTGAGGCCCTACGGCTCCGGCAGCGGCATCAGCCGCATGATGGATGCGCTGCATTTTGCCGAGATGAACGACCAGGAGCTGCTCCGGGCCATGACCGCCTATCCCCTGCAGCCCCGCCTGGTGGATGCGATGGTGGCCATGCCCCCTGCGCTTCAGGAGCGTACCATCGGGCTGGCTGCCCAGCTGGAAGCCGCAGACGAGGAAGCCTTCCTGCGGCTGTGCCTGCTGTGGAGCGGCCTTTCGCTGCCCATGTGCTGGAGCATCGTAAAGCGCCTGAGGGAGCTGGGCGTTACCGGCCCCGTGGTGGCGGATGCAGACCACCGGCTGCAGACCCTTGACCCCCAAGAGGATGCCTGAACCCCTCTTACCTGCTACAGAGAGAAGGAGGAACCCCACCATGAACCAGCTGATCGATTTTGACGAGTATTTCAACGACTACCTTACCCTGTGGATGGAGAAGAACGCCTCCCGCTTCCGCAATGCGGATGAGATGGAGGAGGCTGCCCCCGAGGCCTACGAGGAGTGGCTGGCTGCCCCTGCCCAGTGGCTGGGCGGTAAGTGCCCCGGCTGCGCCTTCGACGACGTGAGCGATGCCGCCCAGCTGTGCAGCCTTTTGCGGCAGTATGTGGAGAGCGACATCTCCGTGCCCGACCCGCTTCTGGAGCGCATCGCCGATGTGAAGGACGAGGCCGCCGTCATGGCCCTGCTCACCGACGAGACTGCCCCCTGCGAGGTGCGCATGATGGCCATCGACCTGCTCACCCAGATGGAGTCCACCGCCCCCATGGTGGATTATCTGCGCTGGCAGGTGGAGCGCAACGTGGATGACGACCTGCTGGATAAGTCCATCGATGCGCTGGATGAGATGGGCGAGGTGGTCAAGGGCCCCGCGCTGATCGCCTTCCGCGCTGCCGACCAAAAAGGCAAGGACTACCTGCTGGATGTGCTCTGCAACTACCCCGGCGACGAGGATGTGTTCCAGTACACCCTGAGCCGCTTCAAGGAGAGCCCCAGCGAGCGGGCCCTGTTTGCAGGCTACCTGGCCAAGCTGGGCGATGACCGCGCCCTGGAGGCCCTTTTGGATGTAGCCGAGAGCGACGATGTAAAGTACATCGATTTTATCGAGATCCGCTCCGCCATCGAGCGTCTGGGCAGCGAAGCCCCGGTGCGCGATTTTTCCAACGACCCCACCTATAAGGCCGTCAAGCGCCTGCAGGTGAATCCTTACAAGGGGAGAATGCAATGACCTTACAGGAGATCAAACAGAACGAGTCCATCCGCGCGCTGGTGCATGCGGGGAACAAGTATCTGGAGGCCATGGGCTATACCGATCACGGCCCCCGTCACGTGGGCTATGTGAGCGATACCGCCAGCCGGGTGCTGAGAAGCCTGGGCTACGATGAGCACACCGTGGAGCTGGCCGCCATCGCAGGCTGGGTGCACGATGTGGGCAATGCCATCAACCGGCACAATCACGGCGCCAACGGCGCCATCCTGCTCTACCCGGTGCTGCGGGAGATGGGCATGCCCATCAACGATGTGGTCAGCATCATCACGGCTGTGGGCAACCACGAGGAGCATAACGGTTTCATTTCCAACCCGGTGAGCGCCGCTCTGGCCATCGGCGACAAGAGCGATGCCCACAAGAGCCGTGTGCGGGGCGGCAAGCCCGACCCCACCGACATCCACGACCGGGTCAATTTTGCCATCCAGCAGAACAAGGTGACCATCCACCGGGAGAAGAAGCTGATCCGGCAGGAGCTGACCATGGACGATACCTCCAGCGTGATGGAGTACCTGACCATTTACCTGGAGCGCATCCAGATGTGCGAGGCCGCTGCCGATTTCCTGGGCACCCGGTTCCAGCTGTACATCAACGGTGCGCAGGTAAACAACCACAAAGAGGATTGACCAAAACCTCTGAACACCGCACCCGCATGGGCGGGCCCACGGTGCACGGCCGCCGGAGCGGCGTGTATTTTCTCAAAATACTTGGAGGGTTTGAATGATCTGTAAAAAATGCGGCAGCTATGTGCCCGATGACCGCTTTACCTGTGAGCGCTGCGGTACCTTTCAGGATGCCGACAGCTTCCGGGCAAACCGTACCATCGGGGTCAAAGCCATCCGGCAGGGGCGTTCCTCCTCCCGGGATGTGGTGCTGCCACCCAAGCCCGGCAGCGATACGAAGGAGTATACGGATTACGACTACTATACCCCCGATGTGAGCCAGCAGGGTGCATCCATGGGCAGGCAGGCGGCCAATGTGTACGCCGCCAGCCGCCCCAGAGAGCACCGGGGCGTGCCCGTGCAGGGCCAGGAGCGTACCCCGGTGGTAAAGCAGCGGCAGAAGCGCACTGCGCCCAGCCGCCGCAGCAACACCAACTGGGCCCTGATCGGCCTCATTGCCATTCTGCTGGTGATGGCCGCCGGTGTGGGCTACTACCTGTACATGAACGAGAGCGATGAGGGCCACCGCATCACCGCCCGGAAGCTGGTGCTGGAATCCGGCCCGGAGCAGTTCGAGCTGGCGCTCTCCAAGGACCCGCTGGTTTTGGAGGAGCAGGAGGAGCTGCTGCGCCGCTGGAACGACATACCCGTCAAGAGCTTCTGGGAGGTCTCCGAGGAGTATCTGGACAGCGGCGACCTGCCCACCGCCCTCAAGGGCTTTACCCTGGCGGATATCCTGGATCCGGATAACTACGACGGTCTGCTTTTGATGGCCAGCACCATGGAGATGATCGGCGATGCCGCCTCTGCCGAAGCGGTGTACATCAGGCTGTACGAAGAGGTATCCTCCATCCGCACGGAGGCGTATACCGCGCTGATCCGCATCTATCAGGAGCAGGAGCGCAGGCCCGAGGCTGCCGAGATGATGCGCATCGCCTACCAGAACACCGAGCGGGAGAACTTCCGTCTGCTGCGGGAGGATTACATCCCCGAATCGCCGCAGGTGAGCCTGGTGGCAGGCCGTTACGAGATCAGCTCCATGAAGGAGGATATCCTGCTCACCTCGCCCCAGGGCTACGATGTATACTATACCACCGATGAGAATGCCGTGCTCCCCGATGAAGGCACTTTGGTGACCGATGGCATCATCGAGCCGGTGGAGGGCAGCATCCGCATCCGTGCGGTGGCGGTCTCCGGCGATCTGGTCAGCGATCCGCTGTCCGTCAGCTATACGTTCTTCTACCCCACGCCCCCTGCGCCCAAGAGCAACCTGGCTCCCAACACCTACAAGAAGCTCTACTCGGTGGAGCTGCGCCCGGGCAAGGTGGAGGAATTCACCAAGAAGCAGCAGGCGGAGATGGAAGCCAACCTGACCTACCACTACACCATCGATGGCTCCATCCCCACAGAGGAAAGCCCGGTCTTTGACGGCACGCCCATCAAGCTGCCCTCGGGCCGCGTTACCCTCAAGGCCATCTGCATCAACCAGTACGGCAAGATGTCCTCCACGCTGGAGGTGGGCTACAAATTCGATGTTGCGCCCTACCCCAAGACCATGTACGGCATGAAGGATAGCGCCATCAACTTTGAGGATGACAGCTTCGGCGGCTTTGAGTTGAACAAGACCACCCAGTACGAGTTTGAGACCGCCTTTGGCGAGCCCAAATCGGAGAAGACCACCAAATATCTGCACCTGATCGACGAGGCCCACGAGCTGGAATATAGCTGGGGCAAGGCCACATTTGTACACATGGGCAACCTGTGGCAGCTGGTGCGGGTGGAGATGACCAGCGGCTTTACCTCCACGCCCCGGAACATCGGCCTGGGGGCATCGCTGAGCGAGGTGACCTCTGCCTATAAGGACTTCGGCCAGGTCTACTCGCCCAACGGCACCAGAGGCCTGTATTTCAGCTTCCCCAATGTGGGCCAGCTGCTGATCGCCGAGGACGGCACCAAGTACGTGCAGTACACCGCCCACACCCTGGAAAGCAAGATGTGGGTGCTCCAGTACTGGCTGGATGGCGACCGGGTGGAGAAGATCGTGCATTTCTACCAGCCATAGCCGCACGTCCGCCCCGTCTGTGGGGGCCGGGGGTTGCGCAAAGCGCCCCCCGACTCCCACAGGCGGGGCGTTCGCGCTAGGGGCTGGTCAGCAGTTCCGCGGCTAACGTGGCAGGGTCCCTTCCCTGCCACCGCCGCTTGCTTGAGGGCCCGTCCTCGCCGGTGGTCTCCCTTCCGCCCGCCTGTCGGCGGTCGGCGGTCGCCCCCCGGCTGCGTTGCGGGCCCCGTGCGGTTGGGGTCGGCTGTGGGCCTGCTGCAA
>SVGN01000016.1 GCA_015056315.1 Clostridiales bacterium
CCCTTGCGTAGCAAGGGATTCCTATCACCGTTTGCCGCCCGGGGAGCCGTAGGCTCCTAGGCAAACGGTGCAAAAGTCGTCGAAAAAGTCGCCGTAGGCGAGTTTTTTGACGAGCTGAGGGGCCTGCTGCCGCCAACCGGCAGAGGCCCCTGCTTTTGTCAAAGGCTGCCCTTGCGCCCCTGCCGCCGCCCGTGCTACAATGCCAACGATGCCCCATCATATTTTTTTCGGGGCACACAGGAGGGTCTTATCATGGATTACCGCAACGATAAATACGGCAACCCGCTGTCTGTGCTGGGCTACGGCTGCATGCGCTTCCCCCGCAAGGGCAACCGCATCGATATGGAGGCTTCCGAAAAGCTGGTGCGCAAGGCCGTGGAGGCGGGCATCAACTACTACGATACCGCCTACATCTACGCAGGCAACGAGGCAGCCTTTGGCGAGATCCTGGAAAAAACCGGCCTGAGGGATCGGGTCAACATCGCCACCAAGCTGCCCCATTACCTGATCCGCAGCCGGGAGGGCATGGAGAAGCTGTTTCAGGAGGAGCTGCGCCGCCTGCGTACCGATCATGTGGATTACTACCTGATGCACATGCTCAACGATGTGGAGAAATGGCAGCAGCTCAAAGAGATGGGCGTAGAGGAATGGATCGAAGAAAAGAAACGCTCCGGGCAGATCCGCCAGATCGGGTTCTCCTACCACGGCGGCACGGAGATGTTTCTGAAGATACTGGATGCATACCCGTGGGATTTTTGTCAGGTGCAGTACAACTATCTGGATGAGCACTCCCAGGCAGGCCGCCGGGGCGTGGAATATGCCCATGAAAAGGGCATCCCGGTCATCATCATGGAGCCGCTGCGGGGCGGCAGGCTGGTGAATATGCTGCCCCAGAAGGTGAAGGAGCTCTTCGCTGCCTACCCGGTCAAGCGCAGCCCTGCGGAGTGGGGCCTGCGCTGGCTGTGGGATCAGCGTGCCATCACCGTGGTGCTCTCCGGCATGAGCGATGAAGCCATGCTGGACGAGAATCTGCGCATCGCGAACGAAGCGCAGGCGGGCGAGCTGGAGGCGCATCGCGCCCTCTATGCGGATGCGGTGCGCCTCATCAACGAGAGCGTGCGGGTGGGCTGCACCGGCTGCGGCTACTGCCAGCCCTGCCCCAAGGGCGTGGATATCCCCGGTGTGTTCGCCGCCTTCAACCGCTGGCACGGGGAGGATAAGCACGGCGCATTCTCCGATTACCTCAAATGCACCACCCTGCGCAAGAACGCCACCGGCGCAGGCAACTGCATCGGCTGCGGCAAATGCGAGGCCCACTGCCCCCAGCAGATCCCCATCCGGCAGGAGCTGGCGGAGGCGGGCAAGGCGCTGGAAACGCCGCTGTACAAGCTCATCCGCTGGGGCGCAAAGCATTTTGTCCGTTTCTGATACAGGAGGAGATGACAGCGATGAACGATCAGAAGATGTGGCCCCCACCGTGGCTCATGTTCCCGCAGCTGGAATGCGGCTCCATGGGCTGGCGGATGGGTGCGGGCGAAGCCTTTCTGGAGGATCGTATGCCCTGGTGGAGCGCCCTTGCCCCCGAGGAGCGGGAGGCGTACCACCGGCTGTTTCCGGCTCCGCTGCCCTGGCAGAGAAGGAGCGAGGACCGGGAGCTGATGCTCCGGCAAGGCAAACTGGTGCTGCCGCTGTGGCAGCCGGATGGCCGGCCCCGCTATGACCGCCGCTGGGCGATCAATGCCGAGGCGGCAGGCGAGCTGCCTGCGGTGCTGCCCTTTTGGGGCCATACCCCGGCCAAGGATGGCAGCACCACCAAAGCCTGCTTCAGCCAGTGGTGGAAGAGCGGCTTCGTCTTTGGCGGGGTCGAGTACAGCTGCATGGAGCAATGCATGATGGCTGGCAAGGCACTGCTGTTTGAGGATATGGATTCGTACAAGGTCATCATGGCGGAGGCGGATCCCAAGAGCATCAAGAAGCTGGGGCGCAGGGTAACGCCCTTCGACTGTGCCGTGTGGGATCGGGTGAAGCATTCCCTTATCCTAAACGGCAACTACAGCAAGTTTACCCAGAACGATGCCCTGCGGCAGTTCCTGCTCTCCACCGGCGACAGCCTCCTGGTGGAGGCAAGCCCCTACGATACCATATGGGGCATCGGCCTGGGCTCCGACCACCCGGATGTGCAACACCCGGGCAAGTGGCGGGGCGGGAATCTGCTGGGCTTTGCCCTCATGGAGGTACGAGACGAGATCCGCCGGGTGTATGCCCATGCGGATGCCTGCCGTGAGATCCTGGAAAACTGGCGGTAAAGAAGAAAACACACCCCTCCGGGTGCGGCTTCCTGCGGGGAGCCTCACCCGGAGGGGTGTGTTTGTTTTTGCAGGTGGCTGCCCGCTGTCTTACAGGGCAGCGAACACCGTTACGCTAAAGGCATCCAGCATGACCGGCCCGTTGGTCTCCCGGCCATCCATCAGGGAGCGGTAGCCCTTGGGCAGGGCGACCTGCGCCGCCTCCCGGTTTGTGTTGAGCAGGAACAGATACTGCTGCCCGTCCTCATCGTAGCGGGCGGTGGCGGTAACGCCTTCGGGCAGATGCTCCACCAGCGGCGGTATGCCGCCCTCCCTGAGCAGCCCGCCCAGCACATGGGTCAGACAATCGGTATCCACCCGGGCCTGCAGGGTGTAGCATACGCCATCGCCCACCCGGTTGCGGGTCAGTACGGGCATGCCCTTGTAGAACTGCCGCTCATACACCGCCAGCGCTTCTGCACCGCGGAGGCTGCACAGCTGTGCCACCTGATGGATGGGCCATTCCCGTCCCTGCCAGCAGAAGTGGTTCTCATGCCCCTTGTCCCAGGCATCCAGCTCGTCGGTGCGCACACCGGTGAGGGCTTCCAGCGGCGGCTGGGTGATGAACCGGAGATCTTCCTCATCCACATAGCCGCTCATGTAGCTCAGGTACACCAGCCCGCCCGCCTCGGCAAAGGCGGTCAGCTTCTCGGCAAAGCCCTCCCGGAGCAGAAAGACCATGGGCGCGATCACTGCACGGTAGGGGGTCAGGTCGCTCTTCTGGTCGATCAGATCCACGCCGTAACCGGCCCGGCACAGGGCCGCATGGTGGCTCTGCACCGTTTCTTCGTATTTCTGATGGAAACGGTGGGCCGTCCAGGCATAGTCCAGTGCCCAGCGGGCGTGCCAGTCGTACACCAGCGCCACCCGGTTCCGGGTGCGGCTGCCGCAGACGGGGGCGATGCGGCACAGCGCATCCGATACCTCGCATACCTCCCGGAAGGCCCGGTTGTCGGTGCTGCCATCCGGCGGCAGCACCGAACCGTGGAACTGCTCACTGCCGCCCCGGCCTGCCCGGAACTGGAAGTACTGCACCGAATCGGAACCGTGGGCGATGGCCTGCAGGCTCTGGTAGAGCACCGTGCCCGGCGGGGGCAGGGTGTTCACATCATCCCAGTTGACGGCACCGGGGCAGCTTTCCATCATCAGGAAGGGCTTCTGCCCGCCGGTGCCCCGCATCAGGTCGTGGCGGAAGCCCGTCCATTCACTGATGTCCCTGTCCCGCTCGTCGTTCTTCCAGCGGGGGTAGTTATCCCAGCTGACCACATCCATCCGGCGGCCCAGCTCGAAATAGTCGATGCCGGGGAAGGTGTGCATCAGGTTGGCCGTTACCGGAATGTTGGGAGTGTACTTGCGCAGCGGCTCGCATTCCAGCTGGAAGAAATCCGCCAGATGGTCGGAGCAGAATCGCCGCCAGGCCAGGTTGTGGTTGGGGCTTTCCCACTCGCCCAGAAAGCTGGGGGTGGTGGGGCTCTCCACCTGGGCAAAGCTGCTGAACCGGTGCGACCAGAAGGTGTTCCACCAGCTGTCGTTCAACTCGTCAATGGTGCCGTAGCGCTCCTTGAGCCATGCCTGAAAGGCCTTCTGGCATCGGGGGCAGTGGCACTCGTAATTGTACTCGTTGCTCACATGCCACATATACAGCGCCGGGTGGTTGGCATACCGCTGGGCCAGCCGGGTGTTGATCTCCGTCACCTTGCGGCGGAAGTCGGGGGAGGAGTAGCAGGCGTTGTGCCGCGCACCGTATACGTAGGGCTTGCGCTCGTTATCCATCCGCAGCACGGAGGGGTACTTCTCTGCCATCCACGGCGGGCGGGAGCCGCTGGGCGTGGCCAGGATGGCCTTCATGCCGTTGGCGGCCAGCAGATCCATCACCTCGTCCAGCCAGGTAAAGTCGTATACGCCGTCCTCCGGCTCCAGAAAGGCCCAGCTGAAGATGCCCACGCTCAGCTCGTTGATGCCCGCTTCCTTGGCGCGGCGCATATCCTCCTGCCAAACAGCGGCCTTGTGCTTCATCCATTGCTCCGGGTTGTAGTCCGCACCGTGGAGAAAATGTTTGTCTGCCATGTGTTTTTTCCCTCTCTTCGGGTTTGTGTGCTGCTGTTTATGTTCCACAAAGCCCGGTTTTTCTCCTGCTTTGCCCCCCGAGGAAAACCCTGTGGAGAAACGGTGGATAAGCCCGCATCGTTCGTGGAAAAGGCTGCCCGGCAGCGTGGAGAAATCCCGCTTTTCGACATGTGGAGAACGTGGAAAACCAGCAGCATCCACAGGCGGTTTTCCACAGAAAGCCGGGCAAAACAGCCCGGAGCAACGCTTTTTCCGTGGAAAACCATGTGGAAATTGTGGATAAATATCGTGGAAAACCCATGAGCAAAGCAGGTTTTCCACATAAAGAGCTGTGGAGAATGCATAGGCTGTGGTAAAAAACAGGAGGCATGCTATGTGGGATTGGAAGCATCCGCTCTTGCGCAGCCGGATGGCGAGGCTCAGGGGTTGTATACTGCTGGCGCTGGGGGTCACCTGCCTGTGGCTGCTGGCGGGCGGGCAGCGCACACAGCCTGCATGGGAGACCGCCAATCAGGCGGGCTCCCTCACCGGGCTGATCGTGGCGCTGGATCCGGGCCACGGGGGCTATGATGGCGGCGCACGGGCGCACGACAGCGGCATCTGGGAAAAAGAGACCACCCTGCAGATCGCCCTGGCGGTGGAAAAGGAGCTGGTGGCACGGGGCGCGCAGGTGGTGCTCACCCGCCGGGAGGATATTTGCCTGGCGGAGGGGGATGGGGCCTCCAAGGCCCGCAAACGGCAGGATCTGCAAGCCCGCATCGATCTGGCAAAGGCTGCCGGTGCCCATGTGCTGCTCAGCATCCACCTCAACGAGTACCGGGATCGGTCCCAGAGCGGCCCCCAGGTGTTCTACCAGCGGGGCGGCGATGCGGGCAGGCTGCTGGCTGGGGTGCTGCAGGCAGCGCTCATCCGGGGGCTGGAGCCTTCCAGAGAGCGCAGCGCCATGGCCGGGGATTACTATGTGCTGCGCAGCGCCATCCCCTCGGCGCTGGTGGAATGCGGCTTTTTGAGCAATGCGGCGGAGGAAAAGCTGCTGCTGGAGCCTGCCTACCAGCAGAAGATCGCCTGTGCGCTGGCAGACGGGCTGGCGGAATACCGCCTGCTGACCGGGCAGCCGTAGGGGCAAAAGCAGGCTGCAAAAGGGCTTCCAAAATGCCTGTGGAAAACTTTTTGAGAAATGTGGAAAACATGTGTATAACAATGTAGGGTTTTGTTTTGTCCACTTTGGCTCAAAATCGGACTTTTTTCACGAAACCCAATCAAATCAATGGTTTTAGAACATACATATGCAGAAAATGAAGCGGTGCAAGGGTTTGAAAGTTTTCCACGGCTTCTGTGGAAAACGTTACGGAAATGTTTCAATTTCGGTTCGAAAAAGATAAAAATGGCGACAGGCCTCGCTGGGCAAAGGGCTCCGGAAATACGTGCCCCTGTGCGTTGCCTGTGCACCGGGCAGCGCTGTCTGCAGGTGGTCACCCACAGCGCTCCGCCGGAGCAGCCCGGGCAGCCGCCTGTCCTTGAAGCACCCCCTCCGGGTGCATTTTTTCTTTTGCAAAAAGTTGTTTTCACGCTTGAATCAAACCCGCTGCCATGCTATCATCATACTGGGTCTTTGTACGGCTACTATCTGTTTTGGAAGGCGGGCACAGGATGAACGATCGCATCTCCGAAGCCATCCTTACCACCACTGAGGCAAGGATGAAAAACCCACTGGCGCTGGCTTATGTGGGCGATACCATCTGGGATCTGCTCGTGCGCCGCAGGCTGCTCACCACCAACGCTCAGGCGGGCACGCTGCACAAGCGGGCGGTGGCCATGGTCAACGCCGGTGCCCAGGCAGAGGCCTTTACCCGCATCGAACCGCATCTTACCGAGGCAGAGAGCGATATCGCCCGTCGGGGCGGCAACGCCCATGCCCATCATGCCGCCCCCAAGAACCAGGATCCGGTTGCCTATTCCAAAGCCACCGGGCTGGAGGCCCTGTTCGGGTATCTGTACCTTTCCGGGCAGGAGGAGCGCATCGCCCAGCTGTTTGCGCTGGCCATGCCGGGCAGCCACTGAAGAACTTTTACAGAGAGGAAGAAACAGCCATGCCGGAACGTTCTCTTCGGGTGCAGCTGGTGCGCCATACCGATAACCCGCAGGAGCTGGTAGCCCTGGGCGCTCGCCTGTGCTATGCAGGCGGCACGCTGGATTCGCTTGTGGAGAAGATCTCCGGGCAGGATCAGCAGGCCTTTGTACAAAAGGTGATGGGCATGGGGCACGACAGCGTGCTGGAGCATGCCTCCTTCACATTTTTGGTGGAGGGCGTCAGCCGGGTGCTGCTGGCACAGCTCACCCGCCACCGTATCGCCTCCTTCAGCGTGCAGAGCCAGCGCTATGTAAGCTACCAGAGCGGCTTTGGCTACATCGTGCCCCCGGCCATCCGTGCCCTGGGCGAGGATGCCGTTCGGGAATATAACGACCAGATGGCCCAGATGCAGCAGTGGTACGAGGGCTGGCAGCAGAAGCTGGGCAACGCGGGCGAAAAGAGCAATGAGGATGCCCGCTTCGTTCTGCCCGGTGCCTGCGAGACCCGTGTGCTCTTTACCATGAACGCCCGGGAGCTGCGGCATTTCTTTGCCCTGCGTATGTGCAACCGCGCCCAGTGGGAGATCCGGGCCATGGCGCAGCAGATGTTTGAAAAGGTGTACCCGGTAGCCCCTGCCCTCTTTGCCGACGCGGGCCCCGGCTGCATCAGCGGCCCCTGCCCCGAGGGCGGGCGCAGCTGTGGCAAGCTGCCTCAGGTACGGGCAGAGCGGCAGGCCTTCCTGGCCGCCCATCAGGCAAACGACTGACCGATCCCCATGCCCCGGGCGCAGCGCCCGCGGAGCAGTTCCCCCCCATAGCAACAGACGTACAGCACCAAAAGAACAGGAGACAGAAACATGGCATTTTACGATGAGCACAAGAAGGTATCCCGCAAGGAAAAGGTAGAGCGCGCCATGATGCGCGGCGGCTTCGACGATGAAGGCAGCCGCTACGGCGGCAAGCCCCAGAAGGGCGGCTTCCGCAGCGAGGGCCGCAGCAGCGACCGCCGCTTCGGCGACGACCGCAAGCCCCAGAAGGGCGGCTTCCGCGGCGAAGGCCGCACCGGTGACCGCCGCTTTGGCGACGACCGTAAGCCCCAGAAGGGCGGCTTCCGCAGCGACGACCGCACCGACCGCCGCTTTGGCGACGACCGCAAGCCCGTGAAGGGCGGCTTCCATGGCGATGACCGCCGCCCCGCCAAGGGTGGCTTCCGCAGCGACGACCGTACCGACCGCCGCTTTGGCGATGACCGCCGTGCCCCCAAGGGCGGCTTCCGCAGCGATGACCGCCCCCGCTTCGAGGATCGACGTCCCCGGGAGGAGAGCGGCTACGACCGTTACCGCTACGATGCCCCCGTGGCCTACGACAACCCCGCTCAGGGCGGCGAGAGCGAGATCGTACCCAACGAGAACCTGCTCTCCGGCCGCAATCCCATCCGTGAGGCCCTCAAGAGCGGCCGCGATATCGAAAAGCTGCTGGTGGCCCGCGGCGAGCTGAGCGGCTCCGCCCGCGAGATCGTGCAGATGGCCAAGGAGCGCCACATCCCTGTGCAGGAGGTGGATCGCATCCGTCTGGATGCCATCACCCACAACCATCAGGGCATGCTGGCCTTTGCCTCCGCTTACCAGTACTCCACCGTGGAGGCCATGCTGGCCCTTGCCGAGGAGCGGGGCGAGGAGCCCTTCCTGGTGCTGCTGGACGGCATCACCGATCCCCACAACCTGGGCGCCATCATCCGTACCGCCGAGTGCGCCGGTGCCCATGGCGTTATCGTGCAGGAACGCCGTGCCGTGGGTCTCACCCCCGCTGCCGTAAAGGCCAGCGCAGGCGCTGTGGAGCACCTGCCCGTTGCCCGGGTCAGCAATCTGGGCAATACCATCATTGAGCTGCAGAACAAGAACATCTGGGTCTACGCCGCCGATATGGAGGGCGAGAACTATGCCGAGGCCGACCTCACCGGCGCTCTGGCGCTGGTGATCGGTGCCGAGGGCGAGGGCGTGAGCCGCCGCGTGCTCAGCCTGTGCGACAAGACCCTCTCCCTGCCCATGCGCGGCAAGCTGGACAGCCTCAACGCCAGTGTGGCGGCGGGCATCCTGCTCTACGCTGCCATGCGCGCCCGCTGAGCGCAATGAAGCCCCTTCTGTACGTCGATGGCTATAACATCATCGGCGCATGGCCTCAGGCCGAAAAGGAGAACTGGCCCCTGGACGAGTGCCGGGACAGGCTCGTGCTCCTTCTGGAGGATTATGCGGGCTACACCGGCCAGGAGGTGTGGGTGGTCTTTGACGGCTACCGCACCGAGCGGCCCCAGCGCACCGTGGAGCCCCACAAGGAGCTTACGGTGGTCTACACCCGCCACGGCGAGACCGCCGACCACTACATAGAGCGTATGTGCCAGCTGCTGCCCAAATACCGGGAGGCCCGCGTCGCCACCAGCGACGGCATCGAGCAGACCCTCATCCTGGGGCGGGGCGCTACCCGCCTCAGTGCCAGGGAATTCTGGCGGGAGGTGAACCGGGAGCGGGCGGATGGCCGTGGCAGGTACACCACCCATGCCCGCAGCGCAAAGCCCTCCGTGGGCAGCGGCTCCCTGCGCAGCGCCCTCAGCGCCGAGCAGTTTCGCCTGCTGGATGAGCTGCGCAGGCAGAAGTGATCCCTTTTTTTCCATGATCATAAGGCAGGTGAAACCGTTATGGCATATATGGATGACGAGCAGCTTCCCCTGGGGGAGGAGGAGATGGATCTGTTCCTCCGGGAGGAAGAAGGCGAAGAGGATGCCGACCGGGAGCCGGAAAACGATGCTGCCGCCGAAGCGTGGAGCGCCTCCGGCCTGTTTGCCGACCAGACAGACGAGCAGGTGGTCACCCTGGCCCAGCAGGGCGATGCCGTAGCGGTGGAATACCTGCTGGGCAAGTACAAGAACTTTGTGCGCTCCAAGGCACGCAGCTACTTCCTCATCGGTGCCGACCATGAGGATATCGTGCAGGAGGGCATGATCGGTCTGTTCAAGGCGGTGCGGGATTACCAGCCCGAGCGGCTCAGCAGCTTCCGCGCCTTTGCGGAATTGTGCATCACCCGCCAGATCATCACCGCCATCAAGACCGCCACCCGTCAGAAGCATGTGCCCCTCAACAGCTATGTTTCCCTCAACAAGCCCATCTACGACGAGGAAAGCGACCGCACCCTGATGGATGTGATCGTGGAATGCCACGCCCAGAACCCGGAGGAGCTGATCATCGGCCGGGAGGAGATCCTCACCCTGCGGGATAAGGTGGAGCAGGTGCTCAGCGGTCTGGAGCAGGATGTGCTCAGCGCCTATCTGGATGGCAAGAGCTATCAGGAGATCGCGGATATGCTGGGGCGGCACGTCAAATCGATCGATAACGCGCTGCAGCGGGTAAAGCGCAAGCTGGAAAAATCGCTTGCGGAGAGCAAGGCGCAGGAGGAAGACTGATGCCTGCCGAGATCTATGAGGTGGCCGCCCTTGCGGCCCGGTTCTGGTTTCTTTTGCTGATGGTGATCATCGTCTGGCGCAGCTACCGCTGGTACGCCCGGGATCGCCGTGTACGGAAAAAACGCCTGGATGAATTACCGGATGCAGGCTATATCGGAGAACTGGTGGTCATGCAGAGCGCAGGCCCTCTTCACGAGGGCGATGTGCTCTCTGTGCCTTTTGAGGGGTATCTGGGCAATCTGCGCAACAACGATGTGTGCCTGGAGCTGGAGAGCGTTGCCCCCCGCCACCTGTGGTTCCGTTACGACCGGGAGCAGGGCATCTGCTTTACGGCGCTGGATGGCAACGAGTTCTTTGTGGATCAGCTCTCCAGCGAGGAGCAGCCGGAGGGGCTGTACATGGTGCACGGCTCCTGGCTGCGTGTGGGCGATGCGCTGCTCCGCCTGCGCATGTTTGAGGGCTACGAGGTAAAAGCACCTCCACAGCCCGCCTATGCCCGCCCCGGCAACCCCTGGGAGCAGGAGGCTCCTATGGGCGGCTATGCCCTGCAGCCGGAGATGCCCGGTATGGCAGCCCCCGACCTGTTTGCCCCGCAGGCAGCCCCGCAGCCCCGGGAAGCGGAGCCTGCTGCCGCCGATGCCGTGGAGACCTACTCGCCCTATGGGCAGCGTGTGCGCAGACAGTTTACGCAGGCCAGGCGCAGCCGCAGGCAGGATGCTGCCCCGCAGCCCGCAGAGCCTGTGCCGCAGGAGGATAATCCTTACCGCAGCCGCCGGAGCATTCCCGGCATGCCCGCAGAGGTGGCTGCGCACCGTTTTGCCCCCGAAGAGCCCGAACAGACCGCCCCGGCCGCCGGGGAAGAAGCCGCGCCTGCGGCAGCGGCCAGCGAACCGAAGCAGGATACCGGCGCTTTCTCTTCCATGAGCGTCTACGCCCAGCTGATGGCCAGAGCCTATGCCTCTGCGGAGGAGGAACAGGCCCCCGGGCAGGAGGAAGCTCCGGCAGCAGGCACCGCTGTGCCTTCGATGGCAGATGGGGTGGTGGCGCAGGCTGACCGGCCGGCAGCGGCTGTACATCAGCCTGTTGCCACCCGGCCCGCTACAGCCGCCGCCCGCCCTGAGGCAGCACATACCGCAGCACCGGCTGCGAGTGTTAAGCCCGCACCGGCATCCGCCGCCTGCCCGGAGGCAGCACATACCGCAGCCCCGGCAGCGAAAGCCAAGCCCGCAGCGACGGCTGCCATCGGAGCCGTACCGGCTAACACCGCTAATCCCGCAGCGGCTGTAAACCGGCCTGTTGCCCCCCGGCTCGCCACAGCCCCCCGGCAGCCCGCCGCATCGGCAGCCGCCGCCCGCCCGGAAGCAGCGCATACCGCAGCCCCGGCAGCGAAAGCTAAGCCCGCAGCGGCAGCCATAGCCCAAACCGCAGAACCCGCTGCTGTCAAACCCGCAGCGTCTGCAAGCCACCCCGCCGCCAAACCCAACGCAGCTGTCCGGCAGCCCGCTGCCCCCAACTTCGCCCCCGCGCGGCCTGCGGCGGAAAAGCCCGCCCCTGCGGCAGCAAAGCCTGCATCTGCAAGCCCAGCCGCCCCCAAGGCATCTGCACAGCCCCGCCCCAGTTTTGCCCCTCAGGTGCCCGACCGGCAGGAGATGGTCTTCGAAGACCCGCTGCCGCAGGAGGATTCGCTGCACCCCATCGGTCAGGAGACCTTCCACCCCCTGATGGAGGAAGAGGGCTGGGACGAATGGGACGATTGGGAGGAACCGGCCCCTGTCCGCTCTGCCGTGCAGCCGGTCAAGCCCGAACCCCGGCAGGAACAGCCTGCCGCCAAGCCCGCACAGCCCGAGGAGGATTGGCCGTACCTGTCCCGTACCGATCAGTGGCAGGCTGCGGCTCTGTTTGCCGACCTGCTGGATGAGGACGGCACCGATGCCACCACCCAGCCCGGCGGCGTGTACCGCAGCGAGAGCGTGGGTTCCACCACCCGCCGCATGCTGCAGCGCTATTTCAAAGGGGGTGGCCGTAGATGAACCGTACAACGCCCGAGCAGCAGGCCCGGCGGGAGAAGCGGCAGCGCCGCAGACAGCCGGAGCGCAGGCTGGTGGCTGTGGAGATGCTGTTCTTCTTCAGCGCCTTCCTGCTCATCTCTCTCAAGGAGCGGGTGGACTGGATGGGCATCATGCTGGCCTTTCTGGTGCCTGCCCTCATTCATTTTGCTACCATCATCATTCCCAGAGGCTTTGCTGCCGATAAGCTGCTGATGGGCATCGTCAATTTCCTCTGCGCCCTGGGCGTGCTCATCCTCTACTCCACCGATGTGGAGGCGGGCACCACCCGCGGCTTCCAGCAGGCGCTGTACTACGGCATCGGGCTGGTGGTCATGTTCTTCACCAGCCTGCTGGTGTGCAAGGTGCGCCGCTGGGATAAGCTCATCTGGCTCCTGTTCGTGGGCTCGGTGGGCTTCATCGCTCTGCCGCTGGTGTTCGGCAAGGAGTATCAGGGCGCGCAGAACTGGATCTTTGTGGGCGGCATCAGCGTGCAGCCCAGCGAGGCCGTCAAGCTGGCGCTGGTGCTGCTGCTCAGCTGGTTTATGAGCGAGCAGCGCCTGCTGCCCTGGCTGGGCTTTCTGGGCGCGTGCATGCTCATCCTCATGCTGCAGAAGGACCTGGGCACCGCTCTGGTCTACTACGCCACCGCCCTGATCCTCTTCTATGCCAACACCGGCAGCCTCACCCTCACCGGCGTGGGTCTGGCGGGGGCGGCAGGCGCAGCGGTGGTGGGCTACAAGATGTTCCACCATGTCAAAAACCGTGTGGCCGCCTGGCAGAACCCCTGGAGCGATTATGCGGGCACCGGCTACCAGCTGGCGCAGGTGCTCATGGCCATCGCCTCCGGCGGCCTGTTCGGCGTGGGCCTGGGCCTTGGTTCGCCCCGGGTGATCCCGGTGTACTTTACCGACTGTATCTTTGCGGTCATCTGTGAGCAGTTCGGCGTGCTGTTCGGCATCCTGACCCTTGCCCTGTACGTGATCATGATCCTCCGGGGCATCAGCACGGCCATCTCGGCCCGCCGCAGCTTCTACGGCCTCATCGCCATGGGCGTTACCGCCATGCTGGGGGTGCAGACCTTCATCATCATTGCAGGCGTGCTCAAGATGATCCCCCTGACGGGTGTTACCATGCCCTTTGTCAGCTACGGCGGCAGCTCCCTGGTCAGCAGCATGGGCCTGATCGGGCTGTTGCAGGGCGTGAGCACCCTCAACCAGAAAGACCTTTCCTACGATTATCAGATGAGCCGCGCGGCGCTGGAGCCGGAGCAGGCTGAGGAGAACCGATCCTTCGGGAGGTGAACGCAATGAAGCAGCAACGCACCCGCTTCCGGCTGCTGGGGTTTATGCTGATCCTGATGCTGCTGGTGGCAGGCGGCTATGGTGTGTACTCGGTATCCACCTACGGCAGCCGCTGGTTCGGCAGCAGCTACAACACCCGCTACCGGGCGGCGAAGAAGACGGTCATCCCCGGCGATGTGCTGGACCGCAACGGTGTGGTGCTGGCCTCTGCCGATGAGGAGGGCAAGCGCACCTACAACCCGGATTGGTACACCCGCTGCGCCATGGTGCATGTGGTGGGCGATGCCAACGGCAACATTGCCAATGCGGTGGATTCCTTTCAGGCCTCCTATCTGTGGGGCTTCCGGACCAGCCTTGGGGAGCGCATCGGCGCGCTGCTCTCCAACGAGAAGCGCCGGGGCGATAACGTGACCCTTACCGTGGATTCGGGTTTGCAGACCAGGATCGCCGCCGCCTTTGCCACCATGCCCGCCACCCAGGGCAAGGCAGGCGCTGCTGTGGTGATGAATTACAGGACCGGCGAGGTACTTGCCCTGCTCAGCGTGCCCAACTTCGACCCCACCGGCGATATGACGCAGGTGCTGAGCCATGCCCAGCACCCCTTCTGGAACCGGGCTTTGCAGAGCGTGCAGGCCCCCGGCTCCACCTTCAAGATCGTTACCGCCACCTCGGTGCTGGATCATATGAAAAACGCCACCACCCACCTGTTCGACTGCTCCACCGGCGCTACCCAGATCATGGGCCAGAACATACGGGATTACGGCTACGAGCACCACGGCATGATCACCCTGGATACCGCCTTCCGGGTCAGCTGCAACAACTCCTTTGCCCAGGCGGCGCTGATTTTGGGCGACCAGAACCTGCGCCAGACGGCGGAGGCCTTCGGCTTCAACGATAACTTCCTCTTCCGGGATCTGGTGGTGGAAAACAGCATATACCCCACCGATAACCGCAACGATTTCGAGGTGGCCTGGAGCGGCGCAGGCCAGAGCCGTGTGGCGGCAACGCCCATGCATATGTGCATGGTGGCCGCCGCCATCGCCAACGACGGCATCATGATGGAGCCCCGCCTGCTGCTTCGGGTGAACAGCCCCACGGGCGTACAGCGGCTGGGCTTTACCAGCAAGGAATACCGCACCGCCTGCACCCCCTCCCTGGCCGCGCAGGTGGAGACCTACATGAAGGATGTGGTCTCCCGGGGCACCGGCAGATCGGCGGCGGTGGAGGGCCACACCATCGCAGGCAAGACCGGCAGCGCCGAGAGCAGCCTCAACGGCCAGTATGTGACCCACGGCTGGTTCGTGGGTTATCTGGATGAGGAGGAAAACCCCTACGCCGTCTGCGTTTTCGTGGAGGATGGCGGCAGCGGCGGCAAGGTGGCTGCGCCCATCGCCAAGGAGATCTTTACCTGGCTGACGGGGGAGTGAATACCGGCAGTGAAATATACAGGCACCCGGCATCGCTGCCGGGTGCCTCAGACCGTTGATAAACCCATACTTATCGATCAGAGCCGCACATCTTGCACCTTCGGTGCTCGCTGTGCTTGCGGGAAAACGCTGCGGCGTAAGGGTTGTGGGCTCTGCCCACACCCGGCAGGGGGATGATCCCCCTGCACCCCGCACTTTTTCAACGAGCTGAGGCACCCGGCATCGCTGCCGGGTGCCTGTTTGTGTATGCGGACGATCGTGCCGGAATGATGAATGGAAGGTACCGACCTGTTTGTCGTTGCAAAGCAGCACGAATATTGAATGCCGAACCTGTTCATGATATGATACCATTATCCACAAACCTTCCAAAGATGCCGGAGGTAACGAAATGACGACCAGCGAACTGCACCCGGAAGTACATACGGAGCAGGAAACCGGAGAAGCACGGGTAAGCCTGAGCTTTTCTGTGCTGCCTGTGTTGAATTATGCCCTGCAACAAAACAGGATCCCCATGGTGCAGACGCTCTGCATCGTTAATCCTTCGTCCGAGCCGTTGCAGGATCTTGATCTGTGCATTTCCGCCTCGCCGGAAATGTGTCTGCCGCTGCAAAAGCATATCGATCATGTACCGGCAGGCTCCACCTACGAGATCAAAGATGCGCGGCTGATGCTGAATGCCGAGTTTTTGGCGGGTGTCAGCGAAAAGATCACGGGCTTGCTCACCCTGCGCCTCCTGAAAGAGGACACGGAGCTTTGCAGGGAGACAACAGAGATCACGGCGCTGGCCTTTGATCAGTGGCATGGCAGTACGTTCTTTCCGGAACTGCTGGCGGCTTTTGTTACGCCCAACCACCCACAGGTGGCAGAGATCGTTGCCAAAGCATCCGTACTACTGGGCGAATGGACGGGCGACCCGTCTTTGGATGGCTATTTGAGCAACGACCATTCCCGGGTGTTGCTACAGGCAGCGGCTGTTTATGGCGCATTGCAGAAACAGGAGATCGTCTACGCCATACACCCTGCCAGCTTTGAGCGGGTGGGGCAGCGTGTACGCCTTTGCGATGCGGTCATGCAGCAGAAAATGGGCACCTGCATGGATCTGAGCCTGCTGTATGCCTCCTGCCTGGAAGCGATCGGCCTCAACCCCATTCTGGTTTTGCAGCCGGGGCATATCTTCTGCGCTCTGTGGCTGGAGAAGCTGTCCTTCCCGGAGCCTGTTCAGGATGATGGCTCTGCACTGACCAAACGTCTGGCCAACGGTGTTAACGAAATAGCGGTAGTCGAAACCACTGCACTGGTGGCAGGGAGATCTCTGCCTTTTGATGAGGCAAGGCGTGTGGCAGAACAGTCACTGGTGGGGGAGCACCCCATCGACTATCTGCTGGATGTATCCCGTGCCCGGCTGAGCGGAGTCTCTCCTCTGCCCAACCGTATCCGTACCGATAGCGGTTGGCATATCGATCAGCACTCCGACGATGATAGCAAGCAGGTGTCTGCGCCCACCCAGTTTGGCGAGACCATCCACATCAATGAGAACCATGCGGAGCCTTTTACCAAGAAGGTGCAATGGGAGCGCAAGCTGCTGGATTTGGGCCTGCGCAACACACTCATCAATCTGCGCATGAGCCGCTCCGTGGTACCCATTCTGACCCCCTCGCTGGATCTTCTGGAGGATGCACTGGTAGAGGGCAGCGATTTTGCGCTGCTTCCCCGCCCCATCGATTGGCAGGCCACAGAAGAGCAATTGCAGCTGGATCATTTGCACGAGCTGGGCGAAAACGCAGAACTGCTGAAGCACGAGTTTGCCAATAAACGTCTGCGTTCTGTTCATACAGAGAGTGAAATGACGCAGGCCATCAAGCACCTGTACCGGGCTGCAAAGACTTCTTTGGAGGAAAACGGTGCCAATACACTGTATTTGGCCCTTGGTCTGCTGCGCTGGTATGAAGGGGAGCGCAGCCAGAAAGCCCGTTATGCGCCGCTGATCCTGATCCCGGTGGATATTGTACGCAAAGTATCCACCCATAGCTATGCCATCCGTCTCCGGGATGATGAACCCCAGATGAATATCACCATGCTGGAAATGCTGAAGCAGGAATTCGGTATCGTGGTCAACGGTCTGGATCCTTTGCCTGCGGATGGCCTCGGTGTGGATATCCGCATGGTGCTCACCACCGTGCGCAAGGCGATCATGGGTCAGCCGCGCTGGGATGTATTGGAATCGGCTTTTTTGGGCATCTTCTCTTTTTCTCAGTTCGTGTTGTGGAACGACATCCATAACCGTTCCGATGAGCTGAGCCGTAACAAGATCGTCCGCAGCCTGATGGAGGGCAAGCTGGCATGGGATGCCGATGATATGCAGCTGGGCAAGCGTGTGCCGGAGGACTCCGTCTACCTGCCGCTGCCTGCGGATGCGTCGCAGCTGTTTGCCATCGAAGCTGCCAGCAACGAGGAGAGCTTCGTTTTGCATGGCCCGCCGGGTACCGGCAAATCGCAAACCATCACCGCGCTGATCGCCAATGCGCTGGCTCGGGGTAAAACCGTTTTGTTCGTGGCAGAAAAGATGGCTGCACTGGAAGTGGTGCAGAAACGACTGGATGCCATCGGCATTGGCAGCTTCTGTCTGGAATTGCACTCCAACAAAGCAAAGAAGAGCGCAGTTCTGGAACAGCTTCGTTTGGCTACGGAGGTGACCAGGGAACAGTCCCCCGACAGTTATCTGGCCAAGGCGGAACAACTGTCGCAGCTGCGCCGCGAACTGGATGCCTACGCCGATGCCATGCATCAGCCAACCGGTTGCGGCCTGTCCCTGTATCAATTGATCAACGAATACGAAGCCAACAAGGCTGCACCGGATATCCCGCCCCTTGATGAGGCGTTGCTGGCAACCATCAAGCAAGAAGATCTGGAAAGGCATACCTCCCTTCTGGAACGCATGGTGGCTGCCGGGCGCGAGGTGGGGCAGCCCCATCGGCATGCCTTGCAGCCGGTGACTGCCACCGTATACACCCAGCGCATGCGTCTCTCCCTGCCGCAGTTGATCTCCGATTATCAAGCTGCTCTGCATGCTTTCGGCCAGGCACAGGGGGCGTATCAAAATGCCATGCCGCTTGCGGCAGGATCCGGTACAGCCCTGAGCGCCATTGCCCATCGTTGCGCTGTGGCAGCTGAGTTGCGGCATTGGTTGCCTGCCCCCAGAGCCTGGGCGCAGGCAGAGAGTACCCACCGCTACCTGTTGGAAGTACGCACCATGGCTGCCTATTACCAAAAGGCTGCTCAGCTCCGCCAGCGGCTGCTGAACACATGGATGCCTGAGTTCTTGAAAGAGGATGGCCGCCAGCTGCGTATGGAGTTCAACCGGAACAACAGCAAGTGGTTCCTGCCGAGACTAATCGGTATGGGCGAGCTGACACGCCGGTTGTCCGGCTATGCCAAAGTTGCGCTTACGCCCGAACGCCTGGAGCCGGATCTGATGGTTCTGTCGGAGTACCAGGAGGTACTGGAAGCGGCCAAGGAGTTGCTGGTGCGCTATGGCGATGGCCTTGGCGACCTGTACCTTGGCGATGCCACCGATTGGGCCCGGATCGATGCCCTGGCTGCCAGAATGCAGGAGAGCGCTGCCGAGCTGTTCCGGTTGACGAAGAGCGAGGATGTACGCCGCCAATACGCCGGTGACCGGCGACAGGCGGAGCACATCGATGCACTGCTCGTCACCTGGCAACAGGTGCAGGCAGCACAGGCGAAGCTCGACGATGCACTGAAGATCCGTCCGGGCGAAAGCCAGGACTGGTTGCAGGAGCAAACCGATCTTTGCTGTCAGCTTTCGGCGCATCAGACCGACCTGCGCAACTGGATCTATCTCAATGCCGCCACCGAGGAGGCTGCCGCCTGCGGTCTGGGGCCCATTGTGACCCGCTATCGCAACGGTCTGCCGCACGATGAGGTGCTTCCTGCCTACCGCAAAGCCATGTGTCAGGCATTGGCCTCCCGGTATATCGACGCCGATCCGGCACTTGGCTCCTTCTCCGGCGCAGTATTCAACGAAAAGATCCAGCAGCTGAAACGGGCCGATCAGGAACTGATGCAGTTGACCCGCCGGGAGATCTACTGCCGTCTGGCTGCCCGCGTGCCCAGTTTCATCAAGGAAGCGGCTCAGAGCTCGGAAATGGGCATCCTTCAACGGGCGATCCGCAGCAACGGGCGCGGCGTGAGCATCCGCAAGCTGTTCCAGCAGATACCCAACCTGTTGCCCAGATTGTGCCCCTGCATGCTGATGAGCCCCATTTCGGCAGCCCAGTATCTGGAGCCCAGCCGTGAACCGTTTGATCTTGTGGTATTCGACGAAGCATCTCAGCTGCCTACCTGTAAGGCGGTCGGCGCGCTGGCCCGCGGCAGGGATGCCGTCATCGTTGGCGATCCCAACCAGATGCCCCCTACCTCTTTCTTTACCTCCAACACATTGGATGAGGAGCATCTGGATGTGGAGGATCTGGAAAGCATCCTGGATGATTGTCTTGCCCTCAATATGCCCCAGACCCACCTTTTGTGGCATTATCGCAGCCGTCACGAAAGCCTCATCGCCTTCAGCAACAACCAGTTCTATCGGAACAAGTTGTTCACGTTCCCCTCAATGAACGACCGGGAATCCAAAGTGCGGCTTGTACATGTGGATGGTGTGTTTGAGCGTGGCCGCCAGCGCCAGAACCGTGCAGAGGCGGAGGCGGTCGTCAAGGAACTGATCCGGCGCTGTCACGATGAGGAACTGAGCAAGCTGAGCGTTGGTGTAGTCACCTTCAACATTCAGCAGCAGAACCTGATCGACGACCTGCTTGTGGAAGCCTGTCAGGGCGATCCTGCACTGGAGCAGTGGGCATGGGAGAGAGAGGAACCCATCTTTGTGAAGAACCTGGAAAACGTGCAGGGCGATGAGCGGGATGTGATCCTGTTCTCTGTGGGCTACGGCCCGGATGAAAAGGGCAAGGTCTACATGAATTTCGGCCCCCTGAACCGGGCGGGCGGCTGGCGACGGTTGAATGTGGCTGTTTCCCGGGCTCGTCATGAAATGATCGTTTTTGCCACGCTGCTGCCGGAACAGATCGATCTGAACAAGACCGGCGCAGAGGGCGTGGCCGCCCTGAAGGCTTTCTTGGAATATGCAAGCGGCCAGGAGCTGCCGGTGGATGAGAACAGCGTCAGCCAGACAAAAGAGAACCCACACGGCATTGCCGTTGCCATCAGTAAGGCTTTGCAGGAAGCTGGTTACCGTACTCAGATGGATGTGGGCCATTCCGAATACCGTATCGATGTGGGTGTCATCGACCCTGCCAACGAAGAACGGTATCTTCTGGGCATCCTGCTGGATGGCGACAGCTACGGTGCCTCCAAGACCACCCGCGACCGTGAGATCGCACAGATCTCCATCCTCAATGGCCTTGGCTGGCGGATCCATCGGGTCTGGTCTATGGATTGGTGGGAAAACAGTGCCAAGGAACTGGAACGCATTCTGGTGCTGCTGGAGCAACTGAAAAATGGTACCGGCGTTCCGCCGCAGGAAACGTCCGCACCGCAGGAAACCGGCACGGAGATGAACATTCCCGCAGCGGAAGCGTTGGAGCATGGCTCCGCCCCTGCCGCGCCCGAAGAGGCTTCTTCGGTGGATGGTGGGCGCTTCTGTCGCTATACCGCAGCGCGGCTGGTGGAGGAAGAATTGCCTGCCGATGACTTCTTGCTCGCACAGAATGACAGGGCCATTCTGCTGAAGATCCGCGAGGTGCTGTCTCTGGAAGCGCCCATCAGTGAGGGCCTGCTCACCCGCCGCATTCTGCAGAGCTACAGCATTGCCCGGGCCGGAGCGCGTATCCAGCAGAAAATACGAAAGCTGCTCACCCGTCTGGGTGCCCCCACCACCCAGCAGGAAACAGGGCTCGTTTATTGGGATCTGTGTCAGGATCCCGGCAGCTATTCCCGCTTCCGCACCAATGGCACGAACGACGATAAGCGGGAGGTAAAGGATGTTCCCGTGCAGGAAGCGGCCAATGCTGTCTGCCATGCCCTTGCGGAACAATTCAGCCTGCCCCGGGAGGACCTGATCCGGGAGGCAGCCAAGCTGATGGGCTATGCCCGGACCAGCAGTAATGTAGTGGCTGTCTTTGATGCCGCTATCCAATTGGCTGGCGCTCAGGGCAGGATCCACCTGAGCGCCAGCGACCACTGGATGCTCTCCGAAATGTCCTCCGAGGTCTGATCTGTCTCGCTCTCCTTTCCTCACCTCTGCTGCAGGGGTGGCGGAAAGGAGAGCTTTTTGTTTGTTGCTCTGTTCATCGGCCTGTATCCGGTCGCGCACCCCGCCCTTCTGTATTCCCCCTCCCCATGTACCTTTCCTGCACTTTTTGCCCCGTCCCCGTTGAAACAATCCCAATACATTCGTATACTGAAAACCACTGGGCAGCCACGCCCCCGCCCCTGCGGGCTGTGCCGCGGCTGCCCACCTCAACCCACCGGCGTTTATCCGCGGCGGGCCGGCAGCGCCGGGCCCCGCACCGCAGCAGCAAACAAAGCATTTTGGAGGCAGACAATGAACGTTACGCAGAAGATCCTCGCAGCGCATCTGGTATCCGGCGAACTGAAGCGGGGCACCGAGATCTCCATCCGCATCGACCAGACCCTCACGCAGGATTCCACCGGCACCATGGCCTACCTGCAGTTCGAGGCAATGGGCATCCCCCGGGTAAAGACCGAGAAGAGCATTGCCTACATCGACCATAACACCCTGCAGACCGGCTTTGAAAACGCCGATGACCATAAGTACATCGCCACCGTTACCAAGAAGCACGGTGTGTATCTTTCCAAGCCCGGCAACGGCATCTGCCATCAGGTGCAGCTGGAGCGCATCGGCAAGCCCGGCAAGACCCTTCTGGGCAGCGACAGCCACACCCCCACCGGCGGTGCCCTGGGCATGATCGCTATCGGCGCAGGCGGTCTGGATGTGGCCGTGGCCATGGGCGGCGGCGCTTATTACCTGAGCTGCCCCGGCGTGGTGAATGTGCGCCTCACCGGCAGCCTTAAGCGCGGTGTTGCCGCCAAGGATGTGATCCTTGAGCTGCTGCGCCGCCTGAGCGTAAAGGGCGGCGTGGGCAAGGTGATGGAGTACACCGGCCCCGGCGTGGCCACCCTGTCCATCCCCGAGCGCGCCACCATCACCAACATGGGCGCAGAGCTGGGTGCCACCACCTCCGTTTTCCCCAGCGATGAGGTGACCCGTCAGTTCCTCAAGGCCCAGGGCCGCGAGGAGGATTTCCAGCCCCTCACCGCCGATGCGGATGCCACCTACGACGAGACCGTGGAGATCGACCTTTCCACCCTGGAGCCCATGGTGGCCCTGCCCCATATGCCCGATAATGTAAAGACCATCAAGGAGGCCGGGCAGATCAAGGTGGATCAGGTCTGCATCGGCTCCTGCACCAACTCCAGCTATCAGGATATGATGCGCGTTGCCGCCATCCTTAAGGGCAAGACCGTACACCCGGATGTGTCTCTGGTCATCGCCCCCGGCAGCCGCCAGGTGCTGGCCATGCTCAGTGCCAACGGCGCTCTGCACGATATGATCCAGGCCGGTGCCCGCATCACCGAGACCGCCTGCGGCTTCTGCATCGGTATGGGCCAGAGCCCCAGCACCAACGCCGTCAGCGTTCGTACCAACAACCGTAACTTCTTCGGCCGCAGCGGCACCAAGTCTGCAGGCATCTATCTGGTCAGCTGCGAGACCGCTGCCATGACCGCCCTCACCGGCTATCTGGCCGATCCCCGCCAGACCGACGCGGATCTGAACGTGGATATGCCCGACCTGTTCGACTACTGCGATAACCTGATCATCCCCCCGGCGGCCGCCGAGGAGGCTGCGGCTGTGGAGGTCGTCCGCGGCCCCAACATCAAGCCCTTCCCCCAGGCCGATGCCCTGGCGGAGGATCTCTCCGGCGATGTGCTCCTCAAGATGGAGGATAACATCACCACCGACCACATCATGCCCAGCGATTCCAGCCTGCTGCCCTTCCGCAGCAACATCCCCAAGCTGAGCGAGCACTGCCTCGCCCCGGTGGATGCCACCTTCCCCGCCCGTGCCAAGGCGGCAGGCGGCGGCTTCCTGCTGGCGGGCCAGAACTACGGCCAGGGCTCCAGCCGCGAGCATGCCGCCCTGGTGCCCCTGTACCTGAAGATCCGCGGCGTGCTGGCCAAGGGCTTTGCCCGCATCCATCAGGCCAACCTGATCAATAACGGCATCCTGCCCCTGGTGTTCGTCAACGAAGCCGATTACGACCGCTTCGACCAGCAGGATACCATCGCTCTGCCCGGCATCCGTAAGCTGGTGGAGAGCGGCGCGACCCAGATCCCTGTGGAAAACAAGACCAAGGGCTTCACCGCCATGATGAAGCTGGAGCTCACCGAGCGCCAGCGCAAGATGATCCTCTTCGGCGGCCTCATCAACATGATCGCCGCAGAAGGTAAATAAACCGTAAACATTCCTTGGGGGAGGGCAGGGTGCTGCCCTCCCCCAAGCACATCCCGGCGGGGCGTTCACCAAATTCTAATGTATTTTTCAGCAACTCTATAGCGGGTTTCAAACCATTTCCCCTTCTTTTTGGGGGTGGCTGTGCTATCATAGTATCCGCAGGGGAGCGTTGGTACCCGCTGCCGCTGCAAGACCTTTTCACGCAATGTAAATTGTGGTATACTCTATGGTGGCATATTGCCATATGCAGGCCGGGCATGCCCCGCAGCTTGCGAGTTTTCAGAAGGAGCAAGATCGGTAACATGAGCAACCAGAAAAAGCAGAAAAAGCAAAAGAAGGGCACGGGTGCGGGCATCATTGCATTCGGCGCGGTGTACGCAGTACTGTCTGCCATCTTTCATCCCCATTCTCTGATTGGGTACCTGCTTACGGCAGCTTTCAGCTTTTTCGGCGGATCCATCATCCGCGTTATGGCGCAGGGCCTGGATCTGACCACCCACAACAAGGAGCCCGAAAGCCTGAAGAAAGTACAGGTGGATACCGGCAACCCCGAAGTGGATGAGCTGCTCACCCGTGGCCGGGAGATGATCCTGGAGATCCGTCGCGAGAACGACCTGATCCCCGAGGAATCCCTCTCCGCCAAGCTGGACGAGCTGGAAAACTACTGCGCAGAGATCTTCCGCGCCGTGTACCAGAAGCCCGGCAAGGCTCCCCAGATCCGCAAGTTTATGGAGTACTACCTGCCCACCACCCTCAAGATGGTCAAGAACTACCGTCTTCTGGGCGAGCGCGACCTGTCCAACCCCGCCAACCGTCAGGCCCGCCAGCGCATCGACGATGCCCTGGGCGTGGTCAACGACGGCTGCCGCCACATGCTGGAGCAGCTCTATAAGGACGATATGCTGGACCTGACCACCGATATCGACGTGCTGGAGCAGATGCTCAAGCGGGACGGCCTTACCGAGAACGACCTGCGCAAGGCTGCCCGGCAGGCCAAGGAGGCCGCTCAGCTGGATGAACAGCTGGAGACCATGCGCCGCCAGCTGCAGCAGACCCGCCAGCAGCCTGCGGTACAGCAGGTACAGCAGCCCATGGTGCAGACCGTGCCCATGCAGCAGCCCGCCGCCCAGACCATGCCCCGGCAGCCCATCGCTGCCCCGGTGCTCACCCCCAGCGGTGTGCAGCAGCAGGTGGATCACGCCAGAGTGCAGAGTCAGCAGCATTTCCCGCAGGCGCCCACCATCTCCGGCGGTATGTTCCCCACCTACGGCGGCCAGGCTGTGCAGCAGGCTCCCGAAAACAAGTAACCACACCATTTACATTGCACGAGGAGGAAACCGAACATGACGGAAACCAACCAGACCAACGTCACTCCCGAGACCCAGCAGGCATATGCGACCGCTCCCGTGCTCACGCTGCAGCCTGTATCTGCCGGCGGCAGCCAGCAGGTGCTGGATGAAGCCAGCGCCGCCATCGAAAGCGCCATGAACGCTGCGCCCCGCGCCGAGGCTGAGGCAGCCGCTGCCGCACAGGCCGCCGCCGAAGCGGTAAAGGCCGTCAAGGACATGGATAACGCCATGCTCACCGAAGAGGACAAGCGCAACATTCAGGAGTTCGTCAAGAAGATCGATGTCAACAACACCGACCATGTGCTCCTCTACGGTGCCGATGCCCAGAAGAAGATCGCCGATTTCAGCGAGAGCGCTCTGGCCACCGTGCGCACCAACGACACCGGCGAGGTGGGCAATATGCTGGTCAACCTGGTCAATGAGATCAAGGGCTTCGGCGAGGCCGCCGAAAAGCCCAAGGGTCTGGGCGGCCTGTTCTGGAACGCCAAGAAGGCCATTTCCGATATGCAGACCAAGTACCAGAAGGTGGATGCCAACGTGGATGTGATCGCCACTCAGCTGGAGAACCATCAGGTGCAGCTGCTCAAGGACGTGAGCATGTTCAACCACCTTTACGATATGAATACCCAGTACTTCAAGGAGCTCACCATGTACATCATCGCCGGTGAGCAGAAGCTGCAGGAGGTGCGCTCCGGCGACCTGACCGCCCTGAAGGCTGCCGCCGAAAAGAGCGGCGATGCCATGGATGCCCAGCGTGCCAACGACCTGGCCGCCAACTGCGACCGCTTCGAGAAGAAGCTCCACGACCTGAAGCTGACCCGTCAGGTGGCGCTGCAGATGGCTCCCCAGATCCGCCTTTTGCAGAATAACGACAGCCTGCTGGTGGAGCGTATCCAGTCCACCCTCAGCAACACCCTGCCCCTGTGGAAGAGCCAGATCCTCATTGCGCTGGGCATGCACCGCAGCCAGGAGGCCCTCAAGGCCCAGACCGCCGTTACCGATATGACCAACGAGCTGCTGCAGAAGAATGCCGAGGCCCTCAAGGTGGGCACTATCGAGACCGCCCGGGAGGCCGAGCGCGGCATCATCGATCTGGAGACCCTCAAGCAGACCAACCAGAGCCTGATGGATACCATCAACGAAGTGATGCGCATCCAGGAGGAGGGCCGCGCCAAGCGCCTCACCGCCGAGCAGGAGCTGGCCACCATGGAGGTCAGCCTCAAGAAGAAGCTGCTGGAAGTGCATACCTGATCGCTCCCCGATCTGTAACGACCATCGCCCCGGCACACAGCGTGCCGGGGCGATGAAAAAAAGAACCCATTGTTTTGCAAAGGAAAGGGACCACCATGAAGAAGAGTTTACCCATCGGTGTCTGCATTCTCATCTCTCTGGCGCTGGTGCTGTTTGGCCTTGGCTTCGGCACCGTAAAGGGCTTCAACGCCGACCGTACACAGGTCTCCGAGCTGCTCAGCGGCGAAAACGGCCTGATGGACGTGCTCAGCTACCGGGGTGCGGATGGATACAACCTCTGTGTTGTGGCGCGCCGCCACCTGACCGATGATGCCGACGTGAGCGAGCTGAGCCGCATTGCCGCTGTGCTGACCGATGCCACCCAGAGCCTGGCTGCCAAGAAGCAGGAGAACGACCGGCTGGATGCCGCCGTGCTGGCGGTAAAGACCAAGCTGGAGGGCACCGCCACCTATCAGCAGAGCCAGCGGGACCAGAAGTATATGGCCATGCTGGAGGGCGACCTGAAGAACCTGTCCGCTACCGATAAGGTGAGCCTGTACAACCAGGCTGCGCAGGATTTCAACAGCCAGCTCAGCGCCCCCGTTTCCGGTTGGATCGCAAGCCTGCTGGGCGTTAAGCCCTGCGAGCTGTACCAGTGAGGAGCATTGCCCTGATGCGTGCAAAAGGAGTAAACATGAAGAAGTGGATTAGCCTTTTCCTTGTAGTGATGCTTACCGCCTGCTCCGCCTTTGCGCTGGCGGATGCCCGTATGCCCGCCCTGCGCGGCGCGCTGACCGATGAGGCCGATGTGCTCTCTGCCACCGTGAGCAGCGCCGTTGCCGAGTATGCCGAGGATGTGAAAGACGAGACCGACATGGATCTGCATGTGGTCTTCGTGCATTTCCTGGATGGTCTGGATGCACAGACCTATGCCAACCGTCTGTTTGAAACGGAAGACCTGAGCAGCGAGAGCATCCTGCTGCTCTGCGCCGCCGGTGAGGACAGCTTTGCCACCGCTATGGGCAAGAAGGCGGAGGAAAAGCTGGGCAAGCAGAACCTGGATAACCTGATGTACACCGCCTCCGAGTTTTCTGCTCATATCGCCCGGCAGGAGTACGATGCTGCCATGGTCAAGTACCTGACCGCCTTCAACGATCTGGTCAACAAGCGCTTCGACGAGGGCGTTAAGCTGCCCGAGGCCATTGCCGCCGGCACCCAGCAGCAGGAGCAGCAGGGCCAGCAGAGCGGCCTTGGCAGCCTGTGGAACCAGATCACCTCCGGCGTGGGGGAGGAGAGCAGCAATGCTTCCTTCTACATGCCCGGCTTCTGGTCCGAGACCGTGCAGGGCGTTGTGGATAACAGCGAGCACTACACCCACTACCAGATGGAGGAATCCTCCAATGGTATCGGCGTGGGCGGCTGGATCATCCTGATCATTCTGATCCTGATCATCTTCAGCCAGAGCCACCCGGCCCGCAAGGCCAAGCGTATGTACCGCAACTCCGGCAAGAACAAGCCTCTGGGCTGGCTGGCGCTGCTGTTCGGCATCCCTGCGCTGCTGCGGTTCTTCCGCAAACACTGATTCTGACGGATGGGAAGTAGTTTTTCATGCGGTACTGGAAGGGCTTTAAGGACGGTATCCCTATTGCGCTGGGGTACCTGTCGGTATCCTTTGCGTTTGGTATACAGGCGGTGTCTCTGGGGCTGACGCCCCTGCAGGCGGTGCTCATCTCCCTGCTCAATGTTACCAGCGCCGGGCAGCTGGCGGGCCTCCAGCTGATGACCGTGGGCGCCGGGCTGCCGGAGATGGCGCTTACCCAGCTGACCATCAACCTGCGCTATGCGCTCATGAGCATCAGCCTCAGCCAGAAGCTGGATGATACCATGACCACGCCTCACCGGCTGCTTCTCTCCTTTGCCAATACAGACGAGGTCTTTGCCGTTGCCTCCAGCCAGAAGGGCAAGGTGGGCAGGGCGTATCTCTACGGCCTTACCAACGGCCCGGTGGCGGGCTGGGTGCTGGGCACGGCGCTGGGTGCGCTGGCCGGCGGCCTCCTGCCCGATTCCGTTACAAATGCGCTGGGTATTGCCATCTACGGCATGTTCATCGCCATCGTGCTGCCTCCCGCAAGAGCCATGCGGGAGGTTCGTGTGGTGGTGCTCCTGGCTGTTGCCATGAGCTGCCTCATCACCTTTCTGCCTGCGCTCGGTTTCATCTCCGATGGCTTCCGCATCATCATCTGTGCGGTGGTGGCTTCGGCGCTGGGCGCATGGCTGCTGCCCCCGCCCCTTGAGGAAGAAGCAGAAAAGGAGGCGGAGTGCTGATGGCCTGGAGCGAGTTTTTCAAGTATGTGCTGGTCATGGCAGGGGTCACCTACCTGATCCGTATGCTGCCGCTGGCGGCGATCCGGGGCAAGGTAAAGAGCCGCTTCGTGCGGGGCTTCCTCTACTATGTGCCCTATGCGGTGCTGGGGGCTATGACCATCCCGGCGGTGTTTTCCTCCACGGGCAGCCTGCCGGGGGCCATTGCAGGCGTTGCGGTGGCCATGGTGTTGGGCTGGATGGGCAAGGGATTGCTCACCGTTGCCGTGGCTGCCTGCATTGCAGCCTTTGCGGCAGCACTGTTTCTGCATTGATGCAAAAAAGCTGGACAAACCTATTGCATTTTTCCCCATGTCGTGATACAATGAACCTTGCGACTGGATAAATATCTTAGGAGGTGAAAGCATGCCCAATATCAAGTCTGCTATGAAGCGCGTGAAGGTGAGCGAGAAGAAGAATCTTCGCAACCGTATCGTGAAGTCCAAGGTGAAGACCGCCGTCAAGAAGTTTGAATCGGAGGTCGCTGTCAACGCTGCCAACGCTGGCGCTCAGTACAGCGCTACCACCTCCGCTATCGATAAAGCCGTCATCAAGGGCATCCTGCACAAGAATGCGGCCAACCGCAAGAAGGCTCGTCTGGCCAAGAAGCTTGCTGCTGCTCAGTAATTGATCGCGTTTCATGCATGAAAAGCAAAACGGAAGGTTAACGCCTTCCGTTTTTTGCGTATCCGGAACTTTTTTGCTATACTCATCTCAACCGGGAAGGGAGGCCAAAAGCCATGAAGCTCCAAAAGATCACCGATCGCATCCTCATGCTGCCGGGCGACCACTATACCGATCGCCCCAATCTGTACTATGTAAAGGGCGATGCCCGCAGCCTTGCGGTGGATGCGGGGGCCTCCCCTGCCCATGTGGAGGCCTTTTATGCCGCACTCCGTGCAGAGGGGCTGCCGCTGCCGGAGGTAACGGCCATTACCCACTGGCACTGGGATCATACCTTCGGTATGTGCGCCGTGAACGGCAGGACCTACGCTTCGGCGGGCACCTTTGCCAACCTGTTCTGTATGCAGAAATGGGCATGGGATCGCCCCTCCATGCAGCAGCGGGAGCTGAAGGGGCAGGATATCGCCTTTTGCAATATGTGCATCATGCGGGAGTATGCGGCAGAGCCCTCCCGCATCCGTGTGGCGCTGCCGGATTCGGTGCTCATCACCGATGAGACCATCGACCTGGGCGGCATCACGGCCCGGCTGCTGAACGCCCCCTCGCCCCACAGCGAGGATCAGCTCTCTGTGTACATCCCAGAGGAAAAGGCGCTTTTCGTCGGCGATGGCGATTGCTCCGACCACTACCGCTGCGGCGGTATGTTTCAGGAGGAGAGCCTTGCAAAGTGGATCCGCTTTCTGGAGGGCGTCGACCACACCCACCATCTGGAGGGGCACGGCGAGCCCACCGACAAGGAAGAGGCGCTGGCCTATCTGCACAGCGAGCTTGCGCTCTGCCGGAGGGAGGCCGCCGGGCGGGCGCTGGTTAAGGAATACCGCCGGGATTACATCCGCAAGCTGCGCAGCCATGTGGGCCATGCGCCCCTGCACATTACCGGCTGCTCGGTGCTGCTGGAGAACGAGAAAGGTGAGCTGCTTTTGCAGAAGCGCCGGGATAACGGCTGCTGGGCCCCGCCCGGCGGCGCACTGGAGATGGGGGAGACCGCCGAGAACGCCGCCCGCCGGGAGTGCTGGGAGGAGGCCGGTGTGGTGGCGGGAGAGCTGCGGCTGTTCGGCGTATATACCGGCGAGGATCGCTACATCTACTACCCCAACGGCGATGTGTGCTACTGCACGCTGGTGTGCTTCACTTGCAAGGATTATGTGGGCGACCCCATGCAGAACACGGAGGAGGCGGTGGAGCACCGTTTCTTTGCCCGGCACAGCCTGCCGGAGAACCTGAACCGCTGCGATGAGCGCAGCATCCGGGATTGGGCAGCCGGCACCTCTTCTGTGGTGTGCCGCTGAGGGCAGGGAAAAAACCGCCCCTTGTAGAAACAGTATAAGCAGAATACAGCGGGCCTCTGTTCAGCACGCCCGCACACAGGAGGAAGAAACATGGCAAAGCTGGAGCGTACCCTGAACGAAGACTTTGATCGGCTGCTGACGCGCATCGACAGCGGCATTTTGAACGGCAGCGTATCCGCCTCCCACGAGGATGGGTCGGATTTCGCGGTCGGCGGCACCCGGTGCAGCGTGCGCGTGTACGAGCGCTACAGCTGGTTCGGCGGCAACCGTGTCAGCCTGACGGTAACGCTCTTCCGGCCCGGCCCGGAGCAGCCGGTGCAGCTGAGCGCCATCACCTCCGGCGGCAGCCAGGGCGTTTTTATGAAAGTCAATACCGTGGGGGAGGAAAACTTCCTGCACCGGTTGGAGCAGTTGCTCTGAGGGGCACATTTTACATCCCCTGTACTCTTGTACCGCCGTCCCGGTTGTGCTATACTCTGTATAGACCAAAACTAAAGAGCCCTACTTTACACAAGGAGGCATTTTCTCATGATCGCGATCGCATGTGACCACGCTGGTATCGACCTGAAGCCCACCGTTATTTCTGTGCTGGACGAGCTCGGCATCCCCTACAAGGATTTCGGCACCCACAAGCGCGAAAGCTGCGATTACCCCATCTATGCGGCCCGCGCTGCCAAGGCTGTTGCCAGCGGCGAGTGCGACCTGGGCATCGTGCTGTGCGGCACGGGCGCAGGCATCGGTATGGCTGCCAACAAGGTAAAGGGCATCCGCTGTGTTATCTGCACCGATACCTTCACCGCCAAGATGAGCCGCCTGCACAACAACGCCAATATGCTGGCGCTGGGCAGCCGCGTGCTGGGCACCGAGCTGGCCAAGGACATCGTCCGCGTCTGGCTAATGACCTCCTTCGAAGGCGAGCGCCACGCCCGCCGCGTTGCCCTGATCGATAAGCTGGAGCGGGGCGAGGAGCTGGAGTAAAGCCGGTTTTCCCCTACATGAGGGGTATACAAAAAGGAACTGCTGCAAACCGCAGCAGTTCCTCAGACTGTTGATAAACCCATACTTATCGATCAGAGCCGCACATCTTGCACCTTCGGTGCTCGCTGTGCTTGCGGGAAAACGCTGCGGCGTAAGGGTTGTGGGCTCTGCCCACACCCGGCAGGGGGATGATCCCCCTGCACCCCGCACTTTGTCGACAACCTGAGGAACTGCTGCAAACCGCAGCAGTTCCTTTTTGCGTTAATGGGGCGCGATCGTTGCCCGGGGGGCAGACCCGCCTGCTCATTTCTGTACGTAACCTTCCGCCAGCAGCATTTCCAGCACCCGTGCCTCCCGATCCAGCATGACGGTATACACCGGGTCGAAACGGGCATCGCCGCTGCGGTTCCGCCGGTTGGCGGCGATGGCCTCCCCGGCGGTGACCCATTCCAGGGTGAAGCGTTCCTCAGCTTCGTAGGCATCCAGCTGCTGGGGCAGGGCATCCGTTGCCGCATCGCAGAGGTAGTAGTAGTTATCCTGTACGAAGGTATCGCCGTACTGCCCCTTCTGGATGCGGTGCACCTGCCCGTAGGGCTTTTCGCTGCCGGGGAGCACACGAAGCCCCGCTTCCTCCCGTACCTCCCGGTGCAGGGTGGTAAGCTGCGCCTCCGCACCCTCCACGCCGCCGCCGGGAAACTTGTAGTAATCCAGCTCCAGGCTGTGGATCATGGCCAGCTTTCCCTCCCGGACGATGATGCCCCGCACCGAAGGCCGGGTGAAAACCGGGGTTGCCGGGTCGTAGTCGTGCAGATCCATCTCAAAAAGCATGCGCATGGGTATGCCTCCCTTGTCTCAGTATGTCCGCTGCCTTTCGGCGAGCCAGTGCCACTTCAGGCTGTCGTAGGCGATCAGGAGCAGGTAGTCGAGACCGTCGTCCATCACAAAGGGCTTGGCCTCGTTGGCCACCGGCTTGCCGCTGTTTTCCTCCGTCTCCGTCCAGACCTCCAGAGCGATCTGCTTCCGATCCTCCAGATAGGTAAGGTCGTGGATCAGGTAGCCGCAGGCATCTTCCATAAGCAGGCGGTACAGGGTCTGGGCTTCCTCCGGGCTCAGGAAGCATTCCCGATCCGCCTCCGGGCTCAGATCCTCAAACTGATCCCACTTCACCTCCACCACCCGTGCGCCCTCCAGCTGCAGCATGCAGCCCAGGTGCAGGGTATCCCCCTCCGTTTCTTCGGCAGTGGGGGCCACCAGCCGCAGACCGCTGCGGCACTTGCGCAGAAAGGCATCCTCGTCGGGCACGAGCCGCAGCTCCCGGCTGGAATGGGGATAGTCCTCCGGCATCATATCCGCGGTGCTCTCGTAGCGCAGATCGGCGATGCGATCCAGGCTGTAGACAAAAAGCTCCCGGATGACGGCGCTGCTTTTTGCATCCGTAGTGCTCAGCTGCGCCCTCAGGGGGATCCAGACCACCGGCTCATCCTTTACCTTGCCGGGCTCCACGCCGATATGCCCGGCGGCTGCGGCGGGGGAAAAACGATGCCCCGCAACGGTGCTGCGCTCGTCAATGGCTCCGGCACGGAGCAGCATGTTGTACAGATGGTCTCTGCGGCCCTGCCACAGGGCTTCGGGTATGCCGTGCACATCGCCCTGCCGGAGCAGCTCATCCCAAAGGCTGGGGCTGCTTTCTGTGCTGATGCGGAAACGGTCTGCGGTATCCCGTACCTTCAACAGGCGGCTCTCCGGCCAGGCGCTTACAAAGAAGCACAGCCAGATGGTAATGCCAATGGCGGCCAGCAGCACCGCCGCTGCCTGATCGCCCACCAGCACCACCGAGCAAAGGGCCAGCAGCGGCAGCACCGCTGCCAGGATCCCCAGACCAAAATACGGCCAAAAGCCGGGGCGGGTGCTTTCGAAATGTTTGGCAGCCATGTGCAGAAAGCTCTTCTCCCGCTTTTCGGAGGGCAGCTGCTTCCGCACCAGCTTCAGCAGGATGCCCACCAGCACCGTAAGGGGGATCAGCGCCATACAGACCACAGCCAGAATAACGCAGGCATCGGCGTAGAGGGCCTGGGCATAGCCCCCGGCGCTTTCGGCGTACATCACATAGGCCATGCATGCGCCCAAGCCTATCCAGCTGAGGGCATGCACAAAGGCGATGGGGTGCTTCCGGATGGCGTACAGCATGAAAGGATGCCTCCTTTGAATGGGTCTTGCGGCATGGTGTGCCGTTTCTTGCATGATAGCACGCTTTGCCGCAGGGTACAATCGTTCGTTGGTTCCGAATTGCAAATTGCAAATTATTTTTATCTTGATGCAAAATATATATTGCATTTTGTAATGTGATGTGATACTATACGCTTGCCGGGCAGTGGAGCTGCTTTGGCAGAGCTTTACCAGTAACGGAGGAGAAACGATATGACACAGATCGCAGACGAACGCATCGCCCGGGGGCAGGCACGCTTTGCGGCCCACGGCTTCTGGATCCTGCTGGCGCTGCAGGCGGTTGTGCTGGCGGCCAAGGCGGCGCTGGGCGCACCGCTTATTGCCTGTGCGCCGGATGCCGCTGTGCTGCTCATCGGCATCGGCGGCATGGTGCTGCTGCGCAGCCTGAAGGGCCTGTGGAGCCGTGGCGATGAGGTGCTCCGGCAGATGGATGAGGAGCTGCTCTCAAAGCTGTTCATGGTGCTGTTCTGGCTGGTGGTGATGGGAGAATTCGTACTGTTCTTTGCGGATGGCGCCAATTGGCGCTGGTATGTGCCGTACCTGGCGGTGTGGGGCATCCCTGCCCTGTATGTGGTGGTTCGCAGTCTGCGCAGCGGGCTGGTGGTCTGGGGCGGCAAAAAGGCGGAGAGCAACGGCAAGCTCCAACTGATGAAGCGTACCGCCATCGGCGCGCTGTTCTTCGGGCTGGTCATGGGCGGCCCGGATTGCTTCCGGGAGGGTGCCTTTCAGCTCTCCGGGCTGTGGAAGGTGCTGGGCATGGCGGCCTGCTGGGGCGTTGTGTTCTACCTGGGCATGGTGCTGTTTCTGAAGGTGGGCGAGAAGTCTGCCGATCGGCTGGTGGCCAATGCCGACCATACCGCCGGGGAGGATGCCTCCGATGAAGAATAAGAAAATGAAGCTGGCCCGCATCGAAAAGGATCTGAGCCAGGAGCAGCTGGCCGAGAAGCTGGGCGTTACCCGGCAGACCATCGGGCTCATCGAGTCCGGCAGCTACAACCCCACCCTCAAACTGTGCGTTGCCATCTGTAAAGCGCTGGACAGAACGCTGGATGAGCTGTTCTGGCCGGAGGAATAGTCGGCTCTGCTGTGGTAAAGTTGTGCTGTGTGGCATGCCAGACAGAGAAACAGCCACCCTGTTGACCGAGACAACAGGGTGGTTTTGTGTGCGTTACCATGGTTTGGAAAGATGCGCTGTCATTGCCGGGGCGATGCGTTGGAGTAAATGCAAAGCAGCAAGATTTGCAAACAATTTAATTACTGTTGACATATCATTGCAGATGCTGTATGCTTGTATCCAATCACAAGCCGGAATAAGGGCTGCTACGGAATAGCCGCTCCGGCAGTTGGCGCACTTCGCGCTATGCCTGTTGCAGAAAAAACCACGGAGGTGACCGTACATGAAAAAATGGATCGTATTGCTGCTTTCTCTGCTGCTTCTTCTCCCTGCTGCCGCCCAGGGCGAGACCGGTGCCCGTGCCGTTGAGTTTGAAGATTTCATTATCCATGTTGGCGAGAACGATCTGCTGCAGATGGGTGAAGCGGGCGCAGCAAGCCTCTTCCAGCTCTTCCCCGATTACGATGAGGCAGCCCAGGGCCACCCCAACCTCAGCGCTTCCTTAGCTCCCGCTGCAATAAGCGTGCTGACCGAAGAGGAAGCTGCGTTCTTTGCCGAGAACGTTATGCAGGCCGGTATGCAGAGCCTGACGGGCGAAGGGATCACCGTAGCCGGGCAGCAGCTGCTGCGCGGCGATCTGGATGCGGAGACCGGTGCGGTCACCGTGCTTTTTACGTTGGTGGTGGATGCTTCGGCACTGGGGGTAGAGCAGACGATGCAGGTATACATGGGCTGCCGGTATTACCCCGTTGGCGATGAACGCAGCCTTTCCTTCACAGTCGGCTGCACTACGCCGGAGGAAGCGGAAATGCTCTTTGCGTATCTGGATCAGAATCTGGTCATCAAGAAGTAAAGCTGTTTGGAACAGGCACATAGAAACATCCCCTGCCCGGTCGGGTAGGGGATGTTTTGATAGCTTACGAAAGATCAGCCAATCGCAGCTGAGGAACAGGTCGCCTTCCGTGAAGCACCGGCCCCCCTCACGCCTCCACTTGAAGGCAGAGCTTCCGGCGCAGGGTCTCCGGGCAGGCCTCAAGCATCTTTTGGTAACCATGCTCCAGTGTGCGGGAATGGCCGTGGAAGAAAATGAGGTGCAAGCCATCCTCGTTCTTCTCGAGCACGCAATCCGCTTTGCCAAGCCCCTCGGGGAAAATGGTAAGCAGCTGCTCCTGGAGCAGCCGGAACAGCTTTTCGATGTTTCCTTTTGCCGTATGCTGCTGCAATGCGGGCAGCTGCTCCTCTACCCATTGCCAGAAGCGGGGGATCTGTTCCTCGTTGATGGGCTGGACAAAGAAATGCGGGTGGGTGCCGCCCAGCACAGCGGTCACCATGGCTTCGGTGTCGTCCGGCAGCAGGCCCTGCCTGCGGGCGAGGCTCAGGCTGGCGTTGGTCTCGTCCGGCTCCTGCTTTGCGGCATGGTAGAGCGCTTCCATTACGGCGATGCCGCGGGCATCAGGCGCAGCTTTATGGGCAGCCTCCAAAAGCGCCTCCGCTTCCTTGAGCCGGTGCATCATCACATGGCAGCCTGCGCAGCCCGCATAGGCCACGGGCAGGGCGGCGGGAGTTTGCTCGCCCTTGCTCTGCTCCAGAAACACGGCAGCCTTCATGTAGTGCTCGGCGGCCATCTGATACATGCCCTCATCGAAGGAGGCCTTTGCCGCCTTCAGGTGGGGCAGATAGTAGCTGTGCCCGTATTCCTCGGCCCTTTCGAAGCAGGTGTACATTTCGATGGGCGCACCGTCCATCTCGAAGCACAGCCCCAGCAGGATGAAGCACACCGCGTGGTCGTTATCGGTCTTGCAGCACTTTTGCTCCAGCTCCATAAGCTGCTTCATTGCCTGAAGCGGCTCTTTGCGGGTAAGGGTATTCAGGGCACCGGTCAGGCGCACCCTGGCTGCCCAGGAATGCTCGAATACATGATCCAGCAGCGGGGCGAGGGCTTTGGCGTGCACCTGCCAGGAGCGCTGCACGGTGTCTGACTCGAAGGTTTTTTGGGCCATCTTTTCCACAAGGTCTTTCAACATGGATGTTCGCCTCCTATGCTTATTCTGCAAAACGGAAGGTCTCCCGGAAGAACTCCTTCCCGGTATGGATCCCCTTGATCCGTACCTCCACCCGGCTGCTTTCCAAGGTCAGAAAGGTGATGTTGCCCTGCCGGGGCTGCGCCGGATCGCCGCCCACCGTGGTGGGGCAGATGCTGCCGTTGTTGATGTACAGGTTGCAGCGCAGGGCATCCCATTCCACGGTCGGCGCATAGTGGGTGTGCCCGGAAAGCAGGATCATGTTCCGGTGCGCATCCATCAGCCGCTGGAGGCGGTCATCCTGCTCCCGGCACAGGTAAGGCGGCATACCGGCTGCCCGCTGGGGGTTGTGGGCGATCAGCGGCGGGTGGCAGAGCAGCAGATGGATGCCCGCTTCCGACAGCGCCAGCCGCTGCTCTGCAAAGGCCAGCTGCCTGCCCTGCTGCGGAAAAAAGAACTGCTTCTGGTGGTAGCACGGCTCCAGCCCGATCAGATCGGTTCGGCTGTCCGGAATGGCATAGAAGGCCCCGCTCTCGTCGCGGATGATGCCGCCGGGGGCGATGCTCTCTGCAAAGGCCCGGTAAGCGGTATCGTCCCGGGCAGGAATGTCGTGGTTGCCGCATACACAGTAGACCGGCAGCCCGGGGGCCATGCGGTGCAGACACTCCCGCAAAAGGGCATACTGCTCCGGCTGCGCCCGGTCTGCCAGATCCCCTGCGATCAGAAGAGCGTCGGCATCCTCCATCGCCTCAAGAGCGCAGCAAAACCGCCCGGTTTTCCGGTACAGATGGATGTCGCTGATCACCGCATATTTCATGCGCCGTTCACCTCTCTGCCTCCATGCTTACCCTTTTTTGGCTTCCTGCTCGGCGATCCGCTCCGCCAGGTCGTACAGGTACACCCAGCGCTCGGTCTTTTCCTCCAGCTGGGCCTCCAGCGATGCTTTTTCCTCCATCAGCTCCTGCAGGCGCAGGTAGTCGCTGGCGTTTTCGGTAATGGCGGCATCGCAGGCCGCAATGCGGCTTTCCAGATCGGCGATGTCCTGATCGATGGTGGCGTACTCCCGCTGCTCCTTGAAGGTGAATTTCAGCTTCTGGGGCGGCCGGTCGGTGCGCTGCTTGTCACGGGGTTCCTTGTGCTCCTTGGGGGCAGCGGACTTTTCGTCCATCTCCCGGAGCAGCAGCCAGTCGGAGTAGCCGCCCATGGTGCGGCGCACGGTGCCATCGCCCTGCACCTCCAGGATGGAGGTAGCGATCTTATCCAGAAAATACCGGTCGTGGGATACCGTCACCACCGCACCGGGGAACTCGGTCAGGTAATCCTCCAGAATGGTGAGGGTCTCCACGTCCAGGTCGTTGGTGGGCTCGTCCAGCAGCAGGATGTTGGGCGCGCTCATCAGGATGCCCAGCAGGTACAGGCGGCGGCGCTCGCCGCCGGAGAGCCTGCCGATGGCCGAAAACTGCAGATCGGAGGGGAAGAGGAACCGCTCCATCATCTGGGTGGCGGAGATGCGCCCCTCCTTGGTATGCACCTCGGAGGCCACCTCGTGGATGTAGTCGTAGGGCCGCTGGGCGGGATCCAGCTCCCGGCCCTCCTGGGTAAAGTAGCCGATGCGCACGGTACCGCCGAAATCCACGGTGCCGCTGTCGGGCTTCAGCTCTCTGGCGATCATGTTCAGCAAAGTGGATTTGCCTGCGCCGTTGCGCCCGATGATGCCTACCCGGTCGTCCCGCAAAAGGGTGTAGGAGAAATCCCGGATGATGGTGCGGTCTCCGTAGGCCTTGGAAACATGCTCCAGCTCCACGGTCTTGCGCCCCAGCCGGGAGGCGGCGGAGGTGATGGAGACCGTGCTGCCGGTCTGGGGCGCTTCCTGCGCCTTCAGGGCTTCGTAGCGGGCGATGCGCTCGGTGCTCTTGGTGGAGCGGGCCCGGCAGCCCCGCATGATCCACTCGGTCTCCTTGCGGAGCAGCGCCTGCCGCTTGCGCTCGGAGGCCTGATCCATCTCCAGCCGCTGGGCCTTCAGCTCCAGATACTTGGAGTAGTTGGCCTCGTAAAAATACATCTTGCCGAAGGTGAGCTCGGCGATGCGGGTGACCACATTTTCGAGAAAATACCGGTCGTGGGTGATCATCACCAGCCCGCCGGTGAACTTGGCCAGCTTCCCCTCCAGCCAGGTGACCATTTCTGCATCCAGATGGTTGGTTGGCTCGTCCAGGATCAGCACATCCGCCGGGTGCACAAACACCGTGGCCAGCGCCACCCGCTTGCGCTGCCCGCCGGACAGCTGCCCGATCTTCTGCTCAAAATCGGTAATGCCCAGCTTGCTGAGGGTGGCCTTGGCTTCGTACTCGTTCAGATGGCGGAACTCGGCGGGGTGCCCGGCAAACACCTGCTCCAGAACGGTCAGGTCGTCATCCATATCCGGCACCTGGGGCAGGTAGGAGATCTGCACATTGGGGTCGCGGGTCAGGCGGCCCGAGTCGGGCTCCTCCACCCCGGCCAGGATCTTGAGAAAGGTGCTCTTGCCGGTGCCGTTTACGCCGATCAGGCCCACCCGCTCGCCCGGGTTCAGGTAGAGGGTCACGCCATCCAAAAGTTGTTTCATGCCGTAGTTTTTGCGAATGTTCTCTGCGGTGAGCAGCATGGGTTACCTCCGAGAAAAATGCTGTGTGTATTCCTACACAGTATAGCACAGGGCGGCGGGGTTGGCTACTTGCCGGTGAAAGATATGCAGAGCGTGACAGGATTTCACTACATTGCTATTGACGGTTTTCAAGCAAACGGTTTATACTATGTATAAATAAAGGAGGAATTTCGATGCGGATTCAGCTGAAGGCATGGGGCAACAGTCAGGGCATCCGTTTTTCCCGTGAGTTTCTGGCTTCTGCCGGATTTAAACCGGATGAGGTTCTCAATGCCGAAATTCAGGATGGTAAGATCATTTTGAGCAAGTCTTTTCAGCATCGCTCCCTTGCGGAGCGCGCCGCCCGGTTCGGCGGGAACCTGAATCTCTCGGAGGAGATCTCCTGGGGCGAGCCCGAGGGAAATGAGGTGTGGTGATGGCAGCTTTTGAACAGGGCGATCTGTTGAGAATCGACGGCATCCGGCAGCCTGTGATGGTTGTGAGCAACAATGTGTTCAACGAAAGCGGCAAGGCGATCGTCTGTCCCATCGTTGCCAGTGCACAGGAAGGGCCTTTGCACATCAGGCTGAAGGATTCGCCTGTGCAGGGCGTTGTGCTGTGCGAGCAGGTCAGGTATCTGGATCTGGCTGCACGCCGGTATCACAAGCTGACAACTACCCCTTATTTCGACATCATGGATATTTCGGATGCGGTCGTCAGTATGATCGAGTATCAGTAATACGTGTGAGCAGCGGGTTGAAAGCCCGCTGCTTTTGTATGTGTTTTTCTCCCTTGACACCTTTCGACACAAAGCGTATCATACCTATATGAACGTGTTCATAAAACACGAGGGGAGGGATCCAATGCCCAAAATCATCGAAAATCTCCGCACCCGGCTGTTGCAGGAAGCCCGTAAGCAGATCGCTGAGCGAGGCTATGCCGGCACCACTGTACGCTCTGTGGCAGCAGCCTGCGGGGTGGGCGTGGGCACGGTGTACAACTATTTTTCCTCCAAGGAAATGCTGGTCGCCGCCTTTATGATGGAGGACTGGCAGAAACAGCTGGATGCCATGGCAGCGCTGCCCAAAGACCGGCCGGAGACGCTGCTCCGGGGCGTGTACGAAGCCCTGTGCGCCTATGCGGCAGGGCATCGGGATCTGTTTTCCGACGAGGGGGCAGCCAAGGCTGTTTCGCCGGGGTTTGCACCCCGCCACCGGATGCTCCGGGAGCAGCTGTCAGGCTTCATCCTGCCTGTCTGCAAGGGCGATAACGCCGCTTTCACTGCCGCCTTCATTGCCGAATCGCTCATCAGCTGGGCGATGGAGGGCATAACCTTCGATACCCTGTATCCTGTTATTCATAAGCTCATTTCCTGATACAAGAACCAAAAGGAGGCTATCCCCATGAGCAGTTTTGAGAATCTCCGCATTGTGGACAACTTCTACCAGACATCCCTGTTCTTTCCCATGCCCACGGTCATCATCAGCACCCTGTGCGATGACGGCAGCACCAATCTGGGCCCTTACTCGCTGGTGCAGCCCTACTATGTGGCGGGCAAGGATTACTACGCCATGCTGCTGAGCTGCCGCAACTCTTCCAACACCGCCCAGAACATTCTGAAAAACGGCAAGTGCACCCTCAACTTTATCGATGATAAGCCCGCCGCCTTCAAGGAGGCGGTCAAGCTGTCCTGGCCCGGCGACAAGCCCGAGGACAAGATGCCCAAATGTAAGTTCCGGCTGGAAAAGTCCCTGCTGGAGGAAGAAACCGGCGAAGCCCGCCCCATGGTGCTGACCGATGCCATTCAAGCCATCGAGTGCACCTGGGTGCGTGAGCTGGACGGCGCGGATCGGGATCTGCCCGGCGAGCTGAACGGCTACGAGCCGCCCTACCACGACTTCAACGGCATTACCTCCAAGTTCGGCGCACACTTCATCCTCAAGATCGACAAGATCCTGATGAAGAAAAAGTACGCCGATGCCATCATCAACGGCGTAAAGGCCAAGGACTTCCCCGCCCTGCCGGTGGATTACGGCTACCGGGATTCCAAGAACTTTTGGTTCCACCGCAAGACCCGCATGCGCGCCGAGCTTCTGCAGGTGCGTCAGGCTTCGCTGGAATCTGTCCGCTATGCCGCCGACCGTGCCGATGATACCGTCAAGTTCACCGACGAAGCCCTCATGACCATTCTGGGCGTGCCCCGTGTGTTCCTGTCGGTGGTGCTCAAGGGCTGCGTGGCTTGGGCCAAGGAAAACAACGTAACGCTGGTTACCGCCGAGCATATGCAGATCATCAACGACAAACGTGCCAAGGAAAAGGCGAAGAAGTAAAGGAGGAAACCAACCATGAAGATCGTTCTTGCAGGCGCTTTCGGCAATCTGGGCGCAGAGATCCTCAAATGCCTGTGCGCTGCCGGTCACGATGTGGTGGCGGCGGATATCCGTGAAACCCCTGTTTCCGGCTGCGAAGGGAAGTACACCTTTGTACAGATCGACGCCACCAAACCCGAGTCCATGAAGGGGCTGTGCGATGGGGCGGAGGTGGTCATTACCACGGTGGGTCTCACCGGCGCCTCCACCGCCGTTACCTCTTACGATATCGACTATCAGGGCAACATGAACCTCTACGCCGAGGCCAAAGCCGCCGGCGTGAAGAAGTTCAACTACATCTCCGTTATCTCCTGCGACGAGCCTGGCGCGGAAAAGGTGCCCATGCTCCACGCCAAGTATCTGGTGGAGCAGGATATTAAAAAGGAAGCCATGGATTGGGTCATCTACCGCCCCACCGGCTATTTCTACGATATCTGCAAGGTGTTCAAGCCCTATGTGGATAAGGGCGAGATGCAGCTGCTCAAGGGCTTCGGCGGCGTGAAGGCCAATGTGGTGGATTGCCCCGACTTTGCCCGGTTCATCGTGGATCACATGTGCGATACCAATGTAACCTACAACGTGGGCGGCAAGGAGACCTATACCTACGAAGAAATGGCGAAGCTGTGCTTTGACGCTGCGGGGAAGCCCCTCAAGATCAAGTGGGCGCCCGTCTGGCTGTTCGGTATCCTTGCCAATCTGCCCAAGATCAAGAAGGCAGGCAAGCACGACATTATCCTCTTCTCCAAGTGGACGCTGAGCCACGATCTGGTGGGCGATACCGTTGTGGGCGAGAAGAGCTTTGCTGAATATATCAAGAGCTACTTTGGTTAAGGAGGAACATCATCATGCCCTGGGATCTGCTTGGAATCCTGCTCATCGTCTGCGCGGTGGCCTGCGCGGTCGGCTTTTATAAGTTCGTATATTTTCTGTCCATCGGCTATGGTTTTGCGGTGGCTGCCGGCGGCATCGCCACGCTGATCATGTACTTTGTCAACCCTTCCGCTACGCCGCTCTGGATCATGCTGGCGGAATGCGTGCTGTTCGTCTGCTACGGCATCCGCCTCAGCGGCTTTTTGCTGGTGCGTGAGCTGAAAAGCCTCACCTTCCGCAAGACCGATGTGGCAAAGGATACCCTGAACAAGAACAGCGAAAAGAAGATGCCTGTCTTTGTACTGGCCACCATCTGGGTGAGTGTTGCCATCCTGTACACCGCTCAGGTCAGCCCCATGCTGTTCCGCTACACCAACGCCTCCGTGGATGTGATCGTGCCTGTGATCGGCTTTGCAGTGTCTGTATTTGGTCTGGTGCTGGAATCCATCGCCGACAACCAGAAGTCTGCCCAGAAGAAGGAACGCCCCGATATGGTTGCTACCAAGGGTCTGTACAGGATCTGCCGCTGCCCTAACTATTTTGGCGAGATCCTGTTCTGGACGGGCGTGTTCATCAGCGGTCTTACCACCTATGCGGGTGCGGGCCAGTGGATCACCGCCGTGCTGGCGTACATCTGCATCGTGTTTATCATGTTCAACGGTGCCCAGCGTCTGGAGAAACGGCAGATGGCCCGCTACGGCGACAATGCCGAGTATACCGCCTACGCCGACAAGACACCCATCATCATCCCCCTGCTGCCTGTTTACCACCTGAATAAGAAGGCTTGATCCTTTTGCATCATCACACGAAGGAGGCATTGCCATGAATGATTTTTCCGTTGCCATGGCGCTGGTTGACTATATACCCGTTGTGCTTTTTGCCGCCGCCGGAGTAATCCTGATGCGTGATCTGTACAGTAAAATGAGCAAGGGAGCCTTTGCACTCTTTGCTGCAGGTGTAATCGACGTGACCATCGCCGGAGCGTTGAAAGCCACATGGAAGCTGCTCTATGCTGCCAATGTTTGCGACTTTGCTGCCCTCAATGCCATGTTTTTCCCGGTGCAGTCCATCGGCTTCCTGCTGGCTGGTATCGCCATGCTGGCGATGCTTCTGCACCCACAGGCGGAACATACTGCGCTGGCGATAGCTCCGCCTGTGTTCGGCGGCACCTTTGTGTTCGTTGGTCTGATGGTGGCAGGGCTGGGCATGATGGATGCGGTATTGTGCATCCTTTCTGCCAAGCTGAAAAAGCCGTGGCTCATTGCTGTCTTTGCGGTATCCTTCCTGTGCTCGCTGGGCATGGGGTATCTGTCCGGCAAGGACTTTGCACAGGCCTCCATGAACTGGATCGCCGAGGGTGTGAATGTGCTGGGGCAGGGGCTGCTCCTGCTGGGTACCCTGCTGCTGCATAAGGCGGGGCTGAAGGAAATGAAAAGCTGCCGGGAGGCATAAGAAAGGGTAAAACAAGGGCGTGGAGCTTGGGTTCCACGCTCTTGCTATATATTTATCCCAAAATGTGTATGCCTTTGAATATTGTGCATCTCCCGAAAACGCTATATACTGAAACCAATCGAAAACCCAGAAGGAGGCCCCCACATGCTTCTTAGCAACGATCAACTCAAAACCATCTATTTCGGCGCGCTCCGCTTCGAAGAAACCCCGGACGGCTGGCTGCAGGCTTTCCAGTACGATGAAAAGCAGATGGATTACTTCCGCAATTCCCCCGTTACCTTCTGGTACGACCGCAGCTTTGCCAGCAGTGCCAAGACCTTTGAGCTGACCACTGCCGCCACCAGGATCGCCTTTGACTACCGTTTGATCTGGAAGGGCTCGGAGGATTCTGTGGAGCTGTACGTGAACGGGCTGGCCCACACCATCCATTATGTAAAGGATATGGCCGAGGAAGGCACCCTCACCTTTGAGATGGAGGCGGGGGAGAAGCAGCTTATCCTCTATCTGCCTGCGGATGCTACCCTGCTGGTGCGGAACTTTGAGATCGATGCCGCCTTCACCCCTGCCCGGAAGGGCGAGAAGGTGCTGTGGATCGGCGATTCCATCACCCAGGGCTACGGCCCGCTGCGCTCCTCCCACACCTATGTGAGCGTGGCCAACCGGCTGCTGAATTACGACATCCTCAATCAGGGCATCGGCGGCTATGTGTACGACAAGAACACCATGACCCCCATGGAGGGCTATCGGCCGGAGAAGATCATCATCGCCATGGGCACCAACCAGTTCGGCACAGAGACCATGGAGGCGGTGGAGGAATATTACGAGTGCCTCAGCAAGGTCTACGGCGATACTCCGGTGCTGTGCGTAACGCCCCTGTGGCGTGGCGACCGCCCCGAGGGGTACGATACGCTGGTGCGCTTCTGTGAAAACGTGATGAAGATCGCCGGGCAGTACCCCAACGTGACCGTGGTGGACGGCTTTACGCTGGTGCCCCACCTTTCTGAGTATTTCCGGGATGATCTGCACCCCAACTGCCTGGGCATGGAGCTGTACGGCAGGAATCTGGTGGATGCGATCCGGAAGACCGGGTTTTGAGAAGAATGATGCAACGTGCCGGTAAGGCAGCGGGCGGTGCGCCGGGCAGAGATGCCGGATGGGCGCACCGCCCGAACACGCTCCCCCGGCAGTACGAAAGGAGCCGTTTCATGTTAGCTTACACCTATCTTGCCCAAGGCAGCTTCGCCCTGCGGGAGAAGCCCGTCCCCACCCTGCAGAACGACCGGGATGCCATTGTACGGGTCACCCTCAGCAGCATCTGCTCCAGCGATCTGCACATCAAGCACGGCTCCGTGCCCCGGGCGGTGCCCGGCATCACGGTCGGGCATGAGATGGTGGGCATCGTGGAGCAGGTGGGCGCTGCCGTTACCAGGGTAAAGCCCGGCGACCGGGTGACCGTCAACGTGGAGACCTTCTGCGGCAAGTGCTTTTTCTGCCAAAACGGCTGGGTGAACAACTGCACCGATCCCCACGGCGGCTGGGCGCTGGGCTGCCGCATCGATGGGGGACAGGCGGAATATGTGCGCGTGCCCTATGCGGATCAGGGACTGGATATCATCCCGGACGGCGTGACCGACGAGCAGGCCCTGCTGGTGGGCGATGTGCTGGCCACCGGCTACTGGGCGGCGCAGATCTCCGAGATCAGGCAGCGGGATACGGTGCTGATCATCGGCGCAGGCCCCACGGGCCTTTGCACGCTGCAATGCGTGCGCCTTTTGCAGCCCAAGCGCATCATCGTCTGCGATGTGGACGAGAGCCGTCTCTGCTTCGTCAACGCTCATTACCCGGAGGTGCTGACCACCGGGCCGGAGGGGCTGGGCGAATTCGTCCGCGCCCACTCCGATCATGGCGGTGCGGATGTGGTGCTGGAGGTGGCAGGCAGCCCGGAGACCTTCCGCATGGCGTGGGAGTGCGCCCGCCCCAACGCCATCGTTACCGTGGTGGCGCTGTACGACGGCCCCCAGACCCTGCCCCTGCCCGATATGTACGGCAAGAACCTGATCTTCAAGACCGGCGGCGTGGATGGCTGCAACTGCAAGGAAACGCTGCAGCTGATCGCCGAAGGGAAGATCGACACCACGCCGCTGATCACCCATACCTACGACCTGAAGGATATCGAAGTGGCCTACGAGCTGTTTGAGAACAGAAGGGATGGGGTCATCAAGGTGGCGGTACGGTGCGGGGCGTGATGGGCGGAACGTTTGTACCGATCACCTGATTTCGAAGGTTCCGGGCAGAACGGCAAAGTCCGACAATGCAGGCTCCTTCCGAAGGAGGGAGCTGTCAGCGCAGCTGACTGAGGGTGCCGCCTAAAGCCAAGCTGCTTGCAGAACTCCCTGTATGAAAACAGCGTTGTTGCGCTGGAAAAATCGTTGCTTGAACAGAAGGAGGTACGAGCTTGTGTGGCAGAAACTGTATGATGCGGCAGTGAAGGTTCAGAACAGCCGAACGATCTCTCCCTTTATCGATGCGGGAGGCGTGGCTGCCGCTATTCTTACGAAGCAGGGCAATATCTATGTGGGGGTATGCATCGATACAGCATCATCCCTTGGCATGTGCGCAGAAAGAAATGCCATCGCCAACATGATCACCAATGGTGAAAGCCAAATCGACAAAGTGGTCGCCGTGATGCGGGATGGCAAGGTAGGCCCGCCCTGCTGCGTCTGCCGTGAAATGATGATGCAGCTGGATAAAGACAGCGGTGATATCGAGATCCTGCTCGATCTTGAAAATCAAAAAGTGGTGAAGCTGAAAGAACTGGTTCCCGATTGGTGGGGATACGATCGCTTTGCCGAGTGAGCCAAACGGATCCGCTTTGATGTACAGACGGAAGCATGCGCTTCTGCCGTTTGAAGCCTGCACCGCCCGCCTCGCACCGGCGCACTGCGCCTCCGGTATACAGAAACGAACGTCCGATATACAGGACGTTCGTTTTTGCATACAGATACACCAGCACCTGCTCCACATACAGCCCATCCCCCATGGCGGGGGCGGTTGCCCCCTGTATGTATGTTGATGCACCCTGAGCTTAATGCGATTCTCATCCAACGCCAAAGCGGCTCTCATTGTAATCGGTATCGGAATTGGGTATAATCCTTTCGAAATGGAATGAAAGGAACTTTCCGTTATGCATAAGAAGCTGTGGAATAAAGATTATATTCTGCTTCTGCAGGGAAACACGGTCAGCGCCATCGGCGATCTGATGTACAGTGTGGCCATCGGCTACTGGGTCTATCAGCAGACCGGCTCCAGCGCCCTGATGGGGATCATGTCCTCCATATCGATGTTTGTGACCATGTTTTTCTCTCCTGTTTGCGGCAGCATTGTGGATAAGTGCAACCGCAAATGGCTGATCGTAGGCATTGATGTAATGCAGGGCGTGCTTATGCTGGCTGTGGGCCTGCTGGCATATTTCAATTCGCTGAGCGTGCCTGTGGTTTTGCTCGCAGCCCTGGCAGCGGCATTCGGCAGTGTATTCTATTCTCCTGCCGTCAGCACGCTGATGCTCGATATTATCCCCCGCGATGATATGGTACGGGGCCAGTCTGTGTTTTCGGGCGTTTCATCGCTGATCAATCTGGCGGGTTCAGCCCTCAGCGGCGTGATGGTGGCTTTTCTCGGCGTACCGCTGATCGTGGTCATCAACGGCCTGAGCAACCTGTATTCTGCCGCCTCCGAGCTCTTCATCCGTGTGCCGAGAACCCTCCAGCAGGGCACGCAGGTTACAGCCGGAGGCCTCCTGCGGGATATGGGCAGCGCGATGAAGACGATTTTTGCAGACGGCTGCCTGCGCCTGTTTGTGCCCTGCGCCCTGCTGCTGAATCTGCTTGGCGCAGGCCCGCTGACCCTTGCGCTGCCTTTCTGCATGGAGAAGGGCTTCAATGTGGATGCGTACGGATATTTTATGGCCGTATACATGGTGGGTTCCCTGCTGAGCGTGCTGGTTCTGGGCATTGTGAAGTTGCCGCCCAAAGCCCGCTTCTGGGTCATGGCGCTGGGGTTTACCTCTTCTGTTCTGTTTTTCACGCTGACCTATTTCTCGGTGGACTTCCTTCCGATGTGCGTGTTCCTCTTCCTGAGCGCGCTGACCAACGCCGCCGGCAATGCTGTATTCAACGCTGCCCTGATGCTGGCCCTGCCTCAGGAAAACCGGAGCGCCATTCTCGGCTTCATCAATTCCGCAGCATGCGGGGGAACGGCCCTGTCTGCGGTGATCTACGGCTTTCTGGGCGATGTGTTCCCGCTGTATCTGGTCTTCGCCGCAGGCAGCATTCTCTCCCTGCTCCCCATGATATATATGTGCTTTCACAAGCAAACAAAGGCATTTATCCTGTCGCACTGCGAGTGAACGCGCGTCTGCCGCACTTCCGCACGTCCCTTGCCGGGGCGTGCTTTTTCATGTCTGCCCTGCTTCCTCCAGCATCCACTCCACATACAGCCCATACCCCATGGTGGGGTCGTTCACAAACACATGGGTCACCGCCCCGATGAGCCGCCCATCCTGCAGGATCGGGCTGCCGCTCATCCCCTGCACGATGCCGCCGGTCTTTGCCAGCAGCTCCTCATCCACCACCTTCACCACCATGCTGCGCTGGGCGGGGCGGCTTTGCCGGTTCACCTCCACGATCTCCACATCGTATTCCTTCATGCCCTCCGCATCCACCGTGCAGAGGATGCTGGCCTTGCCGGTGTGCACCGCATCCTTGCGGCCGATGGGCAGCCCGTCCGGGTAGAGGGGGTGGTCGGGCAGACGGCTCAGGGTGCCGTAGATGCCCAGCTGGTGGTTGAGGCGGATGCTGCCCAGGATCTTCTGCCGGGAGAGGAAGCTGCCCTTCAGCTCGCCGGGGAAGCCCGCCTGCCCCTTGCGCACCTCCACCACATCCGCCTCCATGATCTCACCCTTGCCGATGGAGAGCACCTGCCGGGTATCCGCATCGGTGATGGCATGGCCCAGCGCACCGTAGCGCAGCCCCTGCCCCGGCTCCACCTCACCGTAGAAGGAGAGGGTGCCCACCCCTGCGGTGGAATCCCGCACCCATGCGCCGATGCGGTACTGACCGCTGCTTTCATCCTGGTGGGGAGTCAGGGTCAGGCTCAGGGTGCTGCCGCTCCGCTCAACGGTCACGGGCAGGGCTGCGCCGCCGCAGGCTTCCACCAGAGCGGTCAGGCTGTCGGTGCCGGTCACCGGCTGCCCCGCTGCCCGGGTGATCAGGTCGCCGGGCTTGATGCCCGCTGCCCGGGCCGGGCTGATGCCGCCGCCCAGGTCGCTGGTGCCCACCACCAGCACGCCGGAGGTGCGCAGCGCCACGCCCACCGCCTGCCCGCCCGGGTAGATGCGCAGATCCTCCCGGATGCTCACCTCCACCTCCCGCAGGGGGATCAGCCCAAAGAGGCTCACAGTGGCTTTTACCGGGTCTCCCGGGGCCGGGGCGAGGGTTTGATCGGTGCTGGCTCCGGCGGGCAAAGAACCCCCTTCCAGTGCAATGCGGAGGGGGTATACGGGGGCCAGGCTCAGCTGCTGCCCGGCAGCGATGGAGAGGCTGTCGGGCAGGGTGCGCAGCAGCGCTGCCTGCGGGGAGAGGTGCACCAGCATCACCAGTGCGGCCAGGAGCCACCCGGTCAGGCGGCGCATACGACAGGATAAACGGAACATGAAAAACGCCTCTTTCTGCATTCAAGCTCAGGGAGCATTGTTCGCAGAAAGAGGCGTTTTCAGTTGTGGAAATGTTTTGCTATCAGATGCCGTGCTTCACGCGCTCGCTTTCTTCCTTGCGCTTGGCGTTGTTGAAGCGGCTCAGATTGCCTACCAGGTAGCCGGTAATGCGGCGGATGCGGTCAAAGGCGTGGCCTTCCTCTTCCTTGCGGCCGCACTTGGGGCAGGTATCACCGATGATGCCGTTGTAGCCGCAATCCGGGTCGCGGTCAACGGGGTGGTTGATGCTGCCGTAGCCGATGCCCTGGTCGTGCATGTAGCGAACCACCTTTTCGAAGGCATCCAGGTTCTTGGTGGGGTCGCCGTCCATCTCGATGTAGGAGATGTGGCCCGCATTGGTCAGGGCGTGATAGGGAGCCTCCAGACGGATCTTTTCGAAGGCAGTGATGGGGTAGTAGACCGGCACGTGGAAGGAGTTGGTGTAGTACTCACGATCGGTGATGCCGGGCAGGATGCCGAACTTTTCCTTGTCGATGCGCACGAAGCGGCCGCTGAGGCCCTCGGCGGGGGTGGCAAGGCAGGTAAAGTTGAGGTGCAGCTTCTTGCTGGTCTCGTCGCAATACTTGCGGATGGCGCCAACGATCTCCAGGCCCAGGTTCTGGCTGCTGGCATCCTCGCCGTGGTGCTTGCCGCGCAGGGCCACCAGGGTTTCGGCCAGGCCGATGAAGCCGATGGACAGGGTGCCGTGCTTGAGCACCTCGGCAACGCTGTCATCCCAATCCAGGTTCTCGCTGTCGATCCATACGCCTTCGCCCATCAGGAAGGGGAAGTTGCGCACCTTCTTCTTGGAGATGATCTCCAGACGCTCCAGCAGCTGGTCGCGTACCAGATCCATGGTGCGCTCCAGCTCCTCGAAGAACCAGGTCACATCACCCTTGGCCTTGATGGCGATGCGGGGCAGGTTGATGGAGGTGAAGCTCAGGTTGCCGCGGCGGGGAGCCACTTCGCGGGTGGGGTCGTACACGTTGCCCATGACGCGGGTGCGGCAGCCCATGTAGGCGATCTCGGTCTCGGGGTGGCCTTCCTTGTAGTACTGCAGGTTGAAGGGCGCATCCACAAAGCTGAAGTTGGGGAACAGGCGCTTGGCGCTGGTGCGGATGGCCAGACGGTACAGGTCGTAGTTGGGGTCGCCGGGGTTGAAGCTGACGCCTTCCTTCACGCGGAAGATCTGGATGGGGAAGATGGGGGTCTCGCCGTTGCCCAGACCGGCTTCGGTGGCCAGCATCACGTTGCGCATCACCATGCGGCCCTCGGGGGAGGTATCCATGCCGTAGTTGATGGAGGAGAAGGGCACCTGGGCACCGGCGCGGCTGTTCATGGTGTTCAGGTTGTGGATGAGGGCTTCCATGGCCTGATAGGTGGCCTTGTCGGTCTCGGAATGGGCGTGGGTGCGCACGAAATCGATGATGCGGGCAGCGGTGGCTTCGTCGCAGGAGATGGCCTCCTGCAGCTTCTTGCTGAGGGCGGCATCGTAGGCGGCATCCTCGGCCAGGTGGGGCTGGCCCATGCCTTCCTCCTCCAGCTGGCTGAGCAGCTCGCGGGCCTTGTCGTCTGCATTCTCCAGACCGCCCATCAGCTCCATGGCGCGCATCAGGTTGTCGCGGAAGCGCTTGAAGTAGGTCTTCTGTACGCCGGGAGCCATGCCGTAGTCGAAGTTGACCACGCTCTGGCCGCCATGCTGGTCGTTCTGGTTGGCCTGGATGGCGATGCAGGCCAGGGCGGAGTAGCTGTAGATGTCGTTGGGCTCACGCAGCACGCCGTGACCGGTGGAGAAGCCGTTGTGGAACAAATCCAGCAGGTCGATCTGGCAGCAGGTGGTGGTAAGGGTGTAGAAATCCAGATCGTGGATGTGGATGTCGCCCTCGCTGTGCGCCTTGGAGAAGCGGGGATCCAGCACATACATATTGTAGAACTGCTTGGCGCCCTCGCTGCCGAACTTGAGCATGCTGCCCATGGCGGTATCGCCGTTGATGTTGGCGTTTTCGCGCTTGATGTCGCTGTCTACGGCATCCTTGTAGGTGATGTCTTCGAACACCTTCATCAGGCGGGTGTTCATCTCGCGCACGCGGCTGCGCTCGGCGCGGTAGAGGATGTAGGTCTTGGCGGAGCGCACGAAGCCTTTCTCGATCAGAACCTTTTCGACGGTATCCTGTACCTGCTCGACCGAGGGGGAGGATTCGATGCTCTCATCGCGTTCCAGGGTATCGACTACCAGCTGGGCAAGCTCCTTGGCGGTATCGGCGCTCTTGCGGCTGCCGCTGGCCATGAAGGCCTTGGAGATCGCCTGTTCGATCTTTTCCTGTTCGAAGGGAACGATGCGGCCATCGCGCTTGATAATGGTGGTGATCATGCTGATCGGCTCCTTTGCGTATTTGGTCGTTTGTGTTTGTATAGAGAGTAAGGGCGGGTGCAGGCTGCACACCCTACCCGCAAAAGCAACTGCTTTATTATAGGGCGCGTGGTTGGGTATGTCAATATACAAAACACAACATTTTGTGTGTCTGGGTTTTGAAACGGCGTGTAACCACAATATGTGGAAAGCCGTATAACGGTGCTGCAGCAAGGGTTTGCCATCGAAACATGGGGCTTCGGGACGAATTTTGGAGGGTTTTCCACAATCAAAAGTGGTGTATTTGGCACCGGGTGTACCTACATATTGTGGGGTGCGGGTGCCCGGCACACAACAGAGACGGGCGTGCGGCGCAGGGGGGTGCGGAATGCTTCCTATACTATATGTGGGCATACCCCTCGCCCCGGGGGCAGGGTTACACCGGCTGCGCCGCCGCCCTCGGGCGCTGCCGGGTACGCTTCCCCTCACCCTGATCATACCCGCAAAATCCTTGCCCGAAACCACTTTTCAACTTTTTCGAATTTTTTTGAAAAAAGGTGTTGACAAAACCGCCGGTTTCGGGTATTATTATCAGCGTCGCCTGAGTGGGCAAGACACGAACGGGGTGTAGCGCAGTCTGGTAGCGCACGTGCTTTGGGAGCATGGGGCCGGGGGTTCGAATCCCTTCACCCCGACCAAACCGGCACCGCATCGTGGCTCCTTGGTCAAGTGGTTAAGACACCGCCCTTTCACGGCGGCTACAGGGGTTCGAATCCCCTAGGAGTCACCATTTTCCCCTTCAAATTATGGGCCTTTAGCTCAGTTGGTCAGAGCGGCCGGCTCATAACCGGTTGGTCCCGGGTTCAAGTCCCTGAAGGCCCACCAGCTTACGGCCCGGTAGCTCAGTTGGTTAGAGCGCTAGCCTGTCA
>SVGN01000017.1 GCA_015056315.1 Clostridiales bacterium
TTCGAACCCCACTATCCACCCCACTTACCTTGGGGTATCGCCAAGTGGTAAGGCACGGGACTTTGACTCCCGCATTCGTAGGTTCAAATCCTGCTACCCCAGCCATTTGCGATAACGCCAACAAAGAACCGGGATCGAAGGATCCCGGTTCTTTGTGTTTGCCCCATATCATCGCAAGCAAAAACCGCCCCGCTGTGCAGCCTGTGCTGCGCGGCGGGGCGGTTTTCTCGATCAGCCGATAACGGTGTAGCCCTGATCCTCTACCGTCTTCTTGAGCAGAGCATCATCCACGGGGGCATTCAGGGTGATGACGGCAGTGCCGGTCTCGTGGCTGACCACAGCCTCAACCACCTGGGGCAGCTCCTCCAGCACCTTCTTGACACGGCCGGAGCAGTGGCCGCACATCATGCCTTCGATCTTCATGGTCTTTTCCATTGGTTTGACCTCCTTTGCAGGTTTGATCTTTTTATCCTTTCTCGCATTGCGGATGTCGATCAGGTTCAGCCGCAATGCGTTGGATACTACACAGAAGCTGCTCAGGCTCATGGCAGCAGCGCCGAACATGGGGTTCAGCTTCCAGCCCAGCAGACCGATGAACACGCCTGCCGCCAGCGGGATGCCGATCACGTTATAACAGAAGGCCCAGAACAGATTCTGGTGGATAGTGCGGAGCGTGGCACGGCTCAGGCGGATGGCTGCGGGCACATCGCTGAGGCGGCTGTTCATGAGCACCACATCGGCTGCATCGATGGCCACATCGGTGCCTGCGCCGATGGCGATACCCATATCCGCACGGGTCAGGGCGGGGGCATCATTGACACCGTCGCCCACCATGATCACCTTACCGCCGTTTTGCAGGCGGCGCACCACGCTTTCCTTGCCCTGGGGCAGCACATCGGCGATCACCTCATCCACCCCGGCCAGCCTGCCCACCGCTTCGGCAGTACGACGGTTGTCGCCGGTGAGCATGACCACACGGATGCCCATGTTCTTCAGCTCTTCAACAGCCCGGGGGCTATCCTCCTTGAGGGTATCGGCCACGGCGATCACGCCCAGCAGCTTGTCGTCCCGGCTGAAGAGCAGCGGGGTCTTGCCCTCGGCAGAGAGGGCATCCAGCTGGGTCTGCACCGCCGCCGGTACAGCAGCGTAGCGGCTCAGGTAGGCCAGCTTGCCGCCACGAAGGGTGCTGCTTTCCAGCTGGGCAGACAGGCCGTTGCCCGGCACCGCCCGGAAGCCCTCTACCTCAGCAAGGGGGCATTCCTTCTCTTTGGCGCAGCTGACCACAGCCCCCGCCAGCGGGTGCTCGCTCTTTGCCTCCAGCGCATAGGCGCTGCGCAGGAGCTCGGCTTCGGTGATGCCCTCGCAGGGCAGCACATCGGTGACCACAGGAGTACCGTTGGTCAGGGTGCCGGTCTTATCCAGCACGATGATCTGGCCCTTGCCGGTCTCCTCCAGAGAGGCGGCGGTCTTGAACAGGATGCCGTTCTTTGCGCCCACGCCGTTACCCACCATGATGGCCACCGGCGTAGCCAGCCCCAACGCACAGGGGCAGCTGATGACCAGCACCGAGATGCCCCTTGCCAAAGCGAAACCGAAGCTCTCGCCCACAAGCAGCCACACCAGAATGGTGATGACCGCAATGGAGATGACCACCGGCACAAAGACGCCGGATACCTTGTCTGCCACCTTGGCAATGGGCGCTTTGGTGGCCGCCGCATCGCTCACCATGCGAATGATCTGGCTCAGCGTGGTATCCTGCCCCACGCGGGTGGCCCGGCAGCGCAGGTAGCCGCTGCGGTTGGTGGTCGCGGCAGAAACGCTGCTGCCCACCGCCTTATCCACCGGGATGCTCTCGCCGGTCAGGGCGGATTCATCCACAGCGCTTTCGCCTTCCTCCACCACGCCATCCACAGGGATGTGCTCACCGGGGCGCACCACGAACAGATCGCCGGTCTTTACCTGCTCGATGGGCGTTTCCACCTCTGCCCCATCCACCCAGAGGGTGGCGGTCTTGGGTGAGAGCCGCATCAGGCTCTTGAGGGCATCGGTGGTCTTGCCCTTGGAACGGGCTTCCAGCATCTTGCCCACGGTGATCAGGGTAAGGATCATGGCAGCGGATTCGAAGTAGAACTCATGCAGATAGTGGGCCGCACCCGCTGCATCGCCGGCGGCTGCATGACCGGTCATGGCAAAGAGGGCGTACACGCTGTAGCCGAAGGAGGCCGCAGAGCCCAGTGCGACCAGCGTATCCATATTGGGTGCGCCCTTCAGGAGTCCCTTGAAGCCGCTGATGAAGAACTTCTGGTTAATGACCATTACGATGGCTGCCAGCAGCAGCTGCACAAGGCCCACCGCCACCGGATTGTTCTCAAAGAAGGCAGGCAGGGGCCAGCCCCACATGCTATGCCCCATGGAAACGTACATCAGCGCCAGCAAAAAGCCCAGCGAGGCAAAAAGGCGACGCTTCAGTTTGGGGGTCTCCCGGTCTCTGAGGGCATCCTCTGCATTCTGCATATCAGCTGCACTTGGCGCTGCATCCGCTGCGCCCTTTACGGAGGCGCCATAGCCCGCTGCCTCCACCGCTGCAATGATGGCCGCATCCGGTGCGTTGCCCTCCACGCCCATACTGTTGGTCAGCAGGCTCACAGAGCAGGCGCTTACCCCGGCCACTGCCGAGACCGCTTTTTCCACCCGGGCGCTGCAGGCGGCGCAGCTCATACCCGTTACCGTATATTGCTTCATGGTTTTCAGCTCCCTTATTTCATCAGCTTATGCAGGGTGGAGATCAGCTCCTCCACGGTATCCTCCCGGCCTGCGGAAATGTCTTCCTTCACACAGGTGCGGATGTGGTCGCCCAGCAGCTCCTTGCTGAAGGCGTTGAGGGCGGCATTGGCGGCCGCCACCTGCACCAAGATATCGATGCAATAGGCATCCTTCTCCACCATGCCCCGAATGCCCCGGATCTGCCCCTCGATGCGGTTGAGGCGATGGATCAGCTTATCGTGCTCGCTCTTGGAGCGCTCCTTGGTCTTGTGGCAATGCTTGCAGGGCATGGCATGACACCTCGCATTTGTTAGTTTGCACTAACATTATATACCCCCATAGGGTATATGTCAATGCATGAAGTGCTGCCAATAACGAATATGGCACAAAATTGCCTTCTTTTGTGCAATGTTCGCATGGTCTTGCAGGCCGTTTCATGGTATGATAGAAGGCAAGAAAAAGAGATGATACTGCCACGGGCAGCAACCAACAGCAGAGCCGCCTTTTGGCAAGCAAGGAGGAAACTTTTCCATGAGCAAGCGTTTCGAGCCTACCTTCGATTCCCTGCACGAGTATACCGCTCCCGAATGGTTCCGGGATGCCAAGTTCGGCATCTGGAGCCACTGGGGCCCCCAGAGCGTGCCCATGTTTGGCGATTGGTACGCCCGCAACATGTACATCGAGGGCACGGCCCAGTACGAATACCATCTGCGCCACTACGGCCACCCCTCCAAGTTTGGCTACAAGGATATCTGTGCCCTATGGAAGGCGGAGAAATTCGACCCGGAAGGGCTCATGGAGAAATACTACAAGGCCGGTGCCCGCTACTTTATGTCTCAGGGCACCCACCACGACCATTTCTTTAACTACGATTCCAGGATCAACCGCATGAACAGCGTGAACGTGGGCCCCGGCAAAGACATCCTTGCCCTGTGGAAGGCCGCTGCGGACAAGTTTGGCATGCCCTTTGGCATCAGCGAGCATTTAGGCGCTTCCTTTGCCTGGTGGCGTGTGAACAAGGGCTGCGACAAGACCGGCCCCTACGCCGGTGTGCCCTACGACGGCAACGACCCGGCCTATCAGGATTTCTACTTTGCCAACCAGGAGCACGGCACCGACGACCCCGCCAGCATTTCGCCCTGGTACACTGAAAACAAGGAGTACCACGCTTACTGGAAGCGCTGCATCGGCGAGATGATCGAGCGCTTCCAGCCGGAGCTGCTCTACACCGACGGTTCCCTGCCCTTCGGCGGCCACTGGTTTGAGAATGCAAACGGCTCCACCGACGGCACCGGCAGCTATCAGGATGGTCTGGAGATCGTAGCCAAGCTGTACAACACCTCCATCGACAAACACGGCGAAAACAAGGCCGTCTACCTGCAAAAAGACCGCAACCCCGCCATTTACAGCGTGGGCGTGCTGGATATCGAAAAGAGCCAGCTGCCGGGCATCATGCCCCAGCCCTGGCACACCGATACCTGCATCGGCAACTGGTTCTACGATGTGCACAGCCCCTACAAGCAGCCAGACCAGATCGTGGAGATGCTGGTGGATATCATCTCCAAAAACGGCGTGATGCTGCTGAACATCCTCCAGCGGCCGGATGGCACCATCGACGAATATGCCGACTTCATCCTTACCAAGATCGGCGAATGGTTCGCCGTTTGCAGCGAGGCAGTCTACGGCACCCGTCCCTGGCGCACCTTCGGCGAGGGCGATACCCGTGTCAAGATCGAGGGCTTCCGGGAGGACAAGACCGACTGGACCCGGAGCGACTTCCGCTTCGTGCAGAAGGGCGGCGCCGTATACGCCTTCATGATGGGCGCAAAGGGCGGCGATACCGTTACCCTGCGCAGCTTCGAAGGGGATGAGATCCACTCCGTGGAGGTGCTGGGCTACGGCCCCGTGCCCTTCCGGAAGGATTTCGGCGTGCTGGTGGTCTCCCTGCCCGATGAGCTGCCCGCCTTCTGCGCCAATGCGTTGAAGATCCTGTAAGAAAACAGCGGATGTATTCCGCCGGTTTTCCGCTCCAATAGAGCACCCCCGCCGCACCGGAACGATCCCGGGCGGCGGGGGTGTTGTGTTTTCCCGGCCCGATACAGGCCGTTTTTGTTTATTGAGGCTGGTCTGTGCCATCGCAGATGCAGGTGATCAGCCGGAGCATCATCTCTGCACGGGTGGAGACATCGCCCAGCAGCAAGCCCTCGAACCAGCCCTCGCAGGGCACCCGCAGCGTTGAATGCAGGTGATACGCCAGCGACGAAGGCGGCACAGGTCTGCCGTTGATGGCATAGAGCCCCTCTAGCACCTTCCATGTGTTGGTGGAGAGCAGATAGGCCATGCGCAGATCATCCTTTGCAGAGATGGCAGCAGACAGCTTTTTCTGTGTTGAAAAGAGCCAGTAGCGCAGCTTTTCAAGCGCATCGGCGGCAGGGCGGTACGCCTGCTCCGCCTGCCGCACTGCTTCGGCGAGGCGGGCATAGGTGCCGTCATCGCTGATCGCCCGGGCACCATGGTAGCGGTAGATCTCCGCCGGGTTCGATGACAGCCGCTCCAGCAGCGCATCGCAGCGGTGAAAGTGGATCTCCACCCAAACGCCATCCACAGCATCTGCCTCAAAAGCATCATGCTCGCACAGAACCAGCAGATCCAGATCCGACCCGGCAGTTGCCGCGCCATAGGCCACAGAGCCGTTGAGAACGATGCTGTGCACGCCGGGCAGCTGCTTCAGCCGCTCTGTGACGGTTTCCAATACCCGAAGCTGTTCGGTCATGCCCTTCTCTCCCATCACTCTTTCTGGGCTGCTTCCCGCTTCCAGTGCATCCAATGCACGGTCTCGGTATAGCCGACCCTGCGGTAGAAGGGGTCTCCGCCGCCGGTCATGTACTCTGCCCCCAGCGCTCCCATGCGCTGATAATGCCGGGTGAGCGCAGCCGCCGCCAGCCCCTTGCCCCGGTGCTCCGGCACGGTGCAGAGGGGTTCCATATAGGCCAGCTTGTTTTCCGGCACCCAGCACATGCCCGAGTAGCACACATATTCGCCGCTCTCATCCGCAATGACCACCTCATGCTCATAGGTGGCATGGGGTGGCGGTGCCATTACGCAGCTGATGATGCCCTGATAGGACTTTACCGGGTTCCACTCCGTACCGGGATCCTCACCATCCCAGTTTTCAAAGGGGCCTTTATCCTCGTGGCCGAAGCCCTTCCATGTGCATCTGCCCAGCTTGACCGGATCCATCTCCTCCGGCTCCACAAAGCGGTAGCCATCCGGCAGGGGGCGATCCAGAACTGTTTTGGAGAGATCCAGCAGCATATCGTCGTATTCGTAGGCCATGGAATAGCCCCGCTTTTGGGCAGCCTCCATCAGTGCCGTCTGCCCGGGGAAGAAGACCAATTCCTTCTCGCCGGGCTTGCCGGGCATGGTGCTGTCTGCGTAGGCGACCAGCTCATCGGCAAGGCATTCGTAGCCGGGCAGCAGCGAAAAGAAAATATGGGTGGCAGGGCTCTCGTAGTAGACAAAGCCCACCGGCTGGCCATCGTCCAGCCAGAAGCGATCGAGCCAGGTTTTGGAGCGGTCGAACCAGGTGGAGGTAAGGGCATATTCGAAAAAGGGAGCGGGCATGCCGTTTCGGAAGCCGGGCACGCAGGCCTTGGTAAGCAGCTGCCAGGCAAGCTCGTTATCGCTGAGCAGCTGAAAATTCCTGGTGGTTATCTTCATAAGTGCTTTCTCCTGTTGTTTGTTGTAGGGTTTACTCCAGCCCAGCCAGCTCCCGCACCACCTGCCCGGCGATGATGAGCCCCATCACCGAGGGCACAAAGGAGGTGCTGCCGGGGGTCTGGCGCTTGCCGGGGGCGGTCTCCTCCCCCATTTCCTCGGGAATGGGCGTGAGGGCAGGCTCGGTGGAATAGCAGACCTTCAAATGCTCGATGCCCCGCTTGCGCAGCTCCTGCCGCATCACCCGGGCCAAGCGGCAGACGCTGGTCTTGCTGATATCCGTTACCACCAGCCTGGTGGGATCCAGCTTGTTGCCCGCGCCCATGGCGCTGATGAGCCGGATGCCCAGCCGGTGGCAGCGCACCGCCAGCTCCAGCTTGGCCGCTACGGTATCGATGGCATCGATCACATAATCGTAGCGGGAGAGATCCACCTCATCGGCGGTCTCGGGCAGGTAGAACAGCTGCCGGGCCTCCACCCGCAATTCGGGATCGATAGAAAGGAGCCGCTGCTTCATGGCCTCGGTCTTGGGCATGCCGATGGTCTCCCGGGTGGCGATCAGCTGCCGGTTCAGGTTGGTCAGGCTGACGGTATCGTTATCGAACAGATCCAGCGCACCGATGCCGCTGCGGCAAAGCCCCTCCGCCGCATGGCCGCCAACGCCGCCCAGACCGAATACCGCCACGCGGCTGTTGTGCAGCTTCTCCATCGCCTCCCGGCCCAGCAGCAGGCGCGTTCTGTCAAAAATCGTCTCCATGGCACATCCCCATCCTTTCCGTTGGTTGCATTATAGCATACCGCGCCGCATCCTGCCACAGGATGCAGGAGTTTGTCTGCCCGCGGAAGAATACTATCTGCATACCGTAAGGCAGCTACTCTTACCCATACAGGAGGTTTTTTCGATATGGAGCTGATCATCTCCCAAAGCGGCGAGGGCTTTTCCACCCTGCAGGCCGCCATTGACAGCATTCCCGCAGACAGCACCCAGCAGACCCTTATCCGCATTCTGCCCGGCGTATACCGGGAGAAGGTGATCCTGAACAAAAGCAATGTGACCCTGCTGGCCGAGCCCGGTGCCCATCTGGTCTTTGGCGATTTTGCCCTGAACCCGCTGCCGGACGGTACCACCCGCAATACCTTCCTCACCCCCACGCTGCTGATCACCGGCGATGATGTGACCCTCCGGGGCCTGACGGTGGAAAACGATGCGGGCGACGGGCGCAAGGTGGGCCAGGCGGTGGCGGTATATGCCGCAGGCGACCGCTGCCGGTTCTTCGATTGCCACTTCCTGGCCGCTCAGGACACCCTCTTCTGCGGCCCGGTGCTCACCAAGCTGCACAACTTTGTAAAGCCCTATCCGATCCCTGTAGGGGTGGAGGGCGTAGCCGACCGCCCGCCGGTGGATGCACGGCTGTATTTTGAAAACTGCTTCATCCGCGGCGATGTGGACTTTATCTTCGGCCCCTACCGCTGCTGGTTTGAAGGCTGTACCCTCTATGCCAACGAGCGGGGCGGCTACTACACCGCCGCCAATACCCCGGAGGGGCAGCCCTACGGCTTCGTATTCCACCGCTGCACGCTGACCGGCGAATGCCCGGAGGGAGCCATCTATCTGGGCCGCCCCTGGCGGGAGCATGCCGCCACGGCATTCATCAACTGCCATATGGATGCCTGCGTGAATCCGCTGGGCTTTACCGATTGGCTCATCACCGGCCAGCCCAACCGCCCGGTCACCCAGCGGTACTGCGAGTACGGCTCCACCGGCCCCGGCAGTCATGCCGATGCCCGCCACCCGGGCATGAAGCTGCTCACCGCCGCAGAAGCCGATGCCTATACCCTTGCCAATGTGCTGCCCGGCTGGGATGCGCTTATGTAACATTGCGTTTTCGATGAAAAAGTTGTAAAATAAACGCAACTTTGTATACGAAAGGCGCTGGGAGCATGCTGGAGATCATCATCAACCCCGCAGCGGGCAACGGCCGTGCAAAAGTGATCGCTCAGGAGATCGAAGCCTACCTGAAGGAAAAAGGCATTGCTTTCGAGATGCTCTTTACCACCGAGCCGGATCATGCCACCCAGCTGGCGCGTGAGGCAGCCGGGCGCGGGGCCGAGACCGTGATCGCCGTGGGCGGCGATGGTACCATTACCGAAGTGGCCCGCGGGCTGGTGCACACCGGCACAGCGCTGGGCATCATCCCTGCGGGTACGGGCAACGACTTTATCAAGGCGGTGGGCATTCCCAGAGACTGGCGCAGCGCCATTGATTTCATCCTCACCCACCCGGCGCGCCCGGTGAACACCGGCACCATGAACGACAGCTTCTTCATGAATGTGAGCGGTGCCGGTTTCGATGTAATGGTGCTGGATTACTCCATCGAGGCCAAGAAGCATTGCAGCGGCATCTGGCCGTATTTCTACGGCATCATCCGGGCCATCAAGAACTACAAGCCCTTCCGTATGCGGGTAGAGATCGGCGAGGATACCGTGATCGAGCGGGATTGCATGCTCTGCTCCGTAGCCAACGGCAAATATTTCGGCGGCGGCATTCCCATTGCCAAGCAGGCCGATGTGACCGACGGCCTGTTGGATATCCTTGTAGTGGATGCGGTGCCCCGCTGGAAGATCCCCTTCTACCTGCCCTCCATCATGCTGGGCACGCTGCCCCGGCGCAAGCCCGCACACCTGTACAAGGCAAGCAGCTGCCGCCTTTCCAGCCCCGGCATGCGCCTGAATATGGATGGCGAGATACTGCCGGTAGAAGATGCCTCCTTTGCCATTGAGACCGATGCGCTCCGGGTGCACTGGTAAAATTATTAATCTTCGGTAAATATTCATTTTTGCATACGAATTCGGCCAATTATATGCTATACTATATGATGAAAGCAGAGTATGCCCCCCAAGCAGGCCGGGGCTATGCTTACCTCATACCACCCCCAACGAAAGGAAGGAACCCCCAAATGAGCAATATCACCTCCAAGATCAAGACCGGCTGGCTCAAGTGCATGGAATCCATCGGTCAGGGCGCTGCCAACATGGCCGACAATGCCAAGCTGAAGCTGGGCGAACTGAGCATGGAGAATCGCCGCAAGGATCTGCTTGCCCAACTGCCCACCAAGGTAATGCAGATGTGGAAGGATGGCATTGAGCTGCCCGAAGAGCTGTGCGGCATGCTGTCTGAGCTCAACGGCATCAACGAGGAGCTGGAGGCCTTGCACGCTGCCCGCCAGGCCAAGAAGCAGAAGCCTGCTATCACCGATGGCAAGGATGCTGCCGAGGCTGTGGAAGAGGCTGCCGCAGAAGTAGCCGAAGAGGCCACCGAAGCCATCGAGGATGCTACCGAAGAAACCGCCGAAGCCGTAGAAGAAGCTGCCGAAGAGATCGCCGAGGAAGTCACCGAAGCGGTTGCCGAGGCCGAGGAAGCCGTTCAGGAAGCTGCCGAGGAGCAGAACAACTACTAAGCCCATACAGGCAGCCGCAGCGCCCAGCGTTGCGGCTGCTTTTGCATTTTGGGGCTTTCTGCCATACCAAGAAAGGATGAAACAACAGTGATCGATTTTTCCAACGCCAGCTACCTGAAGCTGCGCACCGTACCCACCGAGAATTACCACGGTGCCGTGCAGAGCCTGCTTCTGCCCGATGAGCGCATCGAGGCTGCCTACCAGAGCATACGGGATGGGCTCGTCTTTACCGACCGGCGCATCATTGCCATCAACGTGCAGGGCGTTACCGGCAAGAAGAAGGACTTTACCTCTCTGCCCTACAGCCGCATCCAGGCGTTTTCTGTGGAGACCGCAGGCGTGATCGACCTGGACAGCGAGCTGGAGCTCTGGTTCTCCGGCCTGGGCCGGGTAAAACTGGAGTTCACCCGGGACAGCGATGTGGGCCATCTTTGCAGGCTGATCGCTGCACACACGCTGAAGTGAGCCTTCTCTACGGAGCGCAGGTTGCCAAAGGGGCCGGGCTGCGGTATGCTGGCTGAGCAGACCACAGAGGAGGGAAAAACCATGAGCAACTATGTGACCGCCGATACCATCCGCAGCCTGCGGGAGGCCGCAGGCCTTACCCAGCGCCAGCTGGCGGATGTGCTTTCGATCAGCGACAAGACCGTATCCAAATGGGAGACCGGGCGGGGCTTGCCGGATGTTTCGCTGCTGGCACCCCTGGCAGCTGCACTGGGAGTCTCCGTTTCGGAGCTGCTCTCCGGGCGGTGCATACAGAACCGCAACCGGGGCAGCAACCTGCTCCGGAGCAAATTCTACGTGTGCCCGCTCTGCGGCAACATCATCCATGCGGTCGGTGAGGGCTCTTACAGCTGCTGCGGCGTAACGCTGCCGCCCTTGGAGGCCGAGCCGGAGGACGACGGCCACCGCATCTGCATAGAAGCAGTAGAGAACGAGCATTTCCTCACCCTCGACCACCCCATGACCAAGGAGCATGCCCTGAGCTTTATCGCCTGGGTGACCGGCGACCGGCTCACGCTGGTCAAGTGGTACCCGGAGGGCAATGCGGAGACCCGTATCCAGCTGCGGGGGCACGGCATACTGTATGTATACTGCAACCGGCACGGGCTGTTCATGCGGCGGATATGAGCCGGTTTGAGCTGCTTGCAAAACAGGCGGCTCTTTTTTTGATCAACTTTTAAGTTTTTTCTTTTCCTTTCGTCTAATGGGTTGAGGAGGTGATCTTCTGTGGGCAAGATTCAGGCGCCGGATCAGACCCCATTGGAGAAGCTGGACGAATGGATCCGGGCGTACGAAAAGGATCTGCTGCGCATTTGCTGCCTGTACCTGAGAGATTGGAGCCTGGCAGAGGATGCGGTGCAGGAGACCTTTTTGAAGGCCTATAAGCAGATGGATTCCTTCCGGGGAGAAAGCCACGAAAAAACCTGGCTGACCCGGATCGCGCTGAACCAATGCAGGGATATGCGCCGCGGCGCATGGTTCCGCTTTGTAGACCCACGGGTATCCATCGACCGTTTGCCCGGCACGACTCCCCCACCCAGCGCGGAGCATGTGGCCCTGACCACGGCCATTGCAAAGCTGCGGCCGAAGTATATGGAGGTAGTGCTTTTGTACTACTACGAGGGCTACCGAATGAAGGAGATAGCCCAGATGCTGCATATTACCGAGGCTGCGGTTTCCACACGCATCCGCAAAGCCAAAGAAAAGCTGAAGGACGAGCTGGAAGGAGGGAACGACCATGATGAATGACCGGGAGATCCAAAAGAAGGTGCAAAGCGCCATCAACGATTGCACCCGGGGCATCGACGAGGCTCCTTCCCTGCGCAGCCGATTGCTGATGCAAGCGAAAGGAGAAGCCCCTGTGAAAAAACGTTTTACCGCCGCCATGGCGCTGGCGATGACCATGATCCTGCTGGTTACCGGCGCAGTTGCCGCCACGCTGCTCCATACCGATGTACTGAGCTGGCTGTTCCGCAGTGATCAAAACGACCTGCCAAACGAAGTGCTGCAGCTGGTCACCGAGCCCGGCCTGACCCACAGCACCGAGCAGCTCAAGGTGACCCTGGCAGAGACCCTGTTCGACGGCAACAACCTTTCGGTTGGCCTTACCCTGGAAAACCCCACCGACGAACTTCTCATCTACACCGTTGACCATGCCACGCTGAACGGCGTGCCCCTGGTCTACGAGAGCGCCATGTTCCCGTATAACGGCATCGGTCAGGCGATGGGCGGCGAGCTGGAGGGCAAAGCCCTCAGCAAGCAGACCCGGGTATTTGCCACCTATACAGGCACCCTTGCCGCCGACCCGGCAAACGAAGCGGAGCCCCTCGGCGACCTTGCCCGGAAGCAGCCCCTGCAGGCGGCAGAGGAAGCCACCTTCTCCATTTGTGTGGAGGTGTTCCGCCCCCGCACCACCCCCGTCTACCTGGCCCCCGACGAACACCTGAACGGCAGCCTGCTGGCCCCCAACACCCTGGCCGTGGAGCGGGAGACCGATCTGGTACAGTTGGGGGAGGTCGTCTCCGACCGCTCCCTGCTGGAGAAGGTAGCATCGGTGGAGGCGGTCTTCCCCATTCAGATGCAGGCTCCCGCCATTACTGAGGTGACCGCCCAGCCCGGCGTGTACGAAAACGCACTGTTTGCCCTGGAGGTGGAGCACTTCAGCCTGAAGCCCACCAGCGGCCGGATGGATGCCGCCATTACCATTCACGAGCCGGAAGCGACAAACAAGAAGCTGCCGAAGGATCTTACCTTCTTCGAGGTATTCCCGGAAAACGTGTTCGAGCAGGCAAAAGCCACCGGCGACCCCGCCCAGGCGCTGCGGCTGCGCACGGTAAGCGGCGGCAGCCGCTATGTTCAGGGGAGCGATACCCTCAGCGGCTGCCGGATCGAAGCCTCCTTCGGTGCCACCTCCGGCCTCCTGCCCGGCGGTGTGTATCTGGTATGGTATACCGATAACAACGGCGCTCTGGATTGGGATACCGCCATCCACGTGCCGCTGAAGTAAACAAAAAAGGAACGGAGTATCTGCTCCGCTCCTTTTTTGTTTGTTTACAGCCCGTCCGCGAAGCCGTTCACGATCCGTGCCAGCACTTCGCCCTTTGTGATGTAGCTGCTGTGGGTCTCTCCGGGCAGGCGCATCAGCTTTGCGCCGGGGATGTTGGCAGCGATCTCCTCAAGATGCCTGCGGCTGATCATATCCCGGCTGCCGCCGGTGATCAGCACCGGGCAGGCGATGGCCCCCAACTGCCCGGGAGTGATATCCGGCTCCGTCAGCATCAGGCGGAAGAGGGGCGAACGGTTGAACCGGTACATGAGCCGGAACAGCGTGAGCCAGCCGGGACGGATGCCCTCCGGGCGGGTATTGGCACCGCAGGCCACCACGCCGCCCAGCAACGCCGGGTAATGGGCGGCCAGCAGCAGCCCCAGGATGCCGCCATCGCTGAAGCCGCACAGCAGCGGCTTTTCCAGCCCCAGGGTTTCGATAAAGCAGCGGATATCCTCCGCCATATCGGAATAATGGTATTCCTCCACAGGGAAGCTCCGCCCATGGCCCCGGCTGTCGATGGCATAAACGCAGAAGCGTTCCTTCAGCAACGCCACTGCCCGGTCGAAGATGGTGTGATCCTCCCCGTTGCCGTGGAGCAGCAGCAGCGGCTGCCCCTTGCCCGACACCTGGTAATACAGCACGCCCTGCGGCGTTTGCAGCTCCATAGTGCGCGCCCCTTACTCAATAGCATCCAGCATGCGCTGGATGTGCTCGCGGGCCGCCTGAGCGTTCTCGGGCTTGGTCTCCTCGAAGGTCATATCGATGTGGGGCTTCCTGAGCTTGGCAAAGCGCAGCACGGCGCTGTAATCCATCTCGCCCAGACCGGCTGCCATGCAGGGCATGTTCTCGGTGCCGCTAGAGATGTAATCCTTGATGTGGATGACGGCGATCTCCCGGCCCAGCAGCTCGATGGCCTCGGCGATCACCTCGTCCCGGCGGTGCAGGTTATCCGGGTGCAGCAGGTTGACGGGATCCAGAATGATCTGCAGATTGGGCGAGGCGATGGCATCCAGCACCCGGCGGGCGCGCTTGCCATCGCAGACGATGTGGCGGTAGACCGGCTCAATGGCCAGGGTCACGCCCAGCTTCTCGGCGGTCTTGACCACCGGCTCCACCCGGCGGATGAACATCTCCAGCGCCGCATCGGTGTGGCTGTGCTCCGGGTCGTAGCGGTATTCCGGGTTGGGGTTGCCGGTCTCGGTGCCCACCACGCCCGCACCCATCCACTTGGCCAACTGCAGATGGGCCACATAGCGGGCTACGGTATCCTTGTAGGCGCTCTCGTCCGGGTGGGTCAGGTTCAGGTAGCAGCCCAGAACGGCCACATCCAGCCCATCCAGCGATTTTTTAACAAAGCTGGCCAGACCCGGGCTGGCCACCATGGGATCCATATAGGCGGGAGAGATACACTTGCTGAGCGCCAGATGGACGCATTCGTACCCCTGTGCTTTAACGATCTGTGCCCGCTCCGCAAGGGTGCCCGGGGCGGCATCGTGCATTCTGATACCCAAAGACATGCTTTTGTTCCTCCTGTACAGGAATTTTTGGCTATACACAGTATAATGGATTTTTCCGGCATTTGCAATCTTGTAACCGGCTCTTTTTCGTGGTAGCATAAAGCCACACCCAACACGGAGGAATATGCACTATGGCAACCTTGCACCTGATCTGCGGCACCATCGCCAGCGGAAAGACCACCTATGCCCGCAAGCTGATGGCAGAAAAACCCGCGCTGCTGCTCTCGGTAGACGAGGTAACGCTGGCGCTGGAGGGGCTTTTGCCGCCGGAAAAGCACGACGCAACGACCCTGCGGGTAAAGCAACTGCTGCTGGCAAAGGCCCGGCAGGCGCTGGCTGCCGGGCTGGATGTGATCTTCGATTGGGGCTTCTGGCAAAAGGAAGAGCGTGCCGCCATGGAAGCGACCCTTCGCAGGGATGGCATCGAGCACCTGTGGCACTACGTGGATGTTTCACAGGAACAGTTGGCAAAGCAGATCCAAAAACGAAACGAAGCGGTTTTGAAGGGCGAGACCTCCGCCTATTACGTGGATGAGGGGCTTTGGCAGAAATGCCTTTCCCTCTTTGAAGCCCCCGATGCCGGGGAGATCCACATCCGGTATACACCGACGGACAACTGATGCAAAAGGAGCCGTGCGAAAGGCCGCACCGCTCCTTTCTGTTTACCGCCAGTTGCCCAGCACCCGCAAAAAGCCCTCCACCAGCCCGGGCATGCCCACGCCCTGCGCCGCCACAGCAGGCACCTTGGCGATCTCCTGCCCGGCCAGCAGCACCCGTACCATACCGATGGTCTGCCCCTCGGCGACCGGCGCTTCCACCACCTCGGGCAGCTCCACCTCCAGTGACAGCTGCTTTTCCTGCCCGGTCTTCAGCAGCATGCTGATGCCGCTGCCCACCGCCGCCTCCACCTGCTGGGCCATGCCCAGATGCACCGGCACATGCTTGCCGAGCAGATCGCCCTTGTTGAGCAGGGTGATGCGCCGGTATCCGGCAAAGCCGTAGTCCAGCATAGCCCGGGCTTCATCGAAGCGGGTCTGGCTCACCGGCACCCCCAGCACGATGGCAATGAGCCGCATACCGTTCTTCTGCGCCGTTGCGGCAAGGCAGTAGCGGGAATCGTCCGCTGAGCCGGTCTTCAGGCCGTCGCAGCCATCGTAGAAGCGCACCAGACGGTTGGTATTGGTCAGGTCGGTGGTACGGCCGCTGGGGTGGGTGAGGGTATCCAGCCAGACAGAGGCATGGGTGAAGTACTCCGGGTGCTTACACACCTGACAGGCCAGTGCAGCCACATCCGCTGCGGTGGTGTACTGGCCCTCCACCGGCAGGCCGGTGGCGTTGATATAGCAGGTATCGGTCATGCCCAGCTCCCGGGCCCGGGCGTTCATCATCTGGGCAAACTCGCTCTCGGTGCCTGCGATGTGCTCGGCAATGGCCACCGCCGCATCGTTGGCGCTGGCAATGATGGTGGAGCGGAGCAGATCCCGCAGGGGATAGACCGCACCCGCATCCAGCAGCGCCTGACTGCCGATCTGCCCGGCTGCATGTTGGCTGACGGTGACCTGATCCTCCAGGCTCAGCCGACCTGCCTCCAACTGCTCCAGACAGATGAGCAGCGTCATCAGCTTGGTGATGCTGGCCACCGGGCGCTTCTCCCGGGCATTCTTCTCAAAGATCACGGTGCCTGTCTCTGCCTCCAGCAATACAGCGCTGCCTGCGGTCAGCTCCAGGGGCACGGCGGTCTCCAGCGGGGCTGCGTGGGCGCAGCCGAGGCACAGCAGCAGCGCCACAAACGCTGCCGTTACCCGAATACAGATCTTTCTCATACAAAACGCTCCTTCCACGGCTGTTGTGAACAGCATACGCGCGGAAGGAGCGATTTAGGCTATCGAAGTTTGGGGTTTTCGGGCTTACAGCTTGGCAATGACGCCATCCACCAGCGCACGGAAGGTATCGCGTACGCGCATGCCGGTCTCCATCACCTCGATGTGGCTCAGGGGCTGATCCAGGATGCCCGCAGCCATGTTGGTGATGCAGCTGATGCCCAGCACCTTGATGCCGCTGTGGCGGGCCACGATGGTCTCCGGCACGGTGGACATGCCCACCGCATCGGCACCCAGGATGCGGGTCATGCGGATCTCGGCAGGGGTCTCGTAGGTGGGGCCGTTGAGCCAGCAGTACACGCCGTGCTTCAGCTCCAGCCCCAGGCCCTCGGCCACCTCACGGGCCAGCTTCTGCAGCTTGCGGTCGTAAGCGTGGGTCATATCGGGGAAACGCACGCCGAAATCGCCCAAGTTGGGGCCGGTGAGCGGGTTCTTGCCGGACAGGTTGATAAAATCGTCGATGAGCATCAGGTCGCCGGGGGTAAAGGTCTCGTCGACGCCGCCTGCGGCATTGGTCACGATCAGGGTCTCAACGCCCAGCAGCTTCATGACACGGATGGGCAGGGTAACATCCTCCATGCTGTAGCCCTCGTAGGAGTGGAAGCGGCCCTGCATCATGCACACGCGCTTGCCGTGAAGGGTGCCGCAGCACCAGCGGCCCTCATGGCCGGGGGCGGTGGATACCGGGAAACCGGGGATGTCTTCGTAAGAAACGCTGGTGGCATCATCCAGAGCGTTTACATACTCGCCCAGGCCGCTGCCCAGGATGACGCCGATCTCAGCCTCGCCGCAACGCTCGCGGATCATATCCGCCGCCGCATGGATCTTGTTCATGTAAGCTTCTACACTCATGGTTCTTCTCTCCTTTGGAAAATCGATGATGATATGTTCGAGGGGTGCATGGCATAGCGCCCATGCCCGCCTTAAGACAACCTGTCCAGAAAGCTCTGTGCGCCGTAGCGCTCCGAGAGCCCGAAGTTCTCTGCGATGGTGGCGGCGATATCCGCATAGGTAGTGCGGGTGCCGATGCTGCTGCGGCCCTGCATCTCCTTGCTCCAGCAGAGGATGGGGATGTACTCCCGGGTATGGTCGGTGCCGGTGTGTACGGGATCGCAGCCGTGGTCGGCGGTGATGATGAGCAGATCCTCCTCGCTCATGGCGGCCTTGATCTCCTCAAGGCGCTGATCGAAGTAGCGCAGCGCCTCAGCGTAGCCCTTTACATCCCGGCGGTGGCCGTAGGCGGAATCGAAATCCACCAGATTTACGAACAGAAGGCCGGTAAAATCCTCCCGCATGGCCTCCAGCGTGGCATCGATGCAGGCCGGGTTGCCTGCGGCATGGTTGCTCTTGGCAAGACCGCGCATGCAGAAGATATCCTCGATCTTACCAATGCCCATGGTAAAAAGGCCTTTCTCTGCCATGGCATCCAAAAGGGTGGGTGCAATGGGCTCCAGAGAGAAATCCCGCCGGTTGCCGGTGCGGGTAAAGCCGCCCTTTTGCTTGCCCACAAAGGGCCGGGCGATCACACGGCCCACGGCATGGTCGCCGGTGAGGATGTTGCGTGCCTTCTCGCACATCTCGTAGAGCTTCTGCGGGGGGTACAGCTCCTCGTGGCAGGCGATCTGGAATACACTGTCGCCGGAGGTGTACACGATGGGGTAGCCGGTGCGGATGTGCTCCTCGCCCAGCTCATCCAGTATGGCGGTGCCGCTGGCGGGGCGGTTGCACAGTGTTTTGGTACCGATGGCGGCCTCAAAGGCATCCATCACCTCGGGCGGGAAGCCCTCCGGGTACAGCGGGAAGGGCTTGGGCAGGCGGATGCCCATCAGCTCCCAGTGGCCGGTGGTGGTATCCTTGCCCGCAGAAGCCTCCATGGCTCTGCCGTATACGCCCTCGCCGTCGGTGGGCACGGGGTAGCCCATGCCGTCGATGCAGCCAAGGCCCATTTTCTCCAGATTGGGCAGGGCAGGCTTTTCCAGCTGATAAATATGGCCAAGGGTATCGGCGCCTGCATCACCGTAGGCAGCGGCATCCGGCAGGGCACCGCAGCCTACGCTGTCCAGTACGATCAGGATCACTCTTTTTTTCAAGGGGCAACGACCTCCTTACGGTAATGATTCGTCAAAAGGGAGGAATTATCCTTCCGGGTCGCGCTTGCGGTTTTCCTTGCGGCGCTGCCCGGCAGCATAATCCATTTGCTCCTGCTGGCTGATGGGCTTTAGCCTGGGCACACGGGTGGGCTTACCATCCTCGTCCAAAGCCACCATGGTCAAAAAAGCGCGGTTGACCAGCGCCCGGTGGCTGTTGCGCTCCGGCCGCTCCACAAAGGTCTCCACGCAGACCTCCATGCTGGTGTTGCCCACATAGGTCACCCGCCCGCACAGGGTAACGATATCGTTCAGGTTGGCGGGCTTCAGAAAGGAGAGGTGATCCACCGCTGCGGTGAGCACCTCCCGGTCGGAATGCCTGCGGGCCACCACGGCGGCTACCACATCGATCCACTGCATCAGCAGCCCGCCAAACAGGCGGAAGCTGGAGTTTACATCGCCCGGCATAACGATATGCACCTGCTCGGTGCGGCTCTGGGCTACGGTCTTTTCCTGCATTACAGCTCTACCTCCCTGCCATCCATCCGGATCTTTACGCTGTCTGCCTCCAGCACCTCCCCCGCCAGCCCCAGAAGGGCACGGTAGCGGGCATCCACCAAGCGGCGGTCCAATACCCAATGGAACAAAAGATGCTTCTTGGGCATGGGGTGCAGGGCGAACAGATCGCTGTAGTGGTCGTACAGGCGCTGGATGAGCGCCTCCTCAGTGGTGGAGCGACCCACCTCCACATCGAACTGGCTCATGCTCTCGCACTCCCGGCAGATGAGCCCCAGCCGGTGGGCGGGCGCTACGATGAAGGAGGGGTCGGGCTTGCCGTTCACCACCGCCAGATGGATGCGGTCATCCATCAGGGGCGAAAAATCGGGCAGCACATCCGGGCAGATGGGATAGTGCAGCATATCCATGTTGATCCATGCCACATGGGTAAAGGTGGGGTTCTCGATGGCGGTCTTGCGCATCAGCAGCCATTTGCTGCGGCCCAGATGATCCTTGGGGGTCATTTTGCGGCGCAGATAATCTCTGGGCAGAACATTCCGCTCCGGGTAGCTGCGGGCATTGGGGCACAGGCCCCGCAGATAGCGCTCGCAGCTGCCGCCGGTGTACAGGGTAAGAGGCAGGTTCTTGAGCGCATTGAGGTAGGTGAAGCGCAGCATATATACCTCGTGGGGCTTGGAGGGCTTGGGCAGATCCACAAAGGCGGAGATCAGGTGGGGCACATCGGGACGGTCTACCTTCTGCAACAGGTTGCGCAGCCCGCCCTTTACCGCCAGCCCCACCGGCAGCTTCTGGGCATAGCTCTCGGTGGCGTTGTACAGCCCCCAGGTATAGCGCAGCGACAGCGCCCCCGGCTCTGCGCACAGGCCGGAAAGCTGCTCGAACCGCTGCACCGTGGGGATGCGGAGCAGCTCTGCATCCGGGCGGCGGAACCAGCGCTTGGGCAGCGCCTTCTGGGGCCAGAGAACGGGCCTGTCCAGCGCATAGACGGGGATGCCCGCAATATGGGCCGCCAGGCTGAGCACCTCCCGGCGGCGGTCGATCTTCTTGAGCAGGCCCGTGCGCCCGAAAAGCAGCGCCGGGTCGGCTACCATGGTGCGCACCGGGGCGGCGCTGCAAACCAGCGGCAGCCCGCGGATGATCTGCACCAGCTCACCCTCCCGGGCCCCGAAGGCGGGCAGGTAGGCCTGGGGCTCCAGGCGTTCGCTGGCAGGGCCCATGCAGCCGGTGAGCAGCGCATCGTACTCCACCTTGGCAAAGCGGTTCTTCAGCTCCCGATCCCACATGGCGGAAAAATCGAATTCGGTAAAGAGGCTCAGAAAAAAGGCATCATCGCTGCCGATGGGGGCGTCCAGCCCCTCCTGACAGGTATAGAAGCTGAGAGCTGCAGTGGGCAGCTCGCTGTTTTCTTCTGTTTCTTCCAAGAGTGCCTCTTCAAAAGCGGCAGGCAGGGCAAAGCGCAGCGCCACAGGGCTCTGGGCCTGGTTGTAGGCCGCAAGCACCGTACGCCGTGCAGCCGCAGCATCCTCCAGCCCGCTGAGAATGATCAGCGTGCGCGATAGCGACATATGCCCGCACCTCCTTTTTTTACTATTATAAAAGCTGATTCTTCCTCCGTCAAGATTGACACCCCCTCCAACATCATGTAAGATGACAACAGCAGGAGATCTGTATTTTTCAAAGGAGGCGCATCCTTTGCACATTCTTGTTACAGGCGCAAAAGGCTTCATTGGCCGGAACCTGATGATGGAGCTGGAGCAGCGTGCCCAAACCACCGGCGATGTGCTCTGCCCCATCGATCTGGATACCCCCGCCCGGCAGCTGGAGGAAGCCATCCGGCAGGCGGATTTTGTTTTTCATCTGGCCGGGGTGAACCGGCCCAGGGATCCCGCAGAATTCACCACCGGGAACCGGGACTTTACCGTATCGCTGCTCAGCAGGCTGGAGGCCGCCAAGAAGCCCCCCGTGGTGCTGACCAGTTCCATCCAGGCGGCGCTGGAGAACCCCTACGGCCAGAGCAAGCTGGCCGCCGAGGAGGCTCTGGCCGCCTACGGGCGGCGCACCGGCAGCGCCGTATTCCCCTACCGGCTGCCCAACGCCTTTGGCAAATGGAGCCGCCCCAACTACAACAGCGCCATTGCCACCTTCTGCTCCAACCTGACCCGGGGCCTGCCCATCACCGTGAACGACCCGGCGGTGGAGCTGACCCTTGTGTATATCGACGACATCGTAGCAGAGTTCCTGCAGGCGCTGGACGGCTGTGCCAACCGGCAGGGCGAGTTCTGTGCCGTGGAGCCGGTGCACCGCATCCGGCTGGGCGATGTGGCCGAGCTGCTGCGCTCCTTCGGCGAGATGCGGAACCGGCTGGAGGCTCCCGACCAGAGCGACCCGTTTACCCGCAAGCTCTATGCCACCTACCTGAGCTTTCTGCCCCCTGATGATTTTGCCCGCACGCCGGTGATCCATTCCGACGAGCGGGGCTCCTTTACCGAGCTTCTGCACCTGGGCGGCCACGGGCAGGTGAGCCTGAACGTATCCAAGCCCCACATCACCAAGGGCGAGCACTGGCACCATACCAAGCACGAGAAATTCATCGTTGTACAGGGCGAGGGCATCATCCGCTTCCGCAAGCCCGGCGACAGTACGGTGATCAGCTACCGGGTGAGCGGCGATACCCGCACCGTGGTGGATATTCCCCCCGGGTACACCCATAACATCGAAAACCTCGGCGATACCGATCTGCTCACCATCATGTGGGCCAACGAATGCTTTGATCCGGCGCACCCCGACACCTACCGCCTGCCGGTAGCGCCCGAAAGGAAGGATTGACCAATGAGAAAGCTCAAACTGATGACCATCCTCGGCACGCGGCCGGAGATCATCCGCCTGTCGGCGGTGATGCGCTGCGCAGACCGCTACTTCGACCACATCGTGGTGCACACCGGGCAGAACTACGACCCCGCCCTCAACGAGATCTTCTTCAAGGAGCTGGAGCTGCGCGCCCCGGACTACTATCTGGATGCGGTGGGCGCAGACCTGGGCGAGACCATGGGCAACATCATTGCCAAGAGCTACAAGGTGATCCGGGATGAAAAGCCCGATGCCCTGCTGGTGCTGGGCGATACCAACTCTGCGCTGGGGGCCATCTCCGCCAAGCGGCTCAAGGTGCCCATCTTCCACATGGAGGCAGGCAACCGCTGCTGGGACTGGAACGTGAGCGAGATGATCAACCGAAAGATCGTGGATCACATCAGCGATATCAACATGCCCTACACCGAAAACAGCCGCCGCTACCTGCTCTCTGAGGGCATCGATGGCAAAACGATCTTTGTTACCGGCTCTCCCATGCGGGAGGTGCTGGAAGCTGCCATGCCCAGCATCGAAAAGAGCGATGTGCTGGAGCGCCTGGGGCTGGAGAAGGGCAAGTACATTCTGGTCTCGGCCCACCGGGAGGAAAACATCGACCTGGAGGAAAACTTCCTCTCGCTGATGAACGCCATCAACCATATGGCGGAGACCTATCAGGTGCCGGTCATCTACTCCACCCACCCCCGCAGCATGAAGTTCATCAAGCAGCGCAACTTCCGGTTCCACCCGCTGGTGCGCAGCCTGACCCCCTTCGGCTTTTTCGACTACAACCACCTGCAGATGAACAGCCTGGTGGTGCTCTCCGACAGCGGCACCCTCAGCGAGGAAAGCGCCATGCTGGGCTTCTGCGGGGTGCTGATCCGCACCTCCACGGAGCGGCCCGAGGTGCTGGATAAGGGCACCGTGGTGATCGGCGGCATTACCCAGGAGAGCGTGGAGCAGGCCACAGAGCTGGCCATTGCCATGCAGGCCGCCAACGAGCCCCGTGCCATGCCTCTTGACTATGCGGATACCAACGTGAGTGCCAAGGTGGTCAAGCTGATCCAGAGCTATACGCCCATCGTAAACGAGACGGTATGGCTCAAACGGTGATTGTCGGTTTCGGACACGGAAGGCGACATTTCAAATTGGAAATGTGTTTTTTTACAGCATAAAGCATGACAAACCATGCCCCGTATGCTATGATGATGACTGTAAACAGAATGGCTCGAAACCAAACATGTTACACGCACCCTTTGCAAACGACTTTCAAGGAGGAAAAACAATGATCCGCAAGATTCTGGCTTCTGTTCTTTGCCTGATGCTGGCCCTTGCCCTGCCTCTGGGCGCTTTGGCCGCTACCGATGTTACCGTGCGCCTCATCCCCGGCGATGAGCTTACCCAGCAGGAACCCACCGTCGGTACTGCTCTCAACAGCCTGTTCGTGCACGTGGTCGGCGCCGATGAGGGCGCTACCGTTGCGCTGGAGTCCGACAAGGGCGAGATCGTAAGCGCTGCCCTCGCCGGCAACGAGAACGGCATCTACGTTTCCAGCCCCCTCCTAGGCGACCGCACCCTGTACTTTACCATGGAAGATCTCCAGAACTTCATGGTCGAGACCATGAAGCAGCAGGGTGCCGGCGAGGAAGAGATCGCCCAGATCCAGCAGATGTTCGCCCAGATGGGTGCCCAGCCCGCTGCCGTGGCCCTGGAGAGCCAGGACATGGAAGCCATGATGAACGACCCCGCTCTGATGCAGCTGGTCACCGGCCTGGCCGATAAGATCGTTATCACCGAGGGCGAATTCACCGATGCCGCCCACGACCCCGCCACCACCCAGACCGTTGTTACCCTGACCGGCGAAGACCTGGCCCCGGTGTTCGACATGCAGATGGTCAAGGATATGTACGCCGACCTGGCCAAGACCAGCGGCATGGATCCCGAAGCCATGCTGAAGATGATCAAGGACATGATGACCCAGCTGGATGTGAAGTACGTCATTACCGTGCTGACCAACGAGGATGATCTGTGCGCCATGCAGATGGATATGACCATCGTCGGCGATGCTACCGTCGAGGTGCCCGGCGAAAACGGCTCTGCCACCACCGAGAGCTTCTCTATCGACATGACCATGGATCTGGATGTGAACGCCCTCACCAAGGCTGAGGATGTTGTGAACGTAAACATCACCTGCAACATGGCCAACAAGGGCGATGCCGAGGGCGATCTGGAAAAGGCCGGCATCGTTGCCGACATCGTTGCCGACGACAACGCCGACACCGTTACCTTCGTGGGCTCCATGACCGTGGATGGCTACAAGAACGAAAAGCTGGACTTCCAGGGTGCCTTCGCCGAGGGCGAGGATGATTCCCTGAACGGCTGGATCGCCATCCTGGCCGAGAACAGCCAGATTACCTTCCAGATCCAGGCCAAGGAAGAGGCCGATGTGACCAATGTGCTGGTCTCCCTGCTGGTGCGCGAGAACGCCACCGCCATCGTGGAGCCCACCTGGTCCGACAAGCCCCTCTTCTCCGTAGCCGTACAGGTGAAGGAAGTGGAGACCCCCGCTGCCCTGACCGCGCTGGCCTCCGCCACCCCCGAGACCTCCCTGCAGCTGCTGAAGATGACCGAGGCTGAGCTGGAGAGCGAGCTGGAAGCCATCAGCGGCGATGCCATCAGCGCTCTGATGGCCGGTCTTTCCAACCTGCCCGCCGAGCTGCTGAGCCTGATGATGGAGTAAGCCATTACCGCTACGGCATGAGTTGACACTGCCCCATCCCGCCTGTGCGGGATGGGGCTTTTTGCACCCGTTACAGGTAACCATTGGCACTTGCCGCAGAAGATGGTATACTGTTACCAACGTAACCGAACACCCTCTATCCCCTTCAAGAGGAGGTACAAACCCATGCGTAAGGTATTGGCTGTATTGCTCGCTGTGATCCTCGCACTCTCGCTGCCGATGAGCGCCCTTGCCGCCACGCAGATCACGCTGCGCGTCATTCCCGGCGCGGAGCTGCTGGAGGCGGGCGGGGAACAGCTGCAAATCATGTTCGAAAGCCTGTATTACCGTATACTGCTGGAAGGCTCTGCCACGGCTTTCTCTGTGCACAGCGACAAAGGAGAGCTGATCTCCGTCAATATGCGCAGCGGCCTTGACGGCTTCTATTGCTCCACGGCGATGGTGGGCGACCGCACGCTGTATTTTTCCACCCACGATGTGGCAGAGGCGATCGTACAGGATATGCTGAGCGTTCAGGCCGGAGAGATCAGCGAGGCTGAGCTTTCCATGGGCGGAACCATCGTATCCATGCTGCCCTCCTTCATCGCAGCCGGGGTGTTCCCCGCGCTGTACGAGCAGCCCTCTGTCGTTACAGAGCTGATCGGGCTGCTGCCGGACAGCGCCCTGCTGATGGGCGGGGATGTGACCGTTACCGAAGGCGATTTCACCGCCGAAGACCACGACCCCGCCACCACCAAAACAGAGTACACCCGCACCGCCGCCGATCTGGCTGCACTGATGGATAACGAAGCCTTCCGCAAGCTGTGGAACGACCGCATGCAGCTGGAGGAGGAGACCGCAGCGCAGGTATTCGCCGGTTTGAAGGAAGCGTTTTCCGGCTCCGACTTTCAGGTCGCCGCCACTGTTTACACGAATGGCGACCGGCAATGCGCCGCCCACCGGGAGATCACCTACAGTGTGGTGAGCGAATCGGCCTCCGGCACCTACGAATCCAAAAACCACCTGATCGTCGACTCCGCTTCGAAGGGCTCGCTGACCACCCATACCCTCACCATCAACAACACCATGCTTGAGCGCAGCGCAGGCACCGAGCAGAGCTATTCCGAAGTGTTCCGGCTCGTGATCGACAGCGCTGCCGGAACCTTCACGCTTACCGGTGCAGATGCGAAAAATGCCGACAGGAACGTTATCCGGGGGCAGCTGACCATCGATGCCAACGGCATGCCGGAGGGCTGGTTCGGCGTTCTGGAGGATGGCTATCAGTTTACCGCCACGCTGAAGACGGTAGCGGAAAACCAGGATGCGTATACGCTGCTCTCGCTGTATGAGACCACCGAAGCGGCAGATACCCTCATAGAGCCTGCGGAGGATCTGGTGCCCATGCTCTCCTTTGCCGTGCAGGTAGCACAGACCGAAACCCCCGAAGCCCTGACCGCCCTTGCCGCCGCCACCCCGGAAAGCTGCCTGCAGCTGCTCCGCCTGCCCGAAGCGGCACTGGCCAAGGAGCTGGACCTGATCGAAGGCGAAATGATGAGCGCCCTGCTGCTGATGATGAGCCGCCTACCGCCGGAGCTGCTCACCCTGACCCTCGGCACCGGCTATACCGAATAACCGGCACAGCCACAGTTGGCATTCTTCGCAAACTGTGCTATAATGTTGGAGCTTTGCTGCCAGCCTTGGCAGCGACCAAACATCCAAAGGAGGTTTCCCATGCGCGAGATCCTGCTGACGGTGCTGGTGGCAGCCCTTGCTTATGTGATCGGCTGCTTCTCCACAGGTACCATCATCTCCAACGCACAGGGCGTGAATATCCGTAACGAAGGCAGCAAGAATACCGGTGCCAGCAATGTGCTGCGCGTGCTCGGTCTCAAAAGCGGCCTCATCTGCTTCCTTGGCGACTTCTTCAAGGCCATCCTTGCCTGCGTGCTCGGTGGGCTGCTCCTGCCCGGCACCACCTTCGGCATTGCCCGCTTCGGCGTGCTGCTGGGCGGCCTGATGGTGATCATTGGCCACAACTGGCCCGTGTTCTACGGCTTCAAGGGCGGCAAGGGCGTTGCCTGCTCTGTGGCGGTGATCGTGTTCGTCGATCCCCTGTGGGGCATCATCTCCGTGCTGCTGTGCATCGGCGTGATCGCTCTTACCCGCTACATCAGCCTTGGCAGCATGACCATGCTGCTCACCTACATGATCTTCATGTGCATCGCTCACTGGGGTGAGTGGTTCACCTGCCTGTTCTGCATCGTGCTGTTTGCGCTGTGCGTCATTCGCCACCGCTCCAACATCACCCGGCTTTTGAACGGCACCGAGAACAAGATCGGTCAAAAGGTAAAGCCCAGCACCGGGAAGTAAACTGCAAACGAAAAGCGCCTCCGGCGAAACGGCTGCTGCCGTGCCGGAGGCGCTTTTGTTATGCTTTTCTTACCGATACTCCCCCACCAGCCGGTGCTCCAGCCATCGCCGGGGCTCCTCCTGGCCCAGCGCCCACATCAGTTTGCAAACGGCGCTTTCGGTGGTCATATCCCTGCCGCTGATCACATGCTCCCGCATCAGGCCGCGGCCCACCTCGTAGATGCTCACATCCGCTTTTTCGTACAGGCACTGGCTCACCACCAGCACATAAATGCCCTTCTCGCTCAGCTCATCCAGCGCCTTGACCAGGTTGCGGCGTATGTAGTGCAGGCCGCCCAGACCGAAGGCCTCGATCACCAGCCCCCGATAGCCCGCTTCGGCAGCAAAGCGAAGCACATCCGGCGAGGTACCGGGAGCCAGCTTCAAAAGCAGCACCCGGGGATCGATGGTATCCCGCAGGCGGTAGCCCTCACCGGGGGTAAGGGGCGCAAAGGGCTGCGGCTCGTCGAAATGCACACCGTCGGAGTCGATACGGCCCGCAGGCGGCGCATTCACGCTGGAGAAGGCGTGCATGGAGGTGGTGTGGGTCTTTACACAGCGTACGCCGGAGATGAGATGGGTGCCGAAGCACACATACACGCCGCCCACGCCCTGAGAGGCTGCCGTCAAGGCATACATCAGGTTGCGGGGCGCATCGCTGAGGGGGTGCAGCATGGGCAGCTGGGAGCCGGTCAGGATGACGGGCTTGCCGATGCCCGCCAGCATATAGCTGAGGGCGGCGGCGGTGTAGGCCATGGTATCGGTGCCGTGGGTAATGACCACACCATCGCAGGTCTTGAGCACCCTGTCGATCTCCCGGGCCAGCACACACCATTCCTCCGGCTGCATGTTGCTGGAATCCATGCAGAACACATCCCGGGTCTCCACCGGGCAGGGCAGGGGCGCATGGAGACAGGCCAGCAGGTCTGCGGCAGAAAGGGTGGGGGCAAGGCCGTTTTCGGTCTGGGTACAGGCGATGGTGCCGCCGGTGGCCAACAGTGCAATGCTCATATCTTTACCACTCCGGTTGGGTGTAGAGAACGATGCCGCCCTCTGCACGGGTCTTGTTCATGTCGATGATGCGCTGGTTCTTGCTGCCCTTGTAGAGCAGCTCCAGCGAGCGCTCCGCCAGCAGGAAGGGGCCCTCCACCAGCACATCGGTGCGTTCCAGCAGGGTGCTGACGGCTTCATCCTCCGCAGCCATCTCCAGCAGCTTTTCGTAGAGGTAGCCGGTAAACGTCCACACATTCAGGCCCTTGTCGTGGGCACGGCGCGCCAGCTCTGCACAGGCGGCAGGCTGGCCGAAGGGCTCGCCGCCGGTAAGGGTGATGCCATCCAGCAGCGGGTTGCCGGTAAATTTGCTTTCTACCGCATCCAGCGTCCAATCGGTGCCGCCGTTGGGGTCGTGGCTTTCCGGGTTGTGGCAGCCGGGGCAGTGGTGGGGGCAGCCCTGGGCAAAGACCGCGGTGCGGTAGCCGGGGCCATCCACGATGGAATCGGTCACAACACCGTAGATGCGCATGGTTTCGGGTACTTGAAGCATAGGGGATCTCATCCTTTCCGTAGGTCACGGGCAGCCAAAGAGGCAGCCCAGTTGATAAACCAGTGCAGAAGCCATCCACGCAAGCAGGGCATAACCTGCCGCAGCCAGACAGGCCAGCCGGGGCGAGCCCAGCTCCCGCCGGATGGTGCTCATGGCAGCCATGCACGGGGTATACAGCAGTGTGAACAGCAAAAACGAAAACGCCGCAAGAGGCGAGGCAAACAGGCTGCCGATGCTTCCCCCATCCCCCGCCAGCACCGCAAGGGTGCTGAGGATGCCCTCTTTGGCCAAAAGCCCGGTCAGCAGGGCCGCGGCGGCGGCAGGGGTACCGAAGCCGCAGGGGGCCAGCAGCGGAGCGACCGCCCCCGCCAGCTGCCCCAGGATGCTTTCCTCCGGCGATGGTGCCTCTGAAAGCTGTGGGGTCAGGGAGCGAAGGAGCCATACGGCAGTGGTGGCCAGCGTGATCAGCGATAGCATCCGGCAGAGGAATTCGCCCAGGCGATGCAGGGTCTGCCGAAGCGCATTGCCCAGCGAGGGCACACGCAGCGGCGGCAGCTCCAATAGAAAAGGAGCAGCTTCATGGCTGCGGCGGTCGCTGAGCAGCCCCAGCAGCACCGCAGACGCGATGCCCGCAAGGTACAGGCACAGCACCACAAAAGCCGCCTTCGACGGAAAGAAGCTCTGCGCCAGCGCACTATACACAGGTATTCTGGCGCTGCAGCTCATGAGCGGGGTAAGGAGAACTGCCAAACGCCGCTCCCGGCTGCTTTTGATGCCCCTTGCACACAGCACGGCGGGCACGGTGCAGCCAAAGCCCAGCACCATAGGGAGCAGGCTGCGCCCACTGAGCCCGATCCGGCGCAGGGGCCGGTCCAGCAGAAAGGCGGCGCGGGTCAGGTAGCCGCTATCCTCCAAAAGATCCAAAAGCAGCAGCAGGATCAGCAGCGGCGGCAGAAAGCTCAGCACACTGCCCAGCCCGGGCAGCAGCGCCTCCAGCAGAAAAGCACGCAGCCAGGGAAACACCCGCTGCGCCGGGAGATGCGGTTCCATGATCCCGCCAAGCAGCTCCGGCAAGGCCTGCAAGCACTGCGAAAGCGATGCGCCCACAGGCCCGAAGGCCAGAAAAAACACCAACGCCATGATGCCGATAAACACCGGCAGCGCCAAATAAGAATCCACCAGCAACCGATCTGCCCGGAGCTGGGCGGCATGACTTTGCCCGGGCGTATAGCAGCCGGAAAGCAGCTTTTCGATGCTCCGGTGCCGTTCCCGGGCAAGGGCGATCTGCGGCGGCAGCCCGGTGGCCGCCTCCAGCCTGCGCAGGATGGGCTGCGCAGGATGCTCCGGCAGCAGCTCCCAATGCGCTTCCATAATGCCGGATACCGTGGAGCCTTCCGGTAAAAGACCAAGATTCAAAAGGCTCTGCTGCGCCTTGCCCACTTCGCCGCCAAGGGAGAATTTCGGCGGTGGCGCATCAGCAGCCGCCAAAGCGGTGCAGAGCTGCCGAAGCCCCCGATCATCTCCGGGGTAGAGCGGCACCACAGGCACCCCCAGCTTTGCAGTCAAGGCTGCGGCATCCGCATGGCCCCCATGGGCGGTGAGGCTGTCCACCATGGTAAGAGCCACCACCATAGGGATGTGCAGCTCCAGCAGCTGCAGGGTCAGATACAGGTTCCGCTCCAGGTGGAGGGCATCCACAACGTTGAGGATCACATCCGGCGGGTGCTGTGCAAGGCAGCGGCGGGTGACGGCTTCATCCTCCGAAAAAGGGGCCAGGGAGTAGACGCCCGGCAGATCCACGATCTGCACCGGCTGTGCTGATCCCCGCCGCCACTTGGGCAGAAACTGCCCCCGGGCTGCCTCCACCGTAACGCCCGGCCAGTTGCCCACATGCTGCCTTGCACCCGTCAGGCGGTTGAACAGCGTGGTCTTTCCGCAGTTCTGGTTGCCAGCCAATGCAACGATCAAGCGCCCGCCCCCATTTCACCGATGTTCCTTACGTACATCGGCAACGCGGGCAGGCGCTGTGCGGCTGCGGGGTCACGCTTCTGCGGAATGCTGGGGCGTCTCCACCAGCACGGGGGTGCGCCCCTCCTGACGGAGCCACTTGCGCAGCTCGTGTTCGATCACATCAACGGCACAGATAGCGCCGTCTTCGTTTTTCAGGCGCTGGCCCAGCTCTTTGGCCGCCACCTGATAGCTCTTGTTGCCCACCAGCAGGTTGAGGGCGTTGGTCATGCGGCGCACGGTAAGGCGCTCGCGGGGAATGGGCTTGGGGCCCACGCCCAAAAGGCGTACCCGCTCGCCCCAGAAGGGCTGGTCGCCGCCAAAGGGAATGACCAGCGTGGGCTTGCCCGCCAAAATACCGGCAGCAGTGGTGCCTGCGCCGCCGTGATGCACCACGGCGCTTACCTTGGAGAACAGCCAGTCGTGGGGCACGAAGCCCGCCTTGTACACATTGGGCGTATCGGGAATATCCATACCGCCCCAGCCCTTGGCCATGATGGCCCTTACGCCGCTGCGGCGAATAGCCTCCAGAACGATGTTCAGCGTTTCGCCCATATCGTCGCTCACCATGGAGCCGAAACCGATGTATACCGGCGGTTCACCGGCATCCAGAAACTCCTGGAGACCCGGTTCGGGCTCGTAATCCAGCGCAGCCTGATCATCCAGCCAGAAGCCGGTCATGTGGATGTTGGCGCTCCAGTCTACGGGGCGGGGCATCAGCAGGGGGCTCATGGCGTAGAGCACCGGCACGGTGTGCCCGTTCAGCTCGTAGTTGGGGCGGCGCTGCAGCTTGCGGGGCGCCATGCCCCGGGCCTTGCGCCAATCGGAAAGGTAGTACTTTTCCATCAGGCTGATGAGCAGGTAGCCCAGCGGGTAGGTCATGTTGTTCCATGCCTTGCCCACACGCTGGCCGGGTGCGGCAGCGATGGGGGCCGTCTTGTTCTGATCCATCGGGTAGTAGTGGGTCTGGATGTAGGGAATGTGCCGCACCTCTGCCAGTGAGTGAAAGATCTGGCCAAAAAAGGTGGCGATCAATGCCTCGGCATCGTCGCAGGCGGCTTCCAGATCCTCCAGGAAGGGGTCGATGATATCCACCAGAGAGTTGCGCACCTGCTTGAGGAAGGCCACGCCGTTTACGCCCTTGCTCATGATGGTGGCCATAAAATCGCGCACGTCGCCGGAGATGGGGTGAAAACGCATCCCCTCCCGCTTGACGGCTTCCTCAAAGGTATCGAATGCAGCGATCTTAACATCGTGGCCCCTGCGCTTCAGCTCCCGGCCCAGCACGATATAAGGGCGAACATCGCCCGTGGAGCCAATACAGATCATCGTGATCCGCATACCGGGTTCACTTCCTTTCGTATACCGGTGATCCATATGTATGCAAAAGAAACCTTTTTTAGTATACAACACAACCATTGTTTGCGCAAGGGAAACCGGATCGCATCAACGAGAATTGACGAACTGTTGTTCTCATGGTAGAATGTAGAAACGGAGGTGGTACGGTCATGCAAGCGAACCTGTTACAGCTTCGCCGTTTTCTTTTCGCCCGGCACGGGCTGCTGGGAGCAAGGCGTTTCCGCGGCCCTGAGGGGCTGATGGACTACATACGCCTGTGCGGCTGCATCCAGTTCGACCCGGTGGATGTTTGCGGCAAGAGCCACGAGCTGGCGCTTTTGGCAAGGGTGGAGGGCTTCTCCCACGCCATGCTGGAGGAGCTGCTCTACAAACAGCGGCGTCTGATCGATTTCTTCGATAAAAACATGTGCATCATGCCCGTGGAGGATTGGCCCTGCCTTGAGCACATCCGCGCCTGGTACCGGCAGAACAGCCGCAGCATGGACAAGGTGGAGGCAGTGGCCGAACAGGTGCTGAAAACCGTGCACGAAAAGGGCTGTGTCAGCGCAGCCGAGCTGGGGCTGGAGGGCCGTGCCGATTGGTACTGGAGCGGCTCCAGCCTGAGCCGTGTAGCACTGGAAACCCTGTATTTCCGGGGCGATCTGGTCATCCATCACAAAAGCGGCAGCATCAAGAGCTATTCGCTGGCCTCCGATCTGCTGCCGGATGGGCTTTGGGATGCGCCTTGCCCCTTCAGCGCCCCCACAGAGCGCATGACCTGGCAGGTGCTACGCCGCATCGGCGCTGTAGGTGCGCTGTGGAACCGCCCCAGCGATGCATGGCTGGGCGTGGACGGGATGAAAGCGCCCCAGCGCAACGAGATCTTTACAGCGCTGGAGAAAGGCGGGCGGATCCTGCCGGTGGAGGTGGAAGGGCTGAGCACGCCCCTCTACATCAAGGCAGAGGAGGCTGCACAACTGGCCGCCGCCGAAAAGCCCTCCGCCGCAAAGAAACAGGTTCGCCTGCTGGCCCCGCTGGATTGCCTGATGTGGGATCGCCGCCTGATCGAAGCGGTGTTCGGCTTCAGCTATCGGTGGGAGATCTACACCCCCGCCGAAAAGCGGCAGTACAGCTACTATGTGCTGCCGGTGGTCTACGGCGAACGCTTTGCCGGGCGCATCGAGCCGGTGCTGGACCGGAAGAGCGGCGTTCTCCGGGTGCGGCATTTCTGGCCTGAGGAAGGCTTCCGGGATACGCCCGCCTTCCGCCGCAGCCTGGAGACCGAGCTGGAACGGCTGGCAGCCTTCCACGGCGCAAGAGCGGTGCGCTGGGAGGAAGCGGAATGAGCAAACGACCCTGCTGCAGAGCAAGCTGTCTGCAGCAGGGTCGTTTTGGTTCTGTTGCTTCAATACTCCCGGATCTCCTTGCGGTACCGGCTGGGGCTGAGGCCTGTATGGCTGTGGAAGCACCGGCTGAAATACAGCTGATCGGTAAAGCCAAGCCTGTCGCTGATCTCGCCGATGGGCAGCAGCGTTTCCCGGAGAAGCCTGGCTCCCTCCTCCATGCGAAGGCGTTGGTGATAGGCCAGCATGGTCTGCCCGGTGGCTTTCTTGAACACTGCTGCCATGTGCTTGTAGCTGAGAAAGAAGGTCTTTTCCAGCGCTTTGGCGCTGAAAGGCCGGTCGGCATGCTCTGCCAGATAGCGGGTGATGCGCTCCGTCAGGTCGGGGGTGGCGGCCTCCCGGGCGGCATAGTGGCCGATGTGGCTCAGCAGCACGAACAGCTGCTGGTTCAGGTACCAACGGCCGGTTTCCTCCCTTTGGCGGCAGGCCTCCACAAAGGCTGCCAGCTTTTCCTCCGGCTTGCTGCCGCCAAGGCCGCTCATGTACTTGGGCAGCAGCATCTGCCGCCCGATTTCCGCTGCCTCCGGCAGTTCGAAATGCACATAGTACCAGCGGGTGCCACGGGGAATGGGGCACTTGCCGTAATGCCGGAGACCGCTGCGCAGAAACAGCAGCTCGCCCGGCCTCACCGTATAGTCGATACCCGCCTCCGTTACATGGATAGCCCCCTCCAGCACATAGATGAGCACATGAAAGGGCAGCTGACGGTCTGCATGGGTAAAGCCCTCGGCGGTGGCCAGAAGCCCCTGCCCCAGCAGCACCGGCATGGCGCTGTCGGTGATCACGATCCGATTCAAGACGATCCTCCATATCCACCCGATAAGAATCTATGTTTTTGGGGTGTTAAGAAGAATATAATACATATACAGTGACTCTGTCAACAAGCATTCCGAAAGGAGCTATCACGATGAAAACCCAGCAGCAGGTCCCCATTACCGCTTACCGTTCCCAGGGCTTTATCGGCAAGTATCAGCAGCTGATCAAGCAGACGGTGATCCCCTACCAGTACAGCGTTCTGTGCGATGAGGCCCCCGGTGCCGAAAAGAGCCATGTGGTGCAGAACTTCATCAATGCCGGTAAGGCCATCCGCGGCGAGGACGTGGGCGACGGCTTCTACGGCATGGTCTTTCAGGACAGCGATGCCGCCAAGTGGCTGGAGGCAGTGGCCTACTCGCTGGCCGTGCTGCCCGACCCGGAGCTGGAGGCTACCGCCGACCAGCTGATCGACATCATTGCCGACGCCCAGGACGAGACCGGCTACCTGAACACCTACTATACCATCAAGGATCGGGACAAGCGCTGGACCAACCTGCTGGAGGGCCACGAGCTGTACTGCTCCGGCCACATGATGGAGGCCGCCTGCGCCTATTTCGATGCCACCGGCAAGCGCAAGCTGCTGGATGTGATGCTCCGGAACGCCGAGCACATCTATCAGCACTTTATCGTGGAGGGTGCCCCCGGCTACCCGGGCCACCCGGAGGTGGAGCTGGCGCTGATCAAGATGTACCGCATGACCGGCAACAAGCACTGCCTGGATCTGGCGGCCCATTTCGTCAATGTGCGCGGCGTGGATCCCAACTACTACGAGAAGGAAGTGGCCGCCCGCAGCTGGCGTGTCTGGGGCAGCGACGGCAAGAACGGCGAGTACCAGCAGAGCGCCAAGCCCGTTCGTGAGCAGACCGACGCCACCGGTCACTCCGTGCGCGCCGTGTACCTGTACACCGCCATGGCCGATCTGGCCTCCCTCACCGGCGACGAGAGCCTGGTAAAGGCCTGCAAGGTGCTGTGGCAGAGCATCACCGAGCGGCGCATGTACCTGACCGGCGGTATCGGCTCCACGGTGCAGGGCGAGGCCTTTACCGTGGATTACGACCTGCCCGGCGATACCGCCTATGCAGAGACCTGCGCCTCCATCGGCCTGATGTTCTTCGGCTCCCGTATGCTGGAGATGCAGCCCATCAGCGATTATGCCGATATTATGGAGAAGGCCTTCTACAACACCGTTCTGGGCGGCATGCAGCTGGATGGCAAACGCTTCTACTATGTGAACCCCCTGGAGTGCATCCCCGGCATCTCCGGTGTGGCAGTCACCCACCGCCACGACCTGACCACCCGCCCCGGCTGGTATGCCTGTGCCTGCTGCCCGCCCAATGTGGCCCGTCTCATTTCCGCCTACGGCCAGTTTGCCTACGGCGAAAGTGACGATACCGCCTACTGCCACCTGATCGCTGCCGGTGAAGCCAGCTTCAAGAACGGCCTCAAGCTGACCTGCGAGACCGCTTACCCCTACGGCTTTACCGTTACCTACCGCATCGAAAAGGGCGGCCGGATGGCCATCCGTCTGCCGGGCTGGAGCAATACCACCGCCTTTGCCCTGAACGGCGAAGCGGTGCAGCTTGCCCCCGTGGACGGCTACCAGTACCTGACCGTTGCCGACGGTGATGTGCTGGTGATGGAACTTGACGACGGTGTGCGCACCGTGTACGCCTCCCACAAGGTGCCCCAGCTCACCGGCAAGGTAGCGCTGGGCCGCGGCCCGCTGGTCTACTGCTTCGAGGGCGTGGATAACGATGGCGACGTGCTCTCTCTGGCGCTGAAGCGCGGTGGCAGGATCACGCCCTCTGCCTTTGAGCCGGAGCTGCTCAGCGGCGTTGTGACCCTGACCGCCGATGCCATCCGCCGCACCGACGACGGCGACCTGTACTCCACCACCCCGCCCACCGAGGAGGCCTGTACCGCCAAGGCGATCCCCTACTACGCATGGGCCAACCGTGGCGAAAACCAGATGCGCGTCTGGATGGATGAGCTGCGCTGAAGCGAATAACCTTTTCCTGGGGGCAGCCTGATAACGGCTGCCCTTGGTTTTTCCCCGAAAATTCACTTTTCCCTGCAAACAGTGCTTTACAGCCTGCCCAAGATTGACACGCCGTTTCCCCATGCATTATAATAAAGGTTGCTTTATTCCCCGGCAGGCAGGCGGGCATCGCACCCTCCCCCGTGCCGGAGGGGATCATCATTTTGCAGGAGATGCGTATGCTGAAGCTGATGTACATTACCAACCAGCCGGAGATCGCCCGCATTGCGGAAGCCTGCTCCGTAGACCGCATTTTTGTGGATCTGGAAGTGCTGGGCAAGGAAGAGCGTCAGGCGGGGATGAACACGGTCAAATCCCGGCACACGCCGGAGGATGTATCTGCCGTGCGCAGCGCCATCTCCAAGGCGCAGCTGCTGGTGCGTGTCAACCCGCTCCATGAGGGATCCCCTGCCGAGATCGATGACGTGATCGCCCGGGGCGCAGATATTGTGATGCTGCCCATGTTCCGCACCGCCGAGGATGCCCGCACCTTTGTTTCGCTGGTGGGCGGGCGGGCCAAGGCCATGCTGCTGCTGGAAAACAAAGAAGCGGAAGCCAACATCGACCAGATCCTTGCCGTGGAAGGGATCGACGAGATCCACATCGGGCTGAACGACCTGCACCTTTCCCACGGGATGGATTTCATGTTCCAGCCCCTGGCCAACGGTCAGGTGGACAGGCTGGCAGATAAGATCCGCCAAAAAGGCATTCCCTTTGGCTTTGGCGGCATCGCCCGGCTGGACGAAGGCCTGCTGCCCGCCCGTTTCGTGATCGCCGAGCATCATCGGCTGGGCTCGCAGATGGCCATCCTCTCCCGCAGCTTCTACGACGCATGGCTTCGGCAGGAGGAGGACGAGATCCGTAAAGTGTTCCAGTACGGGGTGCAGGAGATCCGCGAATACGAGGAGCGCCTGTGCCGCAAGGATGCGGAGTACTTCCGGCGCAACCACCAAACGGTAGCAGAGCTGGTGGAAAAGATCGCCGCAGAGATACGGGAGAAAAAGCGCATGCAGAAACGCATTGCCCAGCCCAGGGCCGTTGCCGTGGAGCAGTTGGACTATGCCACGCTGGAGGCCATCGGCAACAGCTACGGCGAAACCTTCTACCTGCTGAACAGCGACCGTTTTGCGGCCAACTACCGGGAGCTGCACGGGGCCTTTGCCCGCCGCTACCCCAAGTTTGCCATTGCCTATTCCTACAAGACCAACTATGTGCCTGCCCTGTGCAAACGCCTCCATGAGCTGGGCGGCTATGCGGAGGTGGTCTCCCATATGGAGTGGGAGATCGCCCGCCGCTGCGGCGTACCGGCGGAGAAAGTCATCTTCAATGGGCCGTGGAAGCAGCCGGAGGCGGTGGAGCAGCTGCTGCTGGCAGGGGGCACCGTCAATGTGGACAGCCTTACCGAGCTGCCGCTGCTGGAGGCGATCGCCGCCCGGAACCCGGAGGTGAAGCTGCACATCGGCATCCGAGTCAACTTTGATATCGGTGACGGAGTCATCTCCCGCTTCGGCGTGGATGCAGACAGCGAGCTGCCCACGGTGCTGGCCTTCCTTTCGGCCCACCCGGGCATGGAGCTCACCTCCCTGCAATGCCATTTTGCCACCCGCAGGCTGGATACCTGGCGGCCCCGTGCCGAGGGTATGCTGGCACTGATCCGCAAGCACGGCCTCACCCCCGCCATGGTGGATCTGGGCGGCGGCCTGTTCGGCAAGATGCACGACAGCCTGAAGGCCCAGTTCAACTCCCCCATCCCCACCTACGAAGAATACGCAGAGGCTGCCGCCGAGCCCTTTGCCGCCTTCTACAGAAATGTGCCCGAGGCACAGCGGCCCCTGCTGCTCATTGAGCCGGGCAGCGCCCTTTCCGGCGATGTGATGCACTTTGCCTGCAAGGTACAGAGCATCAAGCAGATCCGGGGTCAGGCCATTGCCACGGTGCTGGGCAGCGTGTACAACATCAACCCCACCCTCAACGGCAAGAACCCGCCCCTTACGGTACTGCACTGCGGTAATGAGACCGCCGCCTACAACGGGCTTTGGGTGGGAGGCTTCACCTGTATCGAATCGGACTACCTCTACAAGGGCTACACCGGCCCGCTGGCCAAGGGCGATTATCTGCTCTTTGGCAATGTGGGCTCCTATTCCGTGGTACTGAAGCCGCCCTTCATACTGCCCAATTTCGCGGTGGTGGATATGGCAGGGGGCCAGACCCGTCAGGTAAAGCGGCCCGAGGTCTTTGAGGATCTGTTTGCCACCTACAGCTTCTGAATCTCCCCCACGGCGGAGCAAAGGAGGAACCGACCATGGCTACCGATGTAAGCAACCGCTCCATCTGGCTCAACGGCCAGGTGATGAACGTGAACGATGCAAAGATCAATGTGCTTTCCCCCACCGCCCAGTTCGGTCTCAACGTGTTTGAGGGCATCCGCTGCTATTGGAGCGAGGAGGATGAGCAGCTCTACGCCTTCCGGCTGGAGGATCACTACAAGCGGCTGGAGCGGAGCGCGCGGCTTTTGCAGCTGCACTGCCCCTACACCCGCCGTCAGCTCACCGATGCCCTGATCGAGGTGGTGCGCGCCAACGAATACAAAGAGGATATCGCCGTCAGGCAGACCCTCTTTGCAGACGGCTTCGGCTCCTGGACCACCAGGCTGGAGGTGGGCATGTTCATTGCGCCCATCCCCAAGAAGCACACCAGCGCCGAGTACAACAAGACCGGCCTGCGCTGCTGCGTGGCCTCCTGGCAGCGCATCAGCGACAACAGCCTCTCCCCACGCATCAAGTGCGGTGCCAACTACATCAACAGCCGCATGGCCCAGCTGGAGGCGCTGCGCAACGGCTACGATACCACCATCTTCCTGGGCGACCGGGGCAAGGTGGCGGAAGGCCCCGGCTCCTGCCTGTTTCTGGTGCGGGATGGGGTGCTCATCACCCCCAGCCTGACCGACAGCGTGCTGGAGAGCATCACCCGGGATACGGTGCTGTGCATGGCAGAAGCGCTGGGCATCCCTGCGGTGGAGCGCTCGGTGGACCGTACCGAGCTGTACCTGTGCGAGGAAGCCTTCCTCTGCGGCTCCGCCATGGGCATTACCCCCGTCACCGCCATCGATGGGTACGAAACCCCCGGTGAGAACCCCATCACCTGCCGCCTGGCTGCTATGTACGAGCGCATCGTGCGCGGGCAGGAGAAGGCCTTCGCCCACTGGCTCAGCCCCATCTGGTAAGCAGCGAATCACCGGCAGCATATGCCGATCCTTTCGATATACCCGAATTTTTGCAAGGAGTGATCCCCCATGATCGTCGGAACCACCAAAGAACTGAAAAACCACGAGTACCGCGTGGGCCTTACCCCGGATAACGTATCCGCTTACGTAGCCAAGGGCCACACCGTATATGTGGAGACCCACGCAGGCGAGGGTTGCGGCTTCAGCGATGACGACTACCGCAATGCGGGCGGCATCGTTACCGAGACCGCTGCCGAGGTGTACGCCACCGCCGATATGATCGTAAAGGTAAAGGAGCCGGAGCCCTGCGAGTATCACCTGCTGCGGGAGGGCCAGATCCTGTTCACCTACCTGCACCTGGCCCCCAACCCCGACCTGGCTGCAGCGCTCATCGCCCGCGGCGTTAAGGCCGTGGCCTACGAGACCATTACCGACAAGGAGGGCAACCTGCCCTGCCTGCGCCCCATGAGCCAGGTGGCGGGCCGCCTGAGCATCCAGGAGGGTGCCAAGTATCTGGAGCGCAGCTTCGGCGGCCGCGGCCTGCTGCTGGGCGGTGTGCCCGGCGTGGAGCGCGGCAAGATCGCCATCATCGGCGGCGGCATTGCCGGTACCTATGCGGCCAAGGCTGCCGTGGGCATGGATGCCCAGGTGACCCTGCTGGATATCAACCTGAACCGCCTCAGCTACCTGGAGGATGTGTTCGGCGCTTCCGTTACCACCCTCTACAGCACCGATGCCAACATTCGCAAGTGCCTTGCCGATGCGGATCTGGTCATCGGCTCCGTGCTGATCCCCGGCGGCTCCACGCCCAAGCTGATCCGCCGCGAGCACCTGAAGCTGATGAAGAAGGGCGCCGTGATCGTGGATATCGCCATCGACCAGGGCGGCTGCTGCGAATCCTCCCACACCACCACCCACGATGATCCCGTATTCATCGAGGAGGGCGTTGTACACTACTGCGTGGGCAACATGCCCGGCGCTGTGCCCTACACCTCCACGATCGCCCTTTCCAACAGCACGTTCCGCTACGGTATGCTGATGGCCGACCACGGCCTGGAGGCCGCCGCCAAAATGGATGCGGGCCTTGCCAACGGCATCAACATCTATGACCACAAGTGCACCAACCAGAACGTTGCCAAGAGCCTCGGCCTGGAATACACGCCCGTTAGCACCCTGCTGCAATGAGCACCCCGGAGGAAAGCCGGAGCCGCTTGGCATTATGGTATGCACGAGCCAAAGAGGTGCTGGAGGATCTGCTCTTCCCCTACGACCTGATCTGCCCGCTATGCAATCGGTATCTGGTGGGCGGGGAGCACATCATCTGCGAATTCTGCGAAGAAAAGCTGAACCGCTGCGCCCTTGAGCTGCCGGAGCAGCTCTCCCGGCATGAGCCCATCAGGCTGTGCATCAGCGCCTTCAGCCACACAGGAGCCGCCAAAAAGCTGATCCACACCCTCAAGTACAAGAGCAATGCCACCATCGCTCCGCTGCTTGGGCTGTACATGAGCGACGCATTGCTCCGCACTCTTGGCCGATGCTGCTGGGATGCCATCGTTCCCGTGCCCATGCACCCGGATAAGCTGGCCGCCCGTGGCTACAATCAGGCGCAATTGCTGGCGGATGCGGTAGCCTTTCACTGGCAGAGCACCGTACGCAACGACCTTCTGTTCCGTATCAAGAAAATGGGCTCCCAGACCAGACGCTCCCGCGCCCAGCGCAAGGAGGCAATGGAGGGCGCCTTTACCGCGACCCCGCTGGCTGCCGGGCTGCGGATCCTGCTGGTGGATGATGTACTCACCACCGGCGCTACTGCCTGCGCATGCAGCAAAGCCCTGCTGGAGGCAGGCGCAGCCGAAGTGATCCTGCTGACGGTCTGTCAGGCATAACACCCAGAAAGGGAGGCAGTCCCCTTGGAATACAAATCCCTGTTGATGGATGGCGCACAGATCCACCGCACCATGGCCCGGCTCACCCATGAGATCATCGAAAAGAACCACGGCACCGAAGGGCTTTGCCTGCTGGGCATCAAGCGCAGAGGCGTGCCGCTGGCCATGATGCTCAGCGAGAACCTGCGTCGCTTCGAGGGGGCGGAGATCCCTGTCGGGTACATCGACATCTCCCACTACCGGGATGACCGGGAAACCCCCGCTGCCCCGGAGGCCGCTGCCACCTGCAGCATCCCCTGCAGGCTGGAGGAGACCACCGTTATTCTGGTGGATGATGTGCTCCACACCGGGCGCACCGTGCGCGCTGCCATTGAGGCCATCTTCCGGCAGGGCCGCCCCAAGGCGATCCAGTTGGCGGTGCTGATAGACCGTGGCCACCGTGAGCTGCCCATACGGCCCGATTTTGTGGGCAAGAACATTCCCACCGCCAAGACCGAAAAGGTGCTGGTAAAGGTGGAGGGCATCGACGGGGAGACCAGCGTGAGCCTGTACAGCCTGTAATGAAAAAAAGGTCGAAGAAGGGTTGCCGCAAACGGATGCGGCAGCCCTTCTTTTTGTTTGGCTGCAAGGCCCGCAGGCGTTTATTTCCCATCTTCACATTTCGTTACAATTTGTTCACAAATTGCGGAAGAAAACGCCGGGATGATTCGTTGGATAGGCAGAGGTGATCACATGACCAGGTTACTGATTTGGGAACCCAACGAGCAGATTACACGAAAGATCCAGGAGCTTTTGAAGAAGGAAGACTACGAACTCTGCACGATGAGCGAAACGGACGATTTTGCCGCCGTACCCGAGGATGATATGCCCCTGATGGTGGTGATGGACGCCCGTATGCGTTGGAGCCTCTGCCGCCCCCTGCTGGATGAGTGCCGCAAGCAGGGCCTGCCTGTACTGTTTTTGACCGCAGACAAGCATGCCTCTGCCCACGACCACCTGAAGGCGCTGTACGCAGGCAACTGCGATGTTGCCACCCTGCCCTTGCAGGCCAAGCAGCTTCGCAGCAAGCTGACAGCCCTCGGCGGCACCCAGCCCACCGGCAGAGCCCTGCAGGTGGACGAAGAAGAGCGCGTTGCCATGCTGGACGGCCGCCGTGTAGAGCTTACCGCGCAGGAAATGGCGCTTCTGCTGGCCCTGATGGAGAAACCAGACACCCCCGTGAGCCGCGAGCAGCTTTTGCGCAAGGCCTGGGGTTACCAGAGCATCGGCGAGACCCGCACGGTGGATGTGCATGTGCAGCGCCTGCGCAAGAAGCTGGGCTGCGAGTACATCGAGACCGTATACAAGTGCGGCTACAGGCTCCGGCTGGCATAACCTTTCCTTTTGGAGCTTAACAGGATCTGTATCTGCAAAAGCCCGGCGGAGCACTGCGCTCTGCCGGGCTTCTTTGCCCTTCTGCCTTGCGAGGGGAACAGAAATTTGCATTTCGGGGCTGTTATGGTATAATGTCCCTGTTCTCAGTATCAGCGGCCAAAGCAGGGCCGCAAGGAGGCTACCCGGATGATCCACTATCGCGGCAACCGAAAGAAGCAGGGGTATCAGTTCCGCAATACCCGCTCCACCAGCCCCTGGGTACCGATCCTGATCGTGATCGGCGTACTGCTGGCGGCGTTTTTGCTCTTCCGTTTTTCCGGCGTTGGCGGCGTAGACCAGAACAACTTTGCCAGCCAACGCAATGCCAAGCTGCGCAGCGAGGTACAGCTTGCCGCAGCATCCACCAACCGGCTCAGCCGTTTGGGTGCCAGCAGCACCACCATCGAGCTGGCAAGGATCCGGCAGTACGTACACGGCGTGGAGCTGATCAACGAGCTGAACGTGAGCATGTATGGCGAGGTGGGCAGGCTGTATGCGCAATCTGTATTCGACAACCTGTACACCATTCTGGATACCTACGATGCCAAGCTGGCCAGCGGCCAGAAGGTGAACGACTCGCTCAATGCGCTGGCAGAAGCCATTACCGAGCTGAGCAACCTGACGAACGGCATTCTGGGCTACGAGACCGCTCAGTAAGCCCCTCCCCTACTTCCACTTGAATACCACCACACCGCCCAGCATGAGCGCAAGGCCTATGAACTGTTTTGCATTCATGCTGGTTTTTTCTTGCCCCATCCAGCCGAAGCCGTCGATCATGGCAGCCACCAGCAATTGAGCGATCAGGATGGTGGAGACCGCCACCGTGGGGCTGAGGCCCTTGATGGAGAGCATGACCGTTACGGTGATCACCAGCCCCAGCGCGCCGCTGAGCAGGTACCCCTTGGGCACACTGCCCAGCTTGGAAAGATCGCCGTTGCCGAAGAACCACAGCACCACCAGCGACAGAAGCAGCGCTGTGCCCTGGGTATAGGCGTTGGCCTCCCACAGGCCCACCTGCTCCTGCAGGCGGGTATTCATCACACCCTGCACGCTCATGGCCGCACCGGCAATGACCGCAAACAAAAAGCCCATCATCAAAGATCGCCTCCCTGTGCTGTAGCTTGCACAGGGAGGCAATATACTATTCATCCCATTCCGGTTGGGGTGGGTCGTTGACGGTATCCACGCCGCTTTGCTCCGCCAGCACCACCATCCGGTCGTGGATGCGCTGCATATCCTCATCCACCTGCGCAATGCGCTGGGCGGCATCGAACAACTCCCGGTTCAGATCCTCCGGCACCTGAAACTCCACCTTGTAGCGGATGCGGTGCTCCAGGCTGGCCCAGAAATCCATGGCGATGGTGCGGATCTGCACCTCCACCGGCAGATACTGCTTGCCGGTGGAAAGAAACACCGGTATCTCCACGATCAGGTGCAGGCTGCGATAGCCGTTGGGCTTGGGCTCCCGGATATAATCCCGGGTGCGCAGGAGCCGTATATCATCCTGAGAGGTGAGCAGTTTTGCAATGGTGTAAACATCATCCCGGTAGGCGCAGACCACCCGTACACCGGCCAGATCGTGCAGCTGCGCCACCGCATTCTCCGGGGTGGGGGCAAAGCCCTTGGCCATCAGCTTGCGGGCAATGCTCTCCGGCGACTTGATACGGCTCTCCATATGATGGATCGGGTTGCGGGAGTAACGCACCCGGAACTCCTCATTGAGGATATCCAGCTTGGTCTTTACCTCGGTCAGCGCTGCCTGATAGCGGCAGCGGAGATCCACAAAGCCGTGGATCAGCTGCGTCATCTCCTCGGGCCATTGGGGCATGTGCTCCATATCTCTCCCTCCTTTTTCATCCTTACTTCTATCCATATTGTAGCGGGTTTTGCCGAAACCGTCAAACAGCGGTATGGCGGGGCGGGGGCTGCGGCATGGTAAGAGGCAGGAAGGCTGTTGAGGGGGGGCAGGAAGCATGCTGCAGCTGGCTGAGACCGTTCTCTGGTGTACCCTGGGCTGCTACGGGGCAAGGTATTGGCGCAGGCAGACAGCTCTCGTGCTGGCCCTTGGGCTGACCAGCGCCATGGCGAGCCAGCTGTGGCTTTTGCGGCTGGATGGGCTGCTCACCCTCCAAAACGCTCTGCCGCTCCACCTGTGTGGTTTTTCTGCACTGGTGGCCATAGGGCTGTGCTTTACCTACAGCAGTACAGGCTTCCACTTTCTTGTGCTGCTGGGCATGCCCGGCGCTCTGCTGGCGCTGGTGTTTCCGGCAGTGACAGAATGCTCCCGCCCGGTGCTGATGCGCATGGCTTTTGTTCGCCTGCATGCGCTGATCCCGGCGGTGGGCGTGTTTCTTCTGGCACAGAAAAGGCCGCTGCCCAGCGACCCAAGAAGGAGCCTTTTGCTTGGCAACGGCCTGATGCTGGCGGCAGCCTGCGTGAACAGCCTGACCGGCAGCAATTATTTGTTTTTACGGGCAGCCCCTTCGGGCACACCGCTTGCATGGCTCATACGCCACGGGTACGGCGTTTATGTTGCGGGGCTGGAGCTGCTCTGCATGCTGCTGCTCAGCACCCTGTGTGCGGGCTTTCGCAGGCTTTACTTAAGGAACCAGGCCAGCATGTAACCCTGCACGCCCTGATAGCTCACCTTGCACCATTCGGAGCCAACGCTCAGGATGCTCACCTGCTGGCCGTGAGGCACGCGCATGAGCACGCTGGAGGAGAGGCTCTGGCCCTGGCGGAGGTTCACATAGCTGCCGCTGGGGTGCACCACCGTGCGGGTGGCAGCACTGGGCAGATTGAGCAGGGAGATGTATCTGGTCATAACATAGCCGGAAATGCCGGTATCCTTCATGGTGACAGCGCACCATTCGGTACCGTATTCGGTGACCCACAGCTCGGTGCCGTTGTACAGCTTGCGCAGCACAGCCGCAGCGGTGGTGGGGAACTGGCGCAGGTTCAGCGCCTGGGTAGCCTTGGGGTTATTGACCACCGCATAGGGGCGGTTGATGGTGGTGGAGGAGCTGCCGGTATTGCCGGAGCTGCTGCCCGTGCTGCCGGTGGAGGGCTTGGGTTCGGGCGCAGGGGTGAGGCCGGTCTTGAGGAAGGCGGCATCTACGAAGCCCACATAGCCGTTGGCAGCCACATACCACCAGCCGCTGCCCTTGCCCAGCACCATTACATGCTGGTTGTTGGCCACCTGACGGACGACGGCATACTGCTTGCCGGGTCCGAAACGCATATTCAGTGCGCCGCCGTTGGCGGTCTTGACGGTAGCCACCTCGCTGGAGCCGACCATGTAGCTCACATTCACATACTCGCTGCGAACGTAGCCGGTCTTGCCGTTGAGCTGCACATGGTACCAGCCGTTCTGCTCGCCGATCACCAGCAGGGGCGTGCCGTTGTAGAGCACACCGTGGATGGGAGCGGAATAGTTGGGCTGCTGGCGGAAGTTGAGGTATGCGCCGCCGTTGGCATTGTTCACAGTGGCGATGCGCACCGTGCGCTGCATGGCGGTATCGGTAAGGATGTAGTTCTTGCTCATGTAGCCGGACTTCCGATCGGGCGTTACCACCTGATAGAAGTTGTTTTCGCTGTTGCCAAGCTCCAGCCAGGTACCGCTGGGGTAGGAACCCAGCCGGGTGCTGGAGACGGTGGCCATGTAGCGCAGATTCAGAGATTTGGTACCGTTGACAAGGCCAAAGCCGGCCGCGCTTGCGCTGCTGACGGTAGCCAGACACAGCACCAGCGCCAATACGATCATGATCCGCTTTTTGAATACCTGCTTCATAGCAAGACCCCCTTGTGTGTTGATCCTTGTTACTTATGTAACGAAACAGCTCTGCTGTTTCTTCCCGGATGCGGCAAAAAATTTTACAATCTTTTCTTTGGGCTTTGAAGCCTCAGCGCTTGTGGTATTTTTCCAGCTGTACGGCGCGCTCCACGGCATCCTCGCAGGCCTGTGCCAGATCGGGCACAACGGAGGGAGTACCGAAGCATACATGCAGGAAGAACTCATGGGTGCCGTTGTTACCGGTCACCGGGCTGTGGGTGACCCCATCCACCCAGGTGTGAGGCTGGGCGTTCAGTTCCTCGACCAGCTTGAGCAGCAGCGGCAGATACGCCTCCTGACCGATCTCGCCGGTGCGGCGGGCATTGGCATCATCGATCTCGAACAGGGGCTTAACCAGGCACATCAATTCGCCCTCGTCGTGCATGATGGCACGGAACTGGGGCACCGCCTTTACCAGCGAAAGGTAGCTCAGATCCACGCTTCCCAGATCGGGCTTGGGGTCGAGAGTAAGGAGCTTTTCATCGCCGATGTTGGTCTTTTCCAGATTAACGATGGTTCGGTCCTGCATCAGGCTGCCGGCCAGCTGACCGAAGCCCACCTCCACCGCATAGACCAGCCCGGCACCGTGCTGGCGCAGGCAATCGGTAAAGCCGCCGGTGCAGGCCCCTGCATCGATGCAGATACGGCCCGTTACATCGATGCCGAAATCGGCAATGGCACCCTCCAGCTTATAGCCGCCCTTGCCCACATATTTCTCGTTCAGGCCCTTTACGTTCATGGGCAGATCCAGCGGCACGATCTGGCCGCCGGTGCGCACCGGCGTGGCCCCGCAGGTGACCGCGCCGCTCATCAAGTACGGCAGGGCTGCCTCCTTGCTTTCGAAAAAGCCTTCCTTCAGCAGCCGCTCCATGGCTGTGGTCTTCTTTACCATACGTTTTCAGCCTCCGGCAGGCGGAACCACTCCAGTGCCTTTTCGATGTGCTTATCCCAGAAATCCCAGGTATGAGCACCGGGTTCGGTAAAGTACTCGATGCCCAGCTTCTTGCCAAAGCTCTTTACAAAGCTGTTGTTGGCCTCGAAGAGGAAATCCTCCGTGCCGCAGGCAACGTAGATCCTGGGCGCGGCTTCGGGGGTCTTGGCCAGCCTGCGGGCCAGACGGGCCAGGTTGTTATCGCTGTTCTTCATGGCCTTTTCGCCGCCAAAGACCGTATCCAGCTCCCGCAGAAAATCGTCGCCGCGGCGGCTGTCCTGCCAGCTCTTTTCCATCTCCAGCGCGCCGGAGAAGCTGGCTACGGCTGCGTAGCGATCCGGGCAGCGCAGGCCCAGCTTCATGGCACCGTAGCCGCCCATGGACAGGCCCGCGGCAAAGCGATCCTTCCGCTCGCTGCTGATGGGGAAATAACGTTCCATCACCTGGGGCAGCTCTTCGGATACAAAGGTGAAGTATTTGGCACCCTGCGCCATATCGGTATAGAAGGAACGGTTGACGGCGGGCATCACGATGGCGGTGCGGTACTTACGGGCGTAAAACTCCAGACGGGTCTGGCGCATCCACATGGTGTGGTCGTCGCTGAGGCCGTGGAGCAGGTACAGGCAGGGCAGTTTGCTCTTTTTCTGGTTCAGCACCTCCATGGTGGGCAGCAGCACATGAACAGACACCTGCACCCCCAGAGCATCGGAGAAATAATGGAAATCGGTAAAAGTCATAATAGTCTCCTTTCGTGCTTATGGAAAATGATTTTGCTTTTGTTTTCTCCATATTAACATATTTTACATACGCAAACAAGCCAAACCTTTCGGTTTGGCCCAACTGCGTTCCGCTTTGCCGGTTTGTTGCTGTTTTCCCTATCGGTTCAGGAGCCACACGCCCGCATTGAGATAGCCCGCAAACACCAGCCAGCACAGATAGGGCACCAGCAAAAGCCCCGCCCTGCGCTCGATGCGCCAAAAGCAGACCAGCGTTACCACCACCAGCACCAGCATCAATATGAGCCAGCCAAGGGCGGGCAGGTACAAGCTCCAGCTGAAGAACAGCGGGCTCCACCAGAAATTGGCGCAGAGCTGTGCACCGTACCATCGAAGCGCCCGATCGATGCGTTGCTTCTCCGCAGGCGAACGCCACACCACATAGGAGGCATAGCCCATCATCAGGTACAGGAGCGTCCACGCAACGGGAAAAAGCCATTCCGGCGGCGAAAGCGGAGGCTTCTGCACCTGTGCGAACCGCTCCATACCGGCTCTTGAGACCAGCGCCGACACCGCTCCCACCAAAACAGGGATCGCAAGACAGACCAGCAGCCCTTTCCAATTGGTACGTTCCTTGCTTCTTTGCACAGCAGTCATTCCTCTCCTTCTGCCTGTTTCTCTCAATGGTATTTTATTCACTTTTTTGCAATCTTATTCGATTCCATTTTATGCCATTTCCAACAAATAATCGTATTTTGTGTTCTTACAGTGTATTTCATTTGGAAATGCATCCAAATAATGTTGCATTGTGTTTCCATTTCCTGTATAATAAAGTTGATCTTAGCCATACTTGGCAGGAAGGAAGACTCGCTGTGGAAACGTATTGCGACAAAATAAGGGAGCTTCGTCAACACCGGGGCCTGAAGCAAGCAGATGTCGCCAAGATCCTGGAAACCACGCAGCAGGTATATTCCCGCTATGAAAACGGCGTAAATGCACTGCCCATCCATCACCTGATCACTCTTTGCCTGTATTACGGCGTAAGCGCCGATTATGTGCTGGGGCTTACCAACGAAGCAGACAGTACCAAGTAGACCCAGCACAAAACAAGACCGCCCGTTTTTGGACAGGCGGTCTTGTTTTGTATCTTATTCCGGCTTCAACCGAGCACCAATTGCATTGCCTCGGTAAGGCTGCCGCACACAGGCACGCCTGCCCCCTCCAGCACGCTGCGGCTCTGGTGGCCACGCGCCACAAGGATGCACTGGGTGCCCATGGCTTTGGCCACATCCGCATCGTGGAGGGTATCGCCCAGCATAACGCACTGCTGGGCCGGAATGCCGCATTTCTCCAGATATGCGCAGCCGATGGCCTCCTTGCTGCGGGCGTAGATATCCGAAAGGCCCAGCACATGGTCGAAGCGGCCCTCCAGCGCGGGGTAGTAGCTCAGCTGCCGGGTAAGGATATCCAGCTTGCTGGCGGAAAGCACCACCTGACGGATCCCGGCAGCCCTGAAGGCCTCAACGACAATTGTCGCATCCTCGTGCAGGGGGATCTCCTTACAGCCCCGGACGTATTCATCCATCCAGGCATTGGCCACCTGAACGAAGTTGGCATCTGTAACGCCTGCCCGCTCGTAATACAGCCGTACCGGGAAGGTGAACTGGCGGTAGTATGCCTCCAGAGAGTCGATGGTGGGCAGACCGAAGGTGGGAAAGACCCGGTTGCGCACACCGATGGCGTACCAAAGGTCGTCCAACAGGGTGCCGTTCCAATCCCAAAGCACCTGCCGGATGGGGGTATGGAGCTGCTCGCTCATGGGGAGATCGCCTCTTTCTGTGCAGGGCATTACGCCCTGCCTGCGGCTGATTTTACCATACCCCGCGCCGCTTTGGCAACCTTGCAGGGGGCCGCTGCTCCCCATCGGCTTCGGTTTTGCTTGGGCAGACAGTCTGGAAGAGCACCAGCCCAGCCACAGTTTTGCGGCTGCAAGCATTGTTTTTTCGGGTACTTCTTCATTCTGCGGATTTTTTTGAAAAAAAGGGTTGACATTCAAACGAAACGGTGTATAATATCTTTTGCTGGTTGAAACACACCGCATGCACCATTAGCTCAGTTGGTAGAGCACCTGACTCTTAATCAGGGTGTCCAGGGTTCGAGTCCCTGATGGTGTACCAAACGCATATAATCCGAACCGCTTTTTCCTGATAGGAAATGGGTTCGGATTATTTGTTTATTTCAGCAACGAGGATCTGGCAAGACTCAGCCACTACTATGAAAAGCAGAAGCAATAAAAAGCGCAGGGCATCGTCCACATGGTACGATACCCTTTTCATGTTCAATCTCAACTCATCTATACTCTAAACGGACGAAGCGTTGGCATAATTGATTTCCCTTTGTTGTTTATAACAATGCCAAGTAACTCATCTATTGCCTGATACAATTGATGCGCATCTTCCTTCTCGACCATTATTCCTTCATGTATCAATTTATTTCTTGCTTTGCGAATCCTGTATATTCTCCTATATGTTTCCTTGGGAAGAAGCCCTATCTGATATAGCAACTCCTGTTTCACCGAGGCGCTATATGTCCGATGATCCTGCAATAGTGTCTGTCTTCTTCCACTTATTTCTGGATCACGAGTTTCACAGTTTACATACTCCCTTTCCCAAAGGCAATCTGTAATCTGTTCTGCAACTATCCAAAGATTTGTTACCGCAGAGGACCAGTTGCCATATTTCATTTCTGTAATACCCTGTATCAAATGATACGTGCTCAAATTGCTTGTACTATCTGTAATCTCCGTCCCATCAAGCAAAGACTTACGAAACTCCGATATGGATATAGATGATTCAGACGCACCGTGCAGAACAATCGCATCAAACGACGTTGTCAATTTCATTCTTATACAGGCATGCAAATGACTATTGTAACTGTGACCAAAATTGACGGGCCAAACCATTTTTTCATCTTTCACATATCCAGTTGCTATGTCTTTTGACGTAATACCCTCAACATCAACTCCTCCAAAAAGAAGCTTACATAACAAATCATTATAGTGCAAAAGCAACTGATTAATCGTCAAGTTGTGTTCCTTCCCAATAGCAAGGGCTCCATCTCCACATACCAAATATGTTACCTTTGTCCCTCGATATGTATTCTCAATCGAGCCAACAATTCTACATAGCAAATAATTGTTATACGAACATTTATTGATCTCATCAAGCGAGAATGTAACTTTTTCCTGCGGCTTAGTAATCAATCTCATTGGGTGGCAATAACTGAGAACCACTGGATTATCATAATCTTTCATTCTTATAAAGCCTCCGAGACATTACTTAATTTCTCTTTTCCATGCACTATGGCTATTTTACCCCAAACAAAGTCGCATGTCAAAAGCCAAAACGCCTTCTCATCATCTTATGTTTATCAATCCTTAAGTACAGCAAAAAGCGCAGGGCATCGTCCACACGGTACGATGCCCTGCTGATTATTTATCTTTCTTTTTCTTCTCCTGTTCTTTCTTCCATTCTGCGAATTCCCTCTGCCCTTCTTCACTCATAAAGCAAGCTTTGATATCTGGCCATACGCTGCGGGCAATCGCTTCAATCGCGTAGTCAGGATAAGGAGATCTGTTTATATACTTTTTGGGTCTCGCCATCCAATGCCCTCCTTATTCCAGCGTGACCGTTTTCTTCGGCCCGATATTCGTGTACTCCCTGAGCACATCCGCCGGGATCCTCTCCAGCAGCGCAACCGCTTCCTGGTAATCCTTGCGCATCTTTGCCTGCTGCAGCTTCTCCATCACGCTGCCCTTCTTGGCGGCTTCCAGTTCCTTCAGCAGCGCTTCGTTCTCTGCTTCCAGTGCCTCGGCTTCGCGGAAAGCGGCATCGTATTTCTTCATGGTGGCTGCCATCTGCCAAACATCGGGAAGATAGCTGTCCAGCGCCTGGCTGATCTCCTGCTTCCGGCTTTTCAGATTGAGCACATTGGTGTCGCTGAGCAGCATTTCCAGCCGTTTGCGCTTTTTGGTCAGGCGGGACATCTGCTTGTATACGCTGGTGGGGATGTGTCTGCGACCGGTTTCGCTGGCGCTTTCGCCCCGCTCCAGCTCCGGGTATTTCTTGGACATATGCTCCCAGAACAGGTCCTGCCAGCGGCACAGCTGCTTCCTGTTGCCGATGATGTCCTTGGCGCTGAGCCGCTTGTCGGGGGTCAGCGGAACAAAACAAAGGTGCATATGGGGCGTTCGCTCGTCCATATGCACCACTGCGGAGATCATGGTCTCCTTCGCCTGATGTTTGCTGAGAAAGTCCAGCGCTTCCTGAAAGAAAGCCCGGATTTCCTCGATGTTTTTGTCTTTGAAGAACTCGTGGGATGCGGTGAAGATGGTTTCCACCATGCGGATGCTGTCGCTGCGGGTACGGCAACCGGCTTCCTTGATCTGCTGCTCTGCTTCCGCGCGGTATCGTCGCTTGGGGGTGATCAGGTGGAAGTTCAGGTG
>SVGN01000018.1 GCA_015056315.1 Clostridiales bacterium
CCTTCTATGTTTCCAGCCGCGGCTACGGCTTCCTGTGGAACAACCCGGCCATCGGCACCGCCACCTTCGGCACCAACAAGACCGAATGGACGGCAAAGCGCACCAAGAAGCTGGATTACTTCATCACCGCAGGCGACAGCCCTGCCGAGATCGAAAAGCAGTACACCTTTGCCACCGGCCGCACCCCCATGATGCCCGAATACGGCATGGGCTACTGGCAGTGCAAGCTGCGCTACCGCACCCAGGACGAGCTGATGGCCGTTGCCCGTGAGCACAAGCGCCGCGGCCTGCCGCTGGATGTGATCGTGGTGGACTTCTTCCACTGGACCATGCAGGGAGATTTCAAGTTTGAGCCCCGCGATTGGCCCGACCCCGAAGGCATGGTGCGTGAGCTGCGGGAGATGGGCATCGAGCCGGTGGTCTCCGTGTGGCCCACCATCGACGAGCGCAGCGAAAACTTCGGCAAGATGGCCTCCAAGGGCTATCTGGTCAGCGCCGACCGTGGCAGCAACCTGCACATGACCTGGATGGGCAACACCGTCTTCTACGATGCCACCCATCCCGGTGCCCAGAAGTTCGTCTGGGAGCGCTGCAAGGAGAACTACTACGATAAGGGCATCCGCTGCTTCTGGCTGGATGAAGCCGAGCCGGAGTACGGCCCCTACGATTTCGATAACTACCGCTACTGGGCAGGCCCTGCCCTCAGCTGCACCAATACCTACCCTGTGGGCTATGCCAAGGGCTTCTATGAGGGCCTCAAGCAGGTAGGGGAGAAGGATATCATGAGTCTGGTGCGCTGCGCATGGGCCGGCAGCCAGAAGTATGCTACCCTTACCTGGTCGGGCGATATCTACTCCTCCTTCCGCTCCATGCGGGAGCAGCTGCAGGCCGGCCTCAGCATGGCCATGGCGGGCATCCCCTGGTGGACCAGCGATATCGGCGGCTTCATCGGCGGCGATATCAGCGACCCCGCCTTCCGGGAGCTGCTGGTGCGCTGGTTCCAGTGGGGCGCATTCTGCCCGGTGTTCCGTATGCATGGCGAGCGCTCCCCCTGGCACGAAAGAGAGCAGGAGTTCATCAACAATGTGCGCCAGCTCACCAGCGGTCAGGATAACGAGCTGTGGTCCTTCGGCGAGGATGTGTACGAGCTTCTGAAGCCCTACCTGTTCATTCGCGAGCGGCTGCGCCCCTACATCCGTCAGCTGATGAAGGATGCCAGCGAGACCGGTGCCCCGGTCATGCGTCCCCTGTTCTACGACTTCCAGCAGGATGAAAAGTGCTGGAGCGTGGAGGATGCCTATATGTTCGGCCCGGATCTGCTCATCGCCCCCATCATGGAGGCGGGCGCGGAGACCCGGGAGATCTACCTGCCCAATGGCTGCCGCTGGGTGGATGCTTACACCGGCGAAGTCTACGAGGGCGGCCGGACCGTTACCGTGCCTGCGCCTATCGGCATCATCCCCGTTATGATGCGCGAGGGCCACGAGTACCCCATTTACGTAAAGGAAAACTGATGCTTCTATGACTACTCTCGCGAAGGAACGCTTCCCCTGGAAGGCGTTCATCCAAAGCGTGATGACCATCGCCGTGCCGGTAGCGCTGCAAAACCTGCTCACCACCACCGGCACCGCCATCGATACCATGATGCTGGCCCCGCTGGGCGAGCTGACGGTAGGCGCTGTGGGTCTTTGCGCCCAGTTCTCTTCCCTGATGTTCACCGGTTATTGGGGCTTTGTGGGCGGCGGCATGCTGTTCTTTGCCCAGTATTACGGAGCTGGAGACGATGATGGCATCAACCGCTCCTACGGCATCACCCTCAGCTTTATGATGCTGGTGGGCTTCCTGTTCGGGTTGGCGGCCATCCTCTTCCCCGGTACCATCATGCAGGTGTATACCGATAAGACCAGCATCCAGCACATCGGTGTGGATTACCTGCGCATCGTGGGCTTTGCCTACCCGCTGCAGGTGTATGCCATGGCCTGCAGTGCGCTGCTGCGCACCACGGGCCGGGTACGCATCCCGCTGTGCGGCGGCATTGCATCGGTATTTACCAACTGCTCGCTCAACTGGCTGCTGATCGAAGGCCATTGGGGTTTCCCGGCCCTGGGCGTGCGGGGCGCTGCACTGGCTACGGTGGCTGCTGCGGTGGTGAATGTAGCGGTGATCCTGCTCTTTGCCAAGGTGCAGAGGCATCCGTATCTGCTTCGGGTGAGCCGTCACTTCCGCTGGAAGGCTGAGAACCTGAAGGAGTACCTGAAAAAGTGCTTCCCCATCATCTGCAATGAGGTGCTCATCGGCGTGGGTGCCTTTGTGATGAACATCGTGCTGGGCCGACAGTCCGAGCAGGCCATCGCCGGTCTGGCGGTGTTCCGCACGCTGGAGGGCTTCATCATCGGGTTCTTTGCAGGCTTTTCCAACGCCGCCTCCGTGCTGGTGGGGCAGCAGGTGGGCGCGGGCAACCTGGATACCGCTTACCAGCGTGCCAAGCGCATCGTGCCCCTGTGCGATAGCTTCATCCTGCTGGGCTGCCTGATCCTGATCGCCGTGCATTCGCCCCTGCTCCGCGCCATGAGCCTGAGTGGCGAGAGCTTCCGTCTGTGCTTCGGTATGCTGCTCATCTACTCCCTGGCGGCGCTGTTCCGCATGGCCAACTGGACGCAGAACGATACCTACCGCTCCGCTGGTGATGCGGCTACCGGCACCATTCTGGAGATCACCTTTATGTACCTGATGGTGCTGCCTGCGGTGTACTGGACCGGCATGGTGCTGAAGGCCCCCTTCCTGGCGGTGTTCGCTTGCTGCTACATCGACGAGCCCATCCGTTTCTTCATCATGCAGTGGCATATGTATTCCGGCAGATGGGTGCGCCCCGTAACGCCCGAGGGCCGGGAGGCGCTGCCTGCCTTTATGGAGCAAAGAAAACGCAGCCGGGAAGCCCGCCGGAGCGGCACAGTCGGCTGATAACGATTCGGTGAAGGAAGGATGAATATGAACAGGAATAAGCAGACAGCAAAAGCAAAGAAAAGAGCCACATGGGGCCAATGGCTCATGGTGGCATGCTATCTTTTGTTCGGTGCTTTCTTTGGTATTTTGATGGTCCAGACCATGGATACCGCTTCGCTCAACTATGCCACCGATGGGCAGGTGCTGTTGATCTGGCTGGCATTGCTGGTGGGATTGTATGTGATCTTTTTTCTGGAGATCGTGCTCCACGAGGCCGGACACCTGGTCTTTGGTCTTTTGACCGGCTATGGCTTTGTTTCCTTCCGCGTGGGCAGCCTGATGCTTCTCAAAAACGAGCAGGGCTGGCGTGTGCGCAAATTCCGTCTGGGTGGTACCGGCGGGCAGTGCCTGCTGGATCCGCCGCCGATCATAGATGGCAAAATGCCCCATGTGCTTTATAATCTGGGCGGCGTGATCGTCAATCTGATCGCGGCGGTGGTGTGCTTTGGCTGCACCTTCCTCTGCGAGGACGGAACGCTGGTGCATGCGCTGCTGGTGACGGCTGCCTGCGTGGGCCTGTTGTTTGCCTTGACAAACGGTCTGCCCGTGCCCATGGAACAGGCCAACGACGGCAGAAATGCGCTGGATCTGGGCAAGGAACCGGAGGCGCTGACTGCCTTCCGTACCCAGCTGGTGGTCAACAAGCTCAACGTCAACGGCATGCGCCTGAAGGATATGCCTGCGGAATACTTTGTTTGGCCCGGGCAGGAAAGCCGCAGCAATGTGCTCATTGCAGGCATTGCCATCCTTTGCGCCAACCGCCTGCTGGACGGGCACCGCTTCGGGGAATGCGCTGTCCGGCTGGATGAGATGCTGGCGGATGAACCCGAAAAGCTGCCCGGTATGTTCCGCAAGCTGCTGCTGAACGACCGCATCTATCTCCACCTGCTGGAGGGCGAAAGCGAGATTGCTCAGCAGCTGATGACCAAAGAGCAGCTTAAGTTCATGAAGGTCATGAATGGCCAGCTGCCCATCCACCGCACCGCCTATGCCTATGCCCTTCTGGCAGAGGGGAACAGCGCCAACGCCGAATGGGCGCTGGAGGAGTTTGAGAAGGCAGCAAAGAACTATCCCCACGAGCAGGAGATCGCCTCCGAAAGAGAGCTGATCGCTCTGGCTCAGCAGCAGGCAGAAGCCTGATGCAAAACAAACCAAAAAAGAACGATGCGCCCCTGCCGCTACCATTGACGGCAGAGGCGCTTTCTGTTATGGTATACGGTAATATCCCGATTTTTTACCATGCAAGGAGGGGTTTCCCCATGGCAAATACCCATATCGAGACCAAGGTGCTCCAGGAGGGCTACAAGCCCGAGAACGGCCAGCCCCGTATTCTGCCCATTTACCAGAGCACTACCTACCAGTACGAAAGCTCCGAGTTTCTCGGCCAGCTGTTCGACCTGACCGCCGATGGCCACATGTACACCCGCATCTCCAACCCCACCACCGCCTGTGTGGAACAGAAGCTGGCTGCCATGGAGGGCGGCGTGGGCGCCATGCTCACCTCCTCCGGCCAGGCCGCCTCGCTGATGGCGGTGTTCAACATCGCTTCTGCGGGCGATAATATCGTTTCCTCCTCCACCATCTACGGCGGCACCCTCAATCTGTTTGCTGTTACCATGAAGCGCATGGGCATCGAGACCCGCTTCATCACCCCCGAGATGAGCGCCGAGGAAATGGATGCCCTCTTCGACGACCGCACCCGTCTGGTCTTTGGCGAGACCATCGCCAACCCGGCCCTCACCGTGCTGGATATCGAAGCCTATGCCGAGCTGGCCCACCGCCACGGCGTACCGCTGATCGTGGATAACACCTTTGCTACCCCCGTGCTGTGCCGCCCCTTCGAGTTTGGTGCCGATATCGTTACCCACTCCACCACCAAGTATCTGGATGGCCACGCCAGCGTGGTGGGCGGCTGCATTATCGACAGCGGCAATTTCAACTGGAATAACGGCAAGTACCCCGAGCTGTGCGAGCCGGACGAGAGCTACCACGGCGTGCGCTACACCGAGCAGTTCGGCAAGGCGGCCTACATCACCAAGGCCCGCGTACAGCTGATGCGCGACTTCGGCTGCACCCCCAACCCCATCGGCATGTTCCTGCTCAACAACAACATCGAGAGCCTGGCCGTGCGCATGGACCGCCACTGCGAAAACGCCCTGAAGGTGGCCCAGATGCTGGAGGCCGATGAGCGCATCTCTTGGGTCAACTATCCCATGCTGCCCTCCAACCCGGATCATGCTCTGGCCAAGAAGTATCTGCCCAAGGGTGCTTCCGGCGTTGTCAGCTTCGGCGTAAAGGGCGGCCGTGAGGCAGCCACCCGCTTTATGGACAGCCTGAAGATGGCTGCCATCGTGGTGCACGTGGCGGATGCCCGCACCAGCGTGCTGCACCCCGCCTCCACCACCCACCGCCAGTTGACCGACCAGCAGCTGGTGGATGCAGGCATCGGCCCGGATCTGGTTCGTATGTCTGTAGGTATCGAGCACATTGATGATATCATCGCCGACATCAAGCAGGCGCTGGATCAGATCGGAGGTTAATCCATGCCCATCAAGATCCCCAACGCCCTTCCGGCCACCCGCACGCTGGAGGAGGAAAACATCTTCGTAATGACCGAGACCCGCGCCATTACGCAGGATATCCGTCCGCTGAAGATCCTCCTGCTGAATCTGATGCCCACCAAGATCGCCACCGAGACCCAGTTCGCCCGCCTGCTGGGCAACACGCCCCTGCAGGTGGAGCTGACCCTCTTGCAGACCTCCACCCACAAAGCCACCCACACCGCCGAAGAGCACATGATGGCCTTCTACAAGGTCTTCGACGATGTGAAGGATCAGAACTTCGACGGCATGGTCATCACCGGCGCACCGGTGGAGCAGATGCCCTTTGAGGAGGTCAACTACTGGGAGGAGCTTTGCCGCATCATGGAGTGGAGCAAGACCCATGTGCATTCCACCCTGCATATCTGCTGGGGCGCGCAGGCCGGTCTGTATTACCACTACGGCATCAAGAAGCACGACCTGCCGGAGAAGCTCTTCGGTGTGTATCCCCACACGCTGGATAAGCCCCGGGCCATTCTGCTCCGCGGCTTCGACGAGGTCTTTATGGTGCCCCACTCCCGCTACACCACCGTACGCCGGGAGGATGTGGAGAACACCCCGGGCCTGAGCGTTCTGGCCTCCTCCGAAGAAGCGGGCGTGTTCCTGATCGCTGCCCCCGAGGGCAAGCATATCTTCGCCACCGGCCATGCGGAGTACGATGCCCGCACCCTGGAGAACGAATACCTGCGGGATAAGGCTGCCGGGCTGGGCACCGCTGTACCCGCCAACTACTACCCCGGCAACGACGATACCAAGGCCCCAAACGTTACCTGGCGGGGCCATGCCAACCTGCTGTTCTCCAACTGGCTCAACTATTTCGTTTACCAGACCACGCCCTACGACCTCAATACCCTGTAAGGTGCAGAAAGCCCCGCCGAAACGCGCTTGCGATCCGGCGGGGCTTTTTCGTTATGCCTCCAAGAATTCGGGCACATCAAAGGTGATGCCGCCCTCCAGCAGATGATCGATGAACAGCCGGTAGTAGCCGGGCAGAATGGCATCGCTCTCGTCGTGGGCGTGCAGCAGAAGGATGTGCCTGTTGCCCTCCCGGAACAGCACCGCACCGCTCTGGGGTGCCGGGTCGTGCATCCGGGCCCAGATGCTCTCCTTGGTGAAATCCGGCTCGGAGTGCATGCGGTACTCGGCGAAGTCGAAGGTCCAGAAGGTGTCGATGGCCTTGTCCAGCCCGTTTTCCTTCCACCATGCATAGGGGATGTGGCGGTCATCCAGCTTGTGGATGCCGTATTCCTTCAGCATCTGCTGGAGAGCAGGGGTGTTTTCGCCGCCCTTGTCGCCGTAAGGGAAGCGAAAGGGCTTGTACCGGCGCTGAACGCCGCAGCGGGCGTAGAGCGCATCCAGCAGCTTTTCGGTCTCTTCGATCTCCCGGCGGGCCTCCTCAAGGTTCAGGGAAGAAAACGCCGGGTGGGAGTAGCTGTGGTTGCCCACGATCATGCCGTTCTTAACGGCATACTCGGCGGCTTCCGGGTACTTCTCCAGATGCTGGCCGGTGGCGAACATCACTGCGGTGATGCCCTTTTCGTTCAGGTAATCCACAATGGCGGGGGTGTTGAGGGAGGGGATGTCGTCGATGGTCAGGATCGCGGTGTTCATAAGTATTTCTCCTTGTTTTTATAGGATCTCATCCAAGAAATAAGCATTGCTGTCGGCACAGCGGCCTGCGGGGTCAATCACCGTCACCCGCACATAGCTCATGCCCCGGTCAAGGGCAAAGCTGCCGCCGGTAAGGGGTTCGTCCTTCCGGGCAGTAAGGCGCAGGGCGTTTCGGCTGCCGGTGGTAAAGACGATCTCCCGGGCCGGGCCGGTCTTTACATGGATGCAGCCATCCTCCACCCACAGGCTGTGGATCTCCGGCCCCTGGGAGGCATAGAAATGCCCGCTCTCCAGCGCTTTGGTCACAGCGCGGTACTCCAGCCTGTCTGCCTTGAGCATGACCCAGGCACCGCCCATATCACCGGTGGAGTGGTTGTCATCCGCACCGATGCAGAAGATGCGCTTGCCGCCCCGGAGCATATCATCGTACACACGGGGGCTGTATTCGTGGTAGCCCTCCAACACGCAGCCCCAGTTGCAGATCTCCATGGCGTGCATATGGTGGTAGCTCATGTACTCCGGATAGCTCTCCAGGCTCCAGGCCGGGTGGTTGTAGGTAACAAAGAAGCCCTTCTCCCGCCCGATGCGCATCATATCGCTCACCCCTTCGCCGCAGTAGCGGCGCAGGTAGGGAGAGGTCTCCTCGTCGATGCAGATCAGGTCTGCATGCTCCCGGGAATGCCCGAACAGGTATTTCTCCGGGTGCCAGCACACCTGCTTGCGGTTCTTTTCCTCAAGGGCAATGAAGCACATGTGGCAGGTACGGGTGTTGGCCCAGGGAGCGGGGGTATCCTCGTTCACCTCCAGCTCGTAGCCGGTCAGGGTAAGGAAGGCTTCATCGTTCAGCTCCGGGTGGGGCACCATGATGTCGTGATCGGTGATGGCCAGCACGGAGTAGCCCATGCTTTTGTAGCGGGCCTTCAGCTCCACGGGGGTCAACTGACCGTCGGAGAGGGTGGAGTGGCAATGCAGATTGGCTTTGTAGAAGCTGCCCTCTTCCGGCAGCAGGTGTTTCTTCATAACGGTTCCTCCGGCAGGGCCAAGTCGCCCCACAGCTGTGCTTCGATGTAGGTGTGCGTCTTCTGTGCATCCCGCAGCCAGCCCTTTGCGCCTTCAGGGTGCTGCGCCATCGCCGCCTCCAGCATGGGCAGGGTGAGCAGGGTCAGCTCACCGTCGCGGGTCAGGGTGCTCATGCTGTCGCCCAGGGTAAAGGTAAGCAGATCCCCCGGCACTGCCGAAAGGGGAAGGCGCAGCACCTTTCCCGAGCCGAACCATTGGTGCAGATAATCGCTGCTGCCCAGCACGAACGACAGGGGATGCTCGCTTTTGGGCCTGCCGCCCAGCGCAAGGAACCTGCCAAGCATGGCTCTGTCTGTCACGAGCCGCCGGGGGTAGTAGTTGGCAAAGTCGGCAAAGCGGTAAAAGGCGGTGGTCTCCGGGTGGGCATCCGCCAGTGCTTTGGCGAGGGCAAAGGCTTCCTGCCGGGGCAGACGCATGATGTTTTTCAGGGGCTCGCAATCCGGGTGGCAATAGTATTCCAGCCACAGTGGCTCCATGCTGCTCCCTCCCTGCCCGCTCATACCTGCCAGCCCTTGTGATCCAGAAAATCCATGAAGCGGTTCCAATCCTCCCGGCTCAGGTAGTGGGTGCCCCGGCGGATGTGGTAACCGATACTGCCCTCCCGGAGCGCTTCGCCCGGCAGGGGGTAGCGGTCGGGGGTGACCAGCCCGGCAAGGCCCAGCGCCTCCCATGCGGGCGAGGCGGCAACGCAGCCCAGAAACTCATGGGCCGGGCCTGCCCACAGATCCTCCTCGGCACTGCTCACGCACAGGAGCCTTGGGGCAATGCCGCTCAGCAGCCAATCCTGCTCAAAGGGCATGGCTTCCTCTGCGTTTGCATACTGCCGGTAGTGATCGCAGAACCAGTAGGGGAACTTATCGGTAATATCGCTCACATGCTCGCCGGTCTTGCCCCGGGTGATGGCAGCGCCGCTGCACCCGGAGGCGTTGGAGATGACGCAGGCAAAGCGGTCATCCATAAGTCCGGCCAAAAGGGCGGTCTTGCCCAGCCGGGAGTGGCCGATCACCGCAGTGCGCTGCGCCGTTACACCGGGCTGGGCAAGCGCCCAATCCAGCATGCGGGAGAGCGTCCACGCCCAGATGGCGATCTTGCCGGGCAGCTGCTCGGCGGGCACGCTGGCCTTTTCGGCCTCCTGCCGCAAAAGCCTGCCAAGCCCGTCGGTATAGTCGTCGGCAGCATCTTTGGAAACGTCGTTGTAGCCCATAGAGAGCACGCCATACCCCCGATCGATGATCTCTTCCACCGGGAAATACTGATCCGGCACCTCCGGCGAGAAATTGGCCAGCACAAAAAGCGGGTAGCGCTCCCGCCCCTTGGGCACGGTGTGGTACATGGGAAAAGTGAAGCTGCCGCCCGGCAGGGTAAGGGTCAGCTCTACGGTAAAGAGAGCGGCTTTTCCGGCACAGAAACGGTCATCTTTCGCAACGATACGGGCTTCTGCGCTGCATTCCATCTGCGGGATGACTCCGTATTCCTGGGTGGTGAGCATCTCGATCAGCGCATGCCGATCCGCCGGCCGCCGGGGCAGGGAAAGCCGTTCCAGTTCGCTTTGCAAAAAGGACATGGTAAGGGCGCCTCCTTTATTGGCTGTTCAGTTGATCCGTTGCCTGTATTGTAGCATAACGGGAGGAAAAAACGCAACGACCGTGCATAAACACCTCATCCGTTGACACCTCTCCCGCTTGGGTGGTATAGTAATTTGGTATGTTTTTATCAGAAGGGGGATCTGTATGCGCATCACCAAGCGGTATCTGGTCTTTCCCATCGACCGCAGCGCCGGGGAAAGAAGCGTCTCTTTTACCGTAGCCGGGCAGCTGGTCTACGACCTTACCATGCGCCTGACCGCCAACGCGCCGGATCTCTGGGCCTTTGTGGACGTGAGCCGTTTCCATGGCATGGAGGTGGCGGTGGAGGCGGAGGGTATGCCCCTGCCCGCCATCGAGCAGGCCGATGCCCTTGATCATCGTGCGCCGCTGGCGGCGGAGGAGCGCCCGCTCCTGCATTTTACGCCCCGAAACGGCTGGAACAACGACCCCAACGGCCTGGTGTACGCCAATGGCACCTACCACATGTTCTTCCAGCATAACCCCTGCGATACGGTCTGGGGCAACATGCACTGGGGCCATGCCACCAGCACCGATCTCATCCGCTGGCAGGAGCAGGAGACCGCCCTTTTCCCCGATGAGCTGGGCGTGATGTTCTCCGGCAGCGCCATCGTGGATGAGCGCAATCTGCTGGGCCTGAAGCAGGGCGATACAGACGTGATCCTTCTCTACTACACCGCAGAGCCTATCAGCAGGCTGTCGGCAGGACGGGAGACCACCCAGTGCCTTGCCTGGTCCACCGATAATGGCAAGACCTTCGTCAAGTACCCGGGCAACCCCGTGGTGCCCACCATCGCAAACGGCAACCGGGACCCCAAAGTGCTCTGGGATGAAGCCTCTGCCCGCTACGTGATGGCCCTCTATCTGGACAGCGACCGCTACGCTCTTTTGCATTCCACCGATCTTCTTCACTGGGAAAAGGTACAGGAGCTGCACATCGAAGGGGATAACGAATGCCCCGACCTGATGCTCCTTACCGCAGATGACGGGCAGCGTAAGGCAGTGATCGGCGGCGCCCACGGCTGCTATCAGGTGGGCGACCTGCGGGATGGGCTGTTCGTTCCCACCCAGCCGGTTCGGCGGCTGTACCTGAACGAATACTGCTATGCCCACCAGACCTATTCCGGTACCCCGGGCCGCGTGGTGCAGACCACCTGGCACCGGGCCAACGTGGAGGGCACGCCCTTCAGCCAGGAGCTGAGCTTCCCCTGCGAGCTTTCTCTGCACAGGCAGGGAGACGAATACCGGCTGTTCCTGCTCCCGGCAAGAGAGCTGCAGCAGCTGGAGAGCGCCGGGGAAACCACCCCCGAAGCGGTCAGGCTGCCCTTCCTTTGCAGCCTTTCCCTGCCGGAGGATGGCGCACCCATCACCCTTTTGCTGGGCGGGCAGACCATCTGCCTGGATGGGCAGCAGGGAATCGTGCAGGCGGCGGGGGAGTGCTGGCAGCTGCCGGAGCCTTTGGCAGGCAGCGAAGCACTCATCGTAGCGGATCGCTACACCCTCAAGCTGCATCTTCTGGGCGGCGCAGCCCTGCTGGCGCTGCCGGTGCGTTGGCAGGCGGAGGGCCTCACTCCCGAAGAGGCCGCTTCCCTGCGTCAGGCAGGGGCTGTGATCAAGCAACTGGCCCCGGCACGATAAGCATTTGGAGGTAGAAAGACCGATGAATATCAGCATTCTGGGTGCGGGCACCTGGGGCGTGGCGCTGGCAAGGGTGCTGGCGCTGGCGGGCCACAGTGTTACCGTATGGTCTGCGGTGGAAAAGGAGATCGATACCCTCCTTGCCACCCATGAGCACCCCAATCTGCCCGGTGTATCCATGCCGGAGGAGATCCGTTTTACCAAGGTGCTGGCCGAAGCCTGCCAGGGCACCGAACTGCTGCTTTTCGCCGTGCCCTCGGTGTATGTGCGCAGCGTGGCGGCGCAGGTGCGTCCCCTCATCCCCGATGGGCTGGTGATCGCCGATGTGGCCAAGGGCATCGAGCCGGATACCCTCTACACCATGAGCCGGATTATTCTGGAAGAACTGGATCGGGATGGCTGCCACGGCCATGTGAAGGTGGTGGCGCTTTCCGGCCCCACCCATGCCGAAGAGGTGGCACGGGATCTGCCCACCTTCATCGTATCCGCCTGCGAGGATGCGCAGGCGGCAAAGCTGGTGCAGGAGGCCTTTGCCAACACCTGCCTCCGGGCCTATACCAACAGTGATGTGCTGGGCGTGGAGCTCTGCGGCGCACTGAAAAACATTATGGCGCTGGCAGCGGGCATCTCCGCCGGGCTGGGCTATGGCGATAACGCTATGGCAGGGCTCATCACTCGCGGCATTGCTGAAATGACCCGCCTGGCCCGCATGATGGGCTGCCAGGAGCAGACCTGCGCCGGGCTGGCAGGCATCGGCGATGTGATCGTTACCGCAGGCAGCGTGCACAGCCGCAACCGCCGTGCCGGTCTGTTGATCGGTCAGGGCGTGCCCCCCAGGGAGGCCATTGCCAGGGTAGGCATGGTGGTGGAGGGCGTCAATGCTTTGCCTGCCGCCATGCAGCTCATCCGCCGCCACGGGGTGCAGATGCCCATCATCGAGAGCGTAAACGCCATCATCAACGAAGGCGCATCGCCTGTCGAAGTTTCCCGGGCGCTCACCAGCCGCCGCCTGCAGGATGAGCTCAACTGGAAAGCCCATAAAGATTAAATTTGCAAACGAACGTTCCCTTGTGTTATAATCAACCGTTGCACTGCCTGCTTTTGGGCAGGCACAGCCAAGAGAAAAACGGAGTGAGACAGATATATGGCAAAGGCATATAACGCTGGCAGCATACAGGTTTTGGAGGGTCTGGACGCAGTACGCATGCGCCCGGGCATGTATATCGGCTCCACCGGTTCCCGGGGTCTGCACCATATGCTGTGGGAGATCGTGGATAACGCCATCGACGAAGCCATGGCGGGCTACGCCTCTCAGGTGGATGTGGTGCTGCACGAGGACGGCTCTGCCAGCGTGCGCGATAACGGCCGCGGTCTGCCTGTGGATATCCACCCCACGATGGGCATCCCCGGCGTGGAGCTGATCTATACCCGCCTGCACGCGGGCGGCAAGTTCGATAACGAGAACTACGCCTACTCCGGCGGTCTGCACGGCGTTGGCGGCTCCGTGGTAAACGCCCTCAGCCGCTGGATGACGGTGGATGTGTTCCACGACTTCCGCCACTACCGGATCGGTTTCGAGAGCGCCGTCAGCGAGGAAACGGGCAAGATCGTCTCCGGCCGGGTGGCAGAGAAGCTGAAGGTGCTGGGCAACACCACCGACCGCGGCTCCCTCATCCGCTTCATGCCCGACGACCGGGTATTCGAGACCGTCAACTTCAACGGCGAGACCGTTGCCCGCCGCCTGCGGGAGCTGGCCTACCTGAACAAGGGCCTCACCATCACCTTTGAAGATGAGCGGGTCAAAAAGCCCGCCGCCTTTGAGGAGACCGATGCCGAAGACCAGCTCAACGCCGCAGAAGGCAGCGATACAGCCGAGCGCAGCGCAAAGCAGCACGGCGGCAAGCAGGTGTTCTGCTTTGCGGGCGGCATCAGCGATTATGTGTGCTACCTGAACGCCGAAAAGACCCCCATCCACGAAAGCCCCATCTATCTGGAGGGCACCCGGGAGGGCGTTATCTTCCGCTTTGCCATCCAGTATACCGATAGCTACACCGAAAACGTGTTTTCCTACGTCAACAACATCCCCACCGGCGAGGGCGGCAGCCACGAGACCGGCTTCAAGGCCGCCTACACCAAGGTGATGAACGATTTCGCCCGCCGTTTGGGCGGCCTGAAGGAAAAAGACAACAATCTGGGCGGCGAGGATTTCCGCGAGGGCATGACCGCCGTGATGATCGCTATGGTCAAGAACCCCCAGTTCGAAGGCCAGACCAAGGGCCGCCTGGGCAACACCGAAGTGCGCCCCGTGGTGGAGGCTATCGTTACCCAGCAGCTGACTGCCTACTTCGAAGACCTGAAGAACCAGGAGCTGTGCCAGCAGCTGGTGGAGAAGGCTGTCCGCGCCGCCAAGGTGCGCGAGGCCGCCCGCAAGGCCCGCGATAATGCCCGCACCCAGAAGGCGCTGGAGGCCACCCCGCTGGTGGGCAAGCTGGCCAGCTGCACCGGCCGCAAGCCGGAGCTGAACGAGCTGTTCATCGTTGAGGGCGACAGCGCCGGCGGCAGCGCCAAGCAGGGCCGCGACCGCCGCTTCCAGGCCATCCTGCCCCTGCGCGGCAAGCCGCTCAACGTAGAAAAGAAACGGCTGGATCAGGTGCTGGGCAACGAGGAGTTCCGCTCCCTCATCACTGCGCTGGGCACCAACATCGAGGGCAGCTTCACCCTTTCCAGCCTCAAATACCATAAGGTGATCATCCTCAGCGATGCCGACCAGGACGGTGCCCATATCCGCGCCATCCTGCTCACGTTCTTCTACCGCTATATGAAGGAGCTCATCACCTCCGGGCATGTGTACATCGGCATGCCGCCCCTCTACAAGGTGCAGCGGGGCAACAAGGTGCAGTACGCCTACGACGATAACGAGCTGCGCAAGCTCACCAAGGGGCAGACCAAGGGCTACCAGCTGCAGCGCTACAAGGGCCTTGGCGAGATGAACCCGGAGCAGCTCTGGGCCACCACCATGGATCCCGCCCAGCGCAAGCTGGTACGCGTGACCATCGAGGATGCGGCACAGGCCGAGCGCCTTGTCACCATCCTCATGGGCGACAAGGTGGATCCCCGCCGTGAGTACATCAACCAGTACACCAATTTCGACCGTGAAGACAGCTTCACGGCCATTGCCGACAGCATGGAGGAAGGGAGGCGCAAAGCATGAGCCGCAAGGATGAACCCATTGCCGTAGACCAGAACATCATCCAGATGCCTATGGAAGAGGTCATGCACATGAGCATGATCCCTTATGCGGAGCATGTTATCATGGATCGCGCCGTGCCCCGTGTGGAGGACGGTCTCAAGCCCGTGCAGCGCCGCATCCTCTTTACCATGAACGAGCTGGGCATCACCCCCGATACGCCCTACCGCAAATGCGCCCGTATCGTGGGCGATTGCCTTGGTAAATACCACCCCCACGGCGACAGCAGCGTTTACGATGCCCTGGTGCGTCTGGCCCAGCCCTTCAGCATGCGCGGCACGCTGGTGGACGGACATGGCAACTTCGGCTCCGTGGATGGCGACAGCGCCGCCGCCATGCGTTACACCGAAGCGCGCATGACGCCCCTTGCCATGGAGATGCTCAAGGATCTGGATAAGGAGACCGTCTCCTTCCGCCTCAACTTCGACGATACCCTCAAAGAGCCGGATATGCTGCCCGCCAGCTTCCCCAATCTGCTGGTGAACGGTGCCAGCGGCATCGCCGTGGGTCTGGCCACCAACATCCCGCCCCACAACCTGCGGGAGAGCATCGCCGCCACCATCGCTTTGATCGATAACCCGGAGATCACCTCCGAAGAGCTGATGCAGTACGTGCCCGCCCCGGATTTTCCCACCGGCGGCATCCTGCTCAACACCGATGAGCTGAAGAACGCCTACCGCACCGGCCGCGGCAAGCTGCTGGTGCGCGCCCGCACCCACATCGAAGATGGCAGCGCAGGCCGCAAGCTGATCGTGATCACTGAGCTTCCCTATCAGGTAAACAAGTCTGCCATGCTGGAGAAGATCCTCCGGCTGTCCGAAGAAAAGAAGGCCGCCCTTGGCTGCATCTACGACATCCGCGACGAGAGCGACCGTACCGGTATGCGCGCCGTGGTGGAGCTGCGCAAGGATGCGGATGTGGACAAGGTGCTCTCCTACCTGTTCAAGTACAGCGATATGCAGGTCACCTTCGGCGTGAACATGGTAGCCATTGCCGATGGCAAGCCCAAGCTGCTCAGCCTCAGGCATATGCTCCGCTACTACGTGCGCCACCGCAAGAATGTGGTCACCGCCCGCACCCAGTACGATCTGGGCAAGGCCAAGGCCCGGGCTCACATTTTGGAAGGCCTCATGATCGCGCTGGATCACCTGGACGAGGTCATCGCCCTGATCCGCGCCAGCGAGACCCCCAAGGCTGCCAAAGCCGGTCTGATGGAAAAATTCGGCCTGACCGACGTGCAGGCTCAGGCCATTCTGGATATGCGTTTGCAGCGCCTGACGGGTCTGGAGATCCTGGAGCTGCGCAAGGAATACGAAAAGCTGCTCAAGCTGATCGCCGAGCTGGAAAGCATCCTGGCCAGCGAGAAGAAGCTCCTCAGCGTGATCAAGAAGGAGCTGCGGGAGGTGGCCGACAAATACGGCGACGACCGCCGCACCACCGTGGAGGAAGTACACAATGTGGTGGAAGCCCTGGTCAAGGAGGAAGTGGTGGCCGAAGAAGCGGTGGTCACCTTCTCCCGGGAGGGCTATCTGCGCCGCAGCGCTCCCCGCACGAGCCGCCGTGCCGCTGCCGCCGAGCCTGTGGATGAGTTCAACGACCCAGCCCTGTTCCGCTTCGAGACCGATAGCCTGCACACCCTCTACTTCTTTACCAATCTGGGCAACTGCTACCAGTACAGCGTTGGCGCCTTGCAGGAGATGAGCAAGCCCAAGGATCGGGGCCAGCTGCTCAGCGGTGTGCTGGCAGGCTTGGAGGATGACGAGAAGCCTGTGCTCATCCTCTGCGCCAACGGTCAGGAGCTGGCACAGATGCCCGATCTGCTCTTTGTGAGCCGCAAGGGTCTGATGAAGCGCACCCAGGCAGCCGAATACGATGTGCGCCGCGCCAAGTTCGCCGCCCTCAACCTGCGGGAGGGCGACAGCCTGCACAGCATTCTCTTGCTGGATCCCGCCAAGGATATGCTCATGTTCAGCCGCAGCGGCATGTGCATTCGCTTCCATACCGATTCCATCCCGGTCATGGGCCGCATCGCCGCCGGTGTAAAGGCCATGAATCTGGATATGGGCGATGAGCTGCTCTGGTGCGGTCAGCCTCAGGATACCGACCAGCTGCTGCTCTTCAGCGACCGTGGCTTTGCCAAGAAGATCCTGTATATCGACTTTGAACCCCAGGCCCGCGCCGGTAAGGGCGTTAAGAGCTTCTACTTCAACAAGAGCGGCTCCAACGGCTCCTGTCTGGCCGATGTGTGCCTGATCACCGGCCCCGGCCAGCAGGTGGAGGTGGTGCAGAAGGTGAGCGCCCCCAACATCGTCCATGCCGATGAGGTGATCCTGCAGGGCAAGACCGATAAGGGTATGCCCTATGTAATGGCTTTGATGGATGACGTAGTCACCCAGCTGCGCCTGATGCCCGGTGCCCCTGTGGAGGCTCCCGCCCCCGAGGATGCGCCCCAGTAAAAACAGATCCTACAGCCGCCCGGCTCCGAAATGCGAGCCGGGCGGCTTTTTGCGTATGCCCTGCGGCTGTGCTGCGCACACTACCCCAAAGAAAGGATGGGGTAAGCTATGCGTGGTTTCCGTACCGATCTGGCCATGGAGAGCATCGGAGGCGAGAGAAGCCTGCCCGAAGGGGTATTGATGGATGAGCAGCAGCTGGGGGAGATCCTGCGCACAAGGATCGTGATCGAGAGCCCGGAGGCAGCGGGTGTGCTGGCAAGGCCCTGCGGAGAGTACATCACCCTCAGCTGCAGGGGGCTGTCCCATTGCAGCAGCCGCAGCCGTAAGCAGCTCATCCAGCTGGTGGCGCAGGCGGTGCGGGCCATGCTGCCCAGACAGGGCGATGTGCTGGTGGTGGGCCTTGGCAACCGGAACGTGACCGCCGATGCGCTGGGCACCCGTGTGGTGGAAAGGCTGCTGGTGACCCGTCATCTGGAAAGCGTGCTGGCGGAGGAGATGCGGGGCAGGCTCCGGGGCGTCAGCGCCATTGCACCGGGGGTGCTGGGGCTTACCGGCATCGAGACCGCCGAGCTGTGCCGTGGGCTGGTCTCGCATGTGAAGCCCGCTGCGGTGATCGCCATCGATGCACTGGCAGCCTTCGACAGCGCCCGCATCTGCAGCACCATACAGATCGCCGATACGGGCATCGAGCCGGGCAGCGGCGTGGGCAACCATCGCCTGGGTCTTACGGTGGATACCCTGGGCGTTAAGGTGATCGCTGTGGGCGTGCCCATGGTGGTGTATGCCTCCACCATCGCCCGGGATGCGATCGCCCAGCTGGCAGAAGGCTACGGCCAGCCGCCGGAGGCCATACAGGTGCTGCTGGAAAAGGTCTCCGAAGGCTATCTGGGCGAGATGGTGGTAACGCCCCGGGAGATCGATGAAATGGTGCTCTCTGTGGCCGATCTGCTCAGCGAGGGGCTGAACCGGGCTTTGCAGCCGGAGCTGGATGCAGAGACTTTGCATACGTTTCTGCATGGGTAGCATAAGCTGGTGAGGAACAAAGGGGGTGCCTCATCCATGAAAAAACAGGATCCGAATCGTATCGCTGCGCTGGTGCTGGCGGCATTTGCAGGGCTTTCCGCCGGGCTGCTGCTGCCCGGGCCGGACAGGTGGACGGGCTTGACCGAAGCCAACGAGGCGGCGGTGGTGGAGGCCTTCTCCATCTCGCCCATCGGCGGGGAGACAAGCATGGAGATGTCCGCGCCGCCGGCGGTGTCGGAAACACCGGCTGCGCTGCTGCCTGTTCAAACACCCGCGCCGCTGCCCTCGCCGGAGGAAACGCCGTTGCCCACCCCGGCCCCGGATGCCGCCGCTTTTTCCATCACACTGCTCAGTACCCAGCCGCCCAAAGAGTCGGGCAGCATCCTCATCTATCATACCCATACCTACGAGGCCTACGAGCAGAGCGAGCTGCGCTATCAGGAGACCGAGAAATGGCGCACTGCCGACCCGGCCTGCAACATGATCCGGGTGGGGGAGGAGCTGGCAGCCTTGCTCCGTGGCCTTGGCTACCGGGTGGTACACGATACCACCGCCTTTGAGCCGCCCGAACTGAGCAGCGCCTACAGCCGCTCCCTAACCATGCTGGAAGAGCGCATCGCAGCGGGGGAGAGCTACGATCTCTATATAGACCTGCACCGGGATGCCTATGTGGAGGGGCAGGCGGGCAGCAACACCGTTCAGGCGGGCGGCACGGCTGTGGCCAAGCTGATGCTGCTCATCGGCAAGGGCGAAGGGTATACCGGCACAGGCTACGACCAAAAGCCCGATTGGGAGGCAAATCTGCAGGTGGCACAGGCCATTACCGATGCGCTCAACGAGCAGCTGGAGGGGCTTGGCAAGAATGTACGGCTCAAGTCCGGCAGGTTCAACCAGCATGTGGATACGGGCTGTGTGCTGGTGGAGGTGGGCAACAACCGAAACTCTCTTACCGAAGCGCTGGCGGCCATGCCATATCTGGCCGATGCCATCCACCGCACGCTGAGCCCTTAGAATTTGTTGCACTTGAAAAACCGCCGTGCAACAGGTATAATGGCTTTCGGAGGTGGAGAGAAGTGACGGATCGTCCCGTGGGAATGCTGGACAGCGGTCTTGGCGGCATCAGTGTGCTGGCACAGGCGCTTCGGGCGCTGCCCCGGGAGAACTTTGTCTATTTTGGCGATACCGCCAACATCCCCTACGGCGATAAGGAGCCCGAAGAGGTTCTCCGCCTCACCCGTCTGGGGGTGGACAGGCTCATCGGTCATGGATGCAAGGCCATCGTTATTGCCTGCAACACCGCCACCAGCGTGGCTGCCCAGCAGCTGCGCAGCGAATTGAGCCTGCCGGTGATCGGCATCGAGCCTGCGCTCAAGCCAGCCTCCCTTTTGCCGGGCGAGGGGCAGATCCTCGTGCTGGCAACGCAGGTAACGCTCCGCCTGCCCAAGTTTCACGCATTGATGGAGCTCTACGGAGACCATGCCACCCCGGTGCCCTGCTCCGGCCTGATGGAGTGCGTGGAGGCGGGGCAGCTGGAGGGCGAGCGGGTAGAGAACCTCCTTCGGGAGCTGCTCTCGCCCTATCTGCAAACGCCCATCAAGGCGGTGGTGCTGGGCTGCACCCATTACCCCTTCCTGAAGAAAGCCATTGCGGCAATCCTGCCGCCGGGCACCCCTCTGGTAGACGGCAATGCGGGCACGGCCCGGCAGTTGGCCAGAAGGCTCAAAGAAGAGGGGCTGGAGGCCCCGCCGGAGCATGTGGGCGGCAGTGTCACCTTCCTCAGCTCCTCTCCCGGGCAGGAGGAACGTATGCAGAACATGCTTCAAATGGCGCTGGAGAGGCTCTGAGCGCCCACCAACGATGAACGCGGCACGGCCGCAAACGAAAGGTACGAACGATCATGAAAAAAGTGATGCTCATTTTCGGCACCCGTCCCGAAGCGATCAAAATGTGCCCCCTGGTGCTGGAACTGAACAATCATCCCCATTTCGAAACGGTGGTCTGCGTTACCGGTCAGCACCGGCAGATGCTGGACCAGATCCTGGAGTGCTTCCATGTGGAGCCCAAGTACGACCTGTGCATCATGCAGCCCAAGCAGACCCTTTTTGATGTGACCATCAACATCCTGAGCCGCCTCAAGGAGATCCTTGAAGTGGAAAAGCCGGATGTGGTACTGGTGCACGGCGATACCTCCACCGCCTTTGTAACGGCGCTGGCCTGCTTCTATATGCAGATCCCCGTGGGCCATGTGGAGGCGGGGCTTCGTACCTACAACCTGTACTCGCCCTTCCCGGAGGAGTTCAATCGTCAGGCGGTGGATCTGATCACCCGCTTCTATTTCGCTCCCACCGAGATGAGCCGCGATAATCTGCTCAAGGAGAACAAGCCCGCAGAGCACATCCACGTTACCGGCAACACGGTGATCGATGCCCTTGCCACCACCGTCCGGGAGGATTATGTACACCCGGAGATCGATTGGGCCAAGGGCAGCCGTCTGGTGCTGCTTACGGCGCATCGCCGCGAGAATCTGGGCGAGCCCATGCGGGAGATGTTCACCGCCATCCGCCGCGTGGTGGATGAGACCCCCGATGTAAAGGTGCTCTATCCCATGCACATGAACCCTGTGGTGCGGGAGATGGCCCACAGCTGCTTCGATGGACAGGAGCGCATCCATATGATCGAGCCGCTGGATGTGCTGGATTTCCACAACCTGATGGCCCGCGCCCACCTGATCCTTACCGACAGCGGCGGCATCCAGGAGGAAGCCCCCGCCCTTGGCAAGCCGGTGCTGGTGATGCGAGACACCACCGAGCGCCCCGAGGGCGTTGCTGCAGGCACGCTCAAGCTGGTGGGCACCAGCGAGAAGGTCATCTACGAGAACGTGCGCAAGCTGCTGGACGACCCGGAAGCCTACCATCAGATGGAGCAGGCTACCAACCCCTACGGCGATGGCAAGGCCAGCCAGTACATTGCCGCCATTCTGGAAAAAGAACTGTGATCCCCGGGGGCACCGCCCCTTTACCACCCGCACGGAGCATTTCTGTGCGGGTGGCTTGTTTTGGTTTCAAAACAGGCATTGCAATTGGGTTACAGCATTGTTATAATATTTACAACGTAGAATTGCATTGGTACGGGTCTGCGCTTTTCTGTGCCGATTTTTGAAGGAGGATGCCCATGTTCGATCTGTCCTGCCTGTATAAGCCCGAGGTGGTGCAGGTAAACCGCCTGCCCGCCGTTTCCGACCACGATCTTTTCCGCAGCCTTTCAGAAGCGGAGGCGCAGGAGAGCAGCCTTACCCGCCTGCTGAACGGTACTTGGAAGTTTGCCTACGCCGAGCGCATCGAAGACTGTCCCGATGGGTTTTATGCCTTGGAGCACGACAGCAGCGCATGGGCAGAGATCGCTGTGCCCGGGCATATCCAGCTGCAGGGCTACGGTACGCCCCAGTACGTGAATGTGCAGTATCCCTGGGATGGTCACCGCCGTCTGGTGCCCCCTGATTTCCCCGAGAAAAACCCCATCGGCTGCTATGTGCGCACCTTTGCCCTGCCCGAGGATTGGGCAGGCATGGGCGTTACCCTCACCTTCCACGGTGTGGAGTCGGTGCTTTTCTGCTGGGTGAACGGCCAGTTCGTCGGCTACAGCGAGGATGGCTTCACCCCCTCCCGTTTCGATATCACCGATAAGCTGCACCCCGGCGAAAACAAGCTGGCGGTGCAGGTGTTCCGCTATGCCTCCTGCACCTGGCTGGAGGATCAGGACTTCTGGCGCTTCAGCGGCATTTTCCGCGATGTGACGCTTTCCGCACGGCCCAAGGCCCATGTGGAGGATCTGTGCGTGCGCACCCCGTTGGAGGAACACTACCGCAAAGCCACCGTACAGGCCGAAGCCACTCTGAAGCTGGCCGAAGGCGTATGTGCAGAGGCTCATGCAGAGCTGCTGGATGCACAGGGCAGCATCGTTGCCCGGGCAGCGGCTGTACCTGCCTGCGAAAAACTGTATTTTGAGCTGCCGGTGGAAGCGCCGCAGCTCTGGAGCGGCGAGACCCCGTACTTGTATACCCTCCGCATCACACTTACCGAGGGCGATAACGTGCTGGAGGTGGCCCAGACCGAAGTGGGTCTGCGGCAGGTGGAGATCCGGGAGGGCATACTGCTGCTCAATGGCCGCCGCTTGCGCCTCAGGGGCACCAACCGCCACGAATTCTGCGCCGAGAGCGGCCGCTGCATCACCGAGGAGCATATGCTGGAGGATATCCGGCAGATCAAGCGCAGCAACATCAATGCCGTGCGCACCAGCCATTACCCCAACAGCAGCCTGTGGTACAAGCTCTGCGACCGCTACGGCATCTACCTGATCGACGAAGCCAACATGGAGACCCACGGCACCTGGCAGACCGGCGGCCAGTACAAGGGCGGCCCGGTGCCCGGTGATAACGCCATGTGGCTGCCTGTGGTGCTGGATCGTGCCAACAGCATGCAGCAGCGGGATAAGAACCACCCCTCCGTGCTCATCTGGTCCTGCGGCAACGAGAGCTTCGGCGGCAGCGTGATCTGGGAAATGTCCCGGCAGATGCGCCGCACCGATCCTACCCGCCCGGTGCATTACGAGGGCGTAGCCAACGATCAGCGCTACCCCGATACCACCGACCTGACCAGCCGCATGTATACCCATGCCTGCGATATCCCCGCCCTGATCGAAGCCACGCCCGATAAGCCCTTCGTGCTCTGTGAATACGCACACGCCATGGGCAACAGCTGCGGCGCCCTGCACAAGTATCTGGCGCTGGAGGAGGCTTACCCCCAGTATGCCGGTGCCTTTGTGTGGGATTATGTGGATCAGGCCCTGTGGGTGACCGCCCCCAACGGCAAAAAGCGCCTTGCCTACGGCGGCGATTTTGGCGACCGGCCCCATGACGGCGAGTTCTGCGGCAATGGCCTGGTCTTTGCCGACCGTACCCCCACCCCCAAGCTGATGGAGGTGCGCTGGCAGTACCAGCCGGTGCGCATCCTGCCCGATGCGTCCGGTGTGCTTTTGAAGAACTACGCGCTTTTTGCCAACACGAACCGCTACGACCTGCGCTGGCAGCTTCTGAAGAATGGTGAGGCGATGGCAAGCGGCGTGATCGAAGCGCCGGATGTACCCGCAGGCCGTGAACGCCACCTGCCCATCTCTCTGCCGCAGATGGAGCAGGATGGCGAATATGTGCTCTCCTGCGGCCTTTACCTGCGCAACGCCACCGATTGGGCGGATACCGATTTCGAACTGATGCATGGCCACAGCGTGCTCAAAGCCGCCAAGCCTGCCGGTGCAGAGGCAAAGCCCGTGCACACCGAGCTTACCGACTACAATCTTTCCCTGACGGATGAGCGAGTCCGCATCATGCTGAACATGGGCAGCGGTCTGCTCTCCTTCAAGGGCCATGAGGGCGAAGAGATCCTGATGACCCAGCCCCAGCTGAGCCTGTTCCGTGCCCCCACCGATAACGATCGGGGCTGCGGCGGCAACCGGGATGATGCCTTCTGGCTGGGCGTGTGCCTGGCAGCCCGCCCCGGCCCGCTGGCCTGGCCGGAGGACCCCGAAAACCACCCTGCCAATAAGGCATACCGCTGGCAGCTGCCCTACACCGGCGGCGCTTACGCCGATGTTACCTACACCGCCCTTGGCGCAGGCCGCCTGAAGGTAGACTTCAGCTACCACGGTGCAGAAAACCTGCCCCCGCTGGGTGCGGTGGGTCTCAGCTTCCGTCTGCCGCTGGGCATGGATCGGGTCGCTTACTACGGCCTTGGCCCTCAGGAGACCTACCCTGACCGCAAAATGGGCGGCAAGCTGGCGCTGCACCACACCACCGCCGGGCAGAGCTACACCCCCTACCTGCGCCCCCAGGAGTGCGGTGCCCACGAGGAGGTGCGCTTTGCCACCATCACCGATGAGCATGGCTACGGCATTCGTCTTACGGCCCTGGAGAACCCCTTCAGCCTTTCCGTGCTGCCCTGGAGCGCTATGGAGCTGACCGCCGCCCGCCACCCGGATGAGCTGGCAGACCCCACCTACACCTATGTGGATATCGCCTGCTGCCGCAGAGGCGTTGGCGGCGACGACAGCTGGGGCAGCCCGGTGCACCCCGAATACTGCCTGCCCTCCGACAGGGACTATGCATTCAGCTTTGTTCTGGAACTGGCATAAATACAAATGTGGTTTTACCATCAAACCATCACGATACAGGAGGTACTTTCATGAAGAACACCCGCAAACTGCTCGCTGTGCTGCTCGCCGCTGCGCTGCTCCTGGCCTTTGCCGCCCCCGCTTTGGCCGAATACGGCTTTGAGCGGCTCTATGTAAACGGTGTGGATGCCACCAAGGTGCACCTGCGCCAGCAGGCCACCACTGCCTCTGCCTCGCTGGGCCTTATCTACAGCGGCACTGAGGTCAAGGTGCTTTCCCGCGACTTCCCCGGCTGGATCCAGATCCAGATCGGCAGCGAAACGGGCTTTATGAGTGCCAAGTACCTCTCTCAGGTGCAGCCGGAGTCCAAGGCCCCGGTGGCCTATGTGTACAACCCCAACAGCAGCTGGTCGTACCTGCGCAGCGGTGCCGACCGGGAGGCTCAGGATGTGGGCCGTCTTTATAACGACGAGATCGTCTACGTACTGGGCGAGCTGGAAAGCGGCTGGAGCTATGTGCAGCGCGGTGCCCAGTCCGGCTTTGTGGTCAGCGACTTCCTGCGCAGCAATCTCCAGCAGGGTACGCAACAGGGCACCCAGCAGCCCTCCGGCACCGATTACAGCAGGATCCCCGTGCCCAACCCCAGCATGCAGGTGATGGGCCACACCTCCGCAGGCGATGCCATCTACTGCTTCATCGCCCCGGATAATGCCCAGTCGCTGTACTTTGTTGCCCCTGAAGGCGAGCATGCCGTGTACCGCGAGGATGTCAACTTCGACGGCCAGCCGGATCTGGCTGTGAACACCATCTCCGGCACCAGCAACCACTTCTTTGTGCTGTTTGTGCGCAGCGGCTCCATGTATGTGCCGGTGCAGGTGCCTCAGCTGGGCTACGACCTGTGCAACTACCAGCTCTACCCGCAGCAGAAGCTGCTCCTTTCCAGCGCCAATAACGGTGCAGCCGGTGCCTACCACGATAAGGCCATCTTCCGCTGGAACGGTGCGGAGCTGGTGCTGGTGCGCCGCGCCACCGCCGAAATGCCTGTGGATGATTATGACCAGAACGGCCTTATCATTTCCGCGGCCAACCCCCAGCTGCTCAAGATCCGCGTGGTGGATTACACCTCCGGCACCTTCGAGGGCACTGTGCTCTACGAAAATGTGATCCTTCTGGCCGGTGCCGAGAGCAATATGCAGGTGGAGGAAGCCGCCTTCTGGCAGGATCTGCGCTGAACCAAAAGAGCAAAATGAGAAGCACCGCTTTGGGCAACGGCTCAAAGCGGTGCTTTTTGGCTGTAATGTTTTACTTCTCGGGCAGGGTGGCCAGCACCATGCCCCGTGCCTTGCCGATAAACTCAGTATGGGCGGGGTTGAAGGGGAAGCGCTCCTCGTAGTCCTTCAGCTGCTCGCACAGCTCCCGCATCCGGGCCAGGCGCTTTTCCTTTTCCGGGTCGGCAGCGGTGGTCAGCGTGCCGTTTGCATAACGCTCCAGCAGCGCTTCGGGGCTGTCGGCCGTGGCGGTCATTCGGGTGTGCTCCGCGCTCAGCGCCAGCAGCTCTTTGATCAGCTGCATGGAAGCATCGAACAGCTTGGTATGCTGAGCGCTCACTGCATCGACTGCCTCCCGCTGCAGGTCTTCGGCCATTTTGCTGCGGTGGGCGGCTTCATGCTCATCCTTTGTGTTGCTGCAGAACAGCTTCAGGATCTCTGCCGCCTGGTCGGTCTGCTGATCCAGACTCACCGTCAGCAGCCTCAGAAACAGCTCCCGGAGCCTTGTATGCGCCGGGTTCCGCTGCTCCTTTGTGAGCAGCGGCTCCAAACGCTGCAAAACCTCGTCGATGCGGCTCTTCAGCCTGCGGAAGCCCCGCTTCCAATCGGCTTCGATCAGTAAAGATTCCGTCTCCAGTACGCGCAGATCCTTTTCTTCGTAGTCTCTCAGCGTATCCTGCATATGCAGCCTTCTGCCCCTCAGGCAGAGCCATTGATCCGCAGCCTGCCGCAGATGCTCCCGCTGGGCGGTCTTCCGGTGCATGGCATAGGCGCAGAGACCTGCGTAGTAGCGTGCGGTCTCTTCGTCGTAGTGGCGAATGTCGCCGGTAACGGGGTCGATGAAGCGCTCCTCGATGCGCCCACGGCTCAGGGCGATCACACGCTCGCAGATGCTCTGGGCCTGCAGATACTGTTCATCGCTTGCGTAGCCCTCTTCGATGCCCTGCGAAAGCCGTTGCAGCCATGTAACATCCAATGCGCAATAGGTCAGATCGGTCTCCATCCAGAGCATGGCGCATTTCAGGTAGCGCTGCCAGATGTAGCCGCAATCCCGGCAGCGGCGGGTCAGCTGCTCCAAATAGACTGCATCCCCCAGGGAGGAACGCAGCTTATCCAGCACCTGCCCGATCTGCTCATGGTCGTGAGCCCCATTCTTGCAAAGGCGCAGGGTCAGGGTGTCCAGCTTGTGCTTCAGCTCGTTCAGTGTGGCCTCCTCAACAGGGGTCAGCCTGCTGCGGGGCCGCAGATCCATGGGCAGCCTGGGGGCGGCGGGGGAGGCTTCCTCCGGCTGGCTTTGCAGCTTGTTGAGCAGCTCCTCCAGCTTTGCAAGCCCGGCGGGATCCTTGCCGCCTGCGGCGGCAGCCGAACGCCGGTCCGCATCCATCATTTCCAGATAGTTGCGCACAAAGGCATCCAGATCGCTGCGGGATTGGCGTATCTTTGCAGCCTGGCAGTTGTAGCTCACATATTTGCGGGAGGAGATATCCGCCGGGAGCGTATTCGCCTCCACGCCCTCTTCTTTGATAAGAATGACAGGCTTTTTCAGCGCATCGGCCAGACCCAGCTCGTAGTACACATTGCAGTTGGGGTAGCTTACATCCACGATGCACAGGTCGGCCTCCCGTATGCACTGGATCACATCCATGCCGATGTGGTTGGAGCTGGCGTTCTCATCCCCGCGCAGGTAGCGCAGGCTGTTCCTGCTCAGCACAGGGATCACCAGCATATCGTACACCTCGTTGGCGCGCAGGTTCACCTCGCTGCCCGGAGTGCCGATGGGGGTGATGAAAAAACAGCTGTATGGTTCGTTCACGGCGATGGCTCCGTTTCTTGTGTGTTATCTGTTGGTTCATTATCCCACAGGGCTCGGGCATTTGTCAACCGAACGCACAGGGCGCTTTTTCGGTTGCTATCGGGCCTATCTGTGGTATACTGGTGGCAGCAACAAAAGAGGATGGCGCACAGGCGGCAGCATTGCACCGTGCGCTGCAGAAGAAGGAGGCAGCAGAATGATCAATGTAGCCATTTTGGGTTGCGGCGGTATTGCCCGCACCATGGCAAAGACCCTCCGGGGCATGGCGGCACGGGATGGCTCCGTGCGCCTGTACGCGGTAGCCGCCCGGGATGAGGCCCGCGCCCGGGCTTTTGCAAGCGAAGAGGGCTTCGAGAAGGCTTATGGCTCCTACGAAGCCATGCTGGCAGACGATGGGGTGCAGCTGGTGTATATCGCCACGCCTCACTCCCACCATGCGGAGCACATCCGGCTCTGCCTCAAGTACAGCCGCCCGGTGTTGTGCGAGAAGGCCTTTACCGGCAATGCAAAGCAGGCCAGGGAGGTGCTGGCCCTTGCCGAGAAAAAGGGCGTTTTCTGCACCGAGGCCATCTGGACCCGCTATATGCCTTCCCGCCGTATGATCGATGAGCTGATCGCAGACGGGGCCATCGGCGAGCCGGTGATGCTCACCGCCAATCTGGGCTATTCTATCGCCCATGTGGAGCGCATGATCCGCCCCGAGCTGGCTGGCGGTGCCCTTCTGGATCTGGGCGTGTATGTGCTCAACTTTGCCTCCATGGTCTTCGGCACCGATGTGGAGCGCATGGAAAGCAGCGTAGTGCTGCACGAGACCGGGGTCGACCGCCGGGAGACCATCCATTTGTATTACAGGGATGGCAGAAGCGCCGAGCTGACCGCCGTGTTCGATTGCGCCACCGACCGCCGCTGTGTGGTCTATGGCACCAAGGGCTGCCTGAAGGTGGATAATGTAAACAATCCACAGACGATCACCCTCTACAACGACCCCACCTCCGATACCCCCAGCCGCATCATTCCCGTGCCGGAGCAGATCACCGGGTATGAATACCAGGTGTACAGCTGCATCCGCGCGCTGGAAAATGGCGAGCTGGAATGCCCGGAGATGCCCCATGTGGAGACTGTCCGTATCATGGAGGTCATGGATCAGCTCCGCAGCGACTGGGGCGTGGTCTATCCCTTCGACTGATCCCCCGCAAAAGGAGAAATGCCTGTGTACCTGCCCATTGTTCTCATCGTGCTTTCCAATGTGTTCTACCACATCTGCTCCAAGGAGACCTCCGCTGCCATCAACCCCTTCGCTTCCCTTACGCTGACCTATGCGGTGGGCTTCCTTGTCAGCCTGCTGCTGTTCTGGGTAACGGGCAAGGGGTCGGGGCTTCTGGCGGAGTACAGGCATGCCAACTGGGCCAGCTTCGTGTTCGGGCTTACCATCGTCGGGCTGGAGGCAGGCTACATCGCCATGTATAAGGCGGGCTGGAACATCTCCACCGGCAGCCTGATCGCCAGCGTGCTGCTGGCCATCGTGCTCATTGTGGTGGGTGCGCTCATCTACCGGGAGCAGATCACCCTGCGCAAGCTGATGGGCGTGCTCATCTGTCTGGTGGGGCTGTATTTCATCAATCATTGATCAACTCCCGGAACAACACGAGCCGCAGCGCTGCGGCCTCCTCCCGCAGGGGAAGAAGCACAGCGCTGCGGCTCTTTTCTGTTGTTTCGCACCGGCAGCCCCTACTGGGCCATTTCTTCGCCCTGAGCAGGCCACAGCCGGAGCATCCTTTCCAGCTCATAGCCGTAGCTGCGCTGCCCGATGGTATCGCCGGTGACCAGCGGCACCGAATGGAGCACACGCCCCTCCAGCATCAGCTTTGCCGTACCTACCGCTTCGCCTGCGGGCAGCCCGGCGGGCAGGCTCTCCGGCAGCTCCAGCACCAGCGCAGGCAGATAGCCTCTGGGCAGCGGCGCGGCCAGATCGCTTTCCGCTACGATGCCTACAGTCTCCTGCACGCCGTTTTCCACCGGCAGGCGGCGCACGCTCTCTCCCTTGCTGAGGGCGGTAAAGAACTCGTATTTCTCAAAGCCCAGATCCATCAGGCGGGCGGCTTCGTCGAACCAATCGCCGCAGCCAAGCACCACACCGATCACCTCCATACCGTCCCGCTCTGCGCCAAACACCAGGCAGCGCCCGGCGGCCTTGGTGTAACCGGTCTTGATGCCGGTGGCCCCTTCATAGTCGGTCAGGAGCCGGTTTTTGTTGTTCAGTATGCGGTGGTAGCTGCGCCCCGCCCAGGAGATGGAGGCCCTGCGGGTGGAGACGATCTCCCGGAACAAGGGCTGCTGCATGGCCTCCCGGGCGATCAGCGCCAGCTCGTAGGCGGTGGTCTGGTGGCCCTGCATGGGCAGCCCGTGTGGGGTGAGGAACACTGTCTGGGTGCAGCCCAGCTCCGCTGCCCGTTCGGTCATCATGCGGCAGAAGGTGTCCACATCGCCGCCAATATGCTCTGAGATGGCTACGGCAGCATCGTTGCCGCTGGCCAGAAGAAGCCCGTAGAGCAGATCCTTCAGCGAGATCTCCTCGCCCTCGGAAAGATAGATACTGGTGCCCGGTACCCCGAAGGCATTGCGGCTCACGGTAACGATATCATCCATATTGCCGTTTTCCAATGCCAGAAGCGCCGTCATGATCTTGGTGGTGGAGGCCATGGGCAGGGGCAGGTTCTCCTGTGCAGCCAAGAGGATGTTGCCGGTGGTACGCTCGATCAGCACCGCTGCTTTGGCGGAGGTGTTCACCGTAGCGCCTGGGGAGCCTTCCGCCTTCGCCTGCTGCCCCAGCAGCGAAAGCACCGTGCAGCACAGCAGCACCGCCAGCCTGCGGATGGAGAAGATGCATCTTTTCATGCCTTGGGCAGCTCCTCCTCCGTGGTAAAGGTCTCGGTCACCGCACTGCTGCCCTTTTGAGACTTGCCCTCCGTCATTTCTTCGATCAGCTGGGGCAGCAGCTCCACCACCCGCTCCACCGCGCCGTTGGTCTGGGCGGGCAGCATGCGCACTCCATCGCTGCTCACCACCAGAAAACCCACCGGCTGTACCGAGACCCCGGCGCCTGTGCCGCCTGCAAAGGGCAGCGCACCTTCCGGCGAGACCCGTACCCGTCCGTCTTGGGCTGCAAAATCGCCGCCGCCCGCAATAAAGCCGAAGCTGACCTTGGAAATGGGAATGATCGTGGTGCCTGCGCTGCCGATGACCGGTGCACCCACCACTGTGTTCACGTCCACCATGCTGCGGATGCTCTCCATGGTGTTCTGCATCATACTGTCAATGGGATGCTGCATACTCTTCCTCCTTTGATGAAGCTGCTCTGCGCTGCTGCCTGAGCCATGCAACAGCCGCCGGGAATAGGCTGCCCAGCCTCAGGCTGATTATGCAGCGTATGAGCACCTCCGACCCCTGACCCCGGTGGTCTGCATGCAGGTGGATGCGCAGGGGAAGCCGCCCCGAGCACAGCGGCAGCGCAGCCGCCCGCAGCGCTCCGTAGATCAGCGCCGTTCTGGCCGCATCCGGCTCGGAAACAGACACATAGCAGGAGAGCACCTCCACCCGCACTGCCCGCCTCAGTGCGCTGCGCACCGGTCGGGAGAGGAGGGTTCGGAGCATGCGCAGGTTTTCGGGCTTCAGCTGCTCGGTCATATCCTGCTGGCGGATAGGCTTTTCATCCCCGGCATCCTCGTCTCTGCGGCGCCGGTAGAAGGGCAGGCCCGCTGCCTGCAGCCGGAGCATATAGCCGGGTCTCCGACCTGTGCGCAGCCGCAGCGATATGCGCACAGGGGTGATCAGCACCAGATAAACCAGTAGGGAGAAAAAATACATATTCATCCGCAAAACCTCCCAAAAGCCGGTAGCCATAGCATGTACAGGGCGCAGAGCGGGTATTCGTGAGCACACCGGTGCATAAAGTTTACGGTTTGTCCATACGAAAGCTTTGCTTTCCTCACAGATTTTGGGTATGATATATGGTGACCGCTTTTCTATGGTCAGGAGGTACATTTTATGGGTAAAACGATCGGTATTGATCTGGGTACCACCAACTCGTGCGTTGCATTTCTGGAAAACGGCGAGGCAACGGTCATCCCCAATGCAGAAGGCAGCCGCACCACACCGTCTGTTGTTGCTTTTTCCAAGGACGGCGAACGCATCGTGGGCAGCGCAGCCAAGCGGCAGGCTGTAACCAACAGCGCCCGCACGGTGTTTTCCATCAAACGTGAGATGGGCACCGACAACCGCACAAAGATCGATGGCAAGAGCTACACCCCGCAGGAGATCTCCGCTATCATTCTGCAAAAGCTCAAGCTGGATGCGGAAGCCTATCTGGGCGAGAGCGTGACCGATGCGGTCATCACCGTACCGGCCTATTTCAGCGACAGCCAGCGCCAGGCCACCAAGGATGCGGGCCGCATCGCAGGCCTCAACGTGCTGCGCATCATCAACGAGCCCACTGCTGCCGCCATGGCTTACGGCATGGATAAGGGCGGCGCACAGCGCATCATGGTCTACGACCTGGGCGGCGGCACCTTCGATGTATCCGTGCTGGATATCAACAACGAGGTGATCGAGGTACTGGCCACCGCAGGCAACAACCGCCTGGGCGGCGACGATTTCGACAACTGCGTGGTCTCTTGGCTGCTGGAGGAGTTCCGGCGGCAGGAGAAGATCGACCTTTCCACCGATACGGCAGCCATGGGGCGCATCCGCGAGGCCGCCGAAAAGGCCAAGATCGAGCTGAGCGCCGCGCTGACCACCACCGTCAGCCTGCCGTTCCTGTATTCCGACCGCAACGGCGCAAAGCATCTGGAGACCACCCTTACCCGTGCTAAGTTCGACGAGCTTACCGCCCATCTGGTCAAGGCCACCATGGGCCCGGTGGAGCAGGCGCTCCGGGATGCGGGCCTCAAGCCCGGCGACCTGAACCGGGTGCTGCTGGTGGGCGGCTCCACCCGCATCCCTGCGGTGCAGGCTGCGGTCAAGAGCATCACCGGCAGAGAGCCCAGCCGGGATATCAACCCGGATGAGTGCGTTGCCATGGGTGCTGCCCTGCAGGGCGGCGTGATGCAGGGCGAGGTGAAGGGCCTTCTTTTGCTGGATGTAACGCCGCTCTCCCTTGGCATCGAGACCATGGGCGATGTGTTCAGCCGCATCATTGAGCGCAACACCATCGTTCCCGTGCAGCGCAGCCAGGTGTTCACCACCGCTGCCAATTTCCAGACCTCTGTGGATATCCACGTCTTGCAGGGCGAAAGAGAGATCGCCAGCTGCAACAAGACCCTGGGCAAGTTCCGGCTTAGCGGCATCCGCCGTGCGCTGCGGGGCGTGCCCCAGATCGAGGTCACCTTCTCGATCGATGCCAACGGCATCGTCAATGTATCTGCCAAGGATCTGGGCACCGGCAAGCATCAGGAGATCACGCTGACCCAGAGCTCCAATATGTCCTCTGCCGAGATCGACCGCGCGGTGAAGGATGCGGAGCGCTATGCCGAGGAGGATGCCCTGCGCAAGCAGCGGGCAGAGCTGCAGAACCGGGCGGAGGAGCTGCTTTACCAGGCAAAGAATGCGCAGAAGAAGCTCAATGCCGTGGATAAGGAACGCATCGAGGGCATGCGCAAGCGGGTGAAGCAGGCCATGGATGCCGGCAACGATCGGGAGCTGAAGGCCGCCTGCGAAGACCTGACCGATGCCCTCAACGCCTGCGGGCGTTATGTGGACCCCTCCGATATGAACGATGACGACGGGGCCATGGATGCGGACATCACCTGATGCCCGGCCCCCACGAAAGGAAACAGCATGTTTGGCTACATCACCCTTGCGCCGGATGCACTGCCCAAGGATCGGTGCGACCGGTACCGGGCCTTCTACTGCGGCCTGTGCCGCACGCTGCGCCAGCGCCACGGCGGGCTGAGCCGCATCACCCTCAGTTACGACCTTACGTTTCTCTACATCCTGCTCAACTCACTTTATGAGCCGCAGGAGACGCTGGGGCTGGAGCGCTGCTTTGTTCATCCCGTCGCGGGTACCAATTTCATCGTCAGCGAGGCAGCCGAGTACTGTGCGGATATGAATATCGCCCTCAGCTACCACAAATGCATGGACGATTGGCAGGATGACCGCAGCCTGCCGGGCCGCGCCGAAGCCGCCCTGCTGCGCAGGAGTTACGAGCGGGTAAAAGCGCTCTACCCGGAAAAATGCGCTGTGATCGAAGACTGCCTCCGGCAGATCGGTCAATTGGAAAAAGCGGGGGCGCAGAGCCTGGATGGCGCTGCCAACCTGACGGCGCAGCTCCTTGGCACCATCTATGCCTACAAGGAGCGGGATTACTGGGCCGAGACCCTTGCCCAGATGGGGCAGGGGCTGGGGCGCTTCATCTACCTGATGGATGCCTACGAGGATCTGCCCCAGGATCTGCGCAAAAAGCGCTACAATCCGTTGGCGGCTTATCATCAGCGGGAGGATTACGAGGTCTTTGCACGGGAGTGCCTCACCATGCTCATTGCCGAGTGCACCGAGGCCTTTGAGACCCTGCCCGTGGTGCAGGATGCAGACCTCCTGCGCAACATCCTCTACAACGGCTGCTGGTCGCGCTACCACGCACTACAGAAACGGCGGGATAAGAACAAGCCTGCCGTCGTGAAAGAAGGTACAGCATGAGAGATCCTTACGAGGTGCTGGGCATTTCTCCCGGCGCAAGCGATGATGAGATCAAATCTGCCTACCGCAAGCTGGCAAAGAAATACCACCCCGACCTGAACGGCGGCAGTGCCGAGGCAGAGCGCAAGATGAAGGAAGTAAACGATGCCTATACCTACCTGATCAAGAACAAGGGTCAGGGCAGCTATGGGGCAGGCGGTTACGGCTCTTCTCAGGGCGGGTACGGCTCCCAGAGCAGCTATGGCGGCTATAGCGGCTATAGCGGTTACGGCTCCCAGGGCAGCTACGGCTCTCAGGGCAGCTATCGGGGCAACGGCCAGCAGTACGATTTCGGGGGCTTTGAGTTCTTCAATTTCGAAGACCTTTTCGGCGGCCGGAGCCGTTCCTACCAATCCACCACCTATTACGAGAACGATCCTGTTTTCAAGAATGTGGAGCAGATGGTGCTGGCGGGCCGCTACAGTGAGGCGCTCAGTGCCCTTGGGCGCATCGACCAGCGCAAGGCAGCCTGGTATTACTGGAGCGCCCGTGCCAACATGGGCGCAGGCAACCGGCTGGCAGCCCTGAACGATGCCCGCACCGCCTCCCGAATGGCACCGGATGAGGTAGCCTACCGGGAGCTGCTGGCGCAGCTGAACGCAGGCGGGCAGGCTTACGGCTACCGGGGCGGCAACGCAGGCGGCCTCAACTGCTGCTCCAACCCGATGATGACCTGCTGCTTCCTGAATATGCTTTGCAACTGCTGCTGCGGCCGCGGCTTCGGCTGCTGCTGATGAAAGGAGATAACGACCATGTCCTTTTGGGAAAAGATCAAACAGACCCTTCGTTCTTTCATGAACGGCCGTAACGGTGCCGACCAGCTGAGCATGGCGCTTTTGTGGGGCGGCCTGATCGTTTACCTGCTCAGCTCGATCCTGGGCAGCTTTGTGGGCCGTCCGCTGCTGGCCATTCTCAGCATGCTGCTTTCGTTTGTGGGTATGGCCATGTATGCCCTGTGCATTTACCGTATGTTCTCCCGCGATCTGGAGAAGCGCCGCGCCGAGAACCGCCGCTATCTGGCTTTTGCCGATCGGCAGAAGAAGAAGGCCTCCCAGGCGGTGAAGCGTTTCCAGAACCGCAAGGTATACAAGTACTTCAAGTGCCCCGGCTGCAAGGCCTGGCTGCGCCTGAAGCGGGGCAGCGGCGTGGTGACCGTTACCTGCAGCCGCTGCCATACCAGCTTTACCCAGAAGAGCTGAGGAGGGGCGGGGGCGCTGCAACTGTCTGACAAGAAAACTCGTAAGAGCCTGCCAAGTCGGCGAGGATGATGCAGGGGGAGGCGTTATCCCTCACTTGCCATTCCGTAAACGATGGAAGCGCAAGCCTCGACCGGCTTGCGCTTTTTTTGCGCTGCTGTGATAGAATGAAAGCGACAAACTTGAATTTGTGGAGGCATCAATATGTTAGTGTATTCCATTATTATGTTTCTGGTTGCAGCTCTGTTTACGGTATTGGGTATTTCAATTTACAAGGGCAAAACCGATTTGATTCATGATTACCACCAAACAAAAGTCACAGATAGATCAGCCTACGGAAAAGCCTTTGGAAAAGCAATGCTTGTTATCGCAACTGTAATGCTGCTCAGTGGCATTATAGGATTATTTGCTAATTTGCTTATGCTTGCCGTTGCTATACTTATCATAGGCTTGGTGATTGGCATAGGCTGTATTGTTACTGTACAAAGGAAGTACAATAAGGGAGTTTTCTAAATTCCGATTTGTCGCGTGGTTTTACCCCCTTGCCGCATCATCTCAGGGAGCACAATGATTCGCCCTATTCCGGTGCAGTGCCTTCATACACCCACATAAGCAAAACAAGCAAAGGAGCATCCGAGTGCGGGATGCTTCTTTGTTCGTTGTAGGATCGATCATTCCTTGAAATTCATTCCCGCCATGCAGGCTCTTTTCCCATCTGCTTACCGCTTTTTGCTTGACAGAACCACCACGCCCGTGTATACTTGCGATCTGAAAATGAAAACCATTTTCAAATACAGGAGGCGTATGTATGCAGCGTGGCAGCTATCAAACCAAACAGCAAGAGGCCGTGGCAGAGCTTTTTCAGCGCTGCCAAAGCAGCTGCCTTACCGCAGAGGAGGCCCACCGCCTGTTGCTGGAAAACGGTATGGAGGTGGGGAAGACCACCGTGTATCGTGCCATTACCAAGCTGTGCGATCAGGGCATCCTTCGCCGCTATGCGCCCGAGAGCAGCAGCGGCTCTGCCCGCTACCAGTACAACCCCTGCCGGGAGAGCCATCTGCACATCCGCTGTGCGGGCTGCGGTGCCATGGAGCACCTGCATTGCAGCGATGTGGAGGCCTTCAGCGCCCATATCCGGGCCCACCACGGCTTTGTGCTGGATGAAGGCCGCACCATGCTGTGCGGGCTGTGCGAAAGCTGCGCAAGCAAGAGAGAAAAGGTGCAAGCATGAGAAACAGAACCATATTCGGAAAAGTGTACCGCCGTTGCCTGTGCCTGTGGGCGGCGCTGTGCCTGCTGCTCTGCGGCAGCGCGGCGGGGGAGGGGGCAAGCGCCGGTGAGACCCTCAGCATCGTTGCCCTCAACTTTCCGGGCTTCGATTTTGCCCGCCATGTGGCCGGTGCCGATGCAAGCGTGACCATGCTGCTAAAGCCCGGGGCAGACAGCCACAGCTACGAGCCCTCGCCTAAGGATATCCTGGCCATCCAGAACGCCGATCTGTTCATCTATACAGGCGGCGAAAGCGATACCTGGGTGGAGCGCATCCTGCTCTCGCTGGGGGAGGATGCCCCCGAAACGCTGCGCATGACCGATGTGGTCACCCTGCTGGCGGAGGAGCATACCGCCAGCATGCAGGCGGATCACGCTCACGACCACGGGGAGGAAGCCTGCGACGATCCGGAGCACCACCACGAAGCCCATGCCGAGGAAATGGATGAGCACGTATGGACGGCTCCCCTCAACGCTGCCGCCATCGTGGATGCGGTGGCTGAAAAGCTGTGCCTGTTGCGTCCCGAAGGCAGCGAAGCCTTCCTTGCCAATGCGGCAGACTACACCGCCCGGATCCGGGAGGTGGATGAGGCCTTCCGCATGGTGGTGGCAGAGGGCAAGCGGGATCTGATCATCTTTGGCGACCGTTTCCCGCTCAGGTATTTCGCCGCTGCTTACGGTCTGCGCTACGATGCCGCCTTCCCCGGCTGCAGTGAGGACAGCGAACCCAGCGTGCGCACTGTGATCTCTCTGGTGGATACCGTGCGCGAGGAGCAGATCCCGGTGGTGTTCCACATTGAGTATTCCAGCCAGAAAACGGCGCGTATCCTGGCAGAAGAGACCGGGGCAAAGCTCTGCCTGTTCCACGGCTGCCATACGGTATCGGCTGCGGAGATCGAAGCCGGTGCCACCTATGTATCCCTGATGCTGCAAAACGTGCAGGCACTGAAGGAGGCTTTGAACTGATGGCCCTCATCACATGCGAAAAGGCGACCTTTGCTTACGAAGGTGTGCCTGTGGTCAAGGAACTGGATCTGAAGATCGAACGCGGCCAATATCTTTGTATCGTGGGCGAGAATGGCTCCGGTAAATCCACTCTGGTCAAGGGGCTGCTGGGGCTGCTTCGCCCTGTGAGCGGTAAAGTGCTCTTTGGGGATGGGCTCAGGCAGAACGAGATCGGCTATCTGCCCCAGCGCACCGATGCCCAATCCGACTTCCCTGCCTCGGTGTGGGAGGTGGCCTCCTCCGGCTGCCACGGCCTGTGGATGACCGCCAGGAAGCGGGAGAAGGTACGCGAACTGCTCAAGCTGCTGGGCGTTGCCCATTTGGAAAAACACAGTTTTGCCCGCCTCAGCGGCGGCCAGCAGCAGCGGGTGCTGCTGGCAAGGGCTCTGTGTGCCACCAGTTCTCTGCTCTTGCTGGATGAGCCCGTGGCAGGGCTGGATCCCCTGGTCACCCGGGAAATGTACGATGTGATCCGTATGCTGCATAAGGAGCAGGGCCTTACCGTGGTCATGATCTCTCACGATGTGCAGGCCGCTATGCAGGAGGCAGACTGCATCCTGCACCTTTCCAACGGCGGCAGCTTCTACGGCACGCCCTTTGAGTACCGCCATTCCGAGCTGGGGCTCAGGTTCTTTGGAGGTTGCTGCTGCCATGAATAACGAAGTTTTTCAGCTGCTGGGCAAGATGTTCAGCTATCATTTTATGGTCAGGGCAGCCGTGGTGGGCCTGCTGGTGAGCCTGTGCGCCGCCCTGCTGGGGGTGAGCCTGGTGCTCAAGCGCTATTCCATGATCGGCGACGGCCTGAGCCATGTGGGCTTCGGTGCGCTGGCGGTGGCCTCTGCGCTGGGGCTGGCCCCCATGTGGGTCTCCATCCCTGTGGTGATGGCGGCTGCCGTTCTGCTGCTGCGCCTCTCCAGCCATGCCAAGGTAAAGGGCGATGCCCTCATCGCCATGATCTCCGCTGCCTCGCTGGCGGTAGGCGTCATCGTTCTCAGCCTGTCCTCCGGAACCACGGGCGATGTGAACAATTACCTCTTCGGCAGCGTGCTGGCCATGACCGGCGAGGACGTGTGGCTGAGTGTGGGGCTGGCGGCGGTGGTGCTGGTGCTGTTCGGCATCTTCTACCGCAAAATGTTCGCCGTTACCTTCGATGAGACCTTTGCCCGCGCTACCGGCGAAAAGGTGGAAGGTTACCATCTGCTGCTGGCCTGCCTTACGGCATTGACCATCGTGCTGGGCATGCGGGTGATGGGTGCCATGCTCATCTCCAGCCTGATCATCTTTCCGGCGCTTACGGCCATGCGGGTCTGCCGCAGCTTCCGCAGCGTAACGATCTGCGCCGCGGTGGTATCGGTAGTCTGCTTTATGCTGGGCCTTTGCGCCTCCTACCTGCTGGATACCCCCACCGGTGCCAGCGTGGTGGTGGCCAATGTGGTGGCCTTCCTCGCCTTCTCTCTGGCGGGCCGCATCCGGGAAAAGGGCTGAGCCCGCCTGGGCCAACGGTCGATCTGTATACAAAACTGCCTCTGCGGCTATGTACCGCAGAGGCAGTTGTCATTCCGATATTTACTTCTTTACACCGCTGTAGCTGTCGCTTGTGTCGGCAAAGACGGCTTTCACACCGGTCTTGCGGCGGGAGGTGGCTACCCGCTTCATCAGCTCCTGGTAGAAGAGATCCTCATCCATGGGCAGGTCGATCTTCTTGCCCAGGAAGCCGGAAAGGTGCATGGCGTTGGAAAGGGTCAGGCCGTTGATGCCTTCCTCGCCGCCGGCCACCAGCGGCTCGCCCCGCAGGATGGCACCGGCCCAGGCATTGAGCACGCCCACGTGCTGAGGGTTCTGGCCGTCGGTCTCCACGGGCACATCCTTGGCGGGCATGGAGGCAAAGGGCTGGGTATTGGTCTTGGTCCATTCGGGCTCGCTCACATCAAACTCCAGCAGGCTCAGCTTGTCGTGCTCCACAATGATGCGGGCACGCTCCAGCTGCACCTCGAAGCGGTTGGTGCCGTGGGCATCGCCGGTGGTGGTAACGAATACGCCGGTGGCGCCGTTTTCGTACTCCACGTAGGTGGTCACTTCGTCCTCCACCTCGATGTCGTGCCACTGGCCAAAGCGCATATGGCTGTGTACGCTTACCGGCATACCGCAGATCCACTGCCACAGATCCAGCTGATGGGGGCACTGGTTCAGCAGCACGCCGCCGCCTTCACCGGCCCAGGTAGCACGCCAGTCGCCGGAATCGTAGTAGCACTGGGGGCGGTACCAGTTGGTAATGATCCAGTTGGTACGGCGGAGCTTGCCATATTTGCCGCTCTGCACCAGCTCGCGCATCTTGCGGTAGAGGCAGTTGGTGCGCTGATTGAACATCATGCCGAAGACCACCTCCGGGTGGCGGGCGGCTTCTTCGTTCATCTCACGCACCTGCTTGGTATAAACACCCGCAGGTTTTTCTACCATCACGTGGATGCCGCGGCGCATGCACTCCATGGCCAGGCCGGGGTGGTCGTAGTGGGGCACGCTGACCAGACAGGCCTCGATGAGGCCGCTGTCCAGCATATCGATGGCGTTATCGAAGCAGGCCAGATCGGGAGAGAGCTTCTCCTTGGCCCACTGGAGACGGGCGGGGTTGATGTCGGCTACTGCCACCAGCTCCAGCTCGGGGCATTCGCCCTTGATGACGTTGCTTGCATGGCCGGAGCCCATGTTGCCGATGCCGATGATGCCCATTCTGATCTTCTTGCTCATGGTTGGATTCCTTTCTGTGCGGTCAATGGAAGCCGCAGGCTTTCAGGTAGAGATAGGAGCGCTTCAGGCACTCCAGAGGGTCTTCGCCGTTGCAGTTATCCTGCTCGACGAGCATATATTCCGTACCGCCCGCCTCTGCTTTGGCAAAGACGCGGTCGAAGTTGATGTTGCCTTCGCCCACGGCCTGCATGCTGTGGTCGAAGCCGTGATCCTTCAGGTGGATGCAGGGGATGCGGCCCGCCAGCTTCTCCAGCCACAGTGCCGGGTCGCCGCCTGCGGTCTGCACCCAGTAGGTATCCAGCGTAAAGCCCATCTCTTCGGGGGTGAGGGCCTCCATCAGGGTCTCCATGATCAGCTTGCCGCCGATGCGCTTGAACTCGTTGTGGTGGTTGTGGTACATGAAGTACGCGCCGCCCTCACGGATGGCTTTTGCCACGGGCACAAAGGTAGAGAGCCACTTTTCCAGAGACATATCCTGCTCCGGGTCGAAGCTCCAGTATCCCAGACCGATGTTATGGCAGCCGAAGATCCTGTGGTCGCTGAGTACCTTGTCCGTTTCGCCGGTCAGCCGGGGCACAGGGGTGTGGGTCAGTACGCAGGTAAGGCCGTTTTTGGCAAGCTGCTCTTTGAGCCACTCGGCCTCAAAGGGGCAGGTGCCCGATACCTGTACGTATTCGTAACCGATGTCTGCAATACGTTTGAGGGTATCGGCAAAGCCTTCCAGCGTCTGGCAGGTGTCTCGGGTGGTGAACATCTGAGCGCCGATCCGCATGGGGGGTACCTCCTTACTGTTCCTTCCGGGCTGGAAGGCGTTTCCTTAACTGTTACCTTAATCATTCGCCTATGGTTTCTCTATTCCTGCCGGGTGGGCGAAATATGCCGGATACGCATGCAAAAAATCGAAGATCATGCAAATGTAGCAATGCAGCAGCCCTCCGCGGAAAAAACGAAGGGCTGTTGCTATCAAGGGCACGCCGAGCGTGGAGCACGTAGGCGCACCGGGATACGGTGGGGGAAAAGCAGGGCAAATAATCGTCCTGTGGCTTTTTATGTTCCGGAGTCATCCTGCGCAGGAGAGCACCCCAGCCGTATCCGGTGCTTGGTGTCTTTCGACGGTATCATCATACCAGAAAGTTGTGGCCGGGGTGTGAAGGCAGGTGGAACAAGTAGGGAAGAAATATCAACCGATCATCAAGAAATTGCGTATGCAGAAATACAGGTGGCAAAGCGTAAAGACCGTTGCCGGTATGAGCGCGATGCCGTTTCGCCGCTCCAGCGCAAACAGGATAAATGCTGCACAGGGCATGAGCGTCATGCACAGAAGCACCGCCGGGTGCGCTATGCCTGCATAATACAGCCCCCAGGCAGCCCAGTAGACCAACACGCAGCCGATACAGCCGCCAATGGTTCCGTTCAGCCGCAGGGGCTTGCGGTCTGTACGGCATATGCAAACGAGGCAGAAGACCATCAGCATCTGGCAGAAGGAGGCGATGCCATCTGCCACAGGGGTGACCGACTCGGCCCTCAGAACGTCGTTGGGGGCAGGCAGAAACGCCCAGAGAAGGTTGGGCAGCATGATCGCCGCAAACAGGGTAAGCGCCCAGCCCTCAAAGCCCATGGTGTACTTTTTCAGCAGCTTTTGCATGGTTGTCAGCCTCCATTCGTGCTTTGCAGCGCAGTCAGCTCCCGGGCGTTCCGGGCGATGGACGCCTCCAGATGCTCACAGAATCGGGCGATGTGCAGCCCGTCCACCAGCCCGTGGTGTACACAGATCGACAGCGGCAGCATCAGCCGCCCACGATAGTCCGGCTCGTATTTGCCCCAGGTGAAGCGGGGGTTGGAGTCGATGCCGGTGGGGTTCACAAGCTCGGTAAAATGCAGCCAGGGCAGGCAAGAGATAAAGTACTGGCTGTCCGCCTCGGCTGCTTCCTCTTCGATGGTGGCATTGCCGCGGGCTGCTGCCCGGGCAGCCTCTGCCTGCGGCAGGTATTCCGCAAGGGGCATATGGTGGTGCACCGTGCAGTAGCAGTAGGTATCATCCGGCAGAAGCTCTGTATGGGAGGTGGAGCAGCTTTCGTATTCCACGATCCCCTCGCCCCGGATGCGCTGCCTGAGCTGAGGCACAAGGTCGGCTGCCTGCGCCACCGCGTGCAGGAACAGCATATAAAAGGAGGCACCGCATTCCTTGCAGGCAAGGGTCAGCTCCGTGACATCCACCTGTATGGTCAGGCTGAGAAAAGGGTTGGCAAGCGACAGAAAATAGCGGAAGTGATCCCGGCGGGGGTAGTGATCCATAGGTATGCGCTTCGGCATGGCGGTCGTTTCCCTCCGTGTTGCAGTTATTCCAGCCCGAAATGGGTCGCCAGCGAGTGGAGCATGGCTTCCCGGGTGTCCTTGTCCGGATCCCGTTCCAGAAAAAAGAAACCGCTGTTGCGAAAGGCACTGTAGACCTCCGGGCTGTTGATGCGGGCAATGCAGGCCTTGAAGTTATCCAGAGCAGCTGCCGGATCCGGGCAGGAATGGATAACAGACAGCAGAAACTGCTTCTCAGGATCCTCCCGTTCGAAAAAACGCTCCACAGACACGCTCTGGGGTGAAAGCAGGATAGCTACATGGTCGTAATCGGAGATCTGCCACAGCAGCTCGCAGGGGATGTTGGTATCCACGATCACCTTCTGCCCGCCTGCGGCCCGCCGGATCAGCTCCGGCACCTCAAACTGGGCCAGCTCCAGCTCGTTGCCTTTGACCCAGCGCTCGTATTCATCGGGGGTACGCAGTACGAAATCCTGCCAGGAGTTCATTTGGCGGGTGTAGCACAGGTTGGGCTGCAATGCGGGGTCGGCAACGGCCTGCATCTCGTCCAGCCCGTAGTTCTCGCCGCAATGCACCATGTGGTAACGTTCGGCCAGCAGCTTGCACATGGTGGATTTTCCTGCATAGGCGGTGCCGTTGAGAAAGTAGCAGTTGCGCAGCGCATGCTTTACGATGTTGTTTGCGATCTCCATAAGTACCTCCGGGGCTATTCAGGGTAGGATGAGAATGTTCTGCCACTATTGTAGCGCACAAGCACGCAGACAGGCAACAAAAAAACCCGCCGACTTTCATCAACGGGTTTTTATGGAGCGGGTGATGGGAATCGAACCCACGTAACCAGCTTGGAAGGCTGGGGCTCTGCCATTGAGCTACACCCGCCTGTACAAGAGGTGGGGGAACCTGTCACTCACACAAAAGTGGAGCGGTAGACGAGATTCGAACTCGCGACATCCACCTTGGCAAGGTGGCACTCTACCACTGAGCTACTACCGCATGTTCCACCTCGAAGAGGTGGGCAAGACCAAAGGTCTTAAGAAGAAATGGAGCGGTAGACGAGATTCGAACTCGCGACATCCACCTTGGCAAGGTGGCACTCTACCACTGAGCTACTACCGCACGTTCCATGTTCTTCTGCCGGGAAGCAAGAAATGGTGCGGGCGAAGAGACTCGAACTCTTACGCCGTAGGCACTGGAACCTAAATCCAGCGCGTCTGCCATTCCGCCACGCCCGCAGGGTTACCTTCACAAGAAGGGATGGTGACCCATCGGAGGCTCGAACTCCGGACACCTTGATTAAAAGTCAAGTGCTCTGCCTACTGAGCTAATGGGTCACACTGGGGTGTTTACCACTGCTTGGCATCAGACCCCTTGACGGTGGCCGAGGTTATTCAAACCACGACTGATATAATAACATGGCTGAGTGGGGGTGTCAAGTGCTTTTTTTCAAAAATTTCAAACGGGCATGGTTTCGGCAGGCAGGAAGCATGCTGTGTAAGCATTCTCCTGCCTGCCTTCGGTGGTTTACGGCAGACAAATGACCCGCCCGGGCACAAAATCGCCGGGGGCAAGGGTGGGGTTGGCGGCCAGCAGCAGAGCGGGGGAGATGCCCTCGGTCTCTACCAGCGTTTCCAGGCTTTCGCCAACGCCCATGGCATAGGAGCGGGCACCGTAGGGGCACAGGCGGCGGCTGTAGGCGGGCGGAGCGCAATAGGGCGTACCGGGAGCCAGCCGCGTGGTGGGCAGGTTGGGGTTGGCCAGCTGCATGGCCCGGTAGGAAACATTGTTCTCCAGCAACAGATCGGTAAAGGTCTGGCTGCCGGTGGTCACTTTTGGGGTATAGTTCAGCGGGCAACGGTATACGATGGTACCGCTGCCGGGCAAAGAGGGGGTGGGCAGCTCCGCAGGGCCTTCGCCGGGCTGTGCGGGCATGTTCTCCATATCCGGCACAGAAGGCGTGGGCAGCCCTTCGGGGCCGATCTCCGGCTGGGCCGGGATGTTGATCATGGTCATACTTCCATCTCCTTTGAGTCTTGTAAAGGGAAACATCCCACGATCATTCTATGCCGGGAGCGCTTCCCGGTTCCGGTTGACGGCAGCGTGCCGCCGTGCTATAGTGGAGCCGCACTCAGAACAGGAGGCGTTTTTTCATGAACATCCGCCCGCTTTTGCAGGATATCACCGACCAGCTCAAGGAGGCCCAGATCAAGCTGGGTTTTGGCCCCAGCACCGTAAAGCTGTACTATACCACCGCCGGGCTTTCGGCCCTTACCGGTGTGCGGGCTGCCGATGCCGCAGGGGTCGCTGATGCGCTTACGGAGGCTGCGGCAGCAGAAAAAGGCCCTCTTGGCAGCATCACCTTCCGGCCCCACGAAGACCGGGTGGAGGTGACCGTGCCCGAAAGCGGTGTGCGCTATGTACACGAGCATGTGGAGGCCTCGCCCTTTCTCTGCGGCCTCATCCGGCGGTTTGCCGGTCATCACCATACCACCATGGCCGAGGTGACCGCCCTTTTTGATGCCCAGCAGACCCCCTATGAGCGCCGGGATATGCCCGAGGGTGCAGAGTTCGACTGCATGCTGCATTTTCCCGGCGGTGAGCCGGACGGTTACTGCTACTTCTTCAAGGAGGAGATGGGGCACCTGAGCTACCATCGCTTCCGCCCGGAGGATGCTGCCCATCTGCTGGAGGAAAATTGAGCAAAAAACGCCGCCGACCGGATCGAAACGGTCAGCGGCGTTTTGCTCTACTGTATTTGGCAGCCTGTGAGCACATCAGCCCTGCAGACCGGCCTCCTGGCGCTCCATGTTCTCTACCACCACATCGTAGATCTCGCCCAAAGAGGCGCAGTACTCCAGCAGCTGCCAGGGCTCGTTGGTGTGGAAGTGGATCTTGATGAGATCCTCATCGCCCACGGCCAGCAGGCAGTCGCCCTTCAGGTTGGCGGTGATGTAGTCGTTGATGGCATCCTCGTCCAGGTTGGTGCCTTCGATCAGCAGCTGGGTATCAAACTTAAACTCAAGCATGGTGGTACTCCTTATCAAATCAAAAATTGCGTGTGTACGCAAAACTCATTATAGCGTATTTGCGCAAAAGAGGCAAGGCAAAGCGCCTGCCGTTCACCGCCCGCTGCAACGCTTGACAAGCCTTTCTTTTCGTTGCTATGATGGCTTTGGGTACAGAAGGAAAACAGCCGCCGGGCTGTTTGCGGCTGTGCCGCCGCAGACGCATCAATCCGCCAGCATGGGCGTGGAAAGGTACCTTTCGCCGGTATCCGGCAGAAGGGCAACGATGGTCTTGCCTGCGTACTCCGGCTGCTTTGCCAGCCCGATGGCCGCATGCAGCGCTGCGCCGGAGGAAATGCCCACCAGCAGCCCTTCGCTGCGGCCCAGCATACGGCTGGCACGATAAGCATCCTCTTCGGTAACGGGCACGATCTCGTCATATACGGTCTTGTCCAGCACAGAGGGCACAAAATTGGCACCGATGCCCTGCAGGCCGTGTGCGCCTGCCCGGCCCTGACTCAGCAGGGGAGAGGAGGCAGGCTCCACCGCCACCACCCGGATGGCAGGATCCTGCTCCTTCAGGTAGCGGCCCGTGCCGGTAATGGTGCCGCCGGTGCCCACGCCCGCCACGAAGCAATCCACCTGCCCATCGGTATCCGCCCAGATCTCGGGGCCGGTGGTCTCGTAATGAGCCTGCGGGTTGGCGGGGTTGTCGAACTGGCCCATCACCATGCTGCCCGGGTTCTCCCGGGCCAGCTGTTCGGCCTTTTCGATGGAGCCCTGCATGCCCTTTGCGCCCTCGGTGAGCACCAGCTCGGCACCGTAGGCCTTCATCAAAAGTCTGCGCTCCATGGACATGGTATCCGGCATCACGATGATCACCCGGTAGCCCCGGGCAGCACCCACCGCCGCCAGACCGATGCCGGTGTTGCCGCTGGTAGGTTCGATGATCGTGGCCCCGGGTTTCAGACGACCGCTGCGCTCCGCCTCGTTCAGCATGGCAACGGCAACCCTGTCTTTGGCAGAACCGCCGGGGTTGAAGCACTCCAGCTTAACCAGCAGGCGGGCCTTCAGCCCCAGCGCTTTTTCGATGTTGCCAAGCTCCACCAGCGGCGTTTTGCCGATGAGCTGCTCGGCAGAAGAATATACATGAGCCATAGAAATGCCTCCTTAACGATCTTGGATACGCTTCGTATGGTAGCACAACAAACACATGCAGCGCAAGAAAAAAACACTCTCCATACAGCCTTTTGGCACCTGCAGGAAAGGAACAGGAAACCATGCAGCCATTCTTTACCGATGTATGCGCCCGGTGGCAGCTGGGCAGCCTTGCCGAGGCCCCCGAGCCGGTTTCCGGCGGGTATATGCACAAAATGTTCAGGCTCACCACCACCTCCGGCTGCTACGCCATCAAGCTGCTGAACCCGGAGGTGATGGCCCGCCCAACGGCGCTTGATCATTACCGAAGAGCCGAAGCACTGGAAAACCTGCTGGAGACAAACGGCCTGCCCATCGTGCCCGCCATGCGGCTGGAAGGCAAGAAGCTGCAAAAGCTGGGGGAGCGGTACTACTATCTCTTCCGTTGGGTGGAGGGGAAAGCACTTTCCGGGCAGCAGATCACCCCGGAGCATTGCGGCATCATCGGCGGTCTGCTGGCAAAGCAGCACAGCATCATGGCAAGCACCGGCCGGGAGCAGGGCTGCTCACAGCCGGTGCCTGAGGCGCAAGAGGCCTCCCGCCCGGAGCCCTTCACCTTCGATTGGCCGATTTTGGCACGTTCGGCAGAGGAAAGCTGCCCCGCCATTGCTCCTGCTCTACGGCAGGCGCTGCCTCTTCTGGAGGAAGCGCAGAACGCCTACAACCATGCCCTTGGCGTCCTGCCGGAGCTGCGCTGCATCTGCAACGGCGATATGGATCCCAAGAACGTGCTCTGGCAGCAGGGGCAGCCGTTGGTGATCGATCTGGAATGCCTTGCGCTGGGGAACCCGATACCGGATCTGGTACAGCTCTCGCTCATCTGGGCGGGCGGAGACGTGAACCGGTTCGACCGGCAATGCTTTGCCGCGTTCCTTGCGGCCTACCGTCGGCAGGCAGGCCCACAGCGCTGCGATTGGCAGGCCCTTACCGGGCTTGGCTATGCCTGGCTGGATTGGCTCAACTACAGCGTGTACCGCGCCTGCAACGAAATGGATGCTGCTCTCCGGCAGACGGGCATTGAGCAGACCCTGGAAACGCTGGAAAGGATCCGTTTTCACCGCTCGATCCTGCCCGAAGCAGCGCAGCTGTTTGGCACCGCCCTGTTGTAATGCGGGATTGTGAACAAACCGTGAATTCGCTTTTTCAACTCAACATCAACTGCCGGAAAAACCAACGCATACAATGTTTTTGCTTGCATCCTGTATGGACTTTTCGAGCTTGCCAAAGCCCAAAAACCCCGTATAATAGAAACGTTACCAATCATCAGCCCCGAACAAAGAAACAGGGCGGGAAAGGAAGATACGAATGGTCAAACGATTGATTGGATGCGTGCGCGAGTTCAAAACGCCCACCATCCTTACGCTGATCTTTATCGTTTGCGAGGTCATCATCGAAACCTTCATACCGTTCATCACGGCCAATCTGGTCAACCAGATCAAGGCGGGCGTGGCGCTTTCGCAGCTATTGAAGGTGGGCATCCTCATCGTTGGGTTGGCTTGCCTCAGCCTCTGCTGCGGCGGTATTGCGGGTTTCACCTGCGCCAAGGCCTCTGCCGGTTTTGCCCGCAATGTGCGGCACGATGTGTTCCACAAGGTGCAATCCTACTCCTTTGAGAACATCGACAAGTTCTCCTCCTCCTCTCTGGTCACCCGTATGACCACCGACGTAGGCAATGTGCAGATGGCCTTTATGATGCTCATCCGTATTGCCGTGCGCAGCCCCCTGATGCTGATCTTCTCCGTGATCATGGCGTTCCGCATGGGCGGCATGATGGCGATGTCCTTCGTGGTCATCGTGCCGGTGCTCACGCTGGGCCTGTTCATGATCAGCCGCAAAGCCATGCCCGCCTTCCGCAATGTTTTCCGAAAGTACGACCGGCTCAACGAGACCATTGAGGAAAACATCCGCGGTATGCGCGTGGTCAAGGGCTTCTCCCGCGAGGAGCATGAGAAGGCCAAGTTCGGCACCGCTGCCGAGGATATCTGCGCAGACTTCACCCATGCCGAGCGCATCGTGGCCCTCAACAGCCCGCTGATGCAGCTCTGCCTCTACGGCAACATGGTCTTTGTGCTGCTGATGGGCTCCCGCCTCATCATCACCGGGCAGGCGGGCATCGATGTGGGCCAGCTCTCCGCCATGCTCACCTACGGTATGCAGATCCTGATGTCGCTGATGAGCCTGAGTATGATCTATGTTATGCTCACTATCTCCTCCGAGTCTATCAAGCGTGTGAGTGAGGTGCTGGAGGAGACTCCCGCCCTTACCAGCCCCGAGGATGCCATTACCGAAGTGAAGGATGGCTCCATCCGCTTTACCGATGTCAACTTCAAATATTCCGCCAAGGCAAAGAAGTATGCCCTGTGGGATATCGACCTGTTCATCCCCTCCGGTGCCACTGTGGGCATCATTGGCGGTACCGGCTCCAGTAAATCCACCCTCGTGCAGCTGATCCCACGCCTGTACGATGTTACCGAGGGCAGCGTAGAGGTGGGCGGCGAGGATGTGCGCCGCTACGATCTCAACGCCCTGCGCGGCGCTGTGGCCATGGTGCTGCAGAAGAACCAGCTGTTCTCCGGCACCATCAAGGAAAACCTGCGCTGGGGCAACCCGGAGGCTACAGACGAGGAACTGGTGGAGGCCTGCAAGCTGGCTCAGGCCGATGAGTTCATCTCCACCTTCCCCGATGGCTACGATACCATGATCGAGCAGGGCGGTACCAACGTTTCCGGCGGCCAGAAGCAGCGCCTGTGCATTGCCCGTGCGCTGGTCAAAAAGCCGAAGATCCTTATTCTGGACGACTCCACCAGCGCCGTGGATACCCGTACCGATGCACTGATCCGTGCGGGCTTCAAGGATTACATTCCCGAGACCACCAAGATCATCATTGCGCAGCGCATCGCCTCTGTGATGGATGCGGATATGATCCTCGTTATGGAGAATGGCCGCATCGCGCAGATTGGCAGCCATGAGGAGCTGCTCAAGACCAGCCAGATCTACCGCGAGGTCTATGAGCAGCAGACGAAGGGAGGCGAAGAGGATGAATAAGGGTCCCGCAAAGGGCGGCCCCAAGGGCGGTATGCCCGGCGGCCGCAGGATCGACGGCAGCATGCTCAAGCGCGTGCTGAAGATGCTCTTTGAGTTCTACCCGGTACTGGCCCCCGTGGCCGTGGCGTGCATCCTTATCTCTGCCGCCGCCTCTGCGCTGCCGCCCATCTTTATGCAGCAGGTCATCGCCGCTATCGAGACCTGGCAGCAGAGCGGCGATTGGGCAGGCGCCAGCCGCATCATCGTGCCCAAGGTGCTGTCTCTGGCGGGTATGTATTGCTTCTCCATCGTTGCGGTCATTCTGCAGACCCAGCTGATGGCCATCATCACGCAGGGCTTTCTGGGCAAGATGCGCTGCCGCATGTTCGACGGCATGCAGAACCTGCCCATCAAGTATTTCGATACCCACAAGCATGGCGATATCATGAGCCACTACACCAACGATATCGATACCCTGCGTCAGCTCATCTCCCAGTCCATGCCCTCACTGATCCAGTCCTGCGCCATTATTCTGTGCGTACTGGGCATCATGCTCTCCTTCAGCGTATGGATGACGCTGGTGGTGCTGGCGGGCGTGTTCGTCATGTTCCTGGTATCCGGCAAGATCGGCGGCGGCTCTGCCAAGTACTTCATGCGCCAACAGAAGGCCATGGGCCGTACCGAGGGCTTTGTGCAGGAGATCATGAGCGGGCAGAAGGTGGTCAAGGTCTTCTGTCATGAGGAGCAGAGCAAGGCAGAGTTCGACAAGATCAACGATGCCCTCTACGAGGACAGCTTCCGTGCCCATGCCTACGCCAACATGCTGGGCCCCATCATTTCCAATATCGGCAATGTGCTCTATGCCTTTGTTGCGCTCATGGGCGGTGTGTTCCTGCTTACGGGCGTTAAGAATCTGAGCCTTTCCGGCATGGCGTTCTCCATCAGCATCGTCATCCCCTTCCTGAACATGACCAAGCAGTTCACCGGCAATGTGAACGGCCTCTCCCAGCAGTTCAACTCCATCATCATGGGTCTGGCGGGTGCCAGCCGCATCCTGAGCCTGATGGATGAGCAGCCCGAAGCAGACGATGGCTATGTAACGCTGGTCAATGCCAAGGTGGCAGAGGATGGCACCATCACCGAGACCGAGGAGCGCACCGGCACCTGGGCCTGGAAGCACCCCCATAGCGACGGCACCCTCACCTATACCCTGCTCAGCGGCGATGTGCGCCTCAATCAGGTGGACTTCGGCTACGTGGAGGATAAGCAGGTGCTCTACGATGTATCCGTCTATGCGGAGCCGGGCCAGAAGGTGGCCTTCGTGGGCGCTACCGGCGCAGGTAAGACCACGATCACCAACCTGATCAACCGCTTCTACGATATTGCTGATGGCAAGATCCGCTACGACGGCATCAACATCAACAAGATCAAGAAGGACGATCTCCGCCGCTCGCTGGGCATCGTTTTACAGGAGACCAACCTGTTCACCGGCACGGTGATGGAGAACATCCGCTATGGCCGCCTGGATGCCACCGACGAGGAATGCATCGAGGCTGCCAAACTGGCAGGTGCGGACGATTTCATCACCCGTCTGCCCGGCGGCTATGAGACCGAGCTCACCGGCAACGGTGCCAACCTGTCTCAGGGCCAGCGGCAGCTGATCGCCATCGCCCGTGCGGCTGTGGCCGATCCGCCTGTAATGATCCTGGACGAAGCCACCTCCTCGATCGATACCCGCACCGAAGCCATTGTGCAGAAGGGTATGGATAAGCTGATGGAGGGCCGCACCGTATTCGTGATCGCCCATCGCCTTTCCACCGTTATGAACAGCGATGTGATCATGGTGCTGGAAAAAGGCCGCATCATAGAGCGGGGCAGCCACGAGGAGCTCATCGCCATGAAGGGCACCTATTACCAGCTGTATACCGGCGCATTCGAGCTGGAGTAAAAGAAACATCTGAGGAGGGCAGGGGAAACCTGCCCTCCTCAGCTCGTCAAAAAATAAGCATGCCTCCGTCGGGAGGCATCACAAAGGATGAAAACGAGAGTCGAGTGAGACTCTCGTTTTCATATAGAGAGATAATGTGATAGAATGAACACAAGGCAAAGAGTTC
>SVGN01000080.1 GCA_015056315.1 Clostridiales bacterium
TCCAGCTCGGGCAGCTCTTCCTTGGTGATGGCGTGCAGCTTCACGTGGAAGACAGCATCCTTGCCGGCCAGATCCTCGGAGTGGTACTTCTCGGGGAACTTCACGTTCAGGTCGCGCTCTTCGCCGATCTGCATGCCGATCATCTGCTCTTCGAAGCCGGGGATGAAGCTGCCGGAACCGATCACCAGGTGCTGGTGCTCGGCGGTGCCGCCCTCGAACTTAACGCCGTCAACGCTGCCGGAGTAATCCAGCTCGGCGTTGTCGCCGTTCTCCAGAGCGCGGTCGGTCACATCGATGCTGCGGGCAACGCGCTTGCGCTCCTGCTCCAGACGGGCGTCGATCTGCTCGTCGGTAACGGGATGCATGTGCTTGGAGACCTCCAGGCCCTTATAATCGCCCAGCTTCACTTCGGGCATCACATATACTTCGGCGGTAAAGACCACGTCCTTGCCCTTTTCGATGGTTTCCACATCCACTTCGGGGCGGCTGACGGGGTTGATGCCGCTTTCGGTGACGGCCTTGGTGTAAGCATCGGGGAAGATGGCTTCCAGAGCGTCGTCGTAGAACACGGCAGCGCCGTACATGCTCTCGATGAGGCGGCGGGGAGCCTTGCCCTTACGGAAACCGGGCACGCTGATCTGGCCGCGGATCTTCAGATAGGCCTTCTGCACCGCTTCTTCGAAATCGGCGGCAGGGGCGGTGAAAGTAAACTTTACTTTGTTACCGGAAAGCTTTTCAACAGTATACTCCATGCTATTTCCTCCCTGGCAGAGAACCGGATTGCTTCTGCCAACATTATCAAAAGACACCGATGATAAGTATACCACCGTTTCCCTTGGCTTGCAATACCGGGAAACATCTTTTCTTGTCTTCTTTGCTTTTTGGGGTGGGGGAGGAGAGAAACAGGCCTGTTCACCGTACAAAGAAAACACAAAAACGGCGCTGCCGCTATGGCTGCGCCGCAGGTTGTCAAAAAAGGGGAAGGTGCAGGAAACTCAGTTTCCTGCCGGGTGTGGGCAGAGCCCACAAACCTTGCGCCGCAGCGCTTTCTTGTGAGCACAGCGAGCACCGAAGGTGCAAGATGTGCGGCTCGTGTTGGTATGTATGGGTTTTTCGACAGTCTGTGGCGCTGCCGCTATGGCTGCGCCGTTTTCCCGGTGCAGTGCTCCCGAAAAACGCGATCGAATCGCCGTTTTAGGTAACAGAAACCTTGTCCAGATACAGCCCGCCTCCATGGATCCCATGATGGCACAAGCTGCACATGAAGGCTTTTCTCATGGCTTTGCTCCCTTATGGCTATCCTGCTCAGCCTGTTTCTTTTGTTTTTCGATCCCAACAGCAGAGATGATGGCATACACCGGAGCAAGCAGAATGCACACCGCTGCAAGGTGCGTCAGCCAGCCTGCATTCAGGAGCACGGCGATGCCCAACAGTAGAAAAACCATACTCAGCAGAAAAAAGATGACGGCGGTCTGGCGGTAGTAGGGCTTCTTGTTCATAGTCTCCCGCTCTGCTTTGGTCGCATAGAGATAGGCGTTGTTCATCAGAAAGCCTTTTTCCATCCAGGAACGACTGCCCGCAATGATCAGCAGCAGCGAGACCGTCAAGAGCGCGTACGCAACGATACGGTCTGCCATAATGCGAGTTCTCCTTTCAGCAACGGGGTCTGTTGTATAGATACAAAAAGAGCCCGCCAAAAGGCGGGCTCTATGAGAGGATCAATAGTCGGTATCCTGGTAGGCAACAACAGCCAGGTTATCGAAGGTGATCATGTTGTTCTCCAGCAGGGCTTCCACAACGTTGTCGTAGCTCAGGTCGCACTTTACCTGCACGGAGGTGCCGGGCATGATGCCGACATAGCTGGGCATAACGTCTTCAACGTACACGAGCTTGCCTTCGGCGTCCTTCACGGCGAAGAGCACGCGGAAGTTGTACACGGGAGCATCGGTATCGTTGGTAACGGTAGCGATCAGCTCGTGGGTGTTGCGGTAGCTGCCTTCGGTGAAGACATACTCAACGGTGGCGGGCAGGGCAACGTTGGGGTTTTCCTTGGCGGCCTTGCCGGAAACGCTCAGCATGTAGTCGGCGGCATCCTCAACGGAGGTAGCGCCATCCAGGTTCATGTAGGTGGCCAGATAGCCGACCTGACCGGCTTCCAGAACGTCGGGGTAGCAGTAGAGCCAATCGTCGCTGTCGAGAGCATCGCCGTCGGCGTTGTAGATCTCCCACAGGCCGTTGGCAAACTCGATGGGCTTATCGCCGGTGTTGGTCAGCTCGGCGAAGATGTAGGCGTAGAAGCTGCCCTCGTAGGGCTCCAGGGAGTAGAACTGCTCAGAGGTCACCTCCAGCTTGCCGGCGGCAAAAGCAGGGGTAACGGCGCACAGGACCAGCGCCAGGGACAGGACCAGCATAGCAATGCGCTTCATGTGTTGTTCCTCACTTTCGATGGTTGATGGTGGGTGAATAAGATTCCCCAATGCGAGAACCGGTGCTATTATAACACACTTTGGCTGCATTGGGGAAGCAGAGACAGAAATGATACAACGTTTCAGGTGAAAAGCGGCGATCAGCCAAGCATCTTTTCGTAGATGCTCACATAATCGGCAGCGCTGTGGGTCCAGCTGTAATCACCGGCCATGCCGCGCTTGCGCAGCTCGGTGATCACGTCCTTCTGGTCGCGGTAGTAGCCCAGCGCGCGACGGATAACGTTGAGCATGTCGTGAGCGTTGTAGTTCAGGAAGGTAAAGCCGTTGCCCTCCTGGTTGAACTTGTTGTAGCTGAGCACGGTATCACGCAGGCCGCCGGTCTCGCGAACGATCGGGATGGTGCCGTAGCGCAGGCTGATGAGCTGGCTCAGGCCGCAGGGCTCGAACAGGCTGGGCATCAGGAAGAAGTCGGCAGAAGCATACAGGCGGTGGGCCAGCTGATGGTCCATGGCGAAGCGGGCCGCCATCTTGCCCTGGTACTGCTGCTCGGCCCAGCTGAACAGGTTGGTGTAACGGGCTTCGCCCATACCCAGCACTACCAGCTGAACGTTCTCGTTCATAATGTCGCCCAGCACGCAATCTACCAGATCCAGACCCTTCTGGTTGCTCAGACGGCCCACCATGGCGATCAGCGGGATGTCTGCATTCACTTCCAGGCCCAGGTCGCGCTGCAGCTGCAGCTTGTTCTCCACCTTGATCTCCAGGCTGTCGGCGGTGTAGTTCTTGTGGATGAGGGGGTCGGTCTCGGGGTTGTATTCTTCCACATCGATGCCGTTGAGCACGCCGTAGAGGCTCTCGTGGCGTGCACGGATGAGGCCGTCCATACGCTCGCCGTAGTAGGCGGTGGTGATCTCTTCGGCGTAGCTGGGGCTCACGGTGGTGATCACATCGCTGTAGACCAGACCGGCCTTCATAAAGTTGGCGCAGCCGTAGCACTCCAGCTTATCGGAGGTAAAGAGGTCATCGCCCAGGCCCAGCACATCCTGCACTTCCTTGATGCCGAAAATGCCCTGGTACTGCAGGTTGTGGATGGTGTACATGGTGCGCATGTTGGCATAGAAGGGCAGGTGCTGGTACTGGATCTTCAGCAGCGCAGGCACCATGCCGCTCTGCCAGTCGTGAGCGTGGATGATGTCGGGCTGGAAGTCTACCAGAGGCAGCATATCGATGGCGGCACGGCAGAAGAAGCCGTAGCGCTCGTACTCATCGCCGCCCAGGCCGTACACATAGGGGCGGCCGAAGTAGTACTTGTTATCCAGGAAGTAGTAGATAACGCCATCCTTCTTGAGCTGCTGCACACCGCAGTACTGGCGGCGCCAGCCCAGCTGCACATCAAAGTGGAGCAGGAATTCCATATCGGCCTGGTACTTCTGGTCGATGGAGGTGTACATGGGCACGATCACACGCACGTCGTGGCCCTGCTTGGCCAGTACGGGAGCCAGCGCGCCGACCACGTCCGCCAGACCGCCGGTCTTGACAAAGGGTACGCATTCGCTGGCAGTAAAGAGAATTTTCATGAGGGGGTTCCTCCTTCAATAGCATTCTTGGATCCGTTGTGCGGCCTTACAGGATCTTGCCGCCCTTGTCCACGCAGACGGGGTAGTACTTGGTGCCGATGACCTTCTCGCCCGCCTTGATGAATACGTTCTTATCCAGAATGCAGTTTTCGAGATATACGCCGTCTTCGATCACGCCATCCTGCATGATGATGCAGTTCTTTACGTGAGCGCCCTTGCCGATCTTGACACCGCGGAAGAGCACACTGTGCTCCACCGTGCCGTTGATCATGCTGCCGTCGGCCACCATGGAGTTGATCACGTTGGCGTTTTCCATATAGCGGGCAGCCAGCTGATCGCGCACCTTGGTGTACACGGGGCGGTCTTCGGGGAACAGCTGATGGCGGATGACGGGATCCAGGCAGTCCATGTTGAACTTCAGGTAGTTCTCAACGCTGTCCAGACGGTAGCACAAATCGGTGTACTCGTAGCCCATCACCTTCATGCCGTTGTCGCGTACGCTGCGCAGGATGATGTCGCCCAGCAGCTCGTGGTAGCGGTGGGCAGCACCGGCATCCACCAGCTCCAGCAGCAGGCTCTTCTTCATCAGGAAGATATCCATGCTGGTGCACTCGTACTTGGGCTTGGTGGGGTCTACCTCCACATCGCGGATGGTGCCATCCTCGGCAACATCCAGATAAGCGCCGTAGTTGGCACGCTGCATATCGGGGTTGCGGGTGTAGAGCATCATGATGTCCGCATCGCTGGCCTTGAACTTGGCAAAAGCGTCGGTAAAGTTGGCGTTGTAAACGATCAGGCTGTTGGTGAGCAGCACATACTCCTGGCGGCTGCGGCGCAGGTAGCCCATGTTGGAGTGCAGCGCATCGATGGAGCCCTTGTAAACGCCGTTGTTCTCATCGGCATTCAGGAAGGGAGGCAGAATGAACAGACCGTCGTTCTTGCCGTGCAGGTCCCACTCCTTACCGCTGCCCAGATGGTCCATCAGGCTCTGGTAATTCTTCTGCATAATAACGCCTACATTGCGCATACCGCTGTTGACCATGCTGGAGACCAGGAAGTCGATCACGCGGTAGCGGCCGCACACAGGCATGGCGGCGATGGCGCGTACCTTGGTCAGATCCCGCAGAAAATCATCTTTTTCGCCGGTGTAAATAACACCCATTACGTCTTTCATGATAGTACCTCACTTTGTGGTTGATTGGCAAAGGGGGAGGGGGAGGGTTTACTCAGCGCGCTGCTCGCCGGCCTTCACAACGCTGCCGGCAGGCAGGGATACACGGTCGCCCACCACGGCGATGTTGCCGGTGGTCTCGCCCACTTCGGAGCCGGAGCCGATCACAGCGGCCTCGGCCACGATGGCTCTGCGCACGATGGCACCGCGCTTTACGGTGCAGCCGGGCATCAGAACGCTGTCGATGACCTTTGCGCCTTCCTCTACGGTAACGCCCGCAAAGAGGATGCTGTGCTCAACATTGCCGTATACCTCGCAGCCCTCGGTGATCAGGCTGTTGACGGCCTTGCCGCCTTCTGCCACAAAGCTGGGAGCCAGGCCGGGGTTGCGGCCGTAGATGCGCCACTTCTTGTCGTACAGGTCGATGGGCATGGGCAGCTCCAGCAGGTCCATATTGGCTTCCCAGAGGCTTTCGATGGTACCCACGTCCTTCCAGTAGCCCTCGAAGTCGTAGGCAAACATGCGCTGATCATCCGCCAGCATGTTGGGGATGATGTTCTTACCGAAGTCGTTGGAGCTGTTGGGGTCTGCGGCGTCCTCGGTCAGGTACTTGCGCAGCTTGTCCCAGGTAAAGATGTAAACGCCCATGCTGGCCTTGTTGCTCTTGGGGTTGGCGGGCTTTTCTTCGAACTCGTCGATGCGGTTGTTTTCGCCGGTGTTCATAATGCCGAAACGGCTGGCCTCGGCCCACGGCACTTCGCGCACGGCGATGGTGCAGTCGGCTTCGGTCTCGATGTGGGCCTTCAGCATGGCGTTGTAATCCATCTTGTAGATGTGGTCGCCGCTGAGGATGAGAACGTAATCGGTGTCGAACTGCTCAATGAACTGCAGGTTCTGGTAAATGGCGTTGGCGGTACCGGAGTACCATTCGCCGCTCTTGCCGGTCTGGTAGGGGGGCAGAACATATACGCCGCCGTGGGCAAGGTCCAGATCCCAGGGGGAGCCGCTGCCGATGTAGGCGTTCAGCGCCAGGGGGCGGTACTGGGTAAGCACGCCTACCACGTCGATGCCGCTGTTGGTGCAGTTGGACAGGGGGAAGTCGATGATGCGGTACTTGCCGCCGAAGGGGATGGCAGGCTTGGCCACGTCGGCCGTCAGGATGCCCAGACGGCTGCCCTGACCACCGGCGAGCAGCATGGCAACGCATTGCTTTTTGTTCATCATGGGAGGGGTCACTCCTTCAATTTGATAACTGTATTTGGAATACCGATTGGGGAATGGTGTTTACGCCGCCCCGCGCTGTACGATGTCTGCGGCGGGAGAGGTAAGATGCATGCACGCCTCCTTTCTTCCGCCGTAGTCGACGGGCAACGTGCCGCCGGGTTCTTCCGGGCCCGGCAGCGAGGTGAATGTATGAACGACCGAACAGAGATCGGAGAGGATCTCTGCCCGGTGATGGAAGCTGATATAGGTTTCCGCCCATGCGGATAAGTGCGGCCAGAAGGCCGAACCGGCTTGAAAAACGCGGAAAACACAGCTGTATGCAGCTGCTACTGAAACCTACATATCCATATCATATGTTCTATGTACTATTGTATGCGCCAAAGCGGTTTTCGTCAAGTGCTATGAGCCGGGTTTTTTCTGTTTCGGCGAAGATTTGTTTTCGTTTTGTTCCACAAACCCCGCAGCATTGACAAAGCAACCGCCCAAAGCCTATAATCTTTCATAAATCAAAACGCCCGCAGGCAAAAGGCTTCTGCGGTGCGTGTTTTTACAGGAGGTATTCAGCCATGATGAAGGCAGATGTGGATTGGGGTAATCTCGGTTTTGGCTATGTAAAGACCGACGAACGTTTTGTTGCCGAATACAAGAACGGCCAGTGGGACGAAGGCCGCCTCACCGGCGACAGCGAGATCGTAATGAGCGAGTGCGCCTGCGTGCTGCAGTATGCCCAGACCTGCTTTGAGGGCCTGAAGGCCTACACCACCGAGGATGGCCGCATCGTTTGCTTCCGCCCGGATATGAACGCCCAGCGTATGATCGATACCTGCGAGCGCCTCAAGATGCCCACCTTCTCCAAGGAGCGCTTTGTGGAGGCCGTTGTGGAGACCGTCCGCGCCAACGCCCGCTGGGTGCCCCCCTACGGCACCGGTGCTTCCCTGTACCTGCGCCCCTTCATGTTTGGCAAGAACCCGGTCATCGGTGTTAAGCCCGCCACCGAGTTCGAGTTCCGTATCTTCGCCACCCCCGTGGGCCCCTACTTTAAGGGCGGCGTAAAGCCCCTCAAGCTGCGCATCAGCGATCTGGACCGCGCTGCGCCCCACGGCACCGGCCATGTAAAGGCCGGCCTCAACTACGCCATGAGCCTGTACAATATCGTGGATGCTCACGAGCAGGGCTACGACGAGAACCTGTACCTGGATTCCGCCACCCACACCTTCGTGGAGGAGACCGGCGGCGCCAACATCATCTTCATCACCAAGGATAACAAGGTGGTCACTCCTAAGTCCTCCACCATCCTGCCCTCCATCACCCGCCGCTCCCTGCTGGAGGTGGCTGTGAAGTACCTGGGCCTGGAAGTGGAAGAGCGCGAGATCCGCGTGGACGAGCTGAAGGATTTCGCCGAGGCCGGTCTGTGCGGCACCGCCGCCGTGATCTCTCCCGTCGGCTGCATCGTCAACCACGGCGAGGAGATCAACTTCCCCTCCGGTATGACCGAGATGGGCCCCATCACCAAGAAGCTGTATGATACCCTCCGGGGCATCCAGATGGGCACCATCGAAGCCCCCGAAGGCTGGATCCAGGAGATCTGCTAAACCAACCGATAAAACGCCCTGCACCGGTTCTTGGACAGTATCCCAAGCAACGGACAAGTGAAAAAAGAGACCTCCTGTTGTAGAATAAACCTACGACAGGAGGTCATTTGCATGGCAAGAAAGTACACAAAGGTAGAGCAACTTGCGGGAATCATCAG
>SVGN01000081.1 GCA_015056315.1 Clostridiales bacterium
TTTTCATAAACGGAACAATCACCAAAAAGCTCTTTCAATTCGGGCGAATAGTCTCCGCTACCGCAAGCACAAGCCTGTTGCTGACAAGCTTGAAGCGGTTGTTTTCAAGGAAAAGTTCAGGCGTGAGCACGAGAGCGAACTGATTATTTTTACTGCTGCCGAGAAGTATCCGCTTATCAAGGAGCTTCGTGCCGAACAAAAGAAGCTTTATGCCGAGAAGGACAGGCTGTATAGCTCTTATAATGCGGCAAAAACCGAAATCAAGGAGCTTGATACAGTTATGAAAAATGTGGATATGATTCTTGGGAAGGACAAGGAAAAAGACCGCCAGCGTGATATTCAGCGTAAGCGGTCGGGCGAGTTGGAGTGATAAAAGGAAAAGCCGTACTCGGATTTCTCCGAATACAGCGGTACATATTGAACTGTTCGACTTATTGGAATTTACTCAGTTAGTAATCTTTCAGTTTCTTCCATATCCTTTTCAATCAGCGGACGCATACTGTCTTTGTACTTCGATAAATCAGCACCATGAAAGCAGGATAGTATCCTTGGAATGTATTGTGGTTTTGCCATACCTACTTGTACAAGAGCCTTAATGCATTGTCTGGCAGTAATCGGTTTTTCGTCCGTAACATGTGAAAGATACTCTGGTAGAATGGTATCGAAGCGGTTATTATCATCCCACTGAGCATTGGCGGCAAGAATGTGCAATGCTCGATTTCTTACCAACGATTTAGGATGATTAAGCAACGAAACAAAGGTATCAAAGTATCCATACCATTCATCAGTATCCTGACTCTCGGATATGATTTTATCAGCAATAGCACAAGCAAATTGATCATCTTTCGATGTCAAATTTGCAATGAGGTTTTCGTACATGAAATCTCACCTCCAAACTCAAGCTTTATGCTTAAAGTGTTGCATTATAGCCTTTCCGCAGTCATGTTCCGCTATTGACTGCAAGAAAGAAATCCCCCTACCTCACCACAACCCCGCCGTCTCCATACAGCTCCCGGCAGGCCTCCAGCATCTCATCAGTGGTGCTGCACCAGCTGTCCCGGCTCAATAGCAGCGCGATGCCCTCGTCCTGCAATTTCACATACACGGGCACATCGCCGGGGTAGGCCTTGCACAGCCGCTTGACGGTGTCCATGTGCGCCCGGGAGGGCAGCAGCAGATACAGCCGTTCCGCAGCTTCCTTTGCCAGCTGGGCATCGGTTTTTCTCTCCTGAGCAGGCTGAGCAGTGGGTGCGTTACCGGGATTGACTGCGGCAGCATGCACCAGCGGGGCCGCCGGCGCAGCACTTACTATGGATTCCTTGCCATGGGCTGTCCCGGTTTTCGCATCCGGATCAGCAACCCTTCCGGCAGCTTTCGGCATGACTGTTTCGGGCTGTGTTCTGCTCGAAACGGCTTCCGCTGACCGTTCGCCAGAAGCCGCCGCGGATGGAACCGCAGCGCTGGCAGCAGCGCCGTCAGCGGTAGCGGGGGAAACATCTATCACCTTTGCAGTGGGGTGGGCTTTGGCATCCGTTGCCCGAGGAGCCGCCTTTCTGGCAGCACCAGCCCCACCCCCGTCCCGGCCTTTCCCGTACCGCCCGAAATCCCGCTGTGCCTTGGGCTTCACGCCCTGCGCCACGGTCTCTTCGTTGAGGGGCCGCACGGAATCCACCAGCAGCTTGGGTTCCTCTTCCTCCCGGATGCTGAGCTTGCCTTCCAGCATCACCAGCTGGTCAACCGCCAGCATGTTCACAAAACGCTCATACACCTTGGGGAATACCAGACCTTCGATCTGCCCGGTCAGGTCTTCCAAAGTGAGGAAACCCATCATGGAGCCCTTTTTGGTGATCTTGCCCCGGGTGGCGGTGAGGATGCCTGCCATCATCACGGGCAGACCGTCGTTGTTGTGGGCGGATTCCTCGTTGTCTGCCATGTCATACACAGCGGAAACGGTGGTGAAGCCCGCCGTCAGCAGATGGGCCACTTCGTCCAGCGGATGCCCGGTAATGTACACGCCGGTCATATCCTTTTCCATGGCAAGGAGCACCCGGCGGGGGTGCTCCTCCAGCTCCGGGATGTGGAAGGCTGCCTTTGCAGGGGCATCGCCGCCCATGGCAAGGTCGAAGAAGCTGACCTGCCCCGCCACATTCTGGCGGCGGCGCTGGGCGCTGTCGTCCATGAGGCCTTCATAAACCAGCATCAGCTGGGCCCGGTTGTGGCCCATGCCGTCAAAGGCGCCTGCCTTGATAAGGCACTCCACCATGCGCTTATTCAGTTGATCGGAGGCGGTGCGCTCGATAAAGTCCACCATATCGGCAAAGGGGCCGCTTTGGCGCTCCTTTTCGATCTGCTTCACCGCGCCGTGGCCCACGCCTTTGATGCCGCCCAGACCGAAGCGGATGCCCGGCTTGCCGGTTTCGTCCTGATCCACGGAGAACTTCCAGCCGGAATGGTTCACGTTGGGGGGCAGCATGGGGATGCCGTTCTGGCGGCAGTACTGGATATAGCCCGCCACCTTGGGCATGTTGTCCATGACAGAGTTCATCATGGCAGCCATAAAGGGCACGGGATGATGCAGTTTCAGCCAAGCAGTTTGCACAGCCACCACGGCGTAGGCGGCGGCGTGGCTTTTGTTGAAGGCATAGGAAGCAAAGGCGCTCATCTCGTCGTAGATGGCCCCGGCAGCCTCCGGGGTGACGCCCCGGCGCACACAGCCCTCGATGACCACGTTGCCGTTTTCGTCTGTCATGCCGTTGATAAAGTATTCCCGCTCCTGAGCCATCACATCTTTTTTCTTCTTGGCCATGGCGCGGCGCATCAGGTCGCTGCGGCCCAGACTGTAACCAGCCAAGTCCCGCACGATCTGCATCACCTGCTCCTGATACACCATGCAGCCGTAGGTCACATCCAGAATGGGTGCCAGCTGGGGCGTGATGTACTGAACGGTGGAAGGATCCTGCTTGCCGGCGATATACCGGGGGATGGAATCCATGGGGCCGGGGCGGTAGAGGGAGATGGCAGCGATCACATCCTCGAAACAGGCGGGCTTCATGTTCTGCAAAAACAGCCGCATGCCGCCGGATTCCAGCTGGAACACGCCGTCGGTATCGCCGGAGGAAATCATCCGGTACACGCCCGCATCATCCAGCGGGATTTCCTCCGGGGTCAGGTGAATGCCCTCCTGAGCCAGCAGATCCAGCGTATCCCGGATCACGGTCAGGGTGCGCAGGCCAAGGAAGTCCATCTTCAAAAGGCCCAGCGATTCCAGCGTGCCCATGGGGTACTGGGTGGTGACCACCTCATCGTTGAGCTGCAAGGGTACATATTCGGTCACCGGCTGGGCGGTGATCAGCACGCCCGCCGCATGGGTGCTGGCGTGGCGGGGCATGCCCTCCAGCGTCAGGGACATATCGTAGAGCCGCTGCACCTGCGGGTCGTCCCGAACCAGTTCCTTCAGCTGGGGGCTTACCTCCATGGCCTTGGAGAGAGTCATATCCAGCGCAAAGGGAATGGCCTTGGCTACCTGATCCACTGAGGCGTAGCTCATGCCCAGCACCCGGCCCACATCCCGGATGACCGCCTTGGCCTTCATGGTACCAAAGGTGATGATCTGGCTCACATGATCCTGCCCGTATTTCCGGGCCACGTAGTCGATAACCTCCTGACGGCGCTCGTAGCAGAAGTCGATATCCAAGTCGGGCATGGACATGCGCTCCGGGTTCAGGAAGCGCTCGAACAGCAGGTTATACTTGAGGGGATCCAGCATGGTGATACTCAGCGTATACGCCACGATGCTGCCAGCGCCGCTGCCGCGGCCCGGCCCCACCATGATGCCGTGGCTCTTGGCGTAGCCGATGAAATCCCACACGATGAGGAAGTAATCCACATAGCCCATGCGGGCAATCATGCTGAGTTCGTAGCTGAGACGCTGCCGGGGTTCGCTGTCCGGATCCTCCGCCTGATCGGGATACAGCCTGCGCAGGCCGTCCATGCACAGGCGGGTGAGCATTTCCTCAGCCGTTTCCCCGGTTTCGATGGGATAATGGGGCAAGTGCAGCTTGCCGAACTCAAACTCTACCTTGCACCGGGCTGCGATGTCGCCGGTGTTGTGCACAGCTTCCGGCACGCCGGCGAATAAGCGCAGCATCTCTTCTTCGCTTTTCACATACAGTTCGTCGGTTTCCATGCGCATGCGGGTCTCATCCTGCAGGGTCTTGCCCGTCTGGATGCACATGAGCACTTCCTGGGCCGGGGCATCTTCCCGGTAGAGGTAGTGGCAGTCGTTGGTGGCTGCCAGCGGGATGCCTGTCTCCCGGCTCAGCTTGATCAGCTGGGGCAGAACCTGCTGCTCCTCGCTGAGGCCATGGTCCATGATCTCAATATAATAGTGATCCTTGCCGAAGATCTCCTGCATGCGCAGCGCGTAGGTCTTGGCTTCCTCATAGCGGCCCGCCATGAGCATCTTGGGCAGATCGCCGCTGAGGCACGCCGACAGGCAGATGAGGCCCTCGCAGTGCTCCTTCAGCAAGGTATAGTCGATGCGGGGCTTGTAGTAGAACCCTTCGGTAAAGCCCGCGCTGACCAGCTTCATCAGGTTGCGGTAGCCGGTATTGTTCTCGCACAGCAGAATCAGGTGGCTGTACTCACGGGCCGCGCCCTGCTTGTCGAACCGGTCCTGACAGATGTACACCTCGCAGCCGATCACCGGGGTGATGCCCGCCTTCTGGCAGGCGTTGTAAAACTCCACCGCGCCGTACATTACGCCATGGTCGGTGATGGCGGCATGGGTAAAGCCCAGCTCGGAAAGGCGCTTTACCAGCGGGCCGATGCGGTTGGCGCCGTCCAGAAGGCTGTATTCGGTGTGCAGGTGCAAGTGAGTGAAGGACATGGCGGGTCTCCTTTATGTTGAGATACGGCTACCGCGTGTATGGCAGCAGCCGATGAACGGTGTTTCTTTCGGAATGAGTTTATTATAGCAGTTTTCCGCAGCTGTGACCATAGGGTTATCGACCATTTGTTCGGGTTTGACGGTTTTCGAATTTTTCGCCGTTTTCGGTTCAAAAACCGATTGTAAACGCCCACCAACTGTGATACAATCCGCGTAGATGGAAATGTTCGTCATGCCTCGTCAACGCCGGGGCGGCGAAAACGTTTTCTTAACTATGGATCAAACCAAGGAGGCAACCAAAAATGAATTACGGTTACTTCGATAACGACAAGCGGGAGTATGTCATCACTGACCCCCGTACCCCCATGCCCTGGGCCAACTATCTGGGCAGCCCTGCCTATGGCGCCATCGTCACCCAGAACGCCGGCGGCTACAGCTTCGTCAAGTCCGGCGCGGCTGGTCGTATCCTGCGCTACTCCTTCAACCAGTTCGACGAGCCCGGTCGCTACATCTACCTGCGGGATCAGCAGAGCGGCGACTTCTGGTCTGCCAGCTGGCGGCCCGTGGAAAAGCCCCTCACCGAGTACAAGACCATCACCCGTCATGGCACCAGCTATACGGAGATCGAGTCTGAGTACAACGGCATCCAGTCCAAGGCCCTGTACTACGTGCCCATGGATGCCACCCACGAAGTGTGGCGTCTCACCCTGACCAACACCGGCGACAGCGAGCGCACCATCGGTGTGACCGGCTACTGCGAACTGACCACCGAGAGCTTCTATTCTCAGGATCTGGTCAACCTGCAGTACACCCAGTTCATCACCACCACCGAGTTCAAGGGCGACTATATCCTTGAGCACATCAACCAGTTCTGCGACCGTGACGAGAACGGCGAAAACGGTCGTGAGCGCTTCTTCGGTCTGGCTGGCGCTCCCGTGGAGAGCTACACCGGCCGCCGCGAAGGCTTCCTGGGCACCAGCCGCTTCAACGCTCCCAAGGGCGTGGTGGAAGGCAAGCTGAACAACACCCTGAACTTCAACGGCAACCCCTGCGGTGCCCTGAATGCCGTCATCACCCTGAAGCCCGGCGAGACCAAGACCGTGGCCTTCCTGCTGGCCCAGAAGGGCAGCAAGGAAGCCCGCGAGCTGCTGGACCGCTACGCCGACACCGCCAAGGTGGTGGACACTGAGCTCAGTGACCTGATCGCCTACTGGCACGGCAAGCTGAACAACCTGAACATCAACACCCCCAGCCATGAGCTGAACACCATGATCAACACCTGGAACGCCTTCCAGTGCTTCACCACCTTCGTGTGGAGCCGTGCAGCGTCCCTGATCTACTGCGGCGAGCGCAACGGCTACGGCTACCGCGACACCGTGCAGGATATCCAGGGCATCATCCATCTGGATCCTGAAATGGCCAAGGAACGCATCGTGTTCATGCTGTCCGCTCAGGTGCACCACGGCGCGGGTCTGCCGCTGGTGAAGTTCAACCACAACCCGGGCCATGAGAACAAGCCCGAGGACGAGAGCTACGTCCGCGAGACCGGTCACCCGGCCTACCGCGCCGACGATGCCATGTGGCTGTTCCCCACCGTGTACAAGTACATCGCTGAAACCGGCAACACCGCTTTCCTGGATGAGGTCATTCCCTTTGCCGATCATGACGAAGGCACTGTGGTGGAGCACCTCAAGCGCGCCATCGACTTCACCCTGAACCATCTGGGCGCTCACGGCATGCCCGCCGGCCTCCACGCCGACTGGAACGACTGCCTGCGTCTGGGCAAGCAGGGCGAAAGCTCCTTTGTGGCCCTGCAGTTCTACTATGCCCTCAACATCCTGCGCGAGCTGATTCAGGATCGCCCCGAATACGCCGAGTATTGCCAGTTCCTCAAGCAGAAGGCCGACGAGTTCTTCGCCAAGATCAACGAGTTGTTCTGGGAAGATGACCGCTTCACCCGCGGCTACTCCGAGGAAGGCGACATCATCGGCTCCAAGAGCAACAAGGAAGCCTCCATGTGGCTCAACCCCCAGAGCTGGAGCGTTATCTCCGGCCTTGCCACCAAGGAGCAGGCCGAAGCCGCCATGGCAAGCGTCAACAAGCTGCTCAACACCCCCAACGGCGTTGAGGTCATGGCTCCCTGCTACAAGTACCACTACTTCGACGGCGCTCTGATGAAGCTGTTCAACCCCACCACCAAGGAAAACGGCGGCATCTTCTGCCAGGCCCAGGGCTGGGCCATTCTGGCTGAGAGCCTGCTGGGCCACGGCGGCACCGCCTACCAGTACTTCCTGGAGAGTTGCCCCGCTGCCTACAACGACCGCGCTGAGATCCGCGAGATCGAGCCCTACGTCCATGGTCAGTTCATCGAAGGCCATGAGTCTCCCCAGCCCGGTCGTGCTCACGTGCACTGGCTCACCGGCACCGCTTCCACCGTTATGGTGGGCTGCGTGGAGGGTATCCTGGGCCTGCGTCCCACCCCCGACGGCCTGCTGATCAGCCCTGCCATCCCCGCTGAGTGGGACGGCTTCACCATGGACAAGACCTTCCGCGGCAAGCGTCTGCACATCGTGGTGGACAACGCTGCCCATCATCAGGGCGGTGTCCAGAAGCTGTATCTGAATGGCACCGAGATCCCCGTTGGCGTGATTGCTGATGCTCAGCTCACCGACGGCGCGGAGATCAAGGTTGTGATGTAATGGGGAGGGGCGGGGACACCCGCTTCACGTCTTGCACTGTCTCATACCCAAGGGATACCATCAAAAGAAAATTGCCATAAAACTGCACCGGGGCACAGGTATGTGCCCCGGTGTTTTGTTAGTGCCTTAAGGCAGTTGAGCGAAGCGAAACAGAAAACCACCCGCTATGCGGGTGGAAGACAAAAAGTTAAACAAAAAGACACCTTTCGACTACAATAAGGATGTTCAGGCCTATTGCAGAAAGAAAGGTGAAATGTATGGCAAACCAAACAAATAGTCTGGCGCATACCAAATGGGTGTGCAAGTACCACATCGTGTTTACGCCCAAGTACAGGAGAAAAGCGATCTATGGCGATCTGAGAAAAGATATACAGGAGTATATCAAAACGCTGTGCAAGTACAAGGGT
>SVGN01000019.1 GCA_015056315.1 Clostridiales bacterium
GCCGGGATGATGCTGCTGTAGAAACCTACGATGTGATGGCTGATAAGCGGGTCAACAACTACATCGGCTCCGGCTCTACATGGGAGAACCTGAAGCTGATCCCGAAAGGGAAGGAGCCGCAGCTGAATCCTCTGAAGGAATCTGACAAGGCCGTTTTGCTGAACGGTCTGGATGGCATCATCTCTCAGGCGTTGCAAGATAAGATCTGGGAGATGATCTGGAGAAGGTGGTGTGCGTATGAAGATCTTTGCCATTCGAGATGAATCTGCCGCTGATCAGATTGATCTTGCTTATCTACTTTACTACGAGATGGAGAAGCGGTTCTATATCGAGCTGCCCGAAAATGCAGATCCTTGGGAAACGCCACTGCTTCTGTCCTCTTTCGTGAAGAACGGCGAGACTTCCATCAACTCCTATTGGAGCAAGATGTGGGTGCAGCAGCGCATTGTTCCTACGGATCGTCAGAACCTTGGACAGGTGCTCAAAGACAACAACCTGAAAGAGTACGATGAGTTTGGTCTGCTGATGCTTTCCATGGGACGGTGTGCGCAGGATGATTACTACCTTGTGCCTATTGAGGAAACTGAGTTGCCCGATAATATCCGGAAGCGTTTTACTAAGCTGATCGAGGATGTGGTTCCTCTTGATGACTATTCGCTACTGGTGTTCTTCCGGGATGGTACGGTGAAGAAGTGCAGCATCAAAGAGCGCTACGAAGATGCATCTTCTTTTCAGGTGCTGTTCAGGAATGAGGATTACTTTTATGCAGTCAATCTTCAGCCGGGAGGCCATGGCGTGGAGTGGGACGTGAACCTGAGCGTCAGTGCAGCCACGCTGTACCGCATCGGCAAGAAAGTGCCGCTGAGTGTTTCCGACTTCCGGAACTTCGTTGTGCATCGTGTTGTGAATGTGGCAGAAGCTGCGGAAATCTTGGGCTGCAGCAGGCAGAATATTGATTATTTGACAAGGACAGGGAAGCTGCATCCTATCAAGCGTTCCGGGAAGGATACGCTGTATTTGAAGAGTGAGATTTTGAAGCGGAACTGGCAGTGAAAAGCGAAACTTAACAAGGCTACATGATGAAAACATCATGGGGCATAATTGTTGTAGAGTACCGTACAGACTCATACAGCATACAAATTATACCATCACGCACATCATAAACGATGTTCATCTTGACGATAGTGTGATAAAGTGGTACAATTTTATATAATTATGCTCATTCGGGAGGCGTCTTTGTATGTTCTCGCTTGTGTCGTATTTTTGTGGTTGCGGCGGTCTTGATTTGGGCTTCCGTGGCGACTTTGAGTATAAGGGACACTATTACCCTCACCAGCCTTTCAACCTTCTTGCGGCGTATGATAATAACAATGCCTGCATCGAAACATACAATCGGTACTTTGGTAAAGGTGGTCATGTTGCTGATCTGAGCGATGCTGATCCAGCTAATATACCAGCAGCGGATGTTCTCATTGGTGGTTTCCCTTGTCAGGATTTTTCATCATGTGGCCCTCAGCGGGGGTTGAGTTCCGAACGTGGTAGGCTATATCAGACAATGATTCGATATATGGAATACCACAAACCACGTGTAGTTGTGGGTGAGAATGTAATCAACCTTAAACGTATGGATGAAGGGACAGTAATCAATACGATTATTACCGACATCGAAAAAGCAGGATATAGAGTGAACGTATGGCAGCTATATGGCCCTGAATACGGGATTCCACAGACGCGCAATCGTCTATTTTTCGTGTGCGTAAGAAACGACCTAAAAGGAATGCCAGCGAGTCCAGAGCGACTTTATAGCGATGACTTTCGTAGTATCGAATGGGCGATAGGCGATCTTATCAATGTAGTTGATGAATCTGTGCCGAATCAAAGTCAGTATTTCGCTGCCGCAAAAGCTAAAAAAGGCAATGGGCAGGGTGACGAGGTTAACCAACGGAATCAACCCGCCTATACAATTCGAGCCAATCCCAAATCCCGTGTTCACTTTCATTATGAACTTGATAGACGCTTAACTGTTCGAGAATGTGCGCGTATCCAAACATTCCCTGATGATTTCGTTTTTACACATTCTATGACTACAAGTATATCTCAGATCGGTAATGCGGTTCCTCCTGTCCTCGCATATATCGTGGCTCAGCAAATCGCATTGTATCTGGTACGTCAGGAGGGTTAATCCATGAGTGAGATGAGTAATCGTGTTGACATAACGCCGACTCCACGAATTCTTCGCACGCTTGGTGAAATTCCGTTTCAGCCTTGGCAGTGTATCGCGGAATTGATTGATAACTCGATTGATGCATTTTTAGATCCTGCCGCAACAGGTGATTACTCTGAAAGGAAAATAACTGTTGCTTGGTCGAAGGATACAGTTCCAACGCAACAGAGAACTCTTGAAATATGTGATAACGCACAGGGAATGACCCTCGATCAAATGCAAAATGCAGTACGAGCGGGATATTCTTCAAATGACCCAATTAGCAATCTGGGTCTCTTTGGCATGGGCTTCAATATCGCTACAGCACGCTTGGGCGAAGTAACATCTATATCGTCCACTCGTTCCGGTGATGAGTATTGGGTTAGCCTTACCTTGGATTTCGATGCGCTCCTTCGATCTGGCAGATTTGAGGTGCCGGTAACATACGAAAAGAAATATGATAAATCTGAGCATGGTACGAAGATCATTGTTTCAAAACTGAAAAGTGGTATTCCTGAGACACTATCCATGAAGGAAAATGATATCCGTCGCATACTGCAAAAAGTATATTCACCTTTGCTTATGTCAACTGACATTGTTATTCTTGTAAAAGGAAAGCAGTTGGTTGCGCAACCTCATTGTGTTTGGAGCGATTCCAGATATGTTATGTGGGAAAAGCGTCCTGTGCCAGCATATATTCAGATTGACCATTCCTTTGGAGTACAGCACTTCGATCTTGTAAAAAATAGGTACCTTACTCAGGACGAAATTGATACGCTACTTTCAGAAACTAATAACGGTGAGTCCATTCCGAGCCATATCGTTCCAAGGGAAAAAAGGCTCCGTGGATGGATTGGAATTCAGAGATACTCAAACCCTGATGACTATGGCATCGACTTTATCAGAAATGGACGAAAGATCCTCATGTCTGATAAGAGCCTGTTTTACTATGAGAACCCTTGGACGGGCACTAAAGAAATCCAGTATCCGGTAGAATTGGGTTCAACGGTTGGTGGTAGAATTGTTGGAGAACTCCATGTGGATTTCCTTCTGCCAACATATCAAAAGAATGATTTTGACAGAACCGACTACTCATGGAGGCAAACTATTGAGTATATCTGCGGTATTGGCCCATATCTGCCAAAGGCTCGAAAAGCTAATGGAATTACAGAACCCGTAGAGGCACCAATACCCCTTCTTTGCAATGCGTATCGACGTACTGATCCTGGTACTAAGTGTTTAGCATTGCCTTCTGCCGTTGCAAAGCGTTTTCTTACCGAATTCCATCGTGGTAATTCTGACTATATTTCAGATGAACTCTGGTGGAAAGCTGCACAGGAAGAAGATCAAAAACGTAGTGGTGGTGGAGAATCGTCTGCTGTTAATCCAGGTCATAGTCCTACGGATGATATTGATAGCTATCTGAATGGGGGCAGTGCTCCTTTTGGTGGTACATCGCAACCACAAAGTCCGACTGTGCTGCCTTCTGTCACTCCAAGGAACCCTGCTCCTGTCCCTCTAACTACAAGCAAAGAGGAATTGCTCGCACGTGCTAATCGTGTGGAACAATTGACGGGCCAGTATGGATACGCAACCATTTCCCCGATAAACGTAGAGGCCTACGAACTGAAAAGCGGACATATTCTGTCTAATGGCGAAAAGCGGCCTTGTTTCTTTGAAGCAGATGGGGTGTCGTGTATTTACATTTATGATCCTCGCCATACTGCTTTTACACAGTACCCAATGACCGCCAAAGGTGTTCTTTTGCAGTACCTTGCTGAAAGAATAAAGCTGCGAGATGGATCATTTGGCGGAGACATAGTGCAGATTTATTACCGGCTTGCTCAGGATATGATGCGCGAGACCCGTATTGACAAGGCTGCACTTCAAGAAAAAGCAGATGCTTTCTTCCAAATTTTACGGGAGAAGATGTCCGACGCACTTGCTGGAGTTAAGGATCAGGTCCTCTCTGTTATTCATGAATCTGCTGGAGAGGTGGAAGAAACGATTAGCGCATTGCTTACGGATGCGGACAGACTGATGGCATTCCAGAGCAAACAAACAGACGGTTACGACATATTTGATGTTCTTCCTGTGAGAACTCTGTTACGCCTTATTGATCGATTCCCTCAGTACATTTATGACGGGAAAGTACTGAAGGTGGTGTATATGAAAATAGCGCTATCGGATGAAAAGGCAACGGAACGTATGAGAGAAGAAGCAAAAGAAAGAATGCTGTCGTTTTTGAAAGATGGCGCCCGTATGCTCACTACAACAACTGTCCCAAATAAAAACGAATTAGCCAGAGCAGCAATCAGTATAGATTTTCTTGCGGAGGCGCTGGTGTGAGCACGTTTTTGACAGAAGATATTACGTCGGGGCGTAATTGGAGAGGGCTTGAGCGTGCGGTTGCACGTATCATGCTACATTTAGGCTGGCATGATGTCACTGTAATCGGTGGCACCGGGGATCAAGGCGGAGATGTTCTGGGGACTAAGTATGATACTAATTCTGGTCAAGAACGTGCTTGGGTTGTTCAATGCAAAGCTGTAACAGGTAGCAACTATGTGGGAAAGGGCGCTGTCGACGAAGCTATACATGCCCTATCCCAATATGATGCTTCAACAGCTGCGGTGGCAACAAATGGCGAGTTTACCGCATCTGCAGTCAAGCGGAAAGATAACCTGTGCGCAGGCGGTTTTGATACACGGCTGTGGAACGGTTTTTTTCTAAGCGAGCTCGCTGATCGCATGCCAGATAAACCGGTAAGGCAGCGTTCATTACGACCTTATCAGCAGACAATCGTTGATAAGGTAATGACAAAATACAACAAAGGCGACAAACGTGCATTTTACATTGTAGCTACGGGACTTGGAAAAACGGTCATAGCTGCTTCGATCGCTATGCAGCTATGGGAAGCAGGTTGTCATCGAATTCTGGTGTTATGCCACGCGACCGACCTTGCTCTGCAGCTGGAACAAGGATTCTGGCCACAGATTGTTAAGCAAATACCGACATCCGTGTTTTACGGGGGACTTCCCCCAAGGAATACCGAAGGTATATGTTTTGGTCTGTATCAGAGCCTGTTGGGTTATTTGCCCGGTATTGAGCCGGATCGTTTTGATGCGATAATCATTGATGAAGCTCATCATGCAATGGCTCAAGGCTTCAGACGCTGTATAGATACGTTGAAACCAAGATTTCTTATCGGAATGACTGCCACTCCATGGCGCGGAGATGGCAAACAGTTAACCGAAGTGTTTGGGGAGCCAGTTGAAAAGGTTTCTTTGGTGGATGGAATGGCGATGGGTTATCTTTCAAAGGTCGATTATCGCATCTTTTGTGATAACATAAATTGGGATGAAGTTGATCGTCTTGCAAAAACGCGCGTAACAATGCGTGATCTCAATCGAAGGCTTTTTTTACCCCAACGGGATGAAGCGGTTATTGCAGAAATAAAGAAAGTAGCTGCTGGAATTGATAATCCACGAATCGCCATTTTTTCTCCATCCTTGAAGCACAGTGAACATTTTGCAAGTCTTTTGAGCGGTAGTGGAATTCCATGTACATCACTGTCATGTAGTGATAAGATCGAACGCAGACGTAGATTACTGGCTTTCTCCACTGGAAAGTATTCCGCTGTAACTGCGGTCGATGTCATGAACGAGGGTATTGATGTTCCTGATGTTAATATTCTGGTGTTTTTGCGCGCTACGCATTCTCGAAGGATTTTTGTTCAGCAACTTGGTAGAGGTTTGCGTATCGCAGATGATAAGGAAAAAGTAATCGTTCTTGATTTCGTTTCAGATATACGTCGTCTTGCCGATGTTATAGATTTCAATAATGAGGGTAAAGATGCTGGCGCAAAACGCGAGGTGCTTTTCCTAAAAGATGGAGTTGTAACATTCACAAATGAACGTATGGCTGAGTTTGTTCAGATGTGGCTTGAAGATGTTGCAGACCTTGGCAATGTCGACGACAGTGCACAATTAACTTTTCCGGAGGGAATGTAATGGCAAAGGTAAATATACCGGAAGAAAAGAGATCGCAGATTTTTGCACTTGCCTATGAACGGGCTGATTCCTTTGGGTATGCCACGCGAAATAGGCCAGATAACGGAATGTTCATGAATAACCTTGTCAACGATCCCGAGATTGGTGGCGTACTGGCACAGTTTATGCCACAAGAGGCTGTCAAAACGTACATTAAGGATACTATACTGAACCACTATACCAAGGATTTGGTTAAGCGTAAGAGTGCGGCAATAGAACCAGTGGCTGTTTTTCAGACGGTATTTGGTGTTGATACACTCTTTGTCGGAGAAAAGAAGCCGGTGGCTGTATGCCGGAGTGCTGACAATGATGTATATGTGTTAAGTGTTGGGACATACCTTAAGTGGGAAACAGCTCTTCGAAAGGCACTTGAACATATCGCGTCTATGGATACTATTCCCAAGGATCATATTCATATTTGCCTCGGTCTCGTGGTAATCAATGATGACATTACGATTGGAGATAAACGTCACATTGAAGCGGCATTGGATATGATCGGGGCAAAGGTTTACTTCGTAGGATGAGAATATGGCTCCCTGCGGCTGTACGACAGTCGCAGGGAGCTTTTTGGTTTGCGTGATTTAGCAAAAAACGATCACCAGCAGAACTGGTTAGATTGAAATAGCTTTATCCAAGCTAAGTTCATTGGGCTTTATGTGTGTGATAAATCACTTTATTTCATGTTCTCGCAGCAAAATAGCAAGCAAAATCACACAATTATGTGGGATTTGAGCTTGAAAAATCACATTTTTATGTGCCAACAGGATCAAAATGCACAACTTCGTCCGCTCGTACGGCTGAAAGCGTAAAAAGCTGTTCAGATACCTTGCCTCAAAGGTGGCGGCCTGTGAGCGGATATAGTCCAGCATAGCATTGCGGACGGCGATGGCGGCATAGGTAATAAACTGAAACTCCTTTGCAGGTTCAAAACGATCAATGCAGCCAAACAGGCTCCAGGTGCCCTCCTGTATCAGATCGTCCATGTCTATATGAAAGGCTTCATTCAGTTCTTTCTGGGTGCTCCATATTTCGTATGCCGTCTTCCGGGAAGGTCGCCCACGTATATTTTCGGGGGCATCATCGCTTTGTTCCGTGTTGATTCGGAGCACGGCATCACGCTTTTTTTGCATATGTCAGGCGTGGATCATCACACTTTTATACCCATTTTCGGGCTTTACCATCACACTTTTCTGTGTGTCCGCCTCCCCCTTCGCTCCTTCACTCCTTCTCCCCACACAAAAGCCGCTGCACCCACAGGATGCAGCGGCCAAGTTTCACCAAACGATCATTCCCTTATTCTTTGGTGCGCTCGATCCTCCTGAACAGACAGACCAAACTCAATCCCAGCCCGGCAAGCGCCACCAGCAGGAACAGCAGCGCAATGCCCATCCCCTGCCCCCGGCCAAAGAGCGGCAGCAGCAGGGCGTGCAGCCGCCCACCGGCAGCGGTCAGCGGGGCAAATACGCGGTCTGCCAGCCAGCCGCCCAGAAACAGCCCCAGCGGGATGGTGCAGTTCTGCAGGGTATCCCGGGTGGAATAGACACGCCCCAGCAGGGTATCGGGCACATGGGTGCGCATGTAGGTGTTCCAGTGCACATTCATGATGGCAGCGCAGCCGTATTGCAGAAAGGCAAACAGGCACCAGCCCACCGCCGTACGGCAGAGAGCCAGCCCGATGCCCGTCAGAAAGATGAGGCAGCACATGCCTGTCACCATGCTGCCGCTGTCCTTCTTCTGCTTGACAGCAGCCATCAGCGTACCTCCGGCCATCACTCCGAGGGCCACACTCATCTGCACCGCCCCCAAAGCGGGCTGGTGATTCCCGGAGCGGCTGAGCACGAAGGCGGCCATCTGCCCATCCGGGCCCAGCTTTGCCAGCAGATTGACCGCTGCAATGAACAGGCACAGGCGCAGCATGGGCCGGTTCTTCATCAGGTACCTCAGCCCGGTCATACATGCCCGGAGCAGGGGCTCCTTTTCCTGCCCGGCTGCCCGCTCCGGCTCGGGGATGGGCAGAAGCAGCAGCGCGCCAAAGGCGATGGCAAAGGTGGCAAGGTCTATCCACAGCACCGCAGGCAAACCGCCCCAGGCCAGCACCGCCGCCCCCAGCGCAGGCGAAACGATGGATTCAACTGCCCCGGAGACCGCTTGCAGCCCGCCTGCCCTGGCATACTGATCCTTGGGGATCAGCAGGCTGGTGGCCACATAGGCCGCAGGCACCTGAAAAGCATTCATCAGGCTGAGGGCAAAGGTGATGATGTACAAAAGCGTAATGGTGAGCACCCCGGTGGTATACAGCAGCAGGATGCAGCCCGTGCCGCAGGCAGCGAACAGATCCGCCGCGAGCATGATGCGCTTTTTGTTCCATCTGTCCGCCACCGCACCGGCAAGAAACCGGAACAGAATGGTGGGCATAAAAGAACAGAGGGTCAGCAGCGATACGGAGGTGGCTGTACCGTTCTGCCCATAGATCCATACGACCAAAGCATAGTTGGTCATGGCGGTGCCCATGGCAGATACGCTCTGGGATGCCCACAGAAGCAGGAATCTGCGCAGGGAGGATGTATTGTTTTTCGTATTCTTCATGGCTTTTTGCTCCTTACTTTTTGATCAATGCAAGCAGCACAAAGCCCGACCGGACGGTTCTCTGCCCCAATGGGCGTTACCGCTCCGCACAGGTACCGTCCCCGGATCAGACTCTGTGCGGAGCAACATCTTGGGCAGCCAATGCCCTGTTGAAGGAACCCAGACTCATAGCAAACACCTCTTTGATCGCATCATAGCAGGTTTTGCCCCGGTGGTCAACCAAAAACCGCCTGCGCACCCGAGGGTACACAGGCGGTGCTTCCCTTACAGCTCTGCCACAAAGGCCTTGGTATAGCCCTCGAAGCCATCCACCACACGGAGCCCGCCGCCGTGCAGCTGCATGATGCGCCTGGCGATGGCAAGCCCCAGGCCGCTGCCATCCTTCGTTTGGCGTGAGGCATCCGAACACTGAAAGGGCTCGAAGATGCTCTCCCGGATGCTCTGCGGGATGGGCTGCCCACTATCCGCCACGGCGATCCGCACCCCATTTTTCTGCCTGCTGACGGAGACCAGCAGCCGGATGCCCGCTTCGTTATGCCTGAGGGCGTTGGTGATCAGGTTATCGATCACCCGGGTCAGCTCGGCAGCATCCACCGGGTGCAGGATGGCTTCCTCCGGGATCTCTGCCTCCAGCTGCACCCGCCGGGCTTCGATATCATCATAGCGCAGAGCGGTGCATTCCCGCACGATGGCGCATACATCCGCCTCCCGCAGGCTGAGGGTATAACCCTCCGATTCCAGCCGGGCATAGCGGAACAGCTTCTGCACCATATCATCCACCTGCAGGGCCTTCTGAGAGATGATGCGGTAGACGTTCTCCCGCTCCCCGGGCGCTGCATTGCCCGCCTCCAGTGCCCGGGCATAGCCAAGGATGGAGGCCATGGGATTCTTCAGGTCGTGGGCAATGTTGGCAAACAGCAGGCTGCGCTGCCGCATCTGCCGTGCGGTCTCCTCCGCCACTGCCTTGGATACCCTGTGCCAGTAGGCATAGGAGAACACCACGAACAGCATCAGCCCCGCAAGGATGCCCATGCACTCGAACACGATCTCCGGTATGCCGGTAGCTGCCTCAAGTTGAGCCGCTCCGGCAAACAGCAGGCTGTGGAGCCAGATCTCCAGCGCCACCAGCACAAAGGAAAAAACAATGTAAAGATAGATCAGCTTTGTTTTCAGCGTATTCATACTTCCAGCCGGTACCCCAATCCCCGGATGGTCTTGATCCGGTCATTGCCGATCTTATCCCGCAGGCGGCTCACCGCCACACGGATGGTGTTATCATCCACAAAGCCGCCCTCCCAGGCATGCCGGCACAGCTGGTCTCTGGTAAAGACCCGACCGGGCTGGCTGAGAAACAGCTCCATCATACATAGCTCCACCCGTGTCAGGTCAACCGTCCTGCCGTTCACCCGCAGGGTGCAGCAGGCAGGATCCAGCTCCATACCGCCGCCGGTGAGCACCGGGCTGGCCGCGTTCTCCTTGCGGGCGTGCCTGCGCAGGTTGGCCTTGACCCGGGCCACCACCTCTCTGGGCTCAAAGGGCTTGGTGATATAATCATCCGCGCCCAGCTCCAGCCCCAGCACCTTATCATCCAGCTGCACTTTGGCGGAAAGGATCATCACCGGGATGTCGCTCTCCCGGCGGATGCGGCGCAGCACATCGTAGCCGTTCATGCGGGGCATCATGATATCCAGTATCGCCAGGTCGATGGGATAGTTGGCCGCCACCATGGCTACCATCTCCCCGTCGTAGGCCTCGTACACTTGAATGTTCTCCTTCTCCAGAAACATGCGCAGCACAGAGATGATCTCCCGCTCGTCATCGGCGATCAGCACATTATACGCATCAGCCATGGATCTTCACCAGCTTTACAAAACGGTTGCCCTCCAGCACCAGCTGCCTGCCATCATACAGGCCGGTCACATCCTGCTCCTCGGTGCCGTCTGCCGCAAGGCGCACCAGCAGCTGCCTGCCATCCCGGAGCACCAGATAATACGCGCCCAGGTCGGAAAGCACATCCGCCGTTTCGGTGATCTCAGGCATGGGCGTAAATAGCCCCACCAGAGCATCCAGCACCCGTGCCAGGGGCTTTTTCACCTTTTCCCGCCGCAGATGGAGGATCTGCTCCGCATCGGGGTAGGCCTTCTTGATCTCTTCGTGGTAATTCATCCAAACAAGCTCCTTTTCTCAACGATCTCAGAAGAACATGATGCAGACACAGATACCCAGACAGAGCACCGTGAGCAGCAGCATGGGAACAGCGGTAAAGAATGCGCCAAGTTGCCAAAGCACCACCCGGGTACCTGCGGGCTGCAGGGCCTCTCCCCGCTTTTTGCGCCTCAGCACCCATACTGCCAGCCAGCCAAGAAACAGCAGCCCAGCAGCATATTCCACCCGGGAGACGATGCCTGTATCCAGCCGGAAGAAAACGGGCAGCACCATCAGCAGATTGTTGAAGAAGTGCAGCAGCATGGCATAGTGCAGCTTGCCGCTGCGCTCATAGACCCGGCACAGCGCCAGCCCCATTAGTGTGGCAAAGAAAAACTGAAGAAAATTCAGGTGGATAAGGCCAAAGATCAGCGAGGATGCCAGAGCGGCGAACAGCCTTCCGTGCTGCCGGAGCCAGCGGTAAAGAAGGCCACGGAAGATCGCCTCCTCCACAATGGCAGGAAACACCGCAACGGTGATCAGCAGCAGCCAGGGGTCGGCATTCATTTCACTGGCCTCCGGCACCGTCAGCGACAGGCCGGTGACCGCCGTGAACACCGTGTTGACCGAAGACAGCAGCGCATTGATGCCGAAGACGAGCCCCATATACCCCAGCAGCGCAAGGGGGCGCAGGCTGCCCGCAGTAGGCGTTTGCGCCCGCACGGTCTCCCGGTTGCGCTGGTAGCAGATCAGGTAGACCACCCCGGCAACGAGCATGGCTGCATCGGAGGCCACATAAACAGAGGCTTCATCCATCCCCGGCAGGCTGCCAAGTCCGAAAAGCAGCAACAGCAGCGTTACCAGCACGCCGCTCAGCAGCTGTAACAGCACCAGATGCACCAGCGCCGCAAGGCCGATGCGCCGCCCGGCAAGGCGCAACGCCGCAGTACCCTCCCGCATGTTACAGACCTCCCTTGCCGCCAAAGAGCAGCTCCCGGCAGTTCTCCAGCGTATTTTTCAGATACGATCCCTTTTCTTCGGCAAGGAACCATTCCCCTTCCTCCGTCACAAGGCGCAGGCTGCTGTCATGCTCACAGGCATAGTAGCGGTCGGATGCATTATCCGATAGAAAGACAGCGTATACAGGCTCTGTGCTGCCAGGCCGGAGGGGATCCCGGGCAGCATAGGTAATGCTGCACTGAAAGGGCACCTCCAGAAAAGCACCGGCCCGTGTGGGATCGTAATTGGAAAATGTGATGCTGTTCAGTTCCAGGGCTTCCTGCCGCAGATCGTCGGCATACCAGCCCAGCTGTGTGAGCTTTTCTGCCGAAATACCGCTGAGGATGCGCTCCCAGGCCTGAGAGAGCTGTGCCTGATTGGTGGGCTCCGCAGCGGTGGGCCGGTGATCCCTCCCGGCGGTGCAGCCGCACAGCAGGATGCAAAAGGCCATGAGCAGAAGAACAATGGGCTTGCGTTTCATAAGGGTCTCCATCCTTTCGGTCGCTTTGGGTTACGGGTACATCATACCCGGCCATGCTTACAGCACCAAAAGGTTTTTCTTACAGAAATCTTACAAACGCAGCCTTCTCTGCCTGCTCTGATGGTAGCACAGCAGCGCCTCCGGCACAACGACCGCTTGTATACAAAAAGCCCCGACAGGTCTGCGGTACCTGCCGGGGCTCTGCATCACTTTGTGCGCGTGATGGGGCGAACATACTTCCAGTATCTTGTGCAATCGTGGTAGAAATAGAATACCCTGCCCTGGGCCATATCCAGACGGCAGCCTGCCGCCTCGTAATCGAAGGCCTTCATGGCCCCTTCGATCTTGCCCTCCACGGCGGCGTTCTCCGTTTCAAAATCGAAGGGGCCGTGCTCAAAGACCAGGTACTCGCCCTCGGGCACATCCATCAGCTGCATCTGCGGCGGCACAGGGCCGTCGTAATCCACAGGCAGGCGTGCGCCGTAAGCCTCCGCCAGCGGGATGCCCCAGCTGCACAGGCGGCCCTCCGGCTCGTTGATGTACGCCATGATCTGCCCGCTGCCGCTGTCTGCCGCTTCGCCGCCCAGGTCATCCAGCTTGCCGGGGATCGAGTCCAGCAGACCGCAGATCGTTTCGCAATCCTGCCCGGGGATCAGGCTCTGCTTCTGCCAGAAATCCCAGTAGCCGATGCTTTCGTAATTGCGGATGTGCAGGAACTTGTGCGCAGGAATGGTGATGAAATAGGTCTTTACCGTGTCGTTGGTGTTTTGCATGCCAAAACCTCCCGTATCCAGAAGATAGCAGTCAAAGGGGCGGAGCACGGTGCGCACAGCCACCGGCACCGGGTGTCTGCGGTATTGGCTGGGGGTGAGCCCGTAGGCCTCCCGAAAGGCACGGGTAAAGGCCTCATGGGAGGAAAAGCCGTGATCCAGCGCGATCTCCAGAAGCCCGTCCCGGGTATCCCGGATGCGCCGAAGGGCAAAGGCCAGCCTGCGGTAGCGCAGATAATCCCGGAAGGCCATGCCGGAGACCTCCCTGAATTTGCGCGAAAAATGATACTCCGAGTACCCGAACCTTTCCGCCAGCCGGGCAAGGGAAAGCTGGTCATCCGCCTTTTCGCGGATGCAGACATCGATGGCCTCCACCAACTGCTGGATGTTTCTGTGCCAATGGCTCACGCTCTGTGCCCTCCTTTGTGCTGCTTCGGTAGAGAGTATAGCACCTACACCCTTCCGGGCGCTTGATCTCTTTTGCGCAGTTTGGTTGCAGCGTTCTGCCTTTGGGTACAGGATAGCACATTTCGCCGTGCCGGGCAATCGGGCATTGTCTTGGAGCGCGGCTTTGTGCTACAATAGCGGCAGCAGAGAAAACCAACAAGCGAGGTGAAGCCATGCTCTCGCTGATCAAGCGCTACCACCCCCTTACAGGCCAGCCTCTCAAAATGGATGAGACCTACTGGGAGCTTGCGCCCTGCGAGGCACTGAGGCCGTACATCCGTTGCTACTGGGGCACGCTCCGCCCGGTGGCGGCCTGCCCTCAGCCGGAGGGCGGGCTGGTGATCCCCGATACCTGCATGGACATCATCTTCGACATAGACTACACAAACAACCGATATACCTCCGCCTTCTGCACGCTGGACGAACGCTCCTACCGCACCGGCGGCAGCGAAGCGAGCGGCCCGCTGACCGCCACCTTTGCCATCCGTTTCTATGCATGGACGGCCTCCCTCTTTGCCCACTGGGATTTTACCGGCAGCAAAAACAGTTGCTTCGACCCGGAGGAAATGTTTGGGCCTCTGGTGCGCAGGCTTCAGCCGATCCTGTTTGCAGAGGAGACCCTGATGGGAAAGCTCTCCGTTGCAGAAGCTTTTCTGCTGAGCTGTCTGGACAGCCTTCGCCCGGATGCAGGGCTGCTGAACGCGGTCCACTACCTGCTCAGCAACAGCGGGCGGGCCCGCATCGCCGACCTGAGCGGCTACACCGCCCTGTCGGAAAGGCGGCTGGAGCGGTTGTTCCAGACCCATATGGGCGTATCCCCCAAGAGCTTTGCTTCCCTTGTCAGGTACCAGCTGCTGTGGCAGGAGCTGGCCGGGGACCCGACGTTCTCTGCGCTGGATGCGGTGGCCAAATACGGTTATACCGACCAGGCCCATCTCCTGAACGACTTTAAGCGCAGGCACCTGATGACGCCTACAGAGGCGCTGCGGTTCGCCGGGCTTCTCAAAGCCAAATAGCCTGTCGGTTTTTTACAAGACAGCCCAGCTGCACTGTGATATGCTGCAGCCATACCGAACGACCCTTCAAAGGAGTGTAGTACCATGACGACCTTCGAACGCGCCCGCAGCTATGTATACCGCCACGCCCGCCCTGTGGAGCTGGCCAGGTGGCAGTATCATTTTGAGGGCGGCAGCCGGGAAGCTGTGCTCAAAGCCCTTGCCTTTTACCAGAACGAGGATGGCGGCTTCGGCCACGGCCTGGAGGCGGATAACCTGAACCCGGCCTCCTCTCCCATCACCACACTGACGGCGGCGGAGATCCTCAGCGAGATCGGCTGGCAGGATGCCGCTCACCCCATCGTGCAGGGCATGCTGCGCTATCTTTCGGGCGGCGACAGCTTCGATGCTGCCCATAACCAGTGGCAGAACACCATCCCCTCCAACAACGACCACCCGCATGCCTGCTGGTGGAGCTACGACGGCAAGGACGAGTTCCGCTACAACCCCACCGCCGGTCTTACTGCATTCCTCTTGCGCTTTGCGGATCGGGACAGCGCCCTGTGGCACAAAGCCGTACAGCTGGCCGGAGAAGCCGTGCGCTGGTTCATGAGCGGCGAGGGCAAGGGCGAAAGGCATGTGGTGGGCTGCTTCGTGTCCCTTTACCATGCCCTGAAGGAGCAGGCGCTGCCCGGCTTCGATACCGATGCGCTGGAAGCGGAGCTGCAAAAGCAGGTGACCGCCTCCCTCAGCCCGGATGTTTCCAAATGGCCGGTGGAGTATGCCACCAAGCCCTCCGCTTTCGGCATGGTGCCGGGGAGCCTGTTCTACCCCGCCAACCGGGAGCTGGCAGAAAGGGAGTGCGAATACATCCGTCAGACCCAGCAGGAGGACGGCTCCTGGCCCATCACCTGGCAGTGGTGGAACGATTACAAGGAATACACCCTGTCTGCCGCATGGTGGCGGGCAGTATTCTGCATTGAAAATATGCTGTATTTGAAGGGCTTCGGAGAGCAGGGATAAGCTCTCCGCACATCACGACCAAAAGCAAGCAGGGCAAGCATTTCGACGCATAAGCCCCGCTTGCTTTTGTGTTGTTTCCACACCAGATTTGCTTTGACAGTATTACCAATGAATGTTATAATGTTTACATTGATGAACCTCTTCCCATCGACCACGCAAAGGAGTCTGCACCATGAAACAAAATATGCGTCGTGCATTACTGGTCCTCATCGCGGTGCTGCTGCAGTTTGCGCTTCTGGCAAGCGCCTCTGCCACCACCATCACCCGCAACGGTCTGGAGATCACCTTCACCACCGACCGTGAAAGCTATTCCGCAGGCGACAGCATCGTTTGCTCCGTCGACCTGAACAACACCAGTGAGCAGGAGCTCACCCTGAACTACGACGTGTCTCTGCCGGATGCTCTGGAAGCCTCTGTTGCCGAGCGCGGCCTGCTGGTCGTCGGTGCCAGCGAGGAGGCCTCTTCCTCCTTTACGCTGCACGCTGCCGGCAAGGGCGCCGATGAAGTGCCCTCCACCGGCGACGGCTTCCCCTTCGGTCTGGTATGCTGCCTGTTCGTGGCCGCTCTGGCCGTGGGCATTGGCCTCATCAAGGGCAAGAAGCGCTTCATGGCCTTCATACTGGTATTCGTTCTCTTCTTCGCCGTGGCTGAGCCCCTGTTCAGCGCTCCCGCCGTGGCCGAAGAGTATGTCGACGACGAAGAGCACCCTGTCTACGAAGAGGACGCCTACCAGGTAGACCTGACCGACGAGCTCTCCGAAGAAGATGAGGAAGAAGCTCTGCTCGAGGCCATGCTGGACGAAGATGAAGTCTCCTTCAAGACCGTGCCCGCCTTCACCGACGAGTTCACCATCCAGCATCAGGTGTATGTAGACGATCAGCTGGTCACCATCCGCGTCAACGCCACCCTGCACAACGACCTCCAGCAGGAGACCGAGGTTGCCTCCAAGGCCAGCCTGGGCAAGGTAAAGGTCACCTCCGTGAAGGTGCTCGGTACCGTCACCTACCGCTTCTACTGGAATGCCGTTGACGATGCTACTCACTACGAGGTCTGGCACAAGAACAGCGACGGTACCTACTCCAAGGTAAAGACCGTTACCGCTCTCCAGTACTACACCAAGACCGGCATCAAGGGCAAGGTGAATACCTACCGCATCCGCGCCATCAAGAAGTCCGGCACCAAGACCGTTGCTACCGGCGCTTATGCCTCCTTTACCACCTACGGCATGCTGCCCCCGGAGATCACCAGCGTGAAGCATACCGGCTCCACCACCGGCGACGTGCGCATCCGCTGGGATGCCGTCAAGTACTGCACCGGTTACCGTGTATACCGCAGCTATTCCGGCAAGACCGGCACCTATTCCCTCATCGGCACCACTACCGGCACCAGCTTTGTGGATAAGGATCGCAACGGCTTCTACAAGGTTAAGGCCTACTACAAGACCTCTGCCGGCAAGACCTACCTGGGCTCCTCCGGCGATAAGGGCAGCATGGCACCCCAGTACCGTGCGCTGATCGTTGGTCAGTCCTACCCCAACTGGAGCAGCGGCCAGCTGCCCGGCTGCCTGACCGACGCCAAGGGCATGAAGGCTATGCTGGATTCCTCCAGCAACCCCAACTACCGCCCCATCGATGTTAAGCTGAAGACCAACCTGACCAGTGACGACATCTTCTACTGGATCAAGCGTTCCTTCAAGCGCGCCAAGGACACCGACATCTCCCTGTTCTACTACTCCGGCCACGGCGTAGGCACCTACGGCTGGCTGTGCGGTGTGAACTCCGATACCTCCTACGACTACGTGACCGTAGCCGATCTGAAGGCTGCGCTGGACAAGGTACGCGGCAAGAAGATCGTTCTGCTGGACTCCTGCTACAGCGGTATGTTCATCGATAAGACCGGCAACGGTGACATCATGTTCATCTCCGAGAAGGATGCCGCCGCTCTGGGCGCCGACAAGGCCATGACCGATCAGGAAGCCATGGAAGCCTTCACCAACAACGTGATCAACGTCTTCGCAGCCGCCGAGAAGGCCGATAACCTGGCCACCTCCAAGTACTACGTCATGACCGGCTGCTCCAAGTACCAGACCTCTGCCGAGCTGATCTCCGGCGGTACCCGCTTCGGTCTGTTCACCAACGTTCTGCTGGAGGCCAGCGGCTACAACTCCCCCAGCGGCAGCTTCTACGCCGTCCAGTACGGCGACGCCGACAACAACGGCAAGCTGACCCTGAAGGAGCTGTACAGCTACACCTACAGCGGCGTTAACGAGATCGCCGATATGCTGGGCATCACCCAGAGCGTCCGCGTGTACCCCACCAACAGCAGCTTCGTCTGCTGGGGCAAGTAAGTGAAACCCTTCGAGGGCTGCCACATGGCGGCCCTCGTTCTTTTTCTGCATACAAAAGCCGCCGCAGCCCGTGCTTATGCACGGTGAGCTGCGGCGGCTTTGTTATGTTTGCTTATTCTACAGGACGGATCAGGATGAGGGGGGTGAGCTCATCGCCCTGACCGCTGGGGTTGTCTGCCATGGCATCCTGGATCTGAGCATCGGTGAGGGGCATATTGCTGCTCTTGCCCAGCTGATCCCGCTGGATGTCGTTGGCATCCATCAGCACGACGGGCATGCCGGTCTGCTGCGCCAGCTCTTCGCAGAGCTGATCCGGGTTCTCGGGGTTGACCAGAGCCAGCTCGTGGTACAGCTGGAAGCTGGAGCGGGTGTAGAAGCCATCGATACCGGCAACGCCGTGGCCGCAGACCTTCCAGAACACACCATGCACGCCGAAGGGCTTGGTAACGGCACTGAGGAAGGCAGCCAGCAGCACCCTGGGCAGGCCGCAGATATCGATGATCATCTGCATCTTGTAGGGCTCGTGAGCACCCACGCCGGTGTGGTTGATGCCTGCAAAGCGCCACAGCAGGTTGGCCCAGAAGCCGGGCTTTACCTCATCACGGGTCTTGACAGACTTTACGCACATGCACATGACCTTTGCACCAAAGGAGAGGATATCGCCCTCCCGGTACAGGGGGCGCACATACTTTTCCACCAGCTCCTGCTGGCTCTCGCCCACCTGCACGAAGTGGGTCTGAATGGCGTAACGGTCGTACTTGCGGCCATCCTTACCTTCGATGGTGCCACGGTCGAAATATACAATGCCGTTTTCCTCGCGGCGCTGGTCTTCCAGATTACGGGACGGGATGATGCCCATAGCGAATGCCTCCAATCGTAATTACATGTCCTCGAAGAAGGGTTCATCGTTCTCGTTGACGAGAATGCCCATATCGTTGAACTTCAGCGGTACGGGCTGAGCCATGATGTATTTGAGGATCGCATCAAAGCGCACGCTCTCGGTATAGGTGAGCAGCGTAAACGCCACACCCTGCCGCTTGGCGCGGCCGGTACGGCCGATGCGGTGCAGGTAATACTCGTTTTCGTTGGGAAGGTCGTAGTTGATAACGGCCTCCACATCGTCTACGTCGATGCCGCGGGCAGCCACGTCGGTGGCCAGCAGGATCTGGAAACGGCCCTTTCGGTAGGCATCCATCACCTGGTTGCGGGCGCTCTGGCGCATATCGCCGTGCAGGCAATCGGCGGGGTAGCCCGCATCCTTCAGGCGCTTGCAGAGGCGCTGGGTCATATCCTTGGTGTTGACGAACACCATCACCCGCTGGTACCGGTCGCTGTCCAGCAGGTAGAGCAGGTTCTCGTACTTGCTCTCCCGCTCGGTGTTGATCACATACTGGGTGATCTGGGGGCGGTTCTCCTTCGTGGCGGGGATGACCACCTCTACAGGATCCTGCTGGTACTTCCAGGCGATGGTCATAACATCCTGGTTGGTGGTGGCGGAGAAAAGCACCAGCTCGCGGTCGTTGGGCGTGGCCTCGATGATCTTGGTCACATCCTTCACAAAGCCCATGTTGAGCATCTCGTCGGCTTCGTCCAGCACCATGGTGTGTACGCTGTCCAGGCGCACATTGCCGCGGTTCATATGGTCCAGCAGACGGCCGGGGGTGGCAACGATGATCTGGGGGTTCTGCTTCAGCTGGCTGATCTGCTTAACGATAGGTTGTCCGCCATAGAGGCAGGCAATGCGCACACCGGGAATAAAGCGTGCCAGCGCGCGCAGCTCTTCGGTGATCTGCAGGCTCAGCTCGCGGGTGGGGGCAAGCACCAGCTCCTGCACCCGCTTATCGCCAAGATTGATGTACTCCAGCATGGGAATGCCGAAGGCGCAGGTCTTGCCGGTACCGGTGGGGGCGATGGCGATCACATCCCGGCCCTCCATCATCAGGGGCAGGGTCTTGGCCTGCACGGGCGTCATTTCCTTGAAGCCCATCTTTTCGACGGCCTTAACGATCTCCTCGCTAAGATCCGCATCGGTAAACTTCATAGACTTGATCTCTTCCAAGGCAGGGTTCTCCTTACTTTGCCAGATATTCTTCGATGGCATGGCTGAGCTGATCGGGGCAGGAGGTAGCGCCGCGGCACTCGATGCCGCGCAGGCGCTGCATAACCTCCTCGGCATTCTGGCCGATGACCATCTTGGCCAGGCCCTGGGTGTTGCCGCGGCAGCCGCCAATAAACTTGCAATGCGTGATCACGCCGTTTTCGATCTCCAGCTCGATGGCGCTGGAACAGGTACCCTTGGTACGATACTGCATAATGCTTCGCTCCTTCTGAGGTAAACACATAATAAGCCAAAATCATGTATTCGACAGCATGCGCCTTTTTTCCTGCTTCTTTTTTTCACATTGTTGAGAAGAGGGCATACCTTGGCTGTACGGGAGTGGAAGGGAGCGGTGGAATGGATGTTTTGATCACAGATCCCAAGGCGGGCGTGCTGTTGACCGATCTGACCGGCTGTGTGCTCGGGCGTATAGAGCACAGGTTTCTGTCTCCGTACTGCCCGGTGGCATCTGCCGGGCATCTTCTCTTTGCCTGCCGCAGCGCAAGAGATTGCCTGTGCATCCACCGGGGAGCGCAGGAGGAGCGGCTGCTGCTGCCCTCGCTGCCTGCATTGGGCGGTATGTGCATCTCGCCCTGCGGGCGCTACCTGTACCAGCTGAGCACCGAAGCTGATTGCCTGCATACCCTGCACCTGGGCAGCGGAGAGCTATGCTACGCTATGCCTGCCGGAGTGTTCCCCAGAAGCCTTACCCTGAGCCGGGACGGGCGGCAGCTGCTGGTGGCCGGAGGTGCGGTGAGCGAGGCCGGGCTGTATGCCGCGCCGGAGCTGTGGCCCCTTGGCACCATCCATACCAAACACCCCTGCTTTGCCGCTGCCTTCTGGAAGGGCGGCATTGTGCTGCTGTGCGCCGCCGAGGGGGCAGAGCTGCAGACCATTCTGTACACGCTGCCGCCCGGTGGGGTGCGCCCCAGAGAAAAGCTGCGGCTGCCAGGGCAGCCCGGCGGGCTTTGCGTATGCCCGGATGGGCTCACGGCGCTGCTCAGCACCCCCGACGGCCTGATGAAGGCCGAGCTGGCCACCGGCAAGCTGCTCTGGAATCGCCCCGAATGGCCGCTGGCCATGCGGCTGGAGGTATCCGGCCCGCTGGCGCTGGTATCGGATACCCTTTGCGGGCGAATATGCCTGCTGGAGCACAAGGAGCCGTGGAAGCAGCGCATCCTCCTTACGGGAGAAGATGCCCAGGCCTGTTTCTGCCCAAAGCCGGTGCATAAAGCCGCAATGCTCTGCGCATCCTCTCGGTAGAGAGAGGCAATCAGGCGCTTCGTCTGGCTGCTTCCTCCCCACAATTCAAAACAGGAGGGAAAAGCCATGCTTGATAAGATCTCGCTGGCACTGGTCATTATCGGTGCCATCAACTGGGCGCTGGTGGGCGTGTTCCAGTTCGACCTGGTCGCCTATCTCTTCGGCGGGCAGGCCGCCACCATCAGCCGTATCGTTTACACGCTGGTGGGCGCTGCAGGGCTGTGGTGCATCTCGCTGCTGTTCAGCGAGCGGGTGTCCGTCAAGGAGTGACCGCAAGTGCTCCGCTGCTTTGATGAGGAAAACGCGATTGGTGGGCTTGCCCTTCTCGGGGTCCACCGTCGCGCCGAAGCAGCGTTCGATGGCCCGCAGGCTGCCCTGGGTGAACACGCTCTCCACAGCCACCCTGAGGCAGCGCTCCACCGCACCGGGAGTGGTACCGTGTGCGCCGGCACAAAGGCGGTACCACTCCCCCGCCGCCTCCCGCTCTGATGCCCGGGAGGTCGTAAGGCGGAGCAGCAGCCATGCCGCATACCTGCGCCCCTTCAGGGCGGCTGGCATGTTCAACTCATCCAGAAAGGCTTCCACAACAGGTTCCAGCCGCCGCTGCATCTGCAATGCCAGATGCGGCAGCGGCTTTTTGGCAAGCGCCTCCAGCAAAGCGCAGAGCTGCTCCGGGGTAGCGGTAACGGGCACGGTACGGTCTGCGCAGGCACTGCTGATGCCCTCCGTGTCATCCAGCCGGAGCACCCTGGGCGGGCTGCACAGGCCGCCAGCCTCCAACCAGCTGAGCACTTGCCGGTCACCTGCCCGTCCGGTACCCAAAAGCAGCAGATCGTAAGCTCCCCGGTCCAGCAGCTCCACGGCCTGCGGGCCGGTGGTGCAAAGCTCGATCCACCAGTCCTCCCAGCGGCTGTAGAGAAGCGTTGCCAGCTTCTCTGCCCGTGTGGCATCGCTCATCGCCAGCAGCAGCCGCACTGCGCATCCCCCCCTCCTTCTGCATCTTCCCCCGGAGAAGGGATTACGCCATGCGGCTGCGGTTTCCCTACAGCGAAAAAACTCTGTTTCCAACGAAGGAGGTCTACTCCGCCGCCTCCGACAGGAAGGCGGCTGCCTTGTTAATTGCCTCGATAGCTGCCCGGGAAGAGATGGTGGCCCCGGCGATCAGCTCCACATCGTTTTCCCTGATGGGCGGAGTCATGCCGATGAACTGACGGGTAAAGGCTTCCTCCGCCACCCGTGCACCCAGGCCCACGGTCTCCAGCATGCGCTCGCCGCCAATCTCCAGAGCGGAGACCCTGTTTTGCTCATCCAGCGTAAGACGCACCAGCACCGGGCCTGCGTAGCCGATCACGCTGGCATTGGCGGTGCGGCCCGCTGCCTCGGTAGCTGCGCCGGGGTGTGTTGCCTCCGGTGCAGCAGAGGGTGCAGGGCCGGTCGCCCCGGGGGCAGCAGACCGGGCCGGATTGTCTGCCCCTCCGTTCAGCCGGCCTCTGAGCCACTCCGATGCCTGATTGACCCCTGCCACCACCGCACTGCTGGAGACCGTTGCGCCGGAGATGCCCTCGATCTCCCTGCCCAGCAGAAGAGGCGGCGTTTTACCTGCAAACTGGTTGGTAAAGGCAGGCTCCTTCACCCGGGAGCCAAGGCCCTCGGTCTCCTTGAAATCGCTGCCGCCGGTGCGGATGCCCCGGAGGGAAAGATCCGGGTTGGCTCCGGTGATCACCTCAATGGGGCCTGCATAGCCATGCGCCGCCACCGTGACCGCATAGCCCACCGGCTGCCCGGCCTTCTGCGCTGTGTAGGCAGAGAGCAGCTCATCCCCATCCGTCAAGGGGATCTCCACAAAATCGTCCGCTTCGGGGAACAGCTCCATAAGAGCTCCGTGGGCGCGCTCCATGTTCTGCCTTGCGATAGGCTCCTCGGTGATGCTGTTGGCAAAAGCCAACAGGCTGCCTGCCACCACCGCAATGATGGTGAGCACCAGCCAGCCCGCTTTCTTCTTCATGCTGAAAACGCCTCCTTTTTTTCTCTATGCTGTGCCGGAACCCCACCCGCTATTCGCCCTTTTTGCGAAACAGCACGACCGTGAGACAAATTTTGCGCCGGAAAACGACAGAGTACAAAATACGACCCCCGTATACTTCGTGTATACTTATCACAGGAGGATGCTGCCATGATCTCTGCCCCGCGCCCGGCTGAAGAAAAACGAACAAAGCTCTTACGCAGCCTGCCGGAGCGGCTGCCTGCGCTCTGCCGGGCGGTATTGCCTGCACTGGCTTCTTTTTTATGCCTGCTCCTGCTGCCCTTCATCCGCTGGTTCGACATTCCCTCTCCCTTTGCGGCTGCTTTTTTGCCCGCCCGGCGGGAAAAGCCCGATCTTTTTGCGCTGCTGGGGCTGGCGGGCTCGCTGGCGTTGCGGCTGCTCTGGGGGCTCCCTGCCGACCTTTGGCAGTACATCGGCTGCGCCGGGCTCTGGCTGCTGCTTCGCAAGTACCGCCCCGCCACAGATATCCAGGCTGCGCTGTATACCCTGCTGGGGCTGCTGCCCCGCCTTTTTGCCGCCTGCCTGACCGGCACCGCCTGGGATGCCATCACTGCGGCTGCCGGGCTGCCCATGGGCATGCTCTGCGCTTTTCTGATGCACCACTGCTTTGAGGAATGGCACGAAAGCTATGCCCAGCCCCGGGCCCGGGAGCGGTTCGGCGTGCAGCTGCTTTTCCTGCTGATGCTCTCCGCGCTGGGGTTCTTCCGTATTGGCAGCGTCAACCTGGGCCAGCTGATGGCCACCGCAGCCGTATGGATGGCCGCAGCCGTGAACGGCTCCGGCTTCGGGGCGGCGGCAGGGCTGATCTGCGGCTCTGTACTGGTGATGAGCGGCCACGACTACAGGCTGGTGTTTCCCCTGTGCCTGTGCGGGCTGCTGGGCGGCCTCAGGGGCATCTCCGGCACCCGCTGGCTGGTGCCGCCCCTGTCAGCGCTGGCCTGCCTGCTCACCGGCTGTCTCACCCCCGCTTACAGGCAGCCCATCCATTGGCTGGCAGGGCTGCTGGGCGGCCTTCTCTGGGCTGTTTTTGCCCGACAGCTCCGGGAGAAGGCAGAGCTGTACCTGAGCGATGCCCTGCCCGGCAATTCAGCCATGGAAAACGACTTTGTAAGCCAGCGCATCGCCCATATGCGGGATGCGGTGGAGGAGATCGCCCACGCGTTGCCCCGCCCCGGCGACGATGCCGTAGCCGACAGCGAAGCCCTCGGTTCGCTGCTGTGCGCCGCCTGCACCAACCGGGAGCTGTGCTGGAGCCGTACCCGCAAAGCCACCGAGGAACTGATGACCCAAAGCATGGAGCTGGCCCGGGAGGGCGCTGCGGTGGCAGAGAGCGGCCTGCCCGCGCTTGCCCGGCACGGCTGTCTGCGGGCAGAGGCCATTGACCAAACCGCCCAGCAGGCCCTGGTGGCACAAAAAAAGCGCCGCCACCGGCAGCACAAGGCAGAATACGAGCAGACCCTGACCATGACCCATCTGTGCGCCATGGCGGGCACGCTGAGCGAGCTGAGCGCTCTGGCTGCGGGCCGCAGCGCAGGCGACCTGCAGGCCGCCCATGTGATCTCCCTTGCGCTGGATGAGCTGCGCCTGCCTGCCCGCCTGTGCTACGCCCGCCGGGTGGACGGGCATTTACAGGCCGCACTGGAGATGACCTCCCTGCTGCCCGGGCGGCGGGCGGTGGAGGGGCTGATCACCTATCTGGAGGAGCAGGAGGGGCTTTCCCTGTCGGTGACCAGAGTGGAGAAAGGGCGCATTGAGCTGGAAGAGACCCCTGTCTACACCGCCACCGTAGGCACCGCATCCATCGGGGCGGGGGGCAGCAGCATCAGCGGGGATGCCTGTGTAGCCAAGCACTGCGACGGCGGACGGATGCTGATGGTGCTCTGCGACGGCATGGGCCACGGTCAGGAGGCCCGTGCCCAGAGCGAAAAGACCCTGGAGCTCCTGCAGCTGCTTCTGGAGGCGGGCTACAGCCGCCGCCAGGCCATCGTGGCGGTAAACGGCATCATGCTCACCGCCTGCCGGGAGTGCTTTACCACAGTGGATCTCTGCGATGTGGATCTTTGGACGGGCCGTGTGCTGTGCGAGAAGCTGGGGGCCTGCGCCACCTGGGTGGTGCGGGGCGACCACCTGAAAAAAGTAGAAGCCCCCTCGCTGCCCCTGGGCATACTGGAGGAGGCCAAGCCATGCCATGTGGAGTACACGCTGCACAGCGGCGATATTCTTCTGTTGATGAGCGACGGCGTAGCCGATGCCTTCCGGGATGAGGATGATCTGAAGCATGCCATTGGCGAGAGCCTGTACATACAGCCCCAGCGCATGGCGGATGCCCTGCTGCGGGCTGCCCTGATGGCTGGCGGCGACTCGCCCCGGGATGATATGACCGTGATGGTGCTGCTGCTGATCAACCGTCAGCATGCACCCCGAGAATGATCCCAGCCAGCTCCTGCGCTTCGGTGAGCTTATCCACCAGCAGCCTGGCCTGGCTGAGGGTAGCGGTGCGGCTGGGCTGTTTTTCGGGGAAGATGAGCACATCCAGAGACACATCCAGCTCCCGGCTGATGGCCACCACCGTCTCCAGGCTGGCACGGCGGCTGCCCCGCTCGATATGCCCCACATGGGCAGCAGACAGCCCCAGGCACTCAGCCAGCTGCGCCTGGCTGTAGCCCTTCTGCCTTCTGAAATAGCGGATCTGTGCGCCCAGGTAGGGATAATCCATCCTTTTTCTTCCTTTCCTTTTTTGTTCATAATAGTACCATTTGTCCTATCCGTCAAGAACAAATATGCCATCATTTATGATGGAGGGATGTTCATGAGCCACCTGCGCACCATACGGCGGCAACGGCATTTTACACAGGTTGCCGTCTATGTAGCCACAGGGATCGACCAAAGCCTGCTTTCCAAATACGAGCGCGGCCTGCGGGTACCCTCGACCAGAGACCTGATGCTGCTGGCAGAGCTGTACCAGACCAGCGTGGACTACCTTTTGGAGCGCACCGATGTGGTGGAGCCTTACCCTTCCAAAGGGTGCAGATAGCAGCATGCCGGTGCTATGGCTTTGAACGCATAAACGCATCGAACGCAAAAACCATGAAGCAGCAAAATAGCCCCCGCCCATCCGGGCGGGGGCTATTTTAGATTACCGCTCCTGCAAGGATCAATCCTGCATAGAGCTGTACTGGGCATTCCACTGAGACCAATCCCTGCCGGGGGCCTCGGGCAGGTCAGGCAGGCTTGCGCCGGGCAGGAGCACATAGCCCAGATCGAAATCGTTGGTCACGCTGCCGCTCTCCACCGTGAAGCTGTCGCTCTGTGCGTTGCTGCCATCGCCGCTGACAAGGCAGCTGGAGATGATGCGCAGCTCGGGCACCGGCGTAGTGATGGTAAGCGCATCGTAGGCGCTGGCTACGAGGGTGTAGCTGCCGGGGTACACATGGGCGAACTGGTAGTAGCCGTACAGGTCGGTCTCGGTCTCGTAGACCACCTGATCGTTCTGCCAAAGCTGCACCTTGATGCCGGGCAGGCGGCGCTCGCTGCCGTCCAGCAGGCCGTTGGCGTTCTCATCCAGCCAGGCCAGGTCGCCAACCTTGGCGGTGCGGATGTACAGGATGTTTTCCTCCAGGCGGTGCTTGGCCATCTCCAGCGTGATGACGCAGCTTTCGCCCTCATCCGTCTGAATGATGCTGGCACCCTCCGGGTAGTTGGGATCCTCCGGACGCACAAAGATGGCATTCTCGGCACGCTCCGCCCGGATGCGGTAATCGCCGGGCCAGAGGCCGTCGAAACGGTACGCGCCGTTCTCATCGCTGGTAGTGGTGGCCAGGGTCTCGCCGGTGGCATCATCGATCAGGGAAAGGGCCACGCCCGCTACGGGCTGCTGCCCTTCCTCATCGTTCAAAAGCAGGGTGCCGCCGATGCTGGTGCGGCTCACCAGGGCTGTGGCCAGGGCATCCAGCTTCTGGCCCTCCGCAACGGTGATGCCGGTCTGCTCCATCAGGGTGCCGTTCAGGCGGAAGGTAGAGCCGGTCACCCGGGCGGGCTCGGATTGCTCAGGCAGCTCGAAGCGCACGGTATAGGTGCCGGGGCGCACGCTGCCAAAGAGGAAGCCATCCTCGTCGGTGGTCACGTTGAGGCTTTCGCCGGTCTCTTCGTTGTACAGCTCCACCACGAGGCCGGTGAGCATGCTTTCGCCATCCTCCAGCTTGCCGTTGTTGCTCTCATCCAGACGGATGGCACCGGCGATGGAGGCAGGCTCAACAGCACCGATGAGCACCTGCCCGCGGCTCACCAGCTGGCTCCAGGGGCAGGCCACCGTCTGCTGTGCCAAAGGCTGCAGCACCAACGTGCCTGCGTTGGCGCTGGAGATATAGCCCTTCGGCATGGTCAGGGTGAGCTGATACTCGCCGGGGCGCAGGTCGGTCAGGCTGAAGGAGCCATCCTTCCCCGAGGTGGCTTCAACGGGCTCGCTGCTGCCGGTCAGGGCGATCTTGACGCCCTTGAGGGCCTTCTCGCCCTCCTCCTGTACACCGCTGGCGTTGCTGTCGCAGAAGGCAACGCCCTCAAAGCTGCCAAGGGTGACGCAGCCCACCAGGGGGTAGGTAACATCCTCTCCCATGGCTACGGCAAAGGAGGCGGTCTCGGTCTCGCTGCCATTGTGGGCAAGGGTGTTGCCGCCCTCGGCCACATGGGCGATCTCGGTATGCTCCGGCAGCAGGAAGGTAAGGGTGTAGTCGCCGGGCATCACGCCATCGAACAGATAGGAGCCATCCTCACCCACGGTGCGGAGCAGGTCGATCTCCCCGTCGGCAGAGAGCAGGCGCACCTGCACGGTGGTCAGGCCGGTCTCGCCATCCTCCCGGAGGCCGTTGTCGTTCAGGTCGTGGAACACGGTGCCGCTGACGGTGCCCGCAGGCAGCATACCGGCGTTCACGCCCGTCAGCTGCTGGGCCATGGTGATCTCGATGGGGTCGGAAATACCGTAGCCATCGATCAATTCGCGAATGTAGCTGCCGCCCTCCTCGGCGGGGCGCAGGCGGGTAAAGCCGTTGTTGCGGGTGCGCTTCACCTTGAGGGTGTAGCTGCCGGGCATGATGCCCTCCAGCGTGTAAGCGCCTTTGGCAACGCTGGTATCCTTGGCGACGATGTTGCCCGCCGCATCCACCAGCTGCACCTGCACGCCGGAGAAGGTACGCTCGCCATCATCCAGAACGCCGTTGTAGTCGGCATCCTCAAAGATGGTGCCCTCCACCTTTGCGCCCATGGCAACGCCCACCAGGGCGGTCACCTCATCGCCGCTGTGCACGGTAAGCGGCTCGATGGTGCCATCCCGGCGGCTGCGGGTGCCGGTGAACTGATTGGGCTGATCGCCGTTTTCCACCGGCAGACAGGTGAAGCGGCTGCCATCGTTGGGCAGAAGGGCGCGCAGGCGGTAATCGCTGCTGCGCAGGGCGGCGATGGTAAAGGTGCCGTCCTCGCCGGTAACGGCCTTGCCCATTACATCGTTGCTGGAGATCTTGATGGCCTCCATGGTAACGCCGGGGTAGCCGGGCTCGTCCTCATCCCAGAGGCCGTCGTAGTCGATATCGTAGAAGGCTGCACCGCTGATGGTGCCGTTCTGGATCACACCCACGTTCTTATCGGTCTGGCGTTTCTTGGGGCTTACGGCATATTCGCGCTCCAGCGTTTCACCGGTGAAGACGCTGCGCAGATCGCCGCCCTCCTTTGTATAGCGGGCATACATCATGCCCTCGGGCAGGGTGGCGGTAAAGATGTAGGTATCGGTGGGCAGCAGATCGAAGAAATAAGAGCCGTCCTCGTTGCTGGTAAGCTCGTAGATGCCGCCGGTCTTCTTGCCCTCCAGCTTCAGGGCCACACCGCCCACGCCGGGGTCGGTCTCGTCCATGATGCCGTTGTTGTCCGCATCCTCAAAGACACGGCCGGTAAAGGTGCCCACCTGGCGTACGCCTGCGTTGAGGGAGGCAGTCTCCCCTGCCGCAAAGGTGAACGCCTGGCTCACCACGGTGCGGGAGCCGTTATCGCCAACGATGCTCTCGCCCTTTTCGAAGTTTTCGCCCATGGTGCAGAAGCCGTAGCCCTCGGGCACGGTAAAGCGCAGGCTGTAGGTGCCGGGCTTCAGGCTGGTAAAGGTGAGCTTTTTCTTCTTGGGGGTCTCGCCGGAGGCGACCACATTCTCGCCCTCCAGTACCTCAACGGTAACGCCCATGACGCCTTCGTCGTACTTGCTCACTTTGCCGTCGCCGTTGCGGTCTTCAAACACCAGCACCTCCAGCATAGCGGCCTGGCCCAGGCTCACATCGGCGGTAAAGCGTTCTTCGCCGGTAACGGTAAAGGCCTCGCTCTGCTGGTCGGCGCTGCCTGCCACGGGGTTGGCGGTCCGGCCCACGGCCAAAACCGCATAGCCCTCCGCCGTGGTGGAGGAGCGCACGCAGTACACGCCGCTTTCAAGGCCGGTAAAGGCATAGCGGCCGTATTCGTCGGTCTCGGCGGCAGAGAGCTCCTGCCACTCTTCCCCCGCCTGCAGATACAGGCGCACGGGCAAGCCGGTCATCAGCTGCTCGCCCTCGTCGCAGATCAGATCCTGATCCAGATCCACATAAGCGCAGCCGGAGATCTCTGCCCCGCCCCCGGCAAATGCCACAGGCATCAGCAAAAAGGCGCAAAGCGCCAGCATGATCGAAAGAATATGTTTTGCGGTACGGTTCATCCGCTCTCTACCTCCGCTGTTTCAAAACTGGTCAACCTCTTCCATACTAATGCATAGCGAGGGCTTTGTCAATAAAACGAAGGGGAATGTAACAGGTTGTACAGGCAGCCCGAAGGAGGCTCTGCGACCCGTGCCCGAACGAAACGCCAAAAGCGCCCGAAAGCAGCACGAACCCCCGGCTCCGCAACGGATGCCGGGGGTTCGTGCTTTTCTGCCGTCAGCCTTTGACTGCACCGGCCATCACGCCGGATACGATATACTTCTGGCAGGTAAGGTAGAACACCACAATGGGTACGATAGACATCATGATCAGCGCCATCACGGCACCCAGATCCACATGGCCGTAACTGCCCTGCAGGTACTGGATATGGATCGGGATGGTGCGGAATTCGGTGCGGTCCAGTACCAGATAGGGCAGCAGGTAGTCGTTCCACACCCACATGATCTCCAGCACACCGACGGAGATGAAGATGGGCTTGAGCATGGGGAAAACCACCTCAAAGAAGGTGCGCAGCGGGCCGCAGCCATCGATGGCGGCGGCTTCTTCGATGGCAAGAGGCATGCCCTTTACAAAGCCCACGAACATGAACACCGCCAGACCCGCGCCAAAGCCCAGATAGATGACGGGGATGGTCCACGGGGTGTTGAGGCCGGTCACGTTGGCTGTCTTGGCCAGCGTGAACATGACCATCTGGAAGGGCACGATCATGGAGAACACACACAGGTAGTACACGATGCGGGAGAAGATATCATCCACGCGGGAGATGTACCAGGCTGCCATGGCTGTACACACCAGAATGAGCGCTGCCGACAGGATGGTGATGATGAAGCTGTAGGCAACCGACTTGAGGAAGGGGTACTCGCCCACCGTCATGCCGGTCTTGTAGTTTTCCCAGCCCATGAAGGTATCCGCATTGGGGAGCGCAAAGGTATCGGTGTTGATGGCACCGTTCTCCTTAAAGGAGTTGTAGCCCACCACCACAATGGGCAGCATGTACACGATGCAGACCACCACGAACACCCAGCTGAGGATGGTCTTTCCATAATGGCGGCGTTTCATTACTGCTGCACCTCCTTGCTCTTGGTGGCCCGGAGCTGGATGAGGGCGATGGCTGCCACCAGAATGAAGAACAGCACAGCCTTTGCCTGCCCCACTCCGCGGGATTTGGAGTTGAGGTAAAAGGTGTTATAAATGTTCAGCGCAAGCATTTCGGTGGTACGGATCACCGTGCCGTCCGGCTGGAAGGCGAAGGGCTGGCCGCCGGTGAGCACCAGGTTCTGGTCGAAAAGCTTGAAGCCGTTTGTAAGCGAAAGGAAGGTGCAGATGGTGATGGAGGGCATCACCGTGGGGATGGTGATATGCCACAGGGTGTGCCAGCCGTTGGCACCGTCGATCTGGGCAGCCTCCAGCATCTCTTCCGGCACGGACTGGAGACCGGCGATGTAGATGATCATCATATAGCCGATCTGCTGCCAGCTGAGCACGATCATCAGGCCCCAGTAGCCCAGGTTGGCATCCAGCACCATGGAGGTGCCGTAGCGGGAGAAGATACCGGCAAAAATAGTGGACCAGATATAGCCCAGTACGATGCCGCCGATCAGGTTAGGCATGAAGAACACACCACGGAACAGGTTGGAGCCCTTAATGCCCCGGGTGAGGGCATAGGCCACCGCAAACGCCAGCAGATTGATGACCACCAGCGAGGTGACCGCCACCAGCGCCGTATACCAGAAGGCATGCATAAAGCCGGGGTCGTTGATGGCCTTTACATAGTTATCCAGGCCCACCCACTTGGCATTGCTGGTGATGGTGAATTTGCAGAAAGAAAGGTAGATACCGTGGATGAACGGCCACAGAAAGCCGATGCAGAACGCTGCAAATGTGGGCAGCAGAAAAATGGGGAACAACCGCTGAATGGGGCGGCGAATGAGCGAGGAGTTCACAGCCGCAGAGCTTCTTTGCTTTTTCATGTTCAGCCGCTCCTGTTTCTTAGAATGAGGAAGGGAACAAAACCGGGGAGCGGGGTTTGGCCCGCTCCCCGGAGAATGATATGTCAGCTCAGGTTACTGAAGAGCGTACTGGGTAGCCCAGCCCTGCACGAAAGCGGTGACCACATCATCCCAGGAGCCGGTGCCGGCAGAGTACTGGGTGAGGGCAGCCACAACGCCGGCGCGCCAGGTGTCAACGTTGGGGGTGTGGTTGAAGGCCCAGGATACAACGTACTTGCCTTCGCCGATGTAGCGGTTGGCATCGTTGAAGAACACGTTCTCGGAAGCCTTGGCAGCCTTGAAGGGGATGGGGCCGAACTGCTCAGCCATCATGGTGGTGCCTTCCTCGGAGGTAACGACCCACTTGAGGAAGTCCAGAGTGGCCTTCTGGTCGGCTTCGGAAGCCTGGCTGTTCACGGCCCAGCAGTTCTCGGTGCCGCAGGGCAGAGCAGCGTTTTCTTCGCCTTCAACGCCGATGTAGATGGGCAGCATGACCAGGTCTTCGGCCTTCATGCCGTACTTGCCGGTCAGGTTGGCGTACTCCCAGGTACCGTTCTGGTAGAAAGCAGCCTTGCCTTCGCCGAACTCGGCCAGAGACTGGTCGCCGGTGGCGGAAGCCAGCTGGGAGGGCTCGGTGGAGGAGTTGTTGATGTACAGATCCCAGATCTTCTGGAAGCCGTCCAGGTAAGCGCCGGTGATGGTGGCGGGCTGAGAGGTCACGCCGTTGTCACGGAACTCGTAGTACAGGGGCATGTTGGCCAGGTGGCCGGAGAAGCGCCAGGAGGAGGAACCATCCAGACCGGCAGAGGAGAAGGCATCGAAGCCCAGCTCGTCCTTACGGAGATGGATGTCTTCGACAACAGCCTTGAGGGTCTCGAAGTTGGTGATCTCTTCTACCTTGTGGCCGGCTTTCTCCAGCAGAGCCTTGTTGGTGATGATGCCGAAGGCCTCGTAGCAGTAGCCCACAGCCAGCAGCTCGCCGTTCTCGCCGTAGAGGTTGAAGTCGTTGGTGGTGAGCTCGTTGGCGAACTCGGTGCCGGTGAGATCCAGCAGGAAATCGCCCCAGGTGTCGATGCCGGCCTGGTTGCCGCACTGGAACAGGGTGGGGGCGTTGGCGCCCTTATCCATCTCGGCGGTCAGGGTCTCGGAGTAGGTGCCGGAAGCGGCGGTAACGACCTTAACTTCTACGCCGGTCTGCTCGGTGTAGGTCTTGGCCAGAGCCTGCCAGGCTTCATCGGCTTCGGGCTTGAAGTTGAGGTAGTAGACTTTGCCTTCTGCGGCAGAAGCCACAGAGACCAGAGACAGCAGCATGGCAACAGCCAGCACCAGAGCGAACAGTTTCTTCATGAAAGTGTACCTCCTTATAATTTTGCGGACTCGCCGCATTTTGAAACGACCGGCAGACTTGCGCCAACGTTTGCGCTTTCGCAGGCAACCCGCTGCACTCGTCTGTCATTGATTGCATTATATGCCATGCGCAAACGTTTGTCAATATCCAAATTTGTAATTTTCGAAAATTTTTCGCCCGGAAGCCACATGCGTTTCGCTGCAAGCCTTGCGCAGAAAAGCGCCGCCCCTGCTGCAACGGAGCATGCTCACCCCAACAAAAATGCACCCGGCAGTTTTCGCCGGGTGCTCGGTGATCTGTATGACCGGGGCCTTCATTCTCGGCAGCCTCCCGCTCAGCCCCCGTACCGCCCCAGCAGGGCGCGCAGCTGCTGCATGCGCTCCCGCCCGGGCTCGGGCAGGTGCCCAAAGGGGAAGGGGATGTTCATTTGGTCGTACTTGGTCCGGCACAGCTTGCGGAAGGGCAGCAGCTCGATCTTATCCACACAGGGGTGCCGCTCTGCGATGGCCAGCAGCGCCTGCACGCTCTCCTCCGTATCGTTCAGGGTGGGGATGATCACCTGCCGGAGGGTGGTGGGGATCCCTTCCTGCTGCAAGCGGGCAAGGAAGCGAAGCGGCAGCTCCAGCCCGCAGCCCACATGCTCCCGGTAGAGGGCATCGGTGGTGTACTTTACATCCAGCAGCACCCGGTCGGTATGGGCCAGCAGGGCTTCGCAGCCCTCGGGCGCATAGCAGCCGGAGGTATCCAGACAGGTGTTGATGCCGCTTTCGTGGCACAGGCGGAACAGCTCGGCGGCGAAGGCCCGCTGCATCAGCGGCTCCCCGCCGGAGAGGGTGATGCCGCCTTCTTTACCGAAATAAGGGCGGCAGCGCAGGGCACGGCGCAGCACCTCCTGAGCAGTATACACCTCTCCCCCGTCCGCTGCCCAGGTATCCGGGTTATGGCAACAGCCGCAGCGGAGCGGGCAGCCCTGCAAAAACGCTACAAAGCGTACGCCGGGGCCATCCAGCGTGCCAAGGCTCTGAAAGGAGTGGATGCGTGCCTCCGCCATATTACATCGCCTCGTGGAAGGTACGGCTGATGACCTCCCGCTGCTGCTCCCGGCTCAGCTTGTTGAAGTTGACCGCATAGCCGGAAACGCGGATGGTCAGGTTGGGGTAGGCCTCCGGGTTCTCGTAGGCATCCATCAGGGTCTCCCGGTTGAGCACGTTCACGTTGATGTGGTGCGCCATCTGGGCGAAGTAGCCATCCAGAATGGAGACCAGGTTGCCCACCCGCTCGCCTTCATCCCGGCCCAGGGCCTCGGGGGTGATGGAGAAGGTGTTGGAGATGCCGTCCCGGCAGTCGTCGTAGCTGATCTTGGCCACAGAGTTGAGGGAGGCCAGCGCGCCGTTCTGCTCCCGGTTGTGCATGGGGTTGGCACCGGGGGCGAAGGGCTCGGTGTTCTTGCGCCCGTCGGGGGTAGCGCCGGTATTCTTGCCGTACATCACGTTGGAGGTGATGGTGAGCACAGACAGGGTGTGGATGGCGTTGCGGTAGGCGGGGGTCTTGCGCAGCTCGGTGATCATGCGGTGGGTCATATCCCTGGCGATGAGATCCACCCGGTCGTCGTCGTTGCCGAACTTGGGGAACTCGCCCACCGTGTTGAAGCCGGTGATGTAGCCATCATCGGAGCGGATGGGCTGCACATCGGCATAGCGGATGGCGCTGAGGGAGTCTGCCACCACCGAAAGACCGGCGATGCCGAATGCCATGAAGCGCTCCACATCGGTATCGTGGAGGGCCATCTGGGTCTTTTCGTAGGCATACTTGTCGTGCATGTAGTGGATCACGTTCATGGTGTTCACATACAGGTGGCTCAGCCAGCCCATGTAGACCTCCATGCGGCGCATCACTTCATCGTAATCCAGCTTATCGCCCTGCATCACCTCCATCTGGGGGCCGATGGCCATGCTGCTGGAGGTATCGTAGCCGCCGTTGATGGCGATGAGCAGCAGCTTGGCCAGGTTGCAGCGGGCACCGAAGAACTGCATCTGCTTGCCCACCTTCATGGCGGAAACGCAGCAGGCGATGGCATAATCATCGCCGTAGATGGGGCGCATCAGATCGTCGTTCTCGTACTGGATGGAGTCGGTATCGATAGAGACCTGGGCGCAGAACTGCTTGAAGTTCTCCGGCAGGCGGGTGGACCAGAGCACCGTCAGGTTGGGCTCGGGAGAGGAGCCCAGCGTGTACAGCGTATTGAGCATACGGTAGCTGTTTTTGGTCACCAGCGTGCGGCCGTCCTCGCCCATGCCGCCAACGGCCTCGGTGATCCACATGGGGTCGCCGCCGAAGAGCTCGTTGTATTCGGGGGTGCGCAGGTGGCGGGCCATGCGCAGCTTGATGACAAAATCATCCATCAGCTCCTGTGCGCCCGCTTCGGTAAGGATGCCCGCATCGATATCCCGCTGGAGGTAGATATCGAAGAAGGTGCTCACGCGGCCCAGAGACATGGCCGCGCCGTTCTGCTCCTTGATGGCGCCCAGATAAGCGAAGTACGTCCACTGGATGGCTTCCTTGGCGTTGGCGGCGGGCTGGCTGATATCACAGCCGTACATAGCAGCCATTTCCTTCATATAGCCCAGGAAGGCGATCTGCTGGTACAGTTCCTCATCCAGACGGATCTGCTCCGTATCGAAGCTGACCTCACCCAGCTTGGCCTTATCCTTTTTCTTTTCCTCGATGAGGCGATCCACGCCGTAAAGGGCCACACGGCGGTAATCGCCAATGATGCGGCCGCGGCCGTAGGCATCCGGCAGACCGGTGATGACATGGCACTTGCGGGCCTTGCGCATCTCATCGGTATAGGCGCGGAAAACGCCGTCGTTATGGGTGGTGCGGAAGCGGAACTCCTCCTCCACCTTGGGGCTGAGCTTGTAGCCATAGGCCTCGCAGGCCTGCTTGACCATGCGCATGCCGCCGAAGGGGTTCACGCCGCGCTTCAGGGGCCGGTTGGTCTGCAGACCCACGATCAGCTCATTTTCCTTATCGATGTAGCCGGGGCTGTAGCTGGTAAGGGAGGAAACCGTGGCGGTATCGATATCCAGCACGCCGCCGAACTGGCGCTCCAGGGCAAAAAGGCTCTGCACCTTCTTCATCAGCGCCTGGGTGCGGGGCGTTGCGCCGCAGAGGAAGCTGCTGTCGCCGGTGTATTCCCGGTAGTTCTGCTGGATGAAGTTGCGCACATTGATTTCATTCTGCCATGCGCCAGCTGCAAATCCGCTCCAGTTCTTGTGTTCCATGGTGTTTTCCTCCTTCGTGACCCGAGCAATTTCCATAGAAAAAGGACAATCCTCCATTGCTTTCAACGAGGATTGCCCAGACGGTCGGCATTCATAACATCTACACTCCCCCGCGGTGCTCCGCGAAAAAAACCCGTCAGTCATGTGGATGCGGGATTATTGTAGCAGAGTGGAAGGGGTTTGACAAGGGGGTGGGGGTTGTTAAGTTTTTGACACTTCTCTGGAATAAACAATCGCACAATGGCATTTTTGAACAATGTTAACAATTACTATTGCTATTTGTAAATTATTGTATATAATAAGAAGTGAACGTTCTGATTACACATTGAAAGGAGCACACACATGCAGAACAGAAAGGTTATCCTGATCGCCAGTATTGTGCTGGCTCTGGCACTGAGTATCTCCGGTACTCTTGCCTATCTGACCGATACCGACAGCGATGTTAATGTCATGACCCTGGGCAACATCCAGATCGAACAGATCGAGTTGCAGCGCGTGGAGGGCGTGGATTACCGCAACGGCGGCGAAATCGCTGACGGCGATGAGCTGGAACCCTTTGAACAGGGCCAGCAGCTGTTCCCCTCCTACACCGATGACGAGTCGGATTACAGCGCAAAGATCCCCGATGACGAGCAGTTCTGGTGGGGATCCTACGTAACTGCCGATGTAACCGGAAACGGTTCCAGCAACGGCCTGTTTGACGACGGTCTTCAGGGTGCACTGGATAAGTTCGTCTTTGTTAAGAACACAGGCGATTCTCCGGCTTACTACCGCACCTGGATCGCTCTGGAGTGCCCCGAGAGTCTTCGCTACGATCGCGACACCGTGGCCAAAGCCGATCTGTGGATAAACACCAACAGCAACCCCCGTTTTGAGTGGACCGAGAAAGAATACGTTGACATCGACGGTACCCGCTTCCTTGTTTTCTGCGCAACTTACCTCAAGGAGCTGCCCGCCGGTGAAATCTCCCGTCCCTCTCTGCTGCAGGTGGCTCTTACCGGAACCGCTGACAGCGAGGATATCGAAGCGCTGGGCGACACCTACACGATCCTGACCTTTACTCAGGCCGTACAGGTCAACAATCTGCCTGATGCCAAGACTGCGCTGGCGGCTGCCTTCGGCGAGCCTACCGCTGACAACCATCCCTGGGGAGATGCCGACGTAATGCCCAATGTGTACGTCACCACCCCCGAAGAAATGATGGATGCGCTGGGCAACGGCGGCAACATCATCGCTCCCGCCAACACTGAGATGCTCATGCAGACCGATGGTCCTATCAGCATGGATGCCAACGGCGCAACCGTTGTGATGAACGGCGACGGTGCAGCCTCCGGCCGCTACGGTTACTTGGCCTTTATTCCTCCGACTGGCGAGAATGCCGAAGTCAGCAATTTGAATGTGACTGGTAAGGGTTTCGTTGAGGTGGGCGACTACGATCTGAGCCGCGGCGGCACCTATACCGTCAACAATCTGGTGATCAAGGATCTGGCGGCTACCTATTCTGTTAAAGACCACGATAACTATGTGGCTTGCGCCTTCGGTCATTACGGAACAGCCACTCTCAACAACTGCGTTATGACCGGCACCACCAATTTCAAGGAAGGCTATACACCCTATGATGTTGGTTTGCCCAACAAGTCCACCACCACCATCAATGGCGGTGAATACGGCAGCATCTACCTCTGGTCCCAGGCGCATGCGACCATCAATGATGCCGAAGTAGACAGGATCGATTCTTGTGCTATTCCCAACAGTAATCTTGGCATGCTCACCATCGGCAGCGGCACGCATGTAAAGACCCTCAATTTGATTCCTCCCGGAAACTACAAAACTGCAATTACCATCGAAGATGGTGCCATCATCGACGTGATCAACTACAAAGGCAACTCGTACACTCTGGAAGAGTGGCTTAATCGCTGATTCACCTTTCATACTCCGAAGCCTGTCTCTTTTTGGGGGACAGGCTTCTTGTCTATATACTCCATATATTGCTTTCAGCTAAGGAAAAAAGGCAACCCGGCATTGGCTTTCAATGCGGATTGCCCAGACGATCGGCATTCATAACATCTACACTCCCCGCGGTGCTCCGCGAAAAAAAACCGTCAGTCATGTGGATGCACCTGTATTGTAGCAGAGTGCAAACGGTTTTTCAGGGGGCTGGGTCGTTACGTTTTTGACGGAGGTAAAACCGTTGCAGCGCCTGCGCAGTGCGCCGCTCCCGCCCTCCCCCACACCTTGACGTGCCCGGCTTTTCCATGCATAATAGCACCAGAATGGCGCAGGCTCTGCCCCTGGGCCAACCGTTTTTCGCCCCAAAACCCAACACCATTTTACAGGGAGGCCACCATATGAAACACCCGTGCATCCGCTGGATCAGCCTGCTTCTGTGTACCTGTCTCATACTCACGGCGCTGCCCGCCGGGGCTTCGCCCATGGATGAGCAGTACCGGCAGCGGGTCTTTACCCGCTACGATGCTTCCTTTGAGGAAAGCAGCTACTACGAAAACCTGCTCAACAGCCGCGCCTACCTCTACGAGCAGTGGGCCGCCAATATGGAAGAGCTGCCCGCCGCCGCAGAGGCGCTCACCAAGCCCGCAGAGCTGATGCTGGACAAGAAGCTGGATGCGGAGGCCTACACCGAGTATCTGCTCCGGCTGATGGCCATGGTGGAGCGGGGCTTTACCGATACCATCGCCTCTCAGGCCTCCTACACCGCCACCCTCAGCGGCTGGGACGGTGTAAAGGGCACCACCACCATCGTGGGCAAGCTGCTGCCGGGCGGCAAGACCCTCTCCCGCATCAGCAAAGCACTGGATGGCTACGGCAACGCCTACGACATCTACGCCCTTGTGGATGAGGTGGTGGCCGACGAGCAGCAGCTGGCGCTGGTCTCGGTCTCCTCGGCGCTGTACCAGGAAAAATGCATGGTGCTGGAGGCCATCATCGCCCATACGGATGATAAGCTGCTCAAGGAGGCCGCCGAAGCGCTGCTTTCCAGCTACGATGCCCAGTTCGCCTGTCTGCTGGGTGAATACAAGCAGGATGCGCTGGGCATCGGCGTGGAGGTGGGCTCGCTGGTGACCGGGGCAGACGTATACAACGACATCCTGCCCGGCGTTGCCGGTATCTTTGCCGACAAGCTGCCCAAGCTGGCTGCCAAGGCATCCGCCAAGGTGCAGGCCCGGGTGGCCACACTGACGGCAGCCACCACCAAGGTGGCCGCCCTGATCGGCCCCGTTTACACCGGCCTGGTGGTGGGCACCGGCTTCAGCCAGCTGCTCTTTGGCGACCAGATGGAGTGCTACCGGGAGATGCAGGCCCAGGAGGCCATCTCCGATGCACTGAGCAAGGCCTTTATCGAAACCAACAACGCCTGCGCCGCCACCCAGGGCGATGCCCGCTACGAGAACACACGGGCCTATGTGGCCATCGGCGAGGCGCTCATCTACAGCCGTTTGCGCGGCGACTACTGCAACATTCTGAGCCGGTATTCCTACGGCGATATCAAGCCCCTGCTGGAGCAGGTCTCCGCTGCAGGAGACGGCCCGGTGGAGCTTGATACCTTCAGCCTGAACCTGAACGCCTTCCTCAGCGGCAGCGTAACGGATACCCAGAGCCAGCGGGTGGAGGAGCTGAAGCAGGCGCTGGAGTACTACTACTGGCTGGAAAAGAACATGAGCGAATACTACTGGGTGCTGGCGGGCATCTTTCCCGAGAACCTGCCCCAGGTGATCGTTACCATGGAGCGGGAGTTCCAGCGCATGGGCCGGTTCTACTCCGCTTTCTACCTGCCGAAGGTGGAGGTGGTGGGCAAGCCGGAGGTGACCCAGCGCATCAACAGCAACCGGGGCATCAGCACCATGCTGGCCGCCGAACGGGAGAAGCAGGCCACCTATGCCTCCATCCCGGCGGAGTTCAACACCTACGCCTACCATACCTTCACCCTCAGGGATGTGGATTGCGTGGGCGATGCGCTCTGCCTCAGCTTCTCCGCCCACGGCTTTACCAACGGCGCGGTCTACTTTGATACCGAGAAGCACTCCTTCCTGTTCGACCTGCGCACCGGCATACCGCTGAGTCTGCAAAGCATGCTGGACCGGAACAACCCCAATGCCCGGGAGAGCCTGATCCGGATCATCGCCGATGCCATCGAGGAGCAGGAGGGCTGGGTGTGGACCACCTTTGAGGAGGTGGCCACCGCCCTGGTGGACGACACCTTCTACCAGGACTACACCGACCTTTCCGACGTGCCGCTGCTGCTGGGGAACCAGCTGGTGCTCCAGTTCAACGTGGGCGACATTGCACCCTCCGCAGGCGGTGCGCCCCGCATCACCATCCCGCTGAGCAGCCTGAAGGGCATCCTGGATGAGCGCTTCATTCCCCGGGAGCTGCGCTACAGCGGTACCTGCTTTTTCTACCTGCCCGCTCTGGAGCAGATGCCCACCGGGCTCAAGCGCATCCACGGCACCGAGAGCCCGGAGGCCGTGCAGGCCGTGGGCGATGTGCAGCGCTTCCGCATCACCGAGAGCCGCTACCCGGAGGATTGGGCAGAGGAAGCGGGCGAAGTCTACAGCGCCATCGTGTTCTACGCCAACTACCTGACCAACGAGATGGTCTGGGTGCCCGAAAACAGCGGTGGCTCGTATACGCTGGAATACAACGGCAAGCAGGAGCACCATATGGCGGAGCTGGCGGAGTAAGGCAGCACAAAGCATGAGCAACGCGAGCCATCCGGCCCCGCGGCGGGGGCGGATGGCTCGCGTTTTATGCGCTTGGGCACTGTAGCCACTTTCAATCGTTCATACAAGCAATGCATTGACATATCATGGTACATTGCGCTACAATATGCTATACGCAACTCATCCCCACACCCTCAAGGAAAGAAGGCAACTCCAATGAAAAACCTCAAATACTGGCGTACTGCACTGGCACTGGCCATGGTGGCCGTTATCATGCTGGCCATCACCGGCGGTACCCTCGCCTGATTCACCGACGAAGTGACGAGCACCAGCAACGTGATCGAATCCGGTTCGCTGGATGTAGAAGTCTACTACGGCGATCCCGCTGATAAGAATAGCATTACCACCGCAAGCGAGCTCTTCAGCGATGTGGCGCTGTGGGAGCCCGGTGCCGTTGCCTGGGAAAAGCTGACCGTTGCCAATGTTGGCACGCTGGCCTTCCGCTACGACATGCTCATGAATGCCACCAACGAGAACTACCTGGATGGCAACGGCCTCTCCACTGCGCTGAAGGTCGGTATCATAAAGGGCGACGTGGCCGACGGTGCTGCCCGCGCAGATGTGCTGGCTAAGGTAGACAGCTGGAGCACCTTTGCCGAATTCGCTGCCTCCGGCGCTATCCTGCCCAGCGATACCAGCGCCATCGAGAACATCCCTGCCGGGGCCGCAAACGAGAGCGAGAGCTTCGTTCTGGTGGTCTACTGGGAGCCCACCGCCAACGATAACGACTGGAACCCCAACAACGGCAAGCAGGTAAGCGATTTCGAGCTTACCGGCAGCAATTCTCTGCACATCGATCTGGGCGTTAAGGTGCTGGCCTCTCAGCTGACCGCCGAGGACGATGCCTTCGGCCCCGACTACGATGCAGATGCCTACATTGAAGCCGCCACCGCCGAAGAGCTGCAGGCCATTCTTGATGGCCCCGCTTCCGGCGTCATCATTGCGCTCAAGCCCGGTGTGAATTACGGCACGGTGTACATGGGCCGCCCCACCAAGGACAACGACACCACCATGACCTGCGAGACTGATGGTTTCACCACCACCGATGCCGAAGCGTTCAAGGCCCATTTAAGCGATGGCAAATACCACACTACCCCCAGATACACCACGAACCTGAAGGATGTAACGATCATCGGCGCTGAAGGCGCTACCATCGATGGGCTGCTCGTAAGCACCGGCCATTCTTATGGCGATGTTTACGACTACGTTCGCGATAAGGACTATGATGAGGGCAGCGCATACTACAGCACTCTGATCATGGACGACATCTCCTTCCTGAATGTGGATTTCACCGGCAAGGTGGACATCAACACCTCCGATGCCTCCACCGAGTACAGCAATGTGACATTTGACGGCTGCTCCTTCACCACCGGTGGTATTGCCTCTTCCAACGGCGCCTGCGTTCGTTACTACAACGAAGCAAACAACGGGCGCGTCAACAACATCACCGTAAAGAACTGCACCTTCACCAACTGCTACCAGGGCGTTTACGTACAGAATGTAAATGGTGTGACCGTTACCGGCTGCAGCTTCGATACCACCGGTCACAACGCCATCGCGCTTCAGTCCGGCAGCGATGCCGTGGATCTGAAGACTGTTGTGATCACCGGCAACAGCTTCAACAACATCAATGACCGCATCATTCGTTTCAACAACATCGGTTCTGATTCCAACATCACCATTCAGGGCAACGTAGCCACCAACTCCGGCGACGACGACGGGGAAGTGATCAAGGCCGGCTCCATCGCCTCCGGCATCACCACCTCCATCTCCGGTAACAATTGGGGCGAAGGCAAGATCGTTGTAAACGATGAGCTGAAGGATCAGTGATCTCTGTATCGTTCCCACACACAAGCCCACCGCATCCCCCGCTTTGACGGGGAATGCGGTGGGCTTTCTGTTGTGCTGCTTTTTCCTTGTTCGGCGGGCGGCCTTACTGCTGCTTTGTAAGCTACAAGCACAAAACCCGCCCCTTTCTGCAATACCAACCCCGGAAAGATGATCGTTATTGCAATTGTCCCGTGCCCATGTGCGTGCTATACTGTGCGCAACGCTGTATACAGGGCCGCCACCGGCGGTACCCGCTTCCCGCAGAGCGCTCAACACGCAAAAGAAAGCTGATGTTTATGGGTAAGAGATCGAACGAAAGCGTGGGCTCCATCCGCCTTCGGCTGTCTGTGGCAGAGATCCTGTACAATGCCTGCATCGCATCCGACGGTTACCGTACGGTATTTCTCCAGTCGCTGGGGGTGAGCGTGGGCCGCATCGGCATCATCTCTTCGCTGTCCACCATTGCCAACATCGTTGCGCCGCCGGTCTGGGGCGTTATCTCCGACAGGATCCGTTCGCCCCGGCTGTGCTTCGCGCTCTGCCTGGGCCTTTCGGCGCTGCTGCTGGCGGCGGTGCCGTTCGCATCGCAGATCGGTGCGCCCCTGTACATTCTGATGATCACCTGCCTGGCGATGGCCTCCCTGTTCACCGGCCCGGCCAACAACATGATCGAGCAATGGCTGGTGCGCATCGATAACAGCGGCATCGGCATCTCCTATGGGTCTGTGCGCCTGTGGGCATCCCTTGGCTATGCGGTCATGGGCATCGCATATACCCGCATACTGGAAAAGCTGCCGGTCTCATCGGTCTACTTCTTCTATCTTGTGTTCGCTATCCCTGCCATCCTGCTGGCGCTGAGCCTGCCGGATCCCGGTACGGCTGCCGAGCGCAAAGCACCCAGGCTGCGCCTTCGGGAAATGCCCTTCCGGCGCATCTGCCATTACTGGATCGCTGTCTATTTGCTCTACACGCTGCTCAACACCGTTCCCCACAACTGGAAGATCACCTATTTCGTCTATCTGCTCAACGACTACGGCTACAGCAGCATCTCCTTTGGCATCTTCATGTTCCTCTCCGCCTTATGTGAGGTTCCGGCGCTGATCATCAGCAAAAGGGTGATCGCCCGCTTCGGGCTGATGCGCACGATGTTTTTCTGCATCGCCGCCTCCGTTGCGGAAACGCTGTGCTATGCGTTGGGCAGCTCCATCGTGTATGTGTATATCGGCCAGATCATCAAGGGCTTCTCGCTGGGGATGAGCATGGCCTGCTCGATCCAGCTGGTCTACCGGCTGGCCCACAAGGGGCTGGAGACCACCACCCAGGCATTGATCGGTTCGGTTTCCTCCATCGTGACCATCGTGGTGGCGGCATTTGGCGGCTTTGCGCTGGAGGCTATGGGGCTGCGCCCCTTCTTCGGGCTGATCTCCGTGCTGGAGGGGTTCGCAGGTCTGGTGCTGCTGGCCGGGCTGGCCGTTGGTACCCTCGGCCTGAAAAAACCGCTGCCCGAAGGAGTGTAGCAGGCACCCAAAAGCGCACCGGGCTGTTTCTGCCGGTGCAGCGCTCCGCCTGCGGCAGAAGCTGGAAAGTGCATACGAAAACCCCCTCGCCCTTGCGGGCGAGGGTCAAGCATACTATGTCTATGTCGAAAGACATGCTCATTCCTTCACTCCTCAACATTCTCTTGACAGAGGTGCTATAATACCAGTAGGAATTTGACGATTCCTGCCAGCAGTTCTCCTGCCAGCAATCCAGCAGAAAGGGGGAAGCAATATGACGAAACCAGCCTTTACCTATCGCGTGCAAAATCGGCGTTTGATTTGTGCGTTGCTGGCAGTGATGTGTCTTTGCACGAGCGGACTTGTACATTCTCATAGTTGTCTGGAAGAATCCAGCACACCACATTTCCATCGCTGTACAAATGACTGCTGCACGGTGTGCGCGTTCAGAAGCCTGATCATCTGTGCATTGCTGTTTGTTTCCAGCAGGGTTGCTGTTCGCTGCCTGATTGGGTATCGTATTGAACGTCGAGGCGCATCCCCGGAAGCATCCGAGGAAAACCTAGTTCTGCTGAAAGTCAAGCTTTCAAATTGATGCGGTCAGAGAAATAACTGACCAAACAATTTGAAAGGATATGACAAGGATGATTGAAATTAAAAATCTGGTAAAACAATTCCAGAATGAAACGGAGATTGAATATCGCGACATTACATTTGAAACGGGTAAATCCTACATGCTGCTGGGCGCATCCGGCTGCGGCAAATCCACATTGCTGAACATGATTGCCGGCGTGCTCTCACCCACCCGGGGCGACATCCTCATTGACGGAGTGAACATGAGCGCCGCCTCCCAGAAAGTGAAAGATCGCTTCCGCATTGAGAAAATCGGCTACATTTTTCAGGACTTCAAGCTCATCAGCGATATGACTGTTGCGGACAATATCGGTATCCTTCGACTGGAGGGCGTGGATATTTCCCGGATGGACAACATGCTTCAAGCGCTGGATATCCACGACAAAAAGAATGCCCGCATCAAGCATCTTTCCGGCGGACAGAAGCAGCGCGTCGCCATTGCCCGCGCACTGGTTAAAAAGCCCGACATCATCCTAGCTGATGAACCCACCGGCAACCTCAATTTCGCCATCGGCGAGCAGGTGATTCGCAAGCTGGTGGAAGTCTCCAAGGGGAAAACCCTCATTGCCGTCACCCATGATGACCGGCTGGCGAAATACTTTGACGAAGTGATCGACATGAATGAAATGACCTCCGGGATGCATGATGCCCCCAATGCAAAGGAGGTTGAGTGAGATGCTTAAGTTTGCATTCAAAAACATGGCGATCAAGAAAGTCCAGATCCTCCTGATCGTATTGTCCATCGTAATCTCTGCAGGCATTGCAGTATTGGCCTTCAACGTGGCAAGCCAGGTGGACGAAGGCATCACCAGCAATGCGGGCTACTATTCTGTGATCGTGGGCCCCGCCGGCAGCAATACACAGTTGGCCATGAATTCCATGTATTTCACCGACGAGCCCATTGGCACCATTCCCTATTCTGTGACGTCTGCCCTGCAAAAAGATTCCCGGGTGACAAAGGTGATTCCCTTTGCCATGGCGGATAACTACAATGGTTACAGTGTTGTAGGTACAAGCCCTGACTTCCTGGCTGAGAAGAAGATCGCCCAGGGCAGCATGTTCGGTGTATCTGATACGATGCAGGCTGTGGTGGGCTCCAACATCGCCCGCTACAATTCGCTGAAAGTCGGCGATGTAATCTACACCAGCCACTCTGCCGGCGGCACCGATGTGCACACCAAGGGCATAACGGTTGTAGGCATCCTGGAGACAAGCCACTCTTCCTACGACAATGTAGTCTTCACCCAGATCAAAACCCTGTGGGATATGCACGACCACGGCGAAGAAGAGGTTCATGACGAGGCGTC
>SVGN01000020.1 GCA_015056315.1 Clostridiales bacterium
CCAAGGCCAAGAGCAACAACATGCCCAACGATAACATCAAGCGTTCCATCATGAAGGCTTCCGGCGAGCTGGGCAATGTGGACTACGAAGAGATCACCTACGAAGGCTATGCCCCCGGCGGCGTGGCCGTGATCGTAGAAGCCATTACCGACAGCCGCAACCGTACTGCCAGCGATGTGCGCCACTGCTTTGCCAAGAACGACGGTTCTCTGGGCGTTACCGGCAGCGTTGGCTTCATGTTCGACAAGAAGGGCGTGCTGGTGATCGAGCGCACTGCCGATATGGACGAAGATGAAATGATGATGACCGTGCTGGATGCCGGTGCCGAAGACATGGACGTGCAGGACGACGTTTTCGAGGTTACCACCTCCCCCGCCGATTTCTCTGCCGTACGCGAGAGCCTGGAGAACCAGGGCATCAGCTTCCTGAGCGCCGAGGTGCAGATGGTACCCCAGAACACCGTTGTGCCTGCCGATGAGGATACCCTCAACAAGATCCTCAAGCTGCTGGAGATGCTGGAAGACAACGACGATGTGCAGAACGTATGGCACAACGCCGAGCTTCCCGAAGAGGAAGAAGAGGATTGATCCTGCTTCCCGCCATATCCAAAGAGCCCGCTTTCCGTTTTTGGAAAGCGGGCTCTTTGCCAGTTTAGAGCAAGAATGTCTTTTCGTACGACCGTACGGCTTCCACCGTGAGGGCCACTGCCCGGTCTATGTAGTCGCTGTATTCCTCCCGGGTCATGGCGGTAAAGGGATGCTCACCCAGCTGCTTTTCGGGGATCCGTGCCATTACGCCCACCTTTCGCACAATGGCTCCCGGAGGCAGAAACTCCAGCAGATCCGGGAAGGAGGGAAGGCCTACGATCTCCGTCAGGTAGCCGGTATGGGGGTTATCATCCAGATACTCCCGTTCGATGGTGCCGATCTCGCCAAGGCGCACATTCTTGGGTATGAGCAGCTTGACCGAATCCCAGGTTTCGGGCATACCCTCGCTGCGGGCTGCCAGCTCCGGAATGGCTTTGATACGAGTCCAGGCAGCTTTTACGCGTGCCTCCTCCCGAAGGGTGCGCTGGAACTCCGCATCGGTGACCAGATGGGTATAGTAGCCCCAGAGAAACGAGGCTTCTTCAAGAGTCTTTGGGCTTCTGGGCAGCAGGTATTCATGAATGAAACGTTCGCAATCGGCGGCTTTCTTGCGGCCGGAGCCCATCCAGTGGGTCATCTCCCGGGGCGGGGTAAAGCTGCTCCAGTCTTCGTTCTCCACATTGCAATCCGGGGCGATGTTGCCCACGCAGTATTCGTGGCGGGCAAGCTGCGGCAGCTCTTGCAGCACCCGGTCTGCCACCATCATATGGGTCACCCAGAAGGGCACGGACTCACTCCCTTTCGATCAAAGCTCAAAATCGGGAAAAACGGCGTTCTGTGCACAGCGGACCAGGTTCTTTGCCTCCGCCAGTACACGCTCCCGACCTTTTTCGGTAAGCATCCAATTGCTGCGGCGGGTATTGCGGTCCTCAGCCGGGCAGGGATGGAGCCGGATATGGGCAGGATAGAGATAGCGGGCAATATGCAGGCTGCGGCGCATATGGCAGGGCGTGGTCACCAGCAGCAAGTCGTTGACCCGGTTGAGCCAGAATGCGCGCTGCAGCTCCGTCATCGAAAAAAGGATGTTCTCTACCGTGTTCTGCGAATTGGGCTCCAACAGGATCGCTTCTTCCGGTACACCCAGCTCCAGTGCACGGCCCCGCATATGCTCCGCTTCGATGATGCCCTCCGCTTCTCCCCCGCACATCATCATTTTGGGGGCACGGCCTGCATGGTACAGGGCAGCAGCGACCGGCACACGGTACTCCACTGCCTTGCGGCTGCCCAACACGATGATGCAATCACCCTTGGCACCATCATCCGAAAGGCCCTCAAAGAGCAGCCGATCCAGCACCGCTTCGGTAAGGCGGTCTTCTGTAAGCTGTGAAACAAACATGGTCTTCTCCCGCTCAATCGGCCACAACGAAACCCTGGTCGAGGAAATCGGCCAGCACCTGACGAGCGTATTCGAAATCAACCTGACGGGTCATCATGCCTGCATAGGTGATATCCTCCATCGCCTCGGTAGGCGGCATCTGCAAACCCTCGGGCGATACGCCCCTGAGTTCAAAGGCATAATTGAGGGCCTCCATCAGGTCGGAAAGGCTCATGTTGGTCTCCACGATGCTGCCGCGCACGGCATTGAGCAGCTCCATGGCAGAGCCCAGATCCACATCGGAGTACTTCTGCGCAAGGGTGGAGAGCACGGTGCGCATACGGCGCATACGGCCATTGTCGCCATCGCCGCCCACCTTGCGGATGCGCATATAGATGACCGCCGCATGGCCGCCGAACAGATAGGTGCCGCCCTTATCCATGCTGGGGGTGGTGCTGTCCCGGCTGATGCGGTAGCGGTTCAGGTAATCGGCCTCCGCATCGGTAACAGTAATATATACACCGCCCATGGCATCGATGATATCCTGCACATTATCCATGTTAAAGACGATGTACTTATCCACCTTTACGCCAAAATGAGTGGAGAGGGTGCGGCACATGGCCTCCATGCCGTAGTTCTTGGCAATGTAGGTAAAGCGGCCGATCTCACCATCCGGGCGCTGGATGAGCATCTCCCGGGAGAAGGTGGTAAACACCAGACGGCGTGTGACCGTATCCATGGTCACGAGAATGGTGCCGTCGGTATTGCTCATATTGCTGGAGGTACCATCCCAGCTATCCACACAGGTGAGGAGGAAGTGGTGCTGGCCCTCCGGCGGCTCGGGCATGGTATCGTAATCCAAAGGGTAAATAGGTCTGGGCTGGGCGGCCAGCGCAGGCACGCAGGCCGTGGTCAGCAAACAGGTAAGAAGCAGAAAAGACAAGATGCGCTTGAGCATGGTGTGCTCCTTTCGTGGAGGAGATAGCAAGAATGCATGGCAGCCCTTTCGAAAAAGGGGCCATGCATTCTTAATTACGCTGCCCAGGCTGTAAAACCCTGCCTCGGGCGGCATTTTTCAGAATTGTAACGTTACTTGCACAGCATTTCCAGCAGCTTGCCGGAGCGGGCAAGGAAAGCGGTGATCTCTTCCTTTTCCAGAGGACGGGTGGACATACGGGCCAGGTCGTACAGCTGAGCGGCCATCATATCCCGCTTCTCGCCATCTTCCTGAGCCAGCAGGCTCTTAACGACGGCGTTTTCGGCGTTGAGCACCAGGGTGTAGCGCTCGGGCAGCTTGAAGTCCTGCCCATAGATCTTGCCCATCTCGCTGAAGCGGCGGCCCTGCTCATCCTGCACCAGCATACCGGAGGTCTCGGCATTCTTGAGGGGAGTCAGCTGCACGGTAAGCTCCTGGTTACCGGTGGCAGCGGTAAAGAGATCGGCCAGTTTCTTTTCATCGGCCTGGTTCTGCTGCTTTTCTTCCTCGCTCTGCTCCTTGGCAAAGGTGGCGGCATCCGCATCCACACGGGCAAAACTGAGGCCCTCCACGCCCGCGGAGTACTCCATGAAGCTGACGAAGTTGAGGTCGATGAGGGCATCCAGCACCACCACATCGATGCCCTCCGCCTCGTACTGGGCGATGCTGGCGCTCTGGCGGGTGGGATCGCTGGTGTAGATGACCTTCTTGCCCTCCAGCTTACCTTCGTTCTTGCTCAGGTACTCGCTGAGTGTAACATGGGCACCGGCGGTGGTCTTGTACAGCAGGGTCTCCTTTACCTGCTCGAAGAACTTGTTATCCCGCATGCAGCCGTACTTGACGAAGGGATGGATATCCTCCCAGTAACCCTCGTACTTTTCCCGCTCGGTATTGAACAGGCCGGTGAGCTTATCGGCCACCTTGCGGGTGATGTAGGCAGAGAGCTTCTTTACATAGCCATCGTTCTGCAAGAAGCTGCGGCTCACGTTGAGGGGCAGGTCGGGGCAATCGATCACGCCCTTGAGGAGCATCAGGAACTCGGGGATGACCTCTTTGATGTTATCGGCAACGAACACCTGGCCGCTGAACAGCTTGATCTCGCCCTCGCGGGTGCCGAAATCGTTGGTCAGCTTGGGGAAGTACAGAATACCCTTCAGGTTGAAGGGGTAATCCACATTCAGATGCACATAAAAGAGCGGATCCTCGTAGGTGTGGAACACATCGTGATAGAACTTCTTGTATTCTTCCTCGGTGCAATCCTTGGGGGCCTTGAGCCACAGGGCTGCGTTGGGGTTGATGCGCTCCGGCTCCTTCACCTCGATGGCGGGTGCCTCTTCGCCCTCGGCAGCTTCCGCCTTGGGGGCCTCCTCCTTGAGCACCTCCAGATAGACGGGGGTGTTCATAAAGCCGCAATAGCGGTTCAGCACCTGACGGACACGAAACTCGTCGGCGAATTCCTTTTCTTCTTCGGAGATATGAAGAATGATATCGGTACCGCGGGCCGTGCGGCTGCCCTCGCTCATGGTAAAGGCCATGCCATCCTCGGAGACCCAACGCACAGGCGCGGCGTTCTCGCTCTTGGTCTCGATGGTCACCTGATCGGCCACCATAAAGGCGGAATAGAAGCCAAGACCAAAGTGGCCGATAATGCCGCCTTTATCATCGCCCTCATAATTCTTGAGGAATTCTTCTGCACCGGAGAAGGCCACCTGGTTGATGTACTTCTCCACCTCCTCGGCAGACATACCGATGCCGTTATCGCTGAAGCGGATCTCCCCCGCCTTCTCGTCTACGGTAACGGTCACCTTGTATTCCTCTTCGCTGCCGGGGGTGAGCATCTTCTGCTTGGTGATGGCATCGCAGCCGTTGGAGACCAGCTCACGGATAAAGATATCCTTGTCGGAATACAGCCAACGCTTGATGATGGGCATAATGTTTTGCGCATGGATGGAAATGTTGCCCTGTTGAAGTGCCATAAAACACGCCTCCTGTTAAGCCTTTCGGCCCTGAACATAATAACGGGGCATGGGTGGAAAAACACGCCATTGCCTCTATGCGTATTGTAGCAGAGAAAACGCAGAAAAGCAACAAAAAGTTAGCACTCGTTGCTGGCGAGTGCTAACAGGCAGAAATCGTTCATTTGTACCTCAGCCGTTACCGTCTCCGGGGCCGGAGATATGCTCCACAATGCCCTCCGGCAAAGAGATGCCAACGGTATAACGGCATTCATCCGTGCTTTGGATGACCAGATTGAACCACCACTTGGGCACATTCTCTACGGTCTCCTCGGTAAGGTACTCGCCCCGCAGGTAGTAATTGGGCAGCTCGGCGTAGCTGAGGCCGTACTCGGCACAGATCGCCTCGGCGGCGATGCAGCCTGCATCCGTGATGCTCATGGAGGCCTCCTTCGGCGATGCATTGAAGCCGGTGCTGTTATACATTAATGTAACGGGCAGCACATAGGTATGGGTACCATCTGTAAAGGTGATGCTCATGCCATCGGCTTCGGTCTCCGGCTTTCCGGTGGGCTCCGGTGACGGTGTCTGCGTGGCCATAGGGGTCTGCGGGGTAGGCAGCGCCGCCAGGTCTGCTGCCGCCAGCGTGACCCCATCCTCCAGGATAACAGGCTCCACAGAAAGCACCGTACCGTCGTAGGCATCCAGACGCAGGGTAATGAGCTGCTTTACCTCTCCGGGCTGGTAGCTGCAATAGGCCATGTACCAACCCCAATCGGAGTAGAGGTCTGCGGTGGAGCAGGTAACATTGGCGGGCTCGGTGCCATAGAGATGAGCAGCGGCCACGGTGGCAGCCTCCATCGCCCATTGGCGGGTAATGGCGGCATCATTACGCTTCAGGTAGGCTTCCGGCGTGCGGTAGTTCAGATACTCGCCGTAGCGATCTGTCAAATGCTGATAACGGTATACCGTCTGCTTCCCATAATCGTTTTCCAGTTCCTCAAGGAACGCTTCGGAAAGCCCCTCGGCAGGAATGGTAAGGGTGGTGCAGAGGGTATCGCTGTCCAGCGCCTCCACGGTAAAGGTGCTCCGCCTCATCTCTTCGTGGGTAATGGAGGTTTGGGCGAACATACGGCTCCTGAGACCGTCTACCGCATGGCTGAAGAAGGTACCGTTGCCAAAGTGGGTGCTCTTCAGATCCATAAAGCCGACCATGCGCATGGTAAAAGGCTCGATGGCAAAGGAGAAAAGCGCATTGGTACCGTTCATGGCTCTGCCATAGACATAGCGCTCCTCCAGGGTATAGCGCTGCTCATCGATGCGCACGGAGGTGATCTGCGGGTTGCCCAGGCAATCCTCGGCAAACTGGCGCACATAGGCCTCTATCGGCGCTTTGACCAGTTCCATCTCATGGGGATAGGTCTCGCTGGCAAGGGGATAGCACTCATCCCAGTAGAGCAGTTTGCCGTTGGAATCGAAGTACAGCTCAAAGCCATTGGACATAGCCGGTGCATCCACACGCCATTCGTCCTCAAAGGCGCTGACGCTCAGATCGCCGTATTTCTCGGGAGCCCCGGTCATATTGGCAAGATAAGGCGTGTTCAGCAGCTCCCGGGCATAGGCCAGTGCCTCTTCGCTGTTGGTGATGGGCCGGGCATCCAGCTGAACGTTTTCGGGTACACGAACCGCCATTTTTCCATCCAGAGAGAATTTCCGCATGGCCTTTTGCATTTGCAGCTCCCAGGGCTGCTCGGGCACATCGGCGGTAAAGAAGGCCAGTGCCGTACAAAGCGCCAGCGCGGTTCCCATTACCGCCACCAACCAAAGCAGCTTCTTATTGTTCTCGACAATTGCCTTTACACGCTGCTTGAGCCGTTTACCGGTCATGGTCATGCCGGTGGCCAGCACACTCATGCGGGGCGCGTTCCGCTTGGCCGCCGCCAGCACCAGCGTACCGGCATAGGCGCTGCGTTCCTCACTGTTCATGGAAGCAGTCACCCGCTCATCACAGGCAAGCTCACAATCGGTGCGCACACAGCGGGCGGCGATCCACACCAGCGGGTTGAACCAGTGCACGATGCAGCACAGGTTACGCAGAGCGGCCCACCAGGGGTCGCCTGCCTTCAGGTGGCAGATCTCGTGGGTGAGCACCTGCGGCAGCTCCGCATCGGAAAGGGTCAGCGGCAATGCGATATAGGGCTTCCATACGCCCACCAGACATGCGCTGGGCAGCGGATCCACCAGAAGGACGGGGACCGGCTTCACGCCCCGTTGCTCACACAGGGCGTGGTACATTTCCAGCTGCTCGCCCTCCAGCTCCCCGACGACGTTCTTTTTCATTTTGCGGCGGAAGCGCAGGTTCTGCCAAGCCATGTAGGCCAAAACGCCCCCATCCACAGCCAGGTATGCGATGAGCACCCATTTGCCCAGCCAGCCGTAGCTGTAGACCACATGGAGGTTGTGTACCACATTGGCCGTATCGGACAGAGCATGGTTGGTGTTGCCGCTTTCGTAGGCCGCATCGTACAGGCTGTAGGAGAGCTTCGCAGCCGCATCCTGCGTGCGGACACGGATCTGATCCGCTACCGGCCTGGCTTCCAGATCGGTGGAAAGGGTGGGCCGAAGCTCGTTCATCAATGGGTTAGGCAAAGCAATGGGCACCAGCAGACGTACCGCCACCAACAGCCACGCTATGTAGATGGCACGGTTGCCCAGCTTGTTGCGGAACAGGCTGCGAATGACCAGCACCATCAGGATCAGCAGGCTGCCAAAGAGGGTCGCTTCCAAAAGGTAGTTGAAAACCGTCATCGAACGGATGGGGAACCCTTTATTCTGTTGAAAAAACGAAAAGATTTGTTGATCCAGTTTCATATTTCCGCCTCCTTTGCGGCTTATGCTTCTGTTTATTTCTTACCGGCTGCCTGAATGAGCTGTGCCAGCTTCTCCAGCTCCTTTTGAGAGATCCTGCCGTTTTCCACCAGACCGCTGACCATGAGCACAGCATTGCCGCCGTAGAGATCCCGCACCAGGGCATCTGTCTCCAGGAGGGCAAAACCGGCTTTCTCCACTGCCGGCGCATAGGTCTTTACAGGGCCGTTCTCATCTACGGTAACGGCACCTTTGGCTTCCATACGCTTGAGCAGGGTGATGACCGTATACTTGCTCCAGTTGGTCTCCCCCTCCAGCGCACGGGTCAGCTCCATCATGGTCTGGGGGTGGTGATCCCACAGCTTGAGCATGATCTTCATCTCCGCATCGGTAAGGGCAGGTTTTTCGTGCATACAGATCCCTCCTTGGTTTTCACGAACACATATGTTGGACGTCTGTCCACCAGCATTGTACATTTGTCCACTATAGGCTGTCAACGTTTGGAAGGGTATATACTTGTAACAAAGCCACGTGAGCAGCGGAAACCTTTACAGCAAAAGCCCTGCGCATCTCTGCGCAGGGCTTTTGAATGTTACAGTGATTACAGGGTCTTCAGCGTATCGCGGATCTTATCGAAGATGTTCATGTAATCCTCCCGGAACTCGCGGGGGTACATGATCTCCACGCCGTAGAGCATGTTGTTGATGCACACATAATGGATACGGCCACCCAGCTTGATGCCGTTGACCAGCTCGCCGGAGTAGTTGGCATACACACCCTTCACATCCATCAAGCGGCGGGTAGCGGTAAGGCTGGGCTCCCAGACGGAGAAGTTGGTGGCGCTGATGTCGTTCAGGCGCGCCTTCACTTCTTTTTCCAGATCCCTCTGGTCGTAATTATTATTCACAGGCACAGCAACGATGGTGATAACACACTGCTGGTTGCCGTTCATCTGCTCGGCGGGCTCGGTAACGGTAAAGACCTCAGTGAGAGAATCGTTCACGGTCCAGCCGGAGGGGGCCTCAAAGGTAAGCCCCAGCGTGCCTGCAGTATAGGGCACATAGCTGAACGTGATGGGCGGACGAGGCGTGGGCGTAGGCAGATCTACAGGATCCAGTGGGATGGGGGTGCTGCCTGCGTAGGTGTGCTCGGTCTGCTGCACAACGGTATAGTTGCCGCTCAGGCTGTTGGACAGATCGAAGGGCTCCTGATAATCCTCCTCTGCGAGGGGATCGGTCTCACTAAAGCCCTGGTCCTCCAGATAGGGGTTATCGGTAAACACGCTGCCTTCGTCGTCTTCGGGCACATACTCGGGCTCGGTATCCGGTTCGTTTACAGGCTCGTCGGCGGGCTCGTTTACAGGAGCATCAAGCTGCTGAGGGGTGCCCAGGTTCTGTTGCACCTCCGGGAACACGGTCTGGTTGGAAGAGCCGCCGGAGCAGGAGCTGAGCAAAACAACGGCCATCAACAGGCACAGCATCAGTTTGCATTGACGTTTCATCGTTTATCCCTCCTTGGAATGACGATATTGTAGCACTACCGCCTGTGTGCGGTCAAGCTTCGGGGTTCTCCTCCCCCTCCAGGGGGCGGTAGAGACGGCGATCCAGCGACCAGATCTTGTCGCTGAAAACACCGGGCTTCAGCTTGGCGATAGCGGTCTGCATCTCGTTCATGCGGGCATCCAGCAGGTCTACCCAGTGCAGGGCCTCCGCCTCGGGGAACATGGGCTTGCGGGGGCTGCCGAAATCGGGTTCGCCGTGGTGGCTGAGCAGCATATGCTGCAGGAGCAGCACCTCTTCGGAATGGATATCCAGCTCGTTGGCTGCCTCCTGGATGCGGGTAACACCCAGCACCAGATGGCCGAGCAAGAGACCTTCCCGGCTGTAATCCCGCACAACGCCCATATGGTCGCTGTCCATTTCCTCGGTCTTGCAAAGGTCGTGAAGGATGACTCCTGCAAAGAGCAGGTCGGCATTCAGCCAGGGGTACTGGTCGGCCACCTTGCGGGCCAGCCGCAGCATGCCGGTGGTGTGGTGCAGGAGACCGCTGCGCTCCGCATGGTGGATGCGTTGCGCTGCGGGGTAATACTCCAGCTTCTCGTTGAAGCGCTTGAGCAGGTGCAGCGTGATAAGGCGCAGGGCATCGTTCCCGAACTGCTCAGCGGTACCGATCAGCTCGTTCATCATATCCTCGGCAGGTTCGGGTGCGCAGGGAGCCAGTGAAGAAAGATCCACCTGATCCTCGGGCACCGCATCGCGGATGCGCTCCACGCGCAGCTGCAACCGGCCATTGTACTCCAGCGTAGTGCCGCGTACCTTGATCACCGAACCGGGCGCAGGGGGCTGGATGTTGCCATCCCACACCTTGGCATTGACCTCGCCGGTGCGGTCTGCCAGGTTCATATCCAGATATTTTGCGCCGTTGCCGCCGGTACGCTGGTCGGAGGACCGTACCAGCAAAAAGCCTTCGAAGCGCTGATCCTTGGTAAGCTCGCAAAGCGGCAGCTGTGCCATACACATCTTTCCTTTACTGTTGGTTATTGATCGGCGTACTGTGCCACCCGGGTGCCGGGCAGGTTGGTATAGCGGGCAAACTCGGCCTGCCATTCCACATTAACGGTACCCACGGGGCCGTTACGCTGTTTGGCCACGATCACCTCACCGGCGTTATCGTCCGGCTTGGGCGCGTTCTCTTCGGTGCTGTTGGCAGAAGCATAGTAGCCCTCGCGGTGCAGGAACATAACAACGTCGGCATCCTGCTCGATGCTACCGGAATCACGAAGGTCGCTGAGCATGGGGCGCTTGTCGTTACGGGCGGCAGGGGCACGGCTCAACTGGGCGCAGGCCAGCACCGGGATGCGCAGCTCCAGCGCAATGGACTTGAGCTGGCGGCTGATCTCGCTCACCTCCAGCTGGCGGTTCTCGGCGCGGCTGTCGGTGGTCATCAGGCCCAGGTAGTCGATCACGATCAGATCCAGGCCCTGCTCCATCATCAGTCGGCGGCAGCGGCTGCGCAGCTGAGAGGGCGTCAGGGAGGAGGTATCGTCGATATAGATGCGGCAGTTGCTCAATTCGTTGATGCAATCGCCCAGCTTGATCCACTCATCATCGCTGAGCATACCGCTGCGCACGCGCTGCATATTGATGTTGGCAGCGGAGCACAGAAGACGCATGCCGATCTGCTCGGCAGGCATTTCCAGCGAGAAGATAGCCACGCATTTCTTAGCTTTTACACCTGCGTACTGAGCAACGCCCAGCGCCATGGAGGTCTTACCCATGGCAGGGCGGGCACCCACCAGGATCAGCTCGCCGCCGTGGAGGCCGGTGAGCATACGATCCAGATCGTAAAGGCCGGTAGGCACGCCGGAGAGCTTGCCCTTTAAGCGGCTCAGCTCCTCGATGGTATCGAAGGTGCTCATGAGCACCTTCTGGATCGGCATCAGCGATTGGGCGCCGGTACGGCGCATAACGATATCGAAGATGCGCTTTTCAGCATCCTTCAGAACATCGGTCAGAGGGTCGCTCTGGGCGTAGCACTGCTCGCTGATGCGCTGGCTGGCATCGATCAGCTTGCGCAGTGTGGCTTTCTCCAGAACGATCTCCACATAGGTACGCATATTGGCGGTGGTGGGCACAAAGCGCAGCGCCTGCAAAAGGTACGATGCGCCGCCGATGCTCTCCAGCGTACCACGGCGGGTAAGCTCGTTGCCGACGGTCATCAGATCGATGGGGTGGCCAGCGATATGCAGGCTCTGCATACCGGAGAAGATCTCCTTATGCTCCGGGCTGTAGAAATCGTCGGGCGTAAGGTTCTCGAAAGCAAGGGAGGCTGCACCGTTATCCTGCAGCATAGCGCCGATGACCGAACGCTCCGCATCGATGCTGCTTGGCGGCAGCACGGCAGCAAAATCCTGAGTTTCCACGGGCTACGCTCCCCCTTTCGATGAATGTTTGCAGCTTACTTGGCAGCGGGCACCACGCTGAGCTTCATGCCAGCCTTGATGCCGGTGTAGATGGTAACGGTGATGAGGTAGTCGCCCACCTGCGTTACCTTATCGCAATCGATCTTGCGCTTATCCACTTCCACGTTGTGCTGAGCCTTGAGGGCATCGGCGATCTCCTGGGTGGTGATGCTGCCGTAGAGGCGGCCCTTATCGCCGCACTTGACGGGCAGGGTGACCACCTTGCCCTTGATCTGGTCGGCGGTCTGCTGGGCAGCGGCACGGCGCTCGGCCTCCAGCTTGGCCTCAGCGGCGCGCTTGCGCTCGATCTCCTTTACAGCACCGGGGGTAGCCTCCACCGCCCACTTGCGGGGGAAGAGGAAATTGCGGGCATAGCCGTCGGAAATATTGAGGATATCGTCCTTCTTGCCGGTACCCTTTACATCGCAGAGCAGAATCACTTTCATGGTTTTTCCTCCTTATGGTGATCAGATTCTTCATTGTCATCTTCCGTATGGCGGCGGAAGGCGGACAGGTTATCAAAACAGCCCAGCACCAGCAGCGCGATGGGCAGCAGCAGGTAAAGCGCTGCGGCGACCCAGCCAGCCATGTTCCTGCGGTCGGAGTCGCCCTTCATGAGCCAGCTGCATACCATGGCAGCGCCCTGTAGCTGCAGCAGCGTTTCGGCGGTATAGCCAAGCAGCAGGGAGAGGATCGCCCATACCCCCTCTGCACCGCCGAGGAACAGCTGTACCAGCAGGAAGGCAAGAATGGCCCAACGCCATTTCCGGGGCAGGTTGAGCTGGGAGAAGGGCGGTGTCATAGCAATGCATACCTTGCCGGGCTTGTCTTTATCCACCAGCAGAAACGCATTGCGCAGCCGCTGCACCCTAAGGCCCGTAAACAGGCCCAGAATAATGCTTGCATTGGTCAGCAGCATGGGCAGCAGGCTGTACACCCACTGCACCACCCGGCTCTCCAGCGCCAGCATCATCTGCCGGAGAAAGATAGGATCCAGATAGTAGCTGAGGATGCTGACCTTTGTATACCCCGCCGGTACAGGCAGCAGTTCGGAGAGCATCGCCTGGTGCAGCAGCTGGGCTCTCTGGGGGTGATGCATCACAAACTCCACCGCTTTGGCTCCTGCAAGCTCCGGCAGCCACAGGCCGCTTTGCAGATAGATGCCGTACAGCGCCAGCGCACCGGAGAATGCGCAAAGAAAAGCGTACACATAGAAAATGACAGGCGTGCCGGTCTTTTCTTTGCTAAGGATGGCAGTGGCTGCCACAGGCAGGAGCGCAGCCAGCGCAATGCCCAACGCATATACCGGGTGCCCCTTATCCAAAAGGGCGACCAGTGCAGGCACGGGAGCGGTGACGTAAGCCGTCCATTGCTCCTTGCCGCGGATCAGCGGGCAGGAGAACAGCGGCATGCAGAGCGCAACGGGCAGGCAGAGCGCAGGCACGGCAATGCACAGCACAGTCAGCACAAACAGCACGATCTGTTTGCTGACGATCATCCTGCGTTGGGGATGAAGGTTAACTGCCTGCATGCGTTGCCTCCTTGCGCCCTCATTTTACCAAAGGGCTATCCTTTATTATACTTTGTAGCGTGTGGTAAGTCAATTACCGGCTCTCTTTACTGCTTTCTTTTCCTGCTCGATGCGGTTTACACTGTCGCGGGTAAGGCTGTAGACCACCGAGGTGAGCGGAATGAACAGGATCATGCCGGCGATACCCAGCAGGCCCTCGCCCACCACCACCGCAAACAGTACCCAGATGGAGGGCAGGCCGATGGCATTGCCCATTACGTGCGGGTAGATCAGGTTTCCTTCGATCTGCTGCAGCACAAGGAACAGAATGATAAAACCGAGAGCCTGTGCAGGGTTGGCCACCAGGATCAGGAACGCACCGGCGATGCAGCCGATCCAGGCACCCAGCACGGGGATGAGCGCCATGATGGCGATGAAAACGCTGATGAGCAGCTCGTAAGGCATGCCAAAGAGCGTCATGGTCAGGAAGAACATCACGCCCAGAATGCTGGCCTCCAGACACTGGCCGGTCATGAAGGAAGCAAAGGTCTGCTGGGAGCGGCGGCACACCTTGATCAGCCAATCCATCTTATCGGCGGGCAGGTAGGCATAGCCCAGACGCTTGAACTGTTTGGCCAGCTTCTCCTTGGAGAAGAGGAAGAACACCGTGAACATGATGGTGAAGAACATATCCAGCAACGACTGGTACACCGTACCGATAACGCCGGTGGAGAAAGCAACGCCGTTGAGAGCGAACTTGAAGATCTGCTCCAGCTGCTGGTTGAGCTGATCCTCCGTAGGCGGCACCAGCGCAGCGGTAATATATTCGCCAAGGTTTATATCCTTGGTGAGCAGCCACTCATTCAGCTTGGCATAGGCATCGGGCAGCAGATCCACGATGCTTTCGATGGTGGCTACGATCTCCTTGACCATGTAGGGAAGCACCAGGCAAACGATCAGCAGCAGGATGGCGAATACACACAGCACCGCCAGCGGCCGCTTCGCCTTTTTTCCGAATTTGGAGCGATCCAGAAAGCAGAAGACCCGGTTCTCGAAAAACCGCATGGGTACATTCAAAAACAGTGCCAGACAGCCCGCTACCAGAAACGGCCGAAGAATGCCCAACAGCTTAACAAACAGGTCGCCGAACCAGCCAAGATGCTGCGAAACAGCAAACAGAGCGATCAGGATAGCTCCAACCAGAAGAATATCCCGCATTTTTTTGCGATCCATATGTACCTCCGTAAAGCGAAAGGATAGGAGCAGGGAAAGAAAAACTCCCCCTTCTATCCTACCACATCCGCGGTCATTTGTTAACTTCTTCTTGTTTGCTTTTTACATCTTGTACATATTGAAGGCCGGATGCGGCATCATGCTCCGCATCCGGCCTCAAAGCAAATTCCCGATCAGGGCTGCTCCGGCTCCCTGAGAATGATCATATCGCCGATATGGCGTTTGGCATCGGCTGCGGTGGAGATGATCTCGCCATTGTACCACAGCATGGAGGAACGGCCGCCATCCAGATTGTAGGCAGCGGTGCAGCCAAGGCTCTCCATAAAGGCCGCGGTCTCCTCAAGGGTCATACCGCCGTTCTTCTTGCCTTCTTCCAGTGCGCTTTTGGTGCTGCGGCCATCGATCTGCACAAAGCAGTAATGGCCGGGCTCGTAGTATCCGATCACGGAGCGGGGGTTTGCATAGCGCACGTTGGAATCGCTGAAATCGTGATAAGCCTTGCCGGTCTCATCCAGCAGGGTGGGGCCGAAGAGGAAGGTCTGCCAGATGCTCTCCACCTCTGCAGCCACCTGATCGTGCACCACATTCTCTGCCAGCAGAGTGACCATCTCGCCGTTGCGGTAGAGGATGCACAGGTCGCGCTTGCGGTTGCGCACATCACGCTCCACAACACCGTTGCCGATGACCCAACCGGCGGTGAAGTTCTGGGCACTGTCGCCGGTAAGAGCGATGATGGCATTGGTGCCCTCCACGATCTCCGGCACGGTCTCATGCTCGGTGCCCCACTTGTCGGCACCGTAGATGCGCTGCAGGCATTCCAGATCCTTCACCCACACATCAGCCACATACACATCGGTGCCGCAGGTGCGGTGGGTGGTGATCTCAATGGCGATATTCTGGCTCTTGTAGGTGGTATCGGTCTGAATGATGCTCTCACCCTCCGCAAGGAAAGGGCTCTCCGTTTCGCCAGAAGCGAAAAGAGGCAGGCAGAGCATAAGCGCAAGCAAAAGACCGGTGATGGCACGGATGGGGGTATGGCGGCTCATACGTTGATTCCTCCCAGTAGCATATCATTGGTAAGGTGCGCGAAAAAGCACAGCGCACAGAAGGTACGCTGTGCATTATACTCCTAAAGCATGTGAAACACAAGCAAGAAGGTGTAAATTGAACCCATCAGAGAAGGATGCAGATCATTCCCCCACTGCCCTCGTTGATGATCTTGGAAAGGGTCTCCTGTACCTTTTCCTGCGCATCCACCGGCATGCGCATCAGCTTGTTGCTGAGGCCCTCCCGAACCAGCTCATGCAGACTCTTGCCAAAGAAGTTGGTATTCCAGATGCGCTGATGATCATTTTCGAATTCCTCCAAGAGATACCTGACCAGCTCCTCGCTCTGCTTTTCGGTACCCACCACAGGCGAGACCTCGGTCTCGATATCCACCCGGATCAGATGCAGGCTGGGAGCGTTGGCCTTCAGGCGTACGCCGAAGCGGCTGCCCTGCTGCACGATCTCCGGCTCCTGCAGGCGCAGTTCGCTCATGGTGGGTGTTACCAGCCCATAACCGGTCTCCCGTACGCTTCGGAGCGCATCGGCCACATGATCGTATTCGGCTTTGGCGGCTACCAGCTCCTTCATCAGGCGCAGGAGATGGGCATTGCCCTCGATCACCGTGCCGCATTCCTCGCCAAGGATGCGGTTGAACAGATCCTCCTTCAGGGGCAGGCTGTAGCAGAGCCTGCCCGCCCCCAGCTCCACCCCCTCGCTGCGAAGACCGTCTGTATGCTCCGAGCCGCACAGGCTCTCTGCGAAGCGCTGATGGTCCCGCATGCAGGAGGCCTGCTCTGCACCGTGGCGAAGTCCCTCCAGCACATGGCGGATCAGCCAGTGGTTATCATCCAGGGCACTGAGCCAGCCGGGCACGGAGATGACTACCTCCCTGAGGGGGAACTGATAGAGCACCTCTTCGAAAATACGCCGGATGTCCTCACTGCTCATTTCCTTTACATTCACGCTGAGCACGGGCACGCCGTACCGCTGGGCGAGCTGGTTTTGCAGCTCCACTGTCTCGGGGGCATCGGGCCTTCGGGAGTTGAGCACCACAACAAAGGGCTTGTGCAGCTGCCGAAGCTCCTCCACCACACGACTTTCCGCCTCCAGATAGGCCTGACGGGGAATATCGCAGATGGTACCGTCGGTGGTCACCACCAGACCGATGGTGGCATGATCGGTGATCACCTTGCGGGTGCCGATCTCCGCTGCCTGCTCAAAGGGAATATCGTGGTCGAACCAGGGGGTATGCACCATCCGGGATGCGCCATCCTCATCAGTACCCAGAGCGCCCTCTACCAGGTAACCAACGCTATCCACCATGCGCACCTTTACCGGCAGTTGGTCGCCAAAAGCAACGGTGACAGCCTCGCCGGGCACAAATTTGGGCTGGGTGGTCATAATGGTGCGGCCGCTGCCGCTCTGGGGCAGCTCGTCCGTAATGCGGTCGCGTTTGGGGCCCGCAGGCATGCCGGAGATGACCATATCCTCCATCAGGCGGGTGATCATGGTGCTTTTGCCGGTACGCACCGGTCCCACCACACCGATGTAGACTTCGCCATCGGTACGCTGCGCAATATCCCTGTAGAGATCAAAAACCTGTTCCTTCATTTGCTGTTGCCCTCCTTACTGTTCGCTTGGCACAGCATATGCGGCATTTGTTGCGAAAATGATGGATGCATTTTCTCCTGTTTTGCGTTATACTGTTAGCTGGTTATTTACAGCGATTTTCGCCCCGGAAAGGAGGGCATACTATGCCCATGCTGGAGGAAGCCATTTCCCGCCTGGCGGATGCCTTGAAGCAGACAGAGGATCATCGTGCCTATCAGGCGCTTCGTGATACCGTTTTGGAGGATGATGCCTCCGCGGCCCTGCTGCGGCGCTACCAGAGCGCACAGATGGCGCTGCAGCTGGATGCGCTGGCCGGGAAGGAGCCCTCTCCCGAGGATGTGACCGCCTTCGAAGGCTTGAGCACCCTGCTCTATGCCAACCCCGCCACTGCCGATTATCTGCTGGCGCAAATGCGTATGCAGCAGCTGGTGGCAGAGATCATGAAGCGCCTTACCGAGGCTGCCGGGCTGGAGCTGACCATACCCGAGCTGTAAGCGCCCAGCGGTCTCACCCATACAACATTACCCACAGGAGGAAAGTATGCGCGACAAAAACCACCGCAGCCCCGATTACGATTACGACTATGAATCCCTCCGGGACGAGCGTGAATACGGCTTTTATTGGTACAGCGGCCTCTGGAACCTGCTCCGCCCGATCCTGATCGGCGCAGGTGCATTGCTGCTGGTTTTCGGCCTCATTTCCACCGCCTGGAACAGCATCAACGATGCCTTTATCAGCCCGGTGGATCCTTCCGACACCACCGAGGTGGCCTTTACCGTTGCCAGCGGCAGCAGCCTTTCCCGCGTTTCCAAGAACCTGCAGGAGCAGGGGCTGATCAAAAACAGCTCGGTTTTTAAGTATTACTGCGATTTTGCGGGCATGGGCCAGAAGATACAGGCGGGCGACTACATCATGACCCGCGGCATGAACATCTTCCAGATCGCCGATCTGCTCACCACAGGCGACGGCCACCCCATGACCATGGATATTACGCTGATCCCCGGCCATACGCTGGAAGACTTCGCTGCATACCTGAAGGAGAAGGGCGTTATCAAGACCGAGGAAGAGTTCCTCTCCATCTGCCGCACCGGCGAGGGCGTTACCGATTATTATTTCCTGAAGGATGCCCTGGGCGATAAAAACCTTTCCAGCCGCAAATATCTTCTGGAGGGCTATCTGGCCCCCAACACCTACGAGATCTACACCAATGCCACCCCGCTGGACATCATCAAGAAGCTGATGGACCAGACCGACTATGTGTTCAACTCCGAATGGCAGGAGCGGGCCGATGATCTGGGCTTCACCATCGATGAGGTGCTCTCGCTGGCCTCCATGATCGAGAAGGAAGCCAAGAAAAGCGACTTTGCCAAGGTATCTGCCGTATTCCACAACCGATTGAAGAGCGGCATGAAGCTCCAGAGCGACGTTACCATCCACTACATCACCACGGAGCGGCGCATGTCCCTGCGCTCCAGCGATCTGGCCATCGATTCTCTCTACAACACTTACAAGTACGACGGTCTGCCCATCGGCCCCATCTGCAACCCCTCACCGGAAGCCATCAATGCTGCGCTGTACCCGGATGAGAGCTATGTGGCGGAGAAGTATCTCTACTTCTGCAGTAAGGATCCCGATACCGGCGAACTGTACTTCAGCAAAACGCTGGAGGAGCACGAGCGTGCCACCGAGATCTATGCACCCCTTTGGCAGGCATACGATCAGGAGCGCGGTTTGTAACAGGAGCGAAGCAACATGAAGCAAAAGATGGAGCTGCTGGCCCCGGTCGGCGGCATGGAGCAGCTGAAAGCCGCTGTGCGCTTCGGAGCAGATGCGGTCTACGGCGGCATGAAGAGCTACGGCCTCCGCGCCTTCGCTGGGAATTTTGACCCGGAGCAGCTGAAGGAAGCCGCCGCCTATGCCCATTCTCACGGTGCCAGATTCTATGTGACCATGAATATCCTTGCGCAGGATGAACAGCTGGCGGGCATGGTGGAGGCAGCCCGGCAGGCGGTGGCCTGCGGTGTGGATGCAGCCATCGTCAGCGATCTGGGTGCAGCTGCCCTGCTGCACAAAGAGATTCCCCAGCTGCCTATCCATGTAAGCACACAGGCCAACATCACCAATGCTGCCACTGCAAAGCTCTGGCAGCAGGTTGCGGGCGTGGAGCGCATCGTTCTTTCCCGGGAACTGAGCATGGAGCAGATCGCAGCCATGCGTAAAGCGCTGCCTGAGGAGCTGGAGCTGGAGGCTTTTGTTCACGGAGCCATGTGCGTTGCCTACAGCGGCCGGTGCCTGCTGAGTGCAGCCCTGCTGGGCCGCAGCGGCAATAAAGGCGCTTGTGCACAGCCCTGCCGCTGGCAATACCATGTGGTGGAAGAAAAGCGTCCCGGAGAGTATATGCCCGTTACTGAAGACGAGCATGGCACTTACCTGTTCTCTGCCAACGACCTGTGTATGCTTCCCCATCTGCCCCTTCTGCAAAAGGCAGGCATTGCCAGCCTGAAGATCGAAGGACGTATGAAGACCGCTTACTATGTAGCCACGGTGGTATCCGCATACCGCCAGGCGCTGGATCTGTTGGAGGAAAAAGGCGAAGCAGCCTTCCTTGATGCGCTGCCCCGGTTGATGACGGAGCTTGAAAAAGCCAGCCATCGTACCAGCAATACCGGATTCTATTTTGGTAATCCTCAACCGCCGGCAGGGGCTGGCGGCTTCAGCCAGAGCATGGAATATGTAGGTGATATCGTTGCCGGTGCAAAGGCGGGAGAAGCTGCTCTGATTCGGCTGAAGAATCGTTTCTTTGTCGGAGACAGCCTGGAGGTGCTCACTCCCCAAGGCAGCAAGCCCTTTACCGTAACGGATATGATTTTGGCGGAGACCGGCGAAGCTGTACAGACCACCGGTGTGGCGGGCACTCTGCTGCGCATGACCTTCCCCTTTGAGGTGGGTGCCGGAGACTTGTTGAGAGGCCCGAACCGGAACCACAAATAATTACATGCGAACAGCTTGTTTTCAACGCTCTGCGTAACCCAAAGAAACCGTACGCTCTTGCCCAGGGCGTACGGTTTCTTTCTGTATAGAAAAACCACCCTGCTTGGAACAGGGTGGTTGAGAATGTGAACTTACTGGGCTACGACCACGGCGGCACGCCACTGCCAGGCGACGTTTTCCTCGGTGATCACGAAGGTGAAGAACTCGCCTTCGCCAGCAGCTTCCCACTCGATCTTGTCTTCCATGTCGTTGTCGTTGTACTCCCAGATGATCTTGTAGTTAACGTCTTCGGCACCGGTAACGATCGCACGGAAGGTGATCTCATCGCCAAAGTAGTAAGCTTCCTTGGGATCCTTGATCTCGATCTTCACGTTGCAATTGACGGGAATGGGAGTGGGTTCGGGGGTGGGCTCTACGGTTGCTTCCACTTCCGGCTCCACGACTTCGGGCTCCACGACCTCGGGCTCCACGACCTCGGGCTCCACGACCTCGGGCTCTTCAACAGGAGCGGGGGTCTCTTCCACTACGGGAACGGTGGTGGGCTCAGACACGGGAACCTCGGTGGGTTCGGGAGTCGGCTCGGCGGTGGGTTCGGGAGTGGGTTCCGGAGTCGGCTCAGCAGTGGGTTCCGGAGTCGGCTCGGCGGTGGGTTCCGCAGTGGGTTCGGGAGTCGGCTCGGCGGTGGGTTCCGCAGTGGGTTCCGGAGTCGGCTCGGCGGTGGGTTCCGCAGTGGGTTCCGGAGTCGGCACGGCGGTAGGTTCGGGAGTGGGTTCCGGAGTCGGCTCAGCGGTGGGTTCGGGAGTGGGTTCGGGAGTCGGCTCGGCGGTGGGTTCGGGAGTGGGTTCCGGAGTCGGCTCGGCGGTGGGTTCCGCAGTGGGTTCGGGAGTCTCTTCTACAACAGGCTCCTCAACAACTTCGGGCTCCTCAACGACCTCAGGCTCGGCGACCACTTCGGGCTCCTGCTCTGCGGCAGGCTCCTCAACGACCTCAGGCTCGGCAACCACTTCGGGCTCCTGCTCAGCGGCGGGCTCCTCAACGACCTCAGGCTCAGCGACCACTTCGGGCTCCTGCTCTGCGGCAGGCTCCTCAACGACCTCAGGCTCGGCGACCACTTCGGGCTCCTGCTCTGCGGCAGGCTCCTCCTCTACCTCTTCAACAGGCTCGGTTACTTCTTCTTCGGGCGCTACGTTTTCCTCCGACACAGGCTGTTCTACTGCGACAGGGGCAGCCTCTGCCGGGGCCTCCTCGGCAAAACAAGGCACGCAGACGCTCATCACAAGCATGATAGAGAGCACCAGGCTCAGCAGCTTTCGATTGCAATGCACGATTCATACCCCCATTAGTGTTTTAGGATGATTTCATTATAAAGCGCCCCGGTTACATAACGGTTGCATATGGAAGCTTTTTGCAATTCTTTTTTGGTTATTTTGTTTCGATTGTGTTACATTTTAGCCAAATTGCAGCTTCAACGGCAGAATTTCTCGATGTAAGCATCCAAGCACTTCTGGATAACATCCTTTGCGGCCTCTGCGCCTTCCAGCTCGTCCACCACGGTCTCCTTGCCCTCCAGGTTCTTGTAGACAGAGAAGAAGTGTGACATTTCGGTAAAAATGTGGGAAGGCAACTCGCTTACATCGTGGTAGGTATTGTAAGTGGGGTCGTGGAAGGGAATGGCTATGATCTTTTCATCCAGCCTGCCCTGGTCTTTCATGGTGATAACGCCTATGGGATAGCAACGAACAAGGCTCAGGGGCTGGATCACCTCGCTGCAGAGCAGAAGCACATCCAGAGGGTCGCCATCATCTGCAAAGGTGCGGGGAATGAGGCCGTAGTTGGCCGGATAGTGGGTAGAGGTATAGAGGATCCGGTCCAGGATCAGATGGCCGGTCTCCTTGTCCAGCTCGTACTTTTTCTTGCTGCCCTTCTCGATCTCGATAACGGCGATAAAGTCGTTCTTGGTGATGCGAGAGGGAGAAATATCATGCCAGATATTGCTCATGTTTTTCATCCTCCTCTTTGCTTTTACGCTTTTATTTTAACAATATTATCGCCTTTTGTAAAGAATTGATGCCATGCGATATGTTATAATGCTGAAGAACCGATCCCCCAAAAGGAGGAACCTGCCAATGAAGAAGCTATGCGTGCTGCTGCTTTGTGTACTGCTGCTTGCGCTCACATCCTGCAGCTTGCATATCGATACCTCGCCCTGGCCTGCCAGCGTCGGTTACATACCCGCCAACGAAGCGCAGCCAACTCCGGCTGTGACCGATCAGCCTCAGCGTACGGATGCGATCCCCCAATTGCCGGTCACCCCAACACCGCCGCCCTCCCAAGAGGAGCCGAAGCCCGGCTTCAACGGTTAAGGTGACCCCAATCGCTGCCATATACAATAGCCGAAGCACAGAAAACATGCTTCGGCTATTTTCTTTGCCTGCTTGAGCAAGAGAAAACCCCTGCCGCTTTTTTGCGGCAGGGGCGAATGCAGCTTAGGCCTTGGGGCCGGCAGCCACAACTTCTTCGCTCATGTGGGTGTACTTCTTGAAGTTGTCCACAAAGCTCTTGGCCAGTTCCTTGGCCTTGGCTTCGTAAGCAGCCTTGTCTTCCCAGGTGTTGATGGGGATCATCAGCTCGGAAGGCACGCCCTCGCAGGTAGTGGGCACAGACACGCCGAAGATGGGATCGGTCACGAACTCGGACTGCTCCAGGGTGCCGTTGAGAGCGGCAGTGATCATGGCGCGGGTATAGGCCAGCTTCATGCGCTTGCCGGTGCCGTTCCAGCCGGTGTTAACCAGGTAAACGTTAGCGCCGGACTTCTCGACCTTGTCGGCCAGCATGTTGGCATACACGGAGGGATCCAGGGGCAGGAAGGGCTCGCCGAAGCAGGTGGAGAAGGTGGGCACGGGCTCGGTGATGCCGATCTCGGTACCGGCCAGCTTGGAGGTGAAACCGGACACGAAGTAGTACATGGCCTGGTTCTTATCCAGCTTGGAGATGGGAGGCAGTACGCCGTAAGCATCGGCGGTGAGGAAGATAACGGTCTTGGGAGCGCTGGTGGCCATGCCGCTCAGCTCAGCGTTGGGGATGTAATCCACGGGGTAGCCCACGCGGCTGTTCTCGGCGAGGGAGTCGTCGTCGAAGTCGAACTCGCGGGTCTCGGGATCCATCACAACGTTCTCGACCAGAGCGCCGAACTTGATGGCGTTGAAGATGTCGGGCTCCTTCTCGGCAGACAGGTTGATGCACTTGGCATAGCAGCCGCCTTCGAAGTTGAACACGGAGTTGTCGGCCCAGCCATGCTCGTCGTCGCCGATGAGCTTACGGTTGGGGTCGGCAGACAGGGTGGTCTTACCGGTGCCGGAGAGGCCGAAGAACACAGCGCTGTCGCCATCCTCGCCGATGTTGGCGGAGCAGTGCATGGGGAACACGCCCTGCTTGGGCAGGATGTAGTTCATAACGGAGAAGACGGACTTCTTGATCTCGCCGGCATACTGGCTGCCGCAGATCACAACCATCTTTTCTTCGTAGTTCACCAGAATGGCAGCCTCGGAGCGAACGCCATCGATCTCGGGGATGCACTTGAAGCCGGGAGCGGCAATGATGGTGAAATCGGGGGTGAAGTTTTCCAGCTGCTCGGCGGTGGGGCGGATCAGCAGCTGATGGATGAACAGGTTCTGGCTGGCCAGCTCGTTGATGATACGGAAGCCCTTGGTGTACTGGGGATCAGCACCGGCAAAGCCGTCGAACACGAACACTTCGCGGTTCTGCAGGTAAGCCTTCACCTTGGCCAGAATAGCATCGTACTTTTCCTTTTCGATGGGACGGTTCACCTTGCCCCAGGCGATGTCGTCGTGCACGGCGGGGGTATCGACGATGAACTTGTCGTTGGCAGAGCGGCCGGTGTACTTGCCGGTCTTAACGACCAGAGCGCCGGTGTTGCTCAGGGTGCCTTCGCCGCGGGCAATAGCCTTCTCGGTCAGCACGCTGACGGGCAGGTTGCGGTACACAGCCTTGGTAGCCACGATGCCAAGGTAAGAGAGATCCAGACTCATTTGGGGTTCCTCCTTATATGATGTGGTATGGCAGCAATGTGCCTGTACACGTTACTCCGGGCAAAGTCCCAACTTTACCCTAATTCAAGTATTCTCCCTTACCATTGTTTTTCCTGCCGGTTTTCAAAATTTTGTTTGAAAATTCACAACCCGATAGTGCTTTTCTTACATCATAAGCGTTTTAGCTGCAAAAACCGCCCCCCATTCCGGGGAGCGGCAGGGTTTGCGTACGATCTGCTACCATTCGGTGCGGTCATGAGCACCGCGGTGGCAGCAGCCGGGCTGCGTATACAGCGGCAAGGGCTTCTCGGGCAGCTCATGGTGATGCATGGCGCAGGGCTCGGGCCTGAGCACATACAGCTCCAGACAGATCTCCAGCTGCACACAGAAGGTGCCGCTCTCCGAGCAACGTTCGCCGCCGGTCAGGCGCAGGCATGGCACGATGAACAGGCTACCGCTCCTGTGTTCACCATAGCCCATTGGCGGGCGGTAGCTGACCTCTGCCTCCACCACAGCGGTGGTCTGCCAGGTTCTGCCCTCACTGTCACACAGCTTGAGACATACCGGGATGAATACCTTTATATAGCTACGCTGGTCGGGGCAATGGTGCTCCACGGGCGACCACCATGGCTGCGCGCCGCTCTGGGTGAGCGAAAGGAGTGTATAGGGCGGGCAGGCGCAATCCGGCAGCTGATCGGGCTTGACCTGAGTACAGAGCTGGGGGATGCTCCTGCGCTCGCAGGCAATGATCTTTTGCAGCAGCACGTTTTCGCATATGGGCTTTTCCGGTTTGGGCGGCTGTTTGCATACGACGCCGCTGTAATGGACGGGCGGGCAGGCAGCAGGTCTGCGGGGCCAGGCAGTGGCTTTCTGCAGCGGTACCCTGTGTTCACAGAGACGCTCCTCCCGGCAGCTGTCCTGAGGCATAGGCTTGTGGCAGGGTTCGCAGACAGGCGGCGGGCAGTAAGGCGCGGTGATCCCATCGCAGCGACAACAGTCGTGCCTGTCGCCGTGATGGGGATGTTCTGCATATTTCATAAGAGACCTCCCGATAAAGCAAAATGACCTGACGGGAGATGTTTCCCGTCAGGTCATCCTATGCTGCGGAGGCAGGATGTGTTTATTGATAATCCAGCTGCTCGGCATAGGCCTGGCCATCCTTCAGCGTAACGAGGATGCCCAGGGTGGCATTCTGGGTAATGGCCACGCCGCTCTTTACATCCCAAAGGCGAGCCAGCACCACATCGGCTGCGGTATCCGGCTCCTCCTCCCTATCGGTGGAGATGATGGACCACTGGGGCTTTACCGTGCGCAGGAAGGTGCTGCTTGTGGAATCATCCTCCCCGTGATGGGCAACCTTCAGTACAGTTGCCTGAGGGATCACATCGGCAGCCAGCAGAGAAGCCTCCTCCTCCTTCTTCATATCGCCGGTGAGAAGGAAATTGCCGTGAGGGGTCTGAACATCAATCACCAGGGAGTTGTTGTCCTCGTCCTGTTGATCCTTATTGATGGGGCCGAGGATATGCAAACTGCACTCCCCCGCCTCGATCACCTCTCCGGCCCGGAGCCAGGTAAGGGGCACATCCCGCTTTTGGGAGGCCTCGTATACCGGGTGCTCCTTGACATCTGGCTCGCTGTTGAGTGTGGAGGCATAGAGCATATCCACTTGGATATCGCTCTTGAGCAGCTTGTTGAGGCCGCCCACATGATCCTTGTCGGTATGGGTGATGAACACCCCGTCCAGGTGGTCGATGCCACAGGTCTCCAGCGCCTTCTCCAGAGCATCGTAGCTGTCCTTGTGGCCTGCATCCACCAAAAAGCGCTGCTGGTTCAGCAGCAAAAGGATGGCGTCGGCCTTGCCCACGTTGATGAACACCGCCTGGATGCTGCTCTCTTCTTCGGCTTTGGGGGCACCGGGCAGCACTGCGCTGCCGAGCAGCGCCAAACACAGTGCAAAAATCGAAAGCTTTCTGTTGCGCATTGGTCGTCCTCCTTCTTTCTTCTTCGGGAAATTGTTTGCATTTATGACTCTTCACATTCCCATGCGGATGGTGTATACTATTCGCATTCGTGACCAAAACATGGAAAGGATGATCCGATTGAGTATTCTTGAGGGCGCTTTGCTGGGTATTCTGCAGGGGCTTGCCGAATTTCTGCCCATCTCCAGCAGCGGGCACCTGAATCTGTTTCAGGCGCTGCTGCATGTGGAGCTGGAGAACCAGCTGCTCTTTAACATTCTTTTGCACGTGGGCACATTGATCGCTGTCGCCGTGGTCTTCTGGAAGGACTGGATCGATATGCTCCTGCACCCCATCAAGAACCGCACCCTGCTGCTGCTCTTTGTGGCCTCTCTGCCTGCGCTGGCCGCCAAGATCCTTTTCGACAGCCAGCTGGAATATGTGGAGACCCACATCACCTTTCTGGGCATCTGCTTCCTGATCACCGGCCTGATGCTGCTGCTCACCACCCGTATCTCCCGCAAGCAGGAGCAGAACGGTACCGCCAAAGGGCAGGTGGGCTTCTTTGAGGCGCTTGTAATGGGCTGCCTGCAGGCCATCGGCATGCTGCCCGGCATCAGCCGCAGCGGCTCCACCATTTTCGGCGGCGTATGTGCCAAGGTGAACCGGGAGGCTGCTGCCAAGTTCAGCTTTATGATGAGCGCTCCCGCTATCGTCGGCAGCCTGCTGGTAGAAGGCAAGGATGCTCTGGAAGCCGGTATCAGCTTTGGCGACAGCCTGCCCGCCATCCTCGTGGGCATGGTGCTGGCTGCCATCGTGGGCTACCTTTCCATCCGCTTCTTCCTGAAGGTGATCGCCAACGCCAGCCTGGACGGCTTCGCCCTGTATGTGACCATCGTGGGCGTGATCACCATCCTGTTTCAGGCAATGGGCGTGATCACCGATAACACCGTTACCGATGCGACCCTTGCCCTGATCCGCACCCTTGGCTGAGGCTCAACGCTCCAACAGCACAGCGCACCTGCGATGCCGCAGGTGCGCTTTTTGCATCAGTTATATTCGACCACCTGCTGGTACGCCTTATAAGTGCTCGTGTAGAAAAACTCCCGACGGATCTCTTGGCCGTTCTGGTACCAAACCTTGTAGGTATCCACCACATAGCCGGTGCGGGCCTTGACGGTGGTCTGGCTGGAGCCGTAGGGCAACTCGGGATTCTGTACGTACTTGATCTCCTGCGGCGGGTTGATCGTCTTTACCACATGGGATTCCAGATCGATGCTCATACCGTCCTCCAGAGCCATGCCCCAGATCTCGGCAGACATCTTCCGGTCGTTGTAATAAGTGATGATGAAGATGGGCGCCTGACTGCTGTTCTTGAACTTGAAATCCAGATTCGGCCAGTTGACAGTGGCATCCTCGCCGCGCTCCACATAGGTGCTGGGCCATGCATGGGCGCTGCGCTCCACGATCTCCAGATCAGCTCTGGCCACAGCGTTGAACAGCGTGGAGGACACCTGACAGATGCCGCCGCCCACTTCTTCGATGCTCTGGCCGGAAGCGATGGCACCTGCCTCCAGATAGCCCTTCTCATAGGTGCGCTGACCGGTGGCCTCGTTGAAGCTGAAGGTCTCGCCGGGCATGAGGGCTGTGCCGTTGATGGCCTGGCAGGCAAGGGCGATGTTGTTGTTACGATTGGTATCCCGGGTGGTCTCGGTGGTATAGGCGGCGATCAGGTTGAAATTGGAGGCAAGATCGTCCTTGGTGATATCCGGGGGGATCAGCGTCAGGTTGGTGGTAACGATGGCACCGATCTGCTCCTGATCCAGCGCAGCGATGATGCGGTTATAGAGCAGGTCGCTGTCCATGATCACGCCGGATTGATGATCGGAGAAGGTAAACGTGCGGGATTTGTAATCGAAGGTGAGGATCTGCGCATTGATGGGGTCGCGTGTCACGTAAGCGGTGATCTCATCCACCACATTGCGCACGGCAGAAGCATCGTAGGTAACTTCTGTAGCCAGGTTGACGGGGGTATTGCGCAGCTCCAGCGCCCGATCCACCCGCTGGCGGAAGGGGGTCTGCTTGGTGATCTGGATATCGCTGTTATTGGTGCGGCCGATGGCGTAGGCCTTCTCCAGCACATTGCCCAGGTTACGGGCTGCAGGTACGTTGGTCTGATCGATCTGCCAGTTCCGGTCGCCGATGGAGACCGTAACCGAATAGGGCGTGGTATTGCTCTGCAGCTGAGGGGAGGTTCCCGTAAGGGCGGCTCTGGCTTCTTCGATGGTCATATCGCCAACGGAGATGCCATCCACCAGCACACCGGGATAGATCACATCCCGGTACATATAGCTGCGGTACTGCTCATAGAGGTCGTTGGTCTCCTCATCGTAGCGTACCACCTCGCCGTTGACAAAAGCGTAGTTGGGAAAATCTTTCCAGAAATAGCCCGCCATCTGGGGCATCATCATCACGGCGATGATGCTCATCAGCACGAAGCACACAACAATGATGATCACATAGGCGTAGGGGCTCCATTCGCCGTTCTGCACCGCCTGCCCTCTCCCCTCTGCCCGCACCGCCGGGCGGGAAGTGGGATGAGGCGCATAGGCCTGCCGATGGTTCTGCGAATGAGGCAGCACCTGGTTCCATGTATCCTGATCCTCGAAGAGGAAATCCTGCGACGTGTCTCTGCGCGCTGCCTCCGCATAGGGGTCTGCGGGGCGGCGATCGGCCATGCGCCGGTTCTGACCGTTATCCTGATAGAGATCAGCCATGTGCTTCACCTCAAAACAATCTTACTCCTGCCTGTGCAGCATCTTGAAGCTGAGCACCTGCAAGCCTTCATCCAAATGCACGTTGACCACAGCAGCATCCCTGCCGAGCTTCAGGTCGCAGGGGGCAAAATTCCAGAAGCCGCGGATGCCGCAGCTGTAGAGCTGCTCGGTAAGCTGCTGGGCAGCCTCGCTGGGAACAGCGATCACCGCGATGTCTACCGGGTTTTCGCCAATAAAACGTTCCAGAGAGGCAATATCCTGCACGGTGAGCGCATCTACCCGGGTGCCGATCTTGGCAGGGTTGCTGTCGAAGATGGCAACAGTCTCGAAGCCGTTTGCAGGGAAGGAATCGGAGCAGCAGACTGCATTGCCGATGTTGCCCGCACCAAGGATGATCATTCGGTGAGGCTGATCCACACCCAGGATCTGCCCAATGCGCTCCCTGAGCTCCGGCACCGCATAGCCAAAGCCCTGCCGGCCAAAGCCGCCAAAGCAGTTGATATCCTGCCGGATCTGGGAGGCGGTAAGGCACATGCGCTCGCCCAGCCCCTGAGAGGAGATCTGGGTAACGCCCTCCCGTTCAAGCTCCTTCAAATGGCGGTAATAGCCGGGCAAGCGCCGGATCACCGCATCGGAAACATAACCAGCCATTGGGTTTCCCTCCGTTTCGCAAGTATCAAAGAAACTGGCTGACGTACAAACACAGTAAATCTATGATATATCAGTATAGCACATTGTTAAGGATTTCTCAACCTTTTCCTTCCATAATAAGCAGTATGAAAAAGCGCTGCTCCCTTTTGGGGAACAGCGCTTCGTTAGGCTTGGATTATTCAGCGGACTCCTCAGCAGCAGCGGCTTCGGCTTCCAGAGCAGCGCCCATGGCTTCGATATCCACAGCCACGACCTCAGCATCGTCATCCTCGATGGGAGCGATCTCTTCTTCGGTCACTTCGGGCTCCAGCAGAGCACGAATGCTCAGGCTGATGCGCTTGGCGGCGGGATCGATGCTCAGCACCTTCACCTGCACCTCATCGCCGACGTTGACAGCGTCCTCGACCTTGTTGATGCGGGTGGTGGCGCACTGGCTGATGTGTACCAGACCGTCGATACCGGGCTCCAGCTCCACGAAGGCGCCGAAGGTGGTGATGCGAACGACCTTACCGGTAACAACAGCATCGGCGGGGTACTTCTCGGGGGCCACATCCCAGGGCTTGGGCTGCAGCTCCTTGATGCTCAGCTGGATGCGCTCGCGCTCGCGGTCGATGGACTTGATCTTGACTTCAACTTCCTGATCGGGAGCAACGACCTCGGAGGGATGCTTCACGTGAGACCAGCTCAGGTCGGTAACATGGATGAGGCCATCCACGCCGCCCAGGTCTACGAAAGCGCCGAAATCGGTCAGGCGGCGTACGGTACCCTTGACCACTTCGCCGGCAACCAGCTTGTCCCAAGCTTCGGCCTTCTTGGCAGCGCTCTCTTCACGGATAACAGCGCGGCGGCTGGCCACAACGCGCTTCTTCTGCTCGTCCAGCTCGATGATCTTGAGCTTGAGGGGCTGGCCGACGAACTCGTTGATGTTCTCAACATAGCGGTTTGCCAGCTGGGAGGCAGGCACGAAGGCACGGATGCCGTTGATGCTGCAGGTGAGGCCGCCCTTGACGACCTTTTCGCCGGTAGCTTCGACATACTCGCCGTTTTCGTACTTCTCGACAAGCTCGGCGAAGGCCTTGCGGTTCAGGATATTGCGCTGGGACAGCAATACGTTGCCATCGCCGTCATTTACCTTGACGACCTCCACTTCGATTTCGTCGCCCATGCCGACATCCTGGGTAACCAGATCTTCGCGCTTGATCAGGCCGTCGGACTTGTAGCCGATGTTCACGCACACTTCGTCCTCGGTAACGAGCACGACGGTGCCGGTAACGGTCTGTCCGGGTCTGATTTTGACCAGAGTCGCTTCCACATCAGCCATAAAGCTGTTCTTTTCCGCCTCCTCGGTGGAAAGCTGCTGGTTCAATTGTTCCTTGTCAGTCATACTAGTGACAACCTCCTTAAGTAACCAGTCCGGCGTGCTTGCGCCGGCCGTGATTCCAATGAATTCCGAATGGATATTTGCAAAGCCCGGCGGGATGTCCGCCGCGCGCTCTACCATGAGGGTACGGCTGCAAATGCTTTTGCAGGTCTCGTATAATTTGCGCGTGTTGGCGCTGGCGTTGCCGCCCACTACCAGCATGGCGTCCACCTGACCGCTGAGGCGGCGGGCCTCGTTCTGCCGGAGCACGGTGGCTGTGCAGATGGTATCCTGCACGGAAAGGTCGTTTACACGGGTACGGAGGGCGGTAAGGATCTCCTCCCATCTCTCGTGGGGAAAGGTGGTCTGGGATACGGCCAGTGCGCGCTCCATGCGGGGCAGGGCCAAGGCCTCCTCCGGGGTATAAACGGTGTAAACATCGCCTTTGGCAAAACCGATGGTACCGACCACCTCCGGGTGGTCTGCCTGCCCCACCAGTACAACGGGAGAACCGTCTTCACTGTACCCGACTACCACCTGATGCAGCCTGGCAACAAAGGGACAGGTAAGATCGATGACACTTTCGGCGTTACGGGCAATGGCTTCGGCAGTCTTTGGTGAAATACCGTGGCTGCGGACAATGACCGTTTTGCCTTTGGTCTCATCTACATCATGAACGGCTACGATGCCGATGGCTTCCATTTTCTCGATCACCTGCGGGTTGTGTACCAGTTCACCAAAGGTGACAATGGTTTTTCCACTTTCCGCCGCCTTCTGCGCCTCGCTTACGGCACGGCGTACACCCATGCAGAACCCTGCATGGCGCGCGATCTCGATCGGCATGGAACCATCCTTTCACGCATATCAAGATTATATATTCGCCGTGCAAATGCGTTTTCCTTCTTTTTTTCTTACAATATTTCAAAAAAGAATCAAGAAATTTTGCATGGGCCCCCGGCGCATGCCTGCACGGCTGCAAAAGCGCGATGCGCTTTGCATTTATTTTGTTTTTTGGTGCTTGGCGACCAATTCTGCGTACCGCTGGGTAATGTTCTCCAGCAGTTGGTCGCAGGTCTGCTTATTAACGCCCTGGCTTGCCAGATAAGAGACCGGGATGCACTGGCCGCAGTATGCATGCACACGGCGGAACAGGCGGGGTTTGTCGGTAAGGTATACGGGCACCAAAGTAGCCTTGCTGCGAAGGGCGATGAGCGCAATGCCGCTTTCCAGTTCCTGCATAACGCCTTCCTTATGGCGGGTGCCCTCCGGGAACACGCCCAGCACGTTGCCATCCTTGAGCACCTTCATGCAGGAGCGGATGGCAGCCATATCGGTGTTGTGGCGGTCTACGGCGATCATGCCCAGCTTATCGAAGAACCACTTCAGGATGGGGTTCTTGATCAGCTCCTTCTTGCCGAGGAAGCGCACATGGTAGCGCTTGTTGGCCATGGCAAGGTATACGGGATCCAGCATACTCAGGTGGTTGGAGATCATAATGCAGGGCGCATCCTGCTGGGCATTCTCCAGATCGTGGAAGGTGACCGGGAAGAGCAGCTTCATCAGGAAAGCGACCACCGGCAGACCGTAGCGGTACAGAGGCAGATAGGTCCCCTTCTTTTCCAACTTTTCGCCCTTGCGCATCTTTACCCGCAGCAGGATGTTATCGATCACCTGCTGCTGGTTCATATCGGTAGAATCAACGACCTGTGCATCATCGGCCACACGGAGGGGATCCACCTCGCGGTTCATATCCTGCTCATCGCGGGCGATCACATCGGCGAGCACCGCCTCGAAGGTGGTCTCCTGACCCTTGCGGATCAGCTCGTCGTAGCGGCGCTGGGCGCGGGCTTCGGGAGCGGCGGTCAGGTAGATCTTGAGCCAGGCATCGGGCAGCACAACGGTGCCGATGTCGCGGCCATCCAGCAGCACATCCTGCTTTTTGGCAAGCTCCTGCTGGCTGGCTACCATAGCCTTGCGCACCGCCGCATAGCGGGATACGCTGCTGGCAGCCATGCTCACCTCCGGCGTACGGATGAGACCGGTAACATCCTGCCCTGCAATGGAGGTGCGCTGGGCACCGTCTACATAAGCCACCTCGGGCATGGCCTTCTGGGTAAGCGCGGATACCGCCTGCTCATCGTCCAGCGGCACGCCCTGCTGAAGAGCATACCAGGCAAAAGCGCGGTACATGGCTCCGGTATCCAGATGCAGAATGCCAAGAGCTTTGGCTACGCCGTCTGCCACGGTGCTTTTTCCCGCACCAACGGGACCATCCATTGCGATGCTGATGTACATACGTTTCTTCTTTCCTTTCAAAAAAAGACTTTCGGCTAACTGCCGAAAGCCTTCTGCAAGCCCCAAAGTGCCGCTGCACCCCATTTTTTCACCCGCTATGTAAAGCAGGCCGGTGCTCTATCGCCGCCTTCTGCCTTCCCCTGGCACGAGATCTCGCGGGGGCATGGCATCCAACGGAACGAACGCGAGCTCCGTTTTGTGAAATGTGGGTAAAAATAGGATACTGGCGCACACTTCAGGTAACCATGCATGTATTATAGAGCGAAAGCATTGCCCTGTCAAGTGGCGAAAAGGCAGCAATACCGATGAAATAACTTCCTTTTGCCTCAGGGACGGATGCCGGTGAGCAGTTCATCCACCAGCTGGATGGCCTGAGAGAGGCGCTGGTTGTAATCGCCGCCCACGATAACGATCTTATCGCCGAAGCCATGTTCCTTGTACATATTCAAAAGCCGGTCGTTGAGCTCCATGCGCTTGCGCTGGTCGCCGTTGAGGCGCTGGCCGTCTGCCACCCATTTTACATCCGGCAGGAGGTAAATAAGCCGGTCGTAACGGGTGTGGTCGATATACTTCTGCACCAGCTCGTTGCGGTGGCCCATGTACAGCTCGCTGAAATAATCGGTATAGGTGGCATCGGTATCAAAGAAGCAGACCTTGTTGCAGGCGCGCAGGGCGTGGTAATCCTGCTCGTACTGCAGATGAGCGATGCGGCTGAAGTCCTCATCGGTGTAGATGGTCTCGTCGTTGCCGAGAAACTCCCGGGCATAGTAACGGCCTACCTCCTCCGACCAGGAGGTGTTGTACAGCTTGGCAAGGCACTTGGTAAGGGTGGTCTTGCCGCAGCTCTCCGTACCGGCAATGAGCACCTTCTTGGAAAAGAAGGGGCGGGCCGCACCGAGGATGTAGTGCCAGTTGCCCAGAATATTGCTGCGGATATCGGTCGCCGAGATGGGATAGCGGGTGCGGGCTGGGTCGAACAGTTCCACGGTAGCCTCGGGGAAATAGGTGGCCAGGGTATCGCCGTACTCCATATCACCTACGAAGAACGCGTCGATGGGTTCGGGCACCACTTCCCGCATGCGCTTGGACCACAGATCCCAACCGGCGGGGTAGACAGGGATATCGGTCTCATCCAGCACACGGACGCTGATGTGATCCATATCCTGCAGCTGCTGGGAGATCCACTGCTTGCGCAGGCGGTAGGAGATCTCCGGGATACCTGCCTCCTTGCAGATCTCCCGGGTCTGATTGGCATTATCGGAAATGACCACCACCAGATGCTTGCATTTGGTGGAAGCCTCGATCATTTGATACAGGTGACCGCGGTGAGGCGGCAGGAACCGTCCGAAGTAAACACCGAGCTGATACATGGGCCCGTTTCCTCCTTGGTATTTCATTAACCGAATTAATTCTACAGTGTCTGTATGCTTTCCTGCCCCGCAGAGGCTTGTTAATTCTTTGTCAGAAAACGGATGTTACCAAAGCTTTTCCACTGTAACGCCGGTAAAGTAGTGCCCAATGATCTCCGCAGCATTTTTGCCCGCTTCTGCCAGCCCATATGCGCCCCACTGACTCATACCGACACCGTGGCCGTAGCCCTTGCCCTCCATGACCACCTGCCCGTTTTGCACCTTGAGGGAGGTAAGCAGGGTGGAGCGCATCTTGGTGCTGCCAAGGGCGATGCGCAGCTCTGCCGCACCCACCGCAGCATCACCGAAACGGATGGTTTTGGCGCGCCCGCCCTCCCCTCTCTCGGCTACCGAGATGCGGGTATCGCCGGAGATGCTCTCTTCCGCGCCAAGGCTGCGCAAGGCCTCCTCCACCTCTGATACAGGAAACGAGGCCTCCCAGCGTTTGGCATCCTTCAGGGCCTGGGCATCCTTTTCGTTTTTGACGTTCTCCGGTTCGTTGCCCTGTACCACGGCGGTATAGGCAGGCTCTGCCTCGTTCCAACCAAGGCCTGTGACCGCCCGTTCGGTAGTGCCGCCGCTATGTGCATGGAACCAGGCATAGGGCAACCTGCCATCTGCGGTGAGTACCTGGCCTTTGGTGGCATTGACCGCTTCCCGGATCCTGTCGTTGACCGCATCGGGATCGTATGCCTGCGCCTCCTCGATATCAGTAGAGATATCCGCATCCGGGTACTTGCTTTCTTTTTCCTCCACGAATTTCAGCACGAAGGTACGGGCGAGGATCGCTTGCGCCTTCAGCGCTTCCAAGGGCCAATCGTTTTTCATTTCCCCTGCCAGCACGCCCTCCACATAGGTTTCCAGATCTACCTTCTCCACGGCTTCCTTTTCTACAACATAGACCCGGAGCACGGGTGAACCGTCTTCCCCGAACTTAAGTTTCTCCTCCGGCCATTGTACTGCCGCTTTCATCGCGGTGCCTGTAGGCCGCGGTGCGGGTTCCGTGGTCTCTGCTGTGGTGGTGCAGCTTTGCAGGCAAAGGCTCAGCGCGCAGATCGCTGCTGCCAAAGCCACTTTTCTTCTTTGCATCAAAAACCCCTCCTCACAGGCTATGATGCCCGCAGGGAGGGGTCGAAAACATACAAATGCTGGTCGAGCTTCCTGAAAAGCCGCTTGCGCAGTGCCGCTTACAGCGGTCAGATGCCTTTGGCGGGTGTGCCCTCCACCAGCTTGATGCATTCCTCGGCATTGCTGCCCACAAAGGCTGCGCTGGGCTCGGCAGACAGGATGCGGCGGGCCACCTCCATCACTCTTTCGGGGGTTACGGCATCGATCTTGGCCAGTGCTTCCTCGGGGGTGCGCATGCGTCCATGCAGCAGCATGCCGCGGCCGATGGACTGCATACGGCCGCTGGAGCTTTCCAGCCCCAGCACAAAGCCGCCCCGCAGCTGCGCCTTGGCGCTGGCGAACTCTTTCTCGGAGATAGGGTTCTTCAGGAAGAGCCGAAGCTGCTCCTGGATCTCTCGGAGCACGGTCTCGCCGTTGGCGGGGGTGGTGCCTGCGTACACATTGAACACGCCCGCATTCTGGTAGCTGCTGGAGTAGGTGTACACACTGTAGGCCATGCCCAGCTCCTCACGGATGCGCTGGAACAGGCGGCTGCTCATACCGCCGCCAATGGCATTGTTGAACACTGCAAGAGGGTAGATATCGTCGGTATCCGCACCGATGCCGGGGAAGCCCAGACAGAGATGCAGCTGCTCGGTATCCTTCTTCTTGAAGACCCTCTCATGGATGTAGCCCTGCTCCTGAGCGGGGGCTTCCTCACCATCCGGGTTGGGGAACACATCAAAGTACTGCTTGGCCAAAGCTACGAAGGCATCCCAATCGTAATTACCCGCAATGGACAGCACCATGTTCCGTGCCACGTAATGCTTGCGCCAGTAGGCCAGAAGATCGTCCCGGGTATAGGAACGGATGCTGCTGCCGGGGCCAAGGATGGGGCGGCTCAGGCTGCCATCGAACTGAGCGGCTGCCAGCATTTCGTGCACCAGATCCTCGGGGGTATCCTCCACCATGGCGATCTCTTCCAGAATAACGCCCCGCTCCTTGTTCAGTTCCTTCTCATCGAAGGTGGGGCGCAAAGCCAGGTCCGCAAGGATATCCACCGCCAGGCGCAGATCCTCGTCGATCACCTTGGCATAGTAGCAGGTGCATTCCTTGCCGGTAAAGGCATTCAGCTGCCCGCCCACCATGTCCATCTCCTCGGCGATACCCCGGGCGGAACGGCTGGCGGTACCTTTGAACACCATGTGCTCAATAAAGTGGGAAAGGCCGTTTTCGGCAAGGCTTTCGTTCCGGCTGCCCACCTTGACCCATACGCCCACCGTGCAGCTGCGCACATGGGTCAGCTTTTCGCCTACTACCCGGAGGCCGTTGGGAAGAATGATCTGATCAAACATGCTTGGTTTTCCTTTCCTGCCACGAAAGCAGAAGCCGCCGGGCGAGGCGCGGAGCCTCGCCAGCGGCGGCTGTGGTTACTTGGTTGTTACCGATCAGGTGCGGTCGTTGCCGCCGAAGGGACGACCATCCCGACGGGGAGGACGGCTGCGGCGCTCGCCGCCGTTGCGGTTGCCTTCGGAAGCAGCGGGATAGGTGATGTCGTTACGGATCAGGTTGACGCGGCCCTGAGAGTCGATCTCGTTGACCTTGACTTCGATCTCATCGCCGATGTTCATCACATCTTCCACCTTCTCCACGCGGTGGTCGGCCATCTTGCTGATGTGCAGCATGCCGTCCTTGCCGGGGGTCAGCTCGATGAAGGCACCAAAGTTCATGATGCGCACAACCTTGCCCAGATATACATCGCCAACTTCAACATCCTTGGCGATGCCCTCGATGATGCGGCGGGCCTTGGTGGCAGCAGCCTCGTCGGGGGTGGCGATGTAGACGCGGCCATCGTCTTCGATGTCGATCTTCACGCCGGTCTCGGCAATGATCTTGTTGATCATCTTTCCGCCAGGCCCAATGACCTCACGGATCTTTTCGGGGTTGATGGTGAAGCGGATGATCTTGGGAGCGTACTTGCTCAGGTGCTCACGGGGCTGGCCCAGGGTATCCAGCATGATCTTGAGGATATGCAGACGGCCCTGCAGAGCCTGGCCAAGAGCCTTCTCCAGAATGTTGCGGTCGATACCGGCGATCTTGATATCCATCTGGATAGCGGTGATGCCCTTAACGGTACCGGCAACCTTGAAGTCCATATCGCCGAGGAAGTCTTCCAGGCCCTGGATGTCGGTCAGAACGGCCACATTGCCGCTCTCGGCATCCTTGATCAGACCCATGGCCACACCGGCTACAGGAGCCTTGATCGGCACACCGGCATCCATCAGGCTGAGCGTGCTGCCGCAAACGGAAGCCATAGAGCTGGAGCCGTTGGAAGACAGGATCTCGCTGACCAGACGCAGCGCGTAGGGGAACTCATCCTCGCCGGGAACCACAGGCAGCAGAGCACGCTCGGCCAGAGCGCCGTGGCCGATCTCGCGGCGGCCGGGGCTCTTCATGCGGCCGGCTTCGCCGGTGGCATAGGGAGGCATGTTGTAGTGGTGGATGTAGCGCTTGCTATCCTCGGTGCCCAGACCGTCCAGGATCTGCACATCGCTCATGGAGCCCAGGGTGGTAACGGTAAGAGCCTGGGTCTCGCCACGGGTGAAGATGGCGCTGCCGTGGGTGCGGGGCAGAACGCCTACTTCGCACCAGATGGGGCGCACGTCGGTCAGGCCGCGGCCATCGGGACGGATGCCCTGCTCCAGGATCTTCTTGCGCATGATCTCCTTCTTGAGGTAGTAGATCGCATCGGCGACCTCGCTCATGCGGCCTTCGAACTGCTCGGCGAAATGCTCGTTGCACTCAGCCTGTACCTGATCCTCGCGCTCCTTGCGTTCGTGACGGTCGGGCGTTTCGAACACCCAGCAGCACTTGTCATATGCGAACTCACGAACAGCGGCCTTTACATCGTCGCCGGTGGTCACCAGCTGCACTTCGGCCTTTTCCTTGCCGATCTCGGCCTTGATCTGCTCGATGAAAGCAACGATCTTCTTGATCTCCTCATGGCCATACAGGATGGCGCTGAGCATGGTTTCTTCGGAAACCTCGTTGGCACCGGCTTCGACCATCAGCACGGCATCAGCGGTACCGCTGACGGTGAGGTGCATGCTGGACTTCTGCCGCTGCTCTTCGGTGGGGTTGATAACGAACTCGCCGTCGATGCAGCCAACGACAACGGTACCGGTGGGGCCGCCCCACGGAATATCGCTCACGCTGAGGGCAGCGGAGGAACCGATCATGGCGGGGATCTCCGGGGGAATGTCCTTATCAACGCTCAGGCAGGTGGCAACGACCTGCACGTCGTTGCGCATGCCCTTGGGGAACAGGGGGCGCAGGGGGCGGTCGATCAGGCGGCAAGTGAGGGTGGCCTTCTCGGTGGGGCGGCCTTCACGCTTGATAAATCCGCCGGGGATCTTACCCACGGAATACTGCTTCTCCTCAAAGTCTACGCTCAGGGGGAAGAAATCCACACCTTCGCGAGCCTTTTCGCTCATGGTGGCGTTTACCATCACAACGGTATCGCCGTAGCGCACGAAAGCGGAGCCATTCGCCTGCTGCGCATACTTGCCAAACTCGATAGAAAGCGGACGACCCGCCAGTTCAGTAGAAAAAACCTTGTAATCCATTTCCTTCTCCTTCTTCTTCCATGCAGACAGACCTCATGCCTGCCGCAACTCCTCTGCCGCTATGCGGCTTGCCTCATATGCATGCGCATATGCTCAAGAAAAGGCCGCGCCTCAGTGGGTGAACCCGCATCGGCGCGGCCATTCTCAATTACTTTCTGAGACCCAGCTGAGCGATCAGGTTACGATAGCCCTCGATGTCGGTCTTCTTGAGGTAATCCAGCAGACCACGGCGCTTACCAACCATGAGCAGCAGGCCGCGACGGCTGTGATGGTCCTTCTTGTTGATCTTGAGATGCTCGTTGAGGTGGTTGATGCGCTGGGTGAGCAGAGCGATCTGAACCTCGGGGGAACCGGTGTCACCTTCGTGACGGGCATAAGTCTTGATGATCTCGCACTTTTCCATTTGGGGTTGCCTCCTTTGATTGGTTACGGCTTTGCCGTACCGTTGGTAATCGCCGCATTCATAGCTTGCCGTTGGCTCTCGGACAGCTGCGGATGCGGTTCTCCTTTGGGTGCTTACGCACACCTGGATATTTTAGCACGTATCAGGTGGTTTGTAAACGGTTTTTCGCAACTTTTTTACTGTTTGGCGCGCCTTTTTTGCGATAGCTCACCGGGTCGGGAAAGCTCATTTCGCAAGGCGCTTGAGTACGGCCAGTTGTGCATTGCCCTCCGTGAGGGGGCTGCGGCTCTCCAGCAACCATCGCTCGCCCTCGGCGAGTCGCACGATGGCGGGCTTTACGCTGCCGTCTGCACAGGTGATGAGGCAGCGGCAAGCCCCATTGGGCATACGTTGCTTGCGCTCTGCATCCGTTGCGAAGAAAAAGCCTTCTTCGCAGGCAGCAACACTGCCGCTGTAGCTGTAGGGGCGGCCCAGCAGCCTGGCAGCCTTTGCGGCATCCCCTGCTGCCAATGCCTCACGAATTTTGCTGGAGCTTACCTCTTCCCCATCCAGCGTTACCTGCGGGATAATCTGGGTACGGAAGCCCAGCGCATCGCCCAGAGCAGCGAGAAAAGCGGAGTTACCGGCGCCGCCCTTGCCAAAGGTATGGTTGTAGCCGCAGACCACATCGGTGGGATGAAAGCGCCGCACAAGCTCGCCTACATAGTTTTCCGGCGGCATCCGGCGCATCTCTTCGGTAAAGGGAGAGGCAAGAAGCAGATCCACACCGGCAGCCTCCAGCAGTTTGGAGCGCTCATCGAAAGTGGTCAGCGCCGGAGGGCAACGGTCGGGAGCGATCATCTCCAGCGGGTGGCCGGTAAAGGTGCAGACCACCAGCGGAGCCTTGCTGCGGTCTGCCAGCACCCTGGCCCGCTTCAAAAGCACTTGATGGCCGATATGCACCCCATCGAACATGCCAAGGGCCAATACTGCTTTTTCGGTACAGGCTTTACCATCGGTTACGATCCGCATACGCAGCTCCTCCTCTCTGTAAGGCGCAGGGATCAATCCCCGAGCCAGGTTCGTACTTTTACAAGCTCTCCGTGCCGCTCTACGATGGCCTGAATACGCCCATCCAGACGGATGCAGGCAGGTTTGCCATCCACGGCAGCGGTTCCGTGAAGCGCACCGAAGCGGCTCCAGAGCAGCTTACCGCCGTTGCGCAAGGGTTTTTCCAGCCCTCCGGGCAGGTCGCATACGGGTAGATGGGCAAGAGCAGTCTCCGGCGGCAGCAGCTTGTCCTTCAAAGTACCGTTTTCTTTGGCGGCCTGCATTTCTTCGATGGTAAGGGCTGTGCCAAGGGTAAACACGCCGCTCTGGGTGCGCAAAAGAAAGCGCATATGCGCCGGGCAGCCAACAGCCGTACCGATATCCCGGCACAGGGTGCGCACATAAAAGCCTTTGGAGCAGCGCACGGCCACGATCGCACCATGGTTTTCGGTCATGGCATTGAGGGCAAGGCTGTGCACCGTTACCTGCCGCTCCGGGATCTCCACCGTCTGTCCCTTCCGGGCCAGCTGATAGAGGCACTGGCCATCCCGCTTCAGAGCGCTGAACATGGGCGGCGTTTGCATCTGCTCGCCTTCGAAGCGCTTCAGCGTTTGCCGGAGAGTTGCTTCATCCGGGTAGCTCTCCCCCGTCTCCAGCACCTGCCCCTGGGCATCCTGGGTATCGGTGGCAGCACCGAAGGCGATCTCGGCTACATAGGCCTTTTCCTTATCCTGCATATAGTCGAACAGCCGGGCCGCCTTACCCACCATCAGGGGCAATACACCTGCCGCTTCGGGATCCAGCGTGCCTGCATGGCCTACCTTTTCCCCATCCAGCAAACGGCGAACCAAACCAACGACAGCCGCCGAGGACATCCCCGGCGGCTTGAGTACATTCAAAAAGCCACAGAGCGGCTTTTGTTCCATCATCATGCTCTCTGTCCTTCCAAGGCAGCGGCAAGCGCTTCCTCCATTTTGGCGATGGCTTCATCGATGGGCAGATCCATGCTGCAGCCCGAGGCCTGCCGATGCCCACCGCCGCCAAAGGCAGCAGCCACCTCATCGATCCGGTAGGGAGCGATGGAGCGAAGGCTGAACTTGATGCCGCCACCCGGCTTCTCGTGAGCATAGTAGGCCATCTTCACGTTTTCCAGATCGATGGCATAATCGATCACGCCATCCACATGGTGCGGATCGGCACCGATGCGCTCCATCTGCGCCATGGTGGTCTTGAGACCGGCGATCTCACCACCGGCGGTAATGCGCAGGCTGGGCAGGGTCTCTGCCAGCATTCGTACAAAAATGGTGGGCTTGGTGCGGAACAACCTGCGGCTGTACTCCGAAAGCTCCAGCCCCGCATCCATCAGGCCTTCCATAATGGCAAAGCATTCGGCGTTCACGCTGTCGTAAATGAAGTTGCCCGTATCGGTGGAAAGCCCGGTGTACAGGCAAAGCGCCGCATCCTTGCCGATGGGCTGCTCCAGCGCACGGTAGAGGCGATAGATGAGCACAGCGGCGGCGGGGGCACGACCGTCGATCCAGTTGATCTCGCCAAAGCCGTCGTTGGTGGCATGGTGATCGATCACTGCATGGGCGCCGGCACTCTTATACAGCTCGGTGCAGGTGCCCATCCGCTCCTCGCAGCTCACGTCCACAGCGATGGCCAGAGCGTTTTTGGGGCACTGTACCTGTTCGGGGGCGGCGAAGCGCTCCCAGCCGGGCAGGAACTGCAGCTGATGGGGCACGGTGCCATCCAGCACCAGGCGGGTCTCCTTGCCCATCTGCTCAAGCAGAAGAGCAAGCGCCAGCGTGCTGCCCAAAGCATCGCCATCGGGGGAAATATGAGCAAACAGCAAGATGCAGTCCGCCGCATTCACGGCAGACTGCAACGCCTGTATGGTGTTGTTATTCGTCATCGTCTTCATTGGTTACATCATCCTCCGGTTGCACCTGCTTGAGCATCGATGCGATATGGATACCATAGGCGATATTCTGATCCGCTTCGAAGATCAGCTCCGGTGCATAGCGGATGATCATGCTCCGGCCCAGCTCCCGGCGGATGTAGCCGGAAGCCTTGCGGAGCGCCGCCAGCATAGGCTCGCGGTTATCATCTTCCAAAACACTGACGTAGATCTTCGCGAAGCGGAGATCACGGGTCACATCGGCGTGGGTAACACTGAACGTGCCGCGCACGCGGGGGTCGGAAAGATCCTCACGGATGATCCGATCCACCTCGCGGCGCACCTGTTCGCTGATGCGATCAATACGTTGATAGCTCATTAGCGTTCGATTTCCTCCATGATGAAGCATTCAATGATATCGCCTTCCTTGATATCGTTGAAGCTGTCGAAGCTGACGCCGCACTCGTAGCCGGTGGCCACTTCCTTGGCATCGTCCTTGAAGCGCTTGAGGCTGCTCAGTTTGCCCTCGAAGACAACGATGTTGTCGCGCAGCAGGCGTACCTGAGCGTTGCGCTGCAGCTTACCATCCTGCACATAGCAACCGGCAACGGTACCCGCACCGGTGATGCGGAAGGTGTTGCGCACCTCGGCATGGCCCAGCAGAACTTCCTTGTATTCGGGAGCCAGCAGGCCCTTCATGGCCTTCTCGATATCCTCGATGGCCTGGTAGATAACGCGGTAGAGGCGGATGTCCACGCCATCGTGCTCAGCGGTCTCGCGGGCGGTGTTATCGGGACGGATGTTGAAGCCGATGATGATGGCATCGAAGGCAGAAGCCAGGTTTACGTCGTCCTTGGTAACGGCACCGACGGCGCTGTGCAGCACGCGCACACGCACCTCGTCGTTGGAGAGCTTCTCCAGAGCCTGCTTCACGGCCTCCACGCTGCCCTGTACGTCGGCCTTGACGATCAGGTTCAGGGTGGTCATCTTGTTCTGATCCATGCGGCTGAACAGGTTATCCAGAGACACCTTGCTGGAGGAAGCCACACGGGCGGCTTTGAGCTTGTTGCGGCGCTCCTCGACTACCTGACGGCCCAGACGATCGTCTTCCACAGCCATCATATCGTCGCCTGCGCTGGGAACATCGGTGAAACCGGCGATCTCAACAGGCATGGAGGGGCCTGCTTCCTTTACGCGCTCGCCCTTGTCGTTGACCATGGCACGAACGCGGCCCGCAGCCAGACCGGCAACAATGTTGTCGCCCACGTGGAGGGTACCGTTCTGGAGCAGCACGGTGGCAACGGGGCCACGGGCCTTATCCAGCTTGGCTTCCACAATGATACCCTTGGCCATACGGTTGGGGTTGGCGCGCAGCTGGCACATATCGGCCTGCAGAAGGATCATCTCCAGCAGGTTGTCGATACCCATACCGGTGTGAGCGCTGACGGGGCACATAATGGTGTCGCCGCCCCACTCTTCGGGCACCAGCTCGTGAGCGGTCAGATCCTGCTTGATGCGCTCGGGGTTGGCGCTGTCCTTATCCATCTTGTTGATGGCAACGATGATCGGCACCTCGGCAGCCTTAGCATGGTTGATGGCCTCAACGGTCTGGGGCATAACGCCGTCGTCGGCGGCCACCACCAGCACGGCGATGTCGGTAGACTGGGCACCGCGCTTACGCATAGCGGTAAAGGCCTCGTGGCCGGGGGTATCCAGGAAGGTGATGATCTGATCGTTGACGGTAACGGTGTAAGCACCGATGTGCTGGGTAATGCCGCCGGCCTCGCCCTGGGTAACATGGGCGTGGCGGATGTAGTCCAGCAGGGAGGTCTTACCGTGGTCAACGTGACCCATGATGGTGACCACCGGGGGACGGGGCTGGAGATCCTCTTCGGCATCTTCGAAGTCGGTCTCGGCCAGGTTGTCTTCGGCGGTCTTATCCAGCTTCAGCTCCAAGGTAACGCCGAAATCGCTGCAGACCAGAGAAGCGGTGTCGTAATCCAGCTCGCTGTTGATGTTGGCCATCACGCCCAGCATGAGCAGCTTCTTGAGAATCTCACCGGCGGGCTTACCGATGCGCTCGGTAAGATCCTTAACGGTGATGGTCTCAGCCGTCATGGTGGCTTCGGTGATAACGATGGGAGCCATCAGCTGCTGTGCACTGGGCTTCTTGGTGGCACGGGCACGGCGGCCACCGCGGATCACCTCGTCGTCCATACCGCCGTTGTAGTTCTCGCGGGCCAGCTGCTTGCGGTTCTTGGCAACGCGCTCCGGGTCATGCTGGCGCACGTAGTTCTTCTTGTTGGGATCGTAGTTGCTCACGCGCTCCTTTTCCATAGCGGGAGCCAGATCCACGGGCTTGGAGCGGCCACCCATGGGAGGACGGCCTGCGCCACCGGCGGGGCGGCCAAAGTTGCCGCCAGCAGGACGGGCACCGCCCTGAGGAGCCGTACCGTTGGCAGGACGGCCATAGGGCCCCTGGGGATTGGCGGGGCGGCCATAGGGGCCCTGCTGCTGACCCTGGGGGTTAGCGGGACGGCCATAGGGGCCCTGCGGATTGGCGGGGCGGCCATACGGGCCCTGGGGATTGGCGGGACGACCGTAGGGGCCCTGCGGATTGGCGGGGCGGCCATAGGGGCCCTGCTGCTGGCCCTGGGGATTGGCGGGGCGGCCGTAGGGGCCCTGCGGGTTGGCGGGACGGCCATAGGGGCCCTGCTGGCCCTGGGGATTGGCGGGGCGGCCATAGGGGCCCTGCGCATTGGCGGGGCGGCCATAGGGACCCTGCGCATTGGCAGGACGGGCGTTCCCGGCGGCAGGGCGGGCGGGCTGAGCATTGGCAGCCGGACGGGCAGCCTGAGCGGGCTGCTGGGCAGGCTTCGCTTCAGCTTTGG
>SVGN01000082.1 GCA_015056315.1 Clostridiales bacterium
CGTACTTCATGGCGGCAGCGCTGCCCAGAGTAGACAGAGTCATGGTGATAGCGGCGGTGAGGGTGGTCTTACCATGGTCAACGTGACCGATGGTGCCGATGTTAACGTGCGGCTTGGTGCGTTCAAATTTTGCCTTAGCCATTGGGATCGACCTCCTGATTCTTCGTATCTTGTTCCGGCAGGTTCATGCGGGATGGAGCGGGTGATGGGAATCGAACCCACGTGGCCAGCTTGGGAAGCTGGAGCTCTACCATTGAGCTACACCCGCAAGTCCGCATCTGCCGATTACCAGACATGGGATATTGTATCGTTTTTATTCTGTATTGTCAACCCTTTATTCAAAGTGAATGCATCAAAGGGCTGCAGCATTGGTACCGGCTTCTTTTACCAGAAGCCCGGGGGTACGAAAGAGACTGCGCAGATCGCCGTAGTTCACCTGAGGCGGGGCAAAGAGCCAACCGTGGCGCGCCTGTCGGGTGGATAGGATCACCGGCATGCGGTGGTGGAAAGGGAGCATCTGCTCATCCGCTGCCTGAGTGAGGATGGCAAAGCCATCGTAACCGCCCGCCTCGTAGCCGCCGCCGAACAGCCCGTAGACACCGGCCAGAAACATAGGGCCCTTCTCCGCCAGGGTAAAGGCGAACTTCTCTTTGGTCTTGGCTCCGGTGGCGGTGCGCCTCCACTCGTAAAACCCGCTCATGGGCACCAGGCAGCGCCGCTCCCTGACCGCTTTGCTGAACATGGGCGTAACATCGGCTTTTTCGCTGCGGCTGTTGATGACCAGCCCTCCCCCTCCGTTACGGGGAAAGCCCCATTTCATAGGCTTGACCGCCCAGCCGGAGGGGGTGTTCACGATCACCGGTGCCACCTGTGAGGGAAAGATCTCCCCCAGGTGGATCTCCGCCGCCTGCGGCGTATCTTTATTGAGTTCGGCAATGATCCGGGCGATCTCCTCGTCGTTATCCTCCTGAGCGATGTAATAACGGCCGCACATATCCACTGCCCCTTTCAAGATTTTTCCTGTTTTCCCCCATAGCCTGCCCCTTTTGAGAGCTTTTGATGCCACGGCTGTTTCTTGTTGTATTATATCACTTTCGCCTACCGTATGCAAACATTTATTCCCATCTCTTTGCATTGACATCTTGCACGCTTGAACGTATAATGTATTATTACCAAATGTTGTAGGGAGGCGGGCCGATGGAACAGCAGCATAACGAGCAGAAGCCCGCTGTACGCAGGCGCTACAGCCCCGTACCGGAGGCACAGGTTCCTGAGCCTTCCGTACCCGCAGAAGTATCCGAACAGCCAAAAATGACCGATACCGCAGCCTACCACGTGCAATCCACTACCAGACGGCGGGCGCTCCGCAACCGGATCGAATCCGCTACGGAGGGCGATACTGCCACCGCCCAGGCGGCAGCCGTGCAGGCTTCGCTTGTCGAACGCCCTGCCGCTACAGAGGCCGAGGGCGCTGCAGACTCACTGCCGGCTGCCCCTACTGTGCAGAAGGCCCCCAAAGAACCTCCTGCTGCGCCGGATGGCGCACTGGATGCGGAAGTGACGCCCTTCCTGCCGGAGCAGACCGCTGCGGCCGACGAAACAACGCCCTGTTCAGATATAGCCCCCGTCACCGACAAAGATCCCTTTGCCAAAAATGAAAACACCGGCTCTACCGCCGCTCCCATCCGGGAGGCTGCTTCTGTCGAGGCAGCGGCCAATACAGCCGCCGCCAGAAAAAAAGCCGTGGTCGTGCCGCCTATGCCCGTCCTCCGCTACCCTGAGGGCAACGGGGAGAGCCAGACCATACCTCAGCAGCAGCCCTTGACCAGCTTTGCAGAATCCGCTCCGAAGGATCGGAAAAGCAAGAAGCTCAAAAAGGCGGAAGCGACCGATGCGGTGCCGCAGCAGGAAAAAGAAAACCGCAAGCACGATTCGGCGGAAAAGCCTGCCAAAAGCACCTCTCCCAAAAAGAAGGAGCGCAAGCACAAAGCCGACGAAGAGCCCGCTCAGGAGCCCAAGGCAGAACGGCGCACGCCCCAATCCTACGATATGCGCAGCAGCGGCTATGCAGCCCCCAGTCCTGCGAAGCAGCCCAAGCGGAGCCAGCGCCCCGCCGCGGAGAAAAAGCCCGATGCCGATCCGCCGACCGGGGAGAAGACCGCCGGAAAGCCCCCGCTGAAGAAGCGCCTGCCCTACTACATCGGCATTGCGATCTGCTCAGTGGTGCTGGTCGTCTCCGGCACGATGCTGATCCGCTACTATACGCAGATCTGGCGCGCCAACAGCGCCTCCAACAAGCTGCGCGATCTTTACAACCGGCCCGCTGCCACCGCCACGGTCACCCCCGGCGATGCGTCGGAGCCGATGGCGGGCGATGACGATACCGCTGCAGCGGCTACCGCCACCCAGACGCCCACCCCCACGCCCCGACCTGCCGCTACGGCTGCCCCCAAGGCCGAGGACATCTTCCAGGCTGCCTGGCCGAAGAAATATCCCGGCAACGAGCAGATGATCGTGCAGGAGCGCTTCACCTCGCTCAGGCACCAGAACAGGGATATCGTCGGCTGGCTGACCATCGACGGCGTGGTGGATGAGCCTGTATTCCAGCGGGATAACGCTTTCTACCTGAACCACGATGCCACCGGTGCAAGCAACCCCACCGGCGCACTGTTCCTGGACGAAAGCTGCAACCTGCGCACTGTGCCCATGATGGCGCTGATCCACGGCCACAACATGAAGGAAGGCGCCATGTTTGGCTCGCTGAAGAAGTACAAGGTAAAGGATGCCTCCTTCTACAAGGCGCACCCCTACATCACCTTCGATACCCTCTACGAAAAAGCCACCTATGTGATCTTCGCCGTTGCCGAAGTGAACATCGTGCCCGGGAACACCCATTACTTCCCCTTCTGGCACCGCTTCAACTTTGATACGCAGCAGGATTTCGATCACTTTGTGCTGCTGGCCAAGGAGTACTCCCGCTTCAAGGTGGATATCGACGTCAAGCCCGGCGACCGGCTTCTGACCCTTGCCACCTGCAGCAGCGAAGACAGCAATCTTCGCCTGATCGTAATGGCCCGTATGCTGCGGGAGAATGAGGATACCATCAAGCTGTCCAACAGCATATACAGCGCGGTCGCCAAGTAAGGAGCATGCATGAAAACCATCGAGGTCGTAGCAGGGCTGATCTGCCGTAATGGCCGTTTTCTCATCTGCCGCCGCCCGCAGCACAAGGCAAGGGCGGGGCTGTACGAGTTTCCCGGCGGCAAGGTGGAGCCGGGTGAAACGCCTGAAAACGCTCTCCGGCGCGAATTGAGCGAGGAGCTGGCCATCTGCCCTCAGGTGGGTGGAGCCGTAGCGGATGTGACTCACACCTACCCGGAGCTGACCATCCACCTCACCCTGTACCGGGCCGACCTGACCGAGGGCGATCCTCAGCCGCTTGAGCACGACGATCTGCGCTGGATCACCGCCGCGCAGCTGGAGGACTTCGCCTTCTGCCCGGCAGATATCGCCTTTCATGCTGCGATACGGCGCTTACCCGAAATGTAAGAAACAATCACAGATCCCCCTGACGAGTGCCGTATAAAACGTCCGTCAGGGGGATCTGTTCATTTTGTTCTGTTTAGCGGCCGCAGAGCCTCAGGCCTGCGGTGTGACCGGAATATCCTCAAAATCCTCTTCCGGAGCGGGCATATCCTGGCAGACCATCAAAAGGGCATCCTCGCCGTTATCCTCGTAGTAACGCTTGCGATAGCCCAGCTCGATGAAGCCCAGCTTCTTGTACATAGCCTGCGCCACCAGATTGCTGCGGCGAACCTCCAGCATCATGTAGTCAACGCCCAGATTGGCGGCGTACTGCTTCAGCGCCTCGGTCACCGCCTTGCCCACGCCTCTGCCACGATGCTCGGCAGCAACGGCAATATTGGTGATGTGGCCTTCGTCCATCACCATCCATGCGCCTGCATAGGCGATCACCTTGCCATTCTCCTCAGCCACCATGTAGCGGGCGCAGACATTCTTCGTCATCTCATCGATGAAGCTCTGCTCCGACCAGGGGGTGGGAAAGGTCGCCAGCTCGATGGCGTGTACCTGGGGCACATCGTCGATGGTCATACGGCGAACGGTAAAGCTCATCCCTTAACGGCCTCCTTCGCAGCGCGGGCCCGCTCCGCCTGAGGTGCGCGCAGGTATACAGGGGCCAGCGTCAGGTAATCGACGGCCTCCTCCTTGCGCAGCTCTGCCAGCATCGCCACCGAAGCGGGGCGCAGATAGCTGCAATGAGCCGATGCAAAGACCGCCCGCTCCCCCAGCTGGGCTTCGATGGCCTGGCGGTAGGTGGCTACCCCATCGCCAAGGAAATAGAGCTTTTCTTCGGGTTTGGCCACTGCAAGCACCTTTTCCAGATAGACCGTCAGCTTCTCTGCCATATCGGGCACAAGGCGCTCCGGAGGCATACCGCCCCGGAAGGCAGCACCGTACACCTGCCCTGCACGGGCATCCTGAATGGGGCAGATGATGCCATCCGTCATGCACAGACCTGAGGCCAGCGCCTCCAGGGCATCCACACCGATGCAATTCTTTCCTGCACCGTGGGCCATGCCCTTGATGGCGCTGACGCCGATGCGAACGCCCGTAAAGGAGCCGGGGCCGGTGACAGCTGCATACAACTCCACATCCTCAACGCTCAGGCCGCTGCGGGTGAGGGCCTCTTCCACCATGGGCATCATGTTGACGGAATGGGTCATTTTGTTGACGGCTGCCGCTTCGTAAACAACAGCGCCGTCCTTCATGACGGCAACGCCTGCCACAGGGCCGGAGGTATCCATTGCAAGAATGATCATATCAGGCTTCTCCTTCCGGCAGCAGTGCCGCTTCGTTGATGGGGTGAAAATCGCCGACGGGGGTCAGCTCCACAGCGCGTTCTTCATCGCCCAGGGGGATCAGCTCTACCTGCAGATAGCTCTCCGGGATGACCTCCTCTGCACGGGAGGGCCATTCGATGACCGAAACACCATCGCCGTACAGGTATTCGTCCATGGACAGCTCGTACAGTTCCTCGGCATCGGACAGGCGGTACCAATCAAAATGGTACAGCGGCATTCTGCCGTCCTCATGTAACTGCAGGATGGTGAAGGTAGGGCTGGTCACATAGCCTTTTACGCCAAGCCCCCGGGCAATGCCACGGGTCAGCTCACTTTTGCCTGCGCCCATATCGCCAAGGAGCAGAAGCACATCACCAGGCTCAAGCTGCGCCGCCAGACGGCTGCCCAATGCCTGTGTCTCTGCTACGCTATTCGTTAAAAAACGCACAACGAAACCTCCGATCGATCATCTTAATGCCGCTTGGCGTGGCCGTGCAGGATGGGCGACAGCGGCTTGTAGATCAGATAGCCCACCACGCTGATGATCACGAACTTGATCAGGTTGAACAGCGCGGTGATATAGAAAATAAAGCTCCAGGTATCGGTAACACCGGCAAACAGCTTGCTGCCCATGCCCACCAGCGCCTCCTCGGTAATGCCGAAGGCGGGAAACATGATGAAGTAATTGGCAAGGATGGCCGCCAGGATGGCGCATACAGTACCGGCCAGCATGCCGGTCAAAGCGCCGGCGCGGGTCTTGTTGCGGTGGTAGATCAATCCTGCGGGAATGACCATACCACAGCCAACAATAAAGTCTGCCAGCTCACCAACGCCACCGGAGGTGGAATGCAGCAGGCCCAGAATGGCCTTAATGGCAAGGATCAACACACCCTGGATGGGGCCCATGGCAAAGGCACCCAGCAGCACAGGCAGGTTGCTGAAATCCAGCTTATAGAAAGGCACAGCGGGGAATACCACGATCTCCAGCATGAAGAGAATGGCAGCAATGGCTGCAAGGATCGCCATGGTGGTCATATCCCGGACAGACATCTTTTTGCGGCTGTGGTTTACCGCGTTTTGCGTGTTGGTTTTGTTCAGCTCCATGAAAAATACCTCCTGAAAAAACATAATGCCCCCGATGGCTACTACGCATCAGGGGCAACCACGCATCAAGCGAAAGGCCGCTCTTCTCACATCCGGACTGAGATCTTTCGATCAACACCGTCGGTTCCGGAATCACACCGGATCGGAGAAGCGACTAAGCACTTCCTTCGCGGACTGTACCGCCGGTGGGGAGTTTCACCCCGCCCCGAAGAAGCCATCTGGATAACCACAAGTATATTAGCATTCCTTATAGGTTATGTCAATCTTGAAAGTGCCGGGAACTATTCCAATTCCATACCGACAAAGGTGGCATCATAGGTTTTGCTGCCGTCGTATCTGCCGTATTCGCCGTAACGTTCAAACCGGAAGCCGCATTTGCGAAGCACGTTTCCGGAAGCCGTGTTGGCCGTGGCGTGGCAGGCAGAAAACCGGCGGGCACCCAACTGCTCGTATCCCCAGCGGATCAGCCCCTTTGCAGCTTCTGTAGCATAGCCCCTGCCCCAATACTGCTTATTGAAGTTATAGCCGATGATATAGCGGCCGTCTGGATCCTGTCGAATGCTTCCGGAGCCGATCACCTTGCCGGTATTCTTCAGCGCAAAAGCGAACTCTCCGTTTTCCGGCTTGATGGAGCGGATCCATTCCTTTGTCGCATCCATGTTTGGGTGGACAGGATAGGGCATGTAGCGGTTTACTTCCGGGTCGCCCGTCCATTCGAAAACATCCGCAGCGTCTTCGAGGGTGAGCGGCCTAAGCATAAGCCGTTCCGTTTCGAAGGTTCTCTCCATATGATGCCCTCCTTGTAAGAATGTGAGTTTGAATAAAGAAAAGCCCGATCAGATTTTTCTGATCGGGAATTGGAATGCGGCAGCGACCTACTCTCCCGGGCCGTCTCCAGCCAAGTACCATCGGCGTGCTGAGGCTTAACTTCTGTGTTCGGAATGGGAACAGGTGGAACCCTCA
>SVGN01000021.1 GCA_015056315.1 Clostridiales bacterium
TGACCAAAGAGAGCGTGTCGCTGTTTTCTGGTTCCTCTTTTGCGTCAAAAGAGGAACCGCAGGTGTGGGGCGCGGAGCCCCACCCTGTTCCTCGCAGCGGTACTGCGAGGTAAACAAAGCTATGAGCAGCTTGGGTGGAACGACACCCACCGAAAGGGGTCTGCGGGCGGCACCCTCAGTCGGCTTCGCCGACAGCTCCCTCTGAAGAGGGAGCCTTGTGTGGGGGCGGGCAGTTCCCTCTTCAGAGGGAGCCTTGGGGGGGGCGGGACATCCCCGCCATGGCGGTGAGAGGTAACTGCGGTTGGGAGTTGAATCCCTCAGCCCCTAACGGGGCAGCTCCCTTTGGCAAGGGAGCCTTAGGAGTTGGCTGCAACCGCAGCAATGCGCTATACCCAAGCTGGGGAAGCAGACCCCTACCGGCAGCACCCACCTCCCCTTGCACAAGGGAGACATACGGATCAACCGCCGCCCGGTGCGGCCGCCACCCCCGCAGGGGGAAAATGAAGAGAGGGGGCCGCAGCCCCCTCTCTTCACAACTCAGCTGAGCACTGCCACCAGCGCGATCAGCGGTGAATTCCAATAAATACAGATCTCATTGGTCGAATAGCTGGCATGGTCATCCACAAAGCACTTGCCTGCAGGCTGCCCCTGCAGATGCTCCTTGGCGCAGGCATCCGCCAGCCCGCTGCAGGGGCCGCCGGAGAGCATGCCGGGCTGGCATACGCCCTGGGCCACGCTGGGCCGGTGATGGGGATGGCGCATGGGCTGCGCACCGAAGCCGGAAACATAGCAGTAGCTGAGGGGGTTCACGCCCAGCAGATAATGCAGCTGCTTCTGGGCCGCCACCAGATAGCGCTCCTCGCCGGTCAGGCGGTGAGCCTGGCTCAGCAGCATGCCCTGGTTGGCCACATCCATGTTGCTGCCCCAGTGGAGCTGCTCCGTCATGGTGATGCCGTAGGCATTGATGCGCCCCAACAGCTGCTCCGCCGCCCGGAGCACCCAGGCGCGGCAGCTTTCGCCCAGCCTGCCGGGCAGCTGCACGCCCTCGATGGCTGCATAGCCGCGCATATCGCCCCAGCCCAGGGGGGCTGCATCCTGCTTGATGCTTTCCAGCGCCTTTTCCACCTGGGGCAGATAGCTGTCGCCACAGGCAAGGGCCAGCTCCACGACTGCCCAGAGGCGCTCGTCCGCATCGTTCCAATCGCCGTAGCCGCCGGTACGGATGCCCTCCGGGTTGCGGAACAGCATCGGCCCGCTGGCGGCAAGGAAAGCCCATGCCCGCTTGGCAGCCTCCAGCATACGGTCTGCAAAGGCGGGGTCGCTCTCCCGGTAATGGCGGCTGGCCATGGCCATGCAGGCGGCGAAATCGCCGGTGGCGGTGGTGGAAACGGGGCTGAGGAACAGCTCCTCCTTTTCTTCGTGGGGCATGATCATGCCGCAGAAGCTGGCGCAGCTCACCTTGTGGTATACAGCGCCATCCTCCCGCTGCATCTTCAGCATCCATTCCAGCTCCCAGCGGGCTTCTTGCATAAGCTCGGTGAGGCCGGGCACGAAGGCGGCGGGAGCCCACTCATGGGCCAGCAGCATATCGGCAACGGTCTTGGCTGCGGGCACGATGTAACGGCCATAGTCGCCCGCATCATGCCAGCCGCCGGATACCTCCCGCTGCTCCTCGCTGCCCCAGACCCGGGCCAGCCCGGTGTGGCAGGCAGGGTGGGCAAAGAGACCGGCCTCCGGCTTCAGATCATCGCCGCAGCGCTGGTAGTAGAGCATATCCACCAGCCCGGTGAGCAGCGCCTGATAGGGCTTCTCCGCCACAACGAAGGGGTGGGAGCTTTCTTTGCCGGAACAGAGGGTATAGGTGCCCGGCTCGGTGAGGGCGGAAAAATCGATGATGGCCAGATCGTCGCCCCAAAGAGGGGTGCGCTCGTTGCCTACAGGCAGGGTGAGCACCGTTTCGCCTGCGGCGTTGCGCACCTCCAGGGTGCTGCCTGCTTCGCCCCGGAGCAAAGCGGTCTTCTGCATGGCAGGGGTATAGCCCAGCTGGTTAACCTGAATATTCATGGCGGTTTCCTCGTTTCTCGGTTGTTTTGCGTATTATAGCATTTACCGGGTGCTGCATACAAGCATCATAAGGTAAAATAACCCGGATTTTTTGTTGGCAGGGGTGCGGGTCGCCCGTGCCAGTGCCTTGACTCCCCGGCGGCATTCTGCTACAATACGCCTTGTTCATCGGAGGGCAAGACTCACAAGAAGCGACTGCCGGATAAGATGACGGGTGAGAGACCCGTTGTCTTATCCGTTTTTTTGTAAGGAGGCACCTATGCAGAAGAACCGTTCCTTTACCGAAGGCCCCATTCTTTCCACACTGTTGCGCTTTGCGCTGCCCGTGCTGGGCGCAATGATCCTGCAGGCCATGTACGGCGCGGTGGATCTGCTGGTGGTGGGGCAGTTCGCCGATCCGGCAGCGGTATCCGCCGTATCCACCGGCAGCCAGCTGATGCACACCCTGACCACCGTGGTGATCGGCCTCGCCATGGGCGTTACGGTGCTGGTGGGGCGCAGCATCGGCGAAAAGCGGGAGGATAAGGCCGGGGAGATCATCGGCAGCTCGGTATGGCTGTTCGGCGGGCTGGGGCTGCTTTTGAGCGTTGCCATCGCCCTGCTTGCCGTGCCCCTTTCCCGCCTGATGCACGCGCCGGAGCCCGCCTTTGTGCAGACGGTGCAGTATGTGGCCATCTGCGGTGCGGGTACGCTGTTCATTACCGCCTACAATGTGCTGGGCAGCGTTTTCCGGGGTCTGGGTGATTCCAAAACGCCGCTGATGGTAGTGGCCATCGCCTGTGTGGTCAATATCGTGGGTGATCTGCTCTTCGTGGCGGTGATCCCTCTGGGGGCAGCCGGTGCGGCGCTGGCAACGGTGCTGGCGCAGGGCATCAGTGTGGGGCTGTGCCTTCTTCTGCTCAAAAAGCGCGGTCTGCCCTTTCCCTTTGACCGGGGCTGCCTCAGACCCAGGCGGCAGCACATTGTGCAAACGGTGCGGGTGGGCGCGCCCATCGCTCTGCAGGATCTGCTTGTGAGCCTTTCCTTTTTGGTGCTGCTGGTGATCATCAACTCGCTGGGCGTTACCGCCTCCGCAGGCATGGGCGTTGCGGAGAAGCTCTGCGCCTTCATCATGCTGGTGCCCTCGGCCTTCTCCAGCGCCCTGAGCGCCTTTGTGGCGCAGAACATGGGCGCAGGGCAGCCTGTGCGGGCCCGCCGTGCCCTGCTGTGCGGCATTTTGGCATCGCTGGCCATTGCGGTGGCCATCTCCTGGCTCTCCTTCTTCCACGGCGAAATGCTGGCCGCCATCTTCTCCAGGGATGGAGAGGTGAACCTGGCCGCTGCCGACTACCTGAAGGGCTACGCCATCGATGTGCTGATGACCAGCTTCCTGTTCTGCTTCATCGGCTTCTTCAACGGCTGCGGCAACACCACCTTTGTTATGCTGCAGGGGCTGATCGGCGCTTTTGGTGTGCGCATCCCCATTTCGTGGCTGATGAGCCGCCTGGAGCCGGTCTCGCTGTTCCGCATCAGCCTGGCCACCCCGGCCTCCACCTTTGTGCAGATCGTGCTGTGCGCCCTGTTCCTTGTCTATACCGTGCGGCGGGAGAAGGAGAAGCGAAGCGTGCCGGTCGGGTAACAACAAAAGAAGCGCCATGCTTTCATTTTTCGAAAGCATGGCGCTATTTCATGAACGCGCAGGAGACGATGCGCAAAAACGGTGCAGCCTCCCGGCTCACCCGGCTTTTCTCAGAACAGCTTAACGCTCTGCCCGCCGGGTATCTCGTGGATCTTCCGGCCCGCGCCGGGCAGCTCCACCTGGATCCATACGCTCTGGGCGTTGGGGTTGTATACCCGGTCGCCCGCTGCGGTGTACTGCAGGCGGGAGGCATCGTCCATGTAATCCACGATCTCGATGTTGGTGGCGTACCAGATATCCTCCCTGCCGCCGATGAATTGGCAGAACTCCTCCATCACATGCCAGTTGTCCCGGTCGGTGAATTCGTAGCTGTGGCCCCAGACGTACATCATGTACAGGTACTGGCTCTTGAACAGCTCTGCAAAGGCTTTGCCCTTCTCCATCAGCTGGCCGTTGTGGTGGCAGGTACCCGCCCACTCCAGAAAGTTTTCCGGCATGCCGAAATGCCCGGTGGTGGGCACCACCCGTGCATGCCGGATGCCCAGCGCAGGCAGCATGGCAATGATGTCTTTGGAATAGGAGCCGTTGGGGTAGGCCAGGCCCCGCACCGGGCGGCCGATCAGATCCTCCAGACCGCGGCGGTCGGCCAGGATCTGCTGGGCCACCTGCTCCGTGGGGCAGCGGGCGATGGTGGGGTGGGTGTAGGTGTGGCAGGCCACCTCATGGCCCTTGTAGACGGTTTTGTATTCGTTCAGCGGGATGCGCTTCTCATCCCAGTCGATGCCTGCGTTCAGGTTGAAGGTGCCCTTGATGCCGTGCTTGTTGAACAGCTCCACCAGGCGGTAATCCTCCCGGCGGCCGTCGTCGTAGCTCATGGTAAGCACCTTGTGCTTGCCGCCGGGGAAACAGGTGTAGATCACAGGGAGACGGAACATGCTCATTCATCCTCCTTTACGGGCAGCCAGGGGTACACCAGCCGGAAGTCCATATCCGGGGCATAGTAGTAGGAGGGGTACACCGGCTGGTTGTAGCAGTTGTTCTGCCAGGCGATGCCGCAGCGGTACTGGGGGTCGTGCATCATGGTGGGCAGCTTGTGGGGGGTAAGGTCGGTGGAGGTGTAGATGCGGATGGCGGTGCTGTCCTCATTGCGCAGGAGCAGCTCCTCGCGGAAGTCGCCGAAGATATCGCCGATCAGGCAGGGGTTGCCCTTGGTGGAGTTGTTGGTGAGGGTGCCCTCCGGCTCCAGCACCACGCCCCGGCGCAGATCGCAGACCCGCCCGGTCTTGTGGCTGTGCAGGTAATCGGGGGTATCGGTCACCTGGGTGGTCAGGTCGCCCAGCCAGTAGATGCGGGCATTGGTGGAGGGCTCCGGCGCATCCAGCCGGTTGCCCTTGCAATCGTACATGCCCTTGGACCAGACCTGCAGGCCCCGCACCTCCGGCAGCACCTTGCCGATCATGCAGCGGCCCAGGTCGCCCTCGTGGTACTCGCCGAAGCGCACCGCGCCGGTCTCCGCATCCCGCAGGGCAAAGCCGTAGGGTGCATGGCGGCCTTCCTCGAATACGTTGAAGATCTCCAGCCCCGGCACATCCGGGTCGATATCCGCCACGTGCATGGAGTCGCCGTGGCCCAGCTTGGCCTCCCGGCCATCCGGCAAAAGGCCGGTGGAGCTGTAGAGCAGGGAGCCGTCGTGGTCGATGCAGGCAGCGCCGTAGATGATCTCCATGCAGCCGTCCCCGTCCACATCGGCGCAGGAGAGGCTGTGGTTGCCCTGCCGGGCCAGCTTGCCGTAGACGGGGTCGGTACCGTCCTGGGCATCGCCGGGCATCACCCGGAAGGGGTTCTGCATGGGCAGGAAGCCGCTGTCCACCTGCCAGCGCAGCTTGTGGGTGCCGCCCACCACATCGTAAGCGGCGATGCAGCTGCGGGTGTAGTAGCCGCGGCACACGATCAGCGAGGGGCGCACACCGTCCAGATAGGCAACGCCGGAGAGGAAGCGATCCACCCGGTTGCAGGGCTCGATGCGGTTCCAGGCATAATCGCCCCAGAGCAGACCGTCGTCGATGCGGGGGAAGGGGAAGGGGATGGTCTCCAGCTCGGAGCCGTCGCCCGCAAACAGGGTCAGGTATTCGGGGCCCTCGTAGATGAAGCCCTCAAAGCTTTCCAGCTGGTTGCGGGGGCTGCGGGAGGGGGCGTACTCGGTCATAAAGTAGTCTGCCAGCGCATCCGCAGCCTGCTGGGTGAGGGGGTATTCGTAGCGCTGCTCAATGCCGAAGCATTCCTCCAGCGTGGCAGGCCACTGCCCCCGCACCACCTCCGGGTGCTCATGCCAGCCAAGGAACATCTCTGCCACATGGCGGCGGTAGTCCGCGCCGGAGCAGACGTAGTGATCCTGATGGCTCCAGCCGTTTGCGATATCCTCCTGGGGCATGGTCACCCAGAAGCTGTCCCGCTCGCTGCCGTCGGGGTTGTAGCGGGTCATGCGGGTGCCGGGAGCGGTCTTGACAGACATCTCCGCCATACCGTCGCCGTTGAAGTCGTAGACCATGAACTGGGTGTAGTGCGCACCGGCACGGATGTTGGGGCCCATATCCAGCCGCCACAGCAGCTGCCCGTCCAGCTTGTAGCAATCGATGATGCAGCGCCCGGTGTAGCCCTTGATGGATACATCTTGGCTGTTGGTGGGATCCCACTTGACGATGTACTCGTATACACCGTCGCCGTCCACATCGCCGACGGACATATCGTTGGCGGTGTATTCGAAGGTCTGCCCGGCAGGGGTGACGCCGCCCTCGGGCCTCTGCAGGGGTAGGTCGTAGCAGCCCTTCTCCCAGACGGAGACCGGCTCGCAGGGGGCACAGCCCTCGGGTGCCACGGCATAGGCATCGGCTTCGGTGCCGCTTTCGTCCAGCCAGTTGGTGCTGTCGGTGATGCGGGCCACCGGCTGGCCGTTGCGGTAAACGGTGAATGCCGCACCGAGGATGCGCTGCTTCGTGGCACCGGTCACCTCGCTGCGCAGGAGCCGCCAGCTGAGGAACACGCCGTTGGCGGTCTTTACCGCCACCAGACCCCGGCCCAGGTTTTCCAGCTGGGGCTCGGGGGTAACGGTAGCTTCGGCGGTGAGGATGCCGCTCTTTTCCACAAGGCTGCCATCCTGACCGTAAGCGGCCACGTAGAAGCGGTAGGGCCGGTCTGCCTGCCGGGGGAAGGCGCAGGCGGTACTGGCTGCGGGCAGGGGCTTGTAGCAGGCGGGGTCGGTCTCACGGTCGGCCCAGTAGAGCACATAGGAGGCGGCACCGGGCACGGCGCTCCACTCCAGACGGATGCCCTCCTTGCCGGAGGAAAGGATCGAAAGCTGCATATTCGTGGTCTCCCTTCATCAATACAGTGTGGGGAACGAAAAAACGGGGGCAGGGGTCAGCGGAGGGCCAGCATCTCCCGGAGCACCGGCTCGATGACATCGGCCATGCGCAGGAAGCCCAGATCGTTGGGGTGGGTACCATCTACGGTGCAGAGATCCCGGTCGGTGGTGCCGAAGAGGGTCTCCCCGTCCAGCATCCATACCCGGCGGTCGCCTGCGGCCAGCGCGTTTTCCCAGGTGCGCCGGATCACCGCCCGGCGTTTCTGCGCCATGGGTGGGTTCTTGTCGTAATCCGGCTTGGAAATGAGCAGGATGGGCAGCTCCGGCTGCAGGCTGCGCACCGTGCGGAAAAACGGCTCATGGGTGGCGGTCAAATGCTCTGCATCCGGGGCGTTGTGGTCGTAATCCATCACAAAGGCACTGAGGGCAAGGCTGCCGATGTATTCCGCCAGCACCGTTTCGCCCTTGGCGTTGCCCGCAAAGCCCAGATTGATGTGGGCTGCATCCAGCCTGCGGCACACCAGGTGGGTGTAGCAGGAGCCGCATTTGGTGGCGCAGCCTCCCTGGGTGATGGAGGAGCCGTAAAACAGGATGGGCTTTTGCAGCCCCGGTGCACGCCCCGGCAGCAGCTGTGCTTTTGGTGCAAGGGCGATGTACAATTCGCTCAGGCCATTGTACAGGGGCAGGTAGAGCGCATAGTGGCGCAGGCCGCCGGGCAGGTCTGTGTAGCTGGTCTGCTCCGGCAGGCAGCCGCAGCCCCTGTTCATGGCGGGCATAAAGTTGCGTACCTGCCGCCAGCCCCCGTCCCACTCCTCGAACAGCTCCATGCCGCTCTGGCCGCAGGCGGTAAAGTGGGGCATATTGCCCGTGCCCTTCAGCCGCCACACCAGCCCCAGCCCCGGCGAATCGGTGGTGAAGCGCACGATGCCTCCCGCCAGGTGCTGGGAGAGGTTCTGCACCCCCTCGCTGCAACGGGGCAGCAGCGAAAGGGGCAGGCGGCTCCAACTGCGCTCCCGGTTGGGCACCAGCCCGTAAACGGTAAAGGGCGCAGCCTGTGGGTCGTGAAGGGTGTACCCGGAGGGGATAACGCCCTCCAGCTGAAAGTTCTTGTCCAGCTCGTCGATGCGTTTCATGGCAGGGCCCTTTCTCAGTCGATGGTATCATCCAGCGCAGCCAGTGCGCCCACATAGATGCGGCAGCAGTTGACCATCTTCTCCACCGGCAGCAGCTCGTCCCGGCCGTGGGCGTTGCCGTGGCCCGGGGGCAGCAGGCCGGAGAGATCCACGCTCTGGCCGGGCATGCCGGGGCCGAAGGAGATGGCGTTGGGCACCACCCGGGAGTAGGTGCCGCCGCCCATGGTATAGGGCTCATCCTCCCGGCCGGTGGCGGCCCTGTAGACCGCCTGCAGGGTCTGGATGCGGGGGTCGTCCACAGGAATATAGTAGGGGCGGCTGTGGCTGAAGCCGCAGACCTCTGCGCCCCGGCGCTGCCAGTGGCCGATCAGGTCGTTTTCCAGCGCATCGCCGTCGGTATGGATGGGGTAGCGGCAATCGGCGCTCAGGGTGAGCACGCCGTTTTGCAGATGGGCAACGCCGTAGACCAGCGTCAGTTCGCCGGAGATGTCGTCCCGGCAGGCAACGCCCTCGCTTTGGCCCCAGGGGTCGGCGGTCAGCTCCGCCGCCTGACGGATGGCATGGGCACAGGAGCCGGTCAAAAGCCCGGAGGCATCCAGCACAGCGGTAAGGCGGGCAATGGCGTTATCCGCTCCCTGGGGGAAGGCCGCATGGCCCGCCCTGCCGTGGGCGGTGATGCGGGTGCCCTCCCCGCAGGCCTCAACGGTGATGGAGGCTGCCATGGTGCGGGCAGGCTCCATGATGGCGTCCGCCACCTGCTTGGGCGGCAGCGAAAGCACACATTCCGCCCGGTCGGGGATCACATTGCGCACGGTACCTGCCTCAAAGGCGCAAAGCTCGCCCTCGCAGGGGAAGGAAAGCTCCGCATCCATACTGCCCTTCTGCCCGTAGTTGACCGGGAAGCCTGCATCCGGCACCAGCGATACCTTGGGGAAGCGCATGCCGCTGTCTAAAAGGTGCTGCATATCCTGCATGCCGGTCTCCTCGCTCAGACCGCAGAGCAGCTCTATGCCGTGGCGCAGCGGGTAGCCCAGCTCCCTCAGGCAGCGCATGGCAAACAGACCGGCAATGGCAGAACCCTTGTTATCATCCACGCCCCTGCCGATGACCACATCCTGCCTGGGCAGGTAGGAGGCACCGTAGGGCGGGTATACCCAGCCCTCGCCTGCGGGCACCACATCCAGATGGGCAATGATGCCGATGGTGTTTTCCCTGTCGCCCATGGAAAGGGAGGCGGCATAGCCCTGATGATTGGTCACCTCGAAGCCGTAGTGCCTGCCCCGGGCCATGGCGTGGCTCAGCATCTGCAGGCAGTCTGCCCCGAAGGGCATGCCGGGGGCGCTCAGATCCTCCCGGCTCACAGAGGGAAAGCTGGCCCAGGATTGCAGCTCCTGGATCATCTCCCGGCGGTGCTCGCCGATCCATTTGGCAGCCTCTGCCATCAACTGGGTATACTTCTCCATGTTCATAGGTATCGATCCCGCTTTCTGCGCAAGGTGCGCGGGTGTATATGGCTGAAATGTCTTTTGCTTTGACGTTTCGACCAGCCCAGGCCCCTTCCCTGCCTGCAAGGGGGTTAATGGTCATTTTTGGGCAGGATCGGGTTTTTTCTGTGAGGAGAGGAGGCCTGCGGTTGTGCTACCATGCAGGTAGAGAAACCGTTCCAACCGCATAACACATAAGGAGGAACAAGCAACATGACCTATATTGCCGATGAAAACCGCTACAACAGCATGCTCTACCGCCGCTGCGGCAAGAGCGGCCTGAAGCTCCCCGCCATCTCTCTGGGCCTGTGGCACAACTTTGGCGACATTACACCCTTCGGCGTGCAGCAGAGCCTTCTGCGCACCGCCTTCGACAACGGCATCACCCATTTCGACCTGGCCAACAACTACGGCCCGCCCTACGGCGAGGCCGAGCGCAATTTTGGCATGCATATGCTCCGGGATTGGAAGCCCTACCGGGATGAGCTGATCATTTCCACCAAGGCGGGCTACGATATGTGGCCCGGGCCCTACGGCGATTTCGGCTCCCGCAAGTACCTGATCGCCAGCCTGGACCAGTCCCTCAAACGGATGAACGTGGAGTATGTGGATATCTTCTACCACCACCGCCCCGACCCGGAGACCCCCATCGAGGAGACCATGGGCGCGCTGGAGCAGATCCTGCGCAGCGGCAAGGCGCTGTATGTGGGCATCTCCAACTACAATGCCCAGCAGACCGAGGCTGCGGTAAAGGCCCTGGGCGCTCTGGGCTCCCGCCTGCTCATCCATCAGCCCAGCTATTCCATGCTCAACCGCTGGATCGAGAAGCCCATGGAGGGCGTGGGCAGCCTGTGCGATGTACTGCGCAAGACCGGTACCGGCTGCATCTGCTTTGCGCCTTTGCAGAACGGTCTGCTCACCGGCAAGTATCTGGGCGGCATCCCTGCCGATTCCCGCGCCGCGCAGGATCCCCGCTACCTGAAGCCCTCCTCCATCACCGAGGAGAAGCTGGCCGTCATCTCCAAGCTGAACGACATTGCTCAGGCCCGCGGCCAGAAGCTGGCCCAGATGGCCCTGCAGTGGGTGCTGCGGGATGAGGTGGTCACCTCTGCGTTGATCGGTGCCAGCCGCCCCCAGCAGATCATCGAAAACGTGGAAGCGCTGAAGGGCCCCGCCTTCACCGAGGCAGAGCTGCAGGCCATCGAAGCCGTTCTGGGCTGAAAAACAGTTTGACGGTATGGTTTTTGAAAAGGCGGGGCATACTGCTTTCATCACCGAAAAGGAGGTGGAAAGCGATGTCCTTCCAGAACAAGAACCAGTGCATCCATTGCTCTGTGGAGAGCTGCCGCCACTACGACCAGAAGGGTCTGTGCCAGCTGGAGAGCATTCAGGTCAAGCCCCGCAGCCAGTGCCAGAGCGGTACCTGCGACGAGAGCCTGTGCGCCAGCTACCACGCCAAGTAACGAAAACGAATACCCAAAAGGAAACGCTCCGGCTTGCCGGGGCGTTTCAGTTCGTCAAAAAACTCGCCTACGGCGTCTTTTTTGACGACTTCTGCACCGTTTGCCCAGGAGCCTACGGCTCCCCGGGCGGCAAACGGCGGGCTACCGCCTTCTTTTCGAATCCCTTGCTACGCAAGGGTTCCGAAACCACCGGAAGGGTGAGCGAAGCGAACCGAGGCGCGAGGACAGTGCGAAGCACTCCGCAGAGCCGAAGCCCGAAACCAACCGAAGGTTGGGTTTGGGCCGCAATACACGCCGCCGGTTTCGGATTGGCAATCGGAGGGCTGCGGCCCTCCGATACCTCTTGGGGCTTCTTTGACAGTCTGAAGGGGGCTGCCTGCATTGCTGCGGGCAGCCCCCTTGATGTATTCTATCCGAATATCTGTGGAGGAATCACTCCACCACCTGGCCGGTCATCTCCAGCCACTTTTTGCGGATGGCCTTCTGGTTCTGCACACCGTAGTCGGGGTCGTTCTTGGAGCATTCGTCCATATCCCGCAGGAAGTGTACGCACAGGTGGCCGTTGAAGCCGTTGTTCTGGATGGAGCCGGAAAGGTGGGGCACATTGTGCATGGTGGCCAGTACCCACGTGCCGCTGGGCAGCTGCACATACACCGGCTTGGGCGTCCAGGTGTTCTTGTAGCCAAAGGCCTTGAACATGATCTTGGTATCGGTCTCGGTGAGGGGCTCGCTGTCTGCGTGACGGCCCAGGCTGTAGAAGCGGAGCGTCCACTGCAGGTTGGTGGCCGGGTCGAATACTTTTACGGTCTGGCCGCTGCGCACCGTGGGCTTGATCTCCCGGAACCAGTGCAGCAGCTTCACGCTGCCGGTGCTGGGGCCGGTGGCTACGCCGGTGCCCTCGGGCAGCTCGCTGTCGCTGCCTGCGATGCTGGCATCGTAGGGCTTGGCCTTGCCGCTGTAGAGCAGCGCCTGGGTGGTGGGATCCGCCGTGCCGGTGGGTACCATGCCGTTGCACTGCTGGAAGGCATTCACCGCCATCTGGGTCAGTGCGCCGTAGTCGCCGTCGGCGGTCACGTTGTAGTTCAGCGCCTTCAGGGCCTGCTGCAGCTTGCGTACCGCCTCGCCCTTGGAGCCGTAGCTCAGGGTGGTGTAGCCGGTATCGGTGCTGCCGCTGCCGGAGTCGTTGCTGCCGGTATTGCCGGAGTTGCTGCCGGAGCCGGTGTTGCCACTGCCGGTGTTGCCGGAGCTGTTGCTGCCGCTGCCGGAACTGTTGCTGCCGGAGTCGGTATTACCGCTGCCGGAGCTGTTATTGCCGGAGCTGCTGCCGCCTGCGGTGCTGCCATCGGCTGCGATGGCTTTTTCGGAGAACAGCACCTTGAAGGTGCGCATGCCCGCCAGACCATCGGCGGTGAGACCGTTGTTCTGCTGGAAGGCCCGAACGGCGGCCACGCTGCCGTTGCCGTATACACCGTCCAGCAGGCTCTTGTAGTAGCCCAGCTCCTTCAGCCGCCGCTGCACGGTGAGCACATCCTGCCCGGTGCAGCCGTTGTACAGGGTACGGCTCAGCCCGGAGGGGAGGGCGTTGCCCGTAGAACCGCTGCCGGTATTGCCGGTGGAGCCGCTGCTGCCGGAATCGGTGTTGCCGCTGCCTGTGGAGCCGGAGGAAGAGCCGCCTTCGGTGCTGCCGCTCCCGCCGGTGGAGCCGCTGCCCGTGCTGCCGGAGGCTCCGGTATTGCTGCCTGCCTCCAGCGCAGCGATCTTCTGCCGGATCAGCGCCATGGTCTGGGTGCCGCAGAGACCGTCGGGGGTGAGGCTGTTATCCTTCTGGAACTGCACCAGCGCCCGCAGGGTGCCCGTGCCGAACTTGCCGTCGATGCCGCCGGTGCTGTAGCCCAGGCGGGTCAGCATGGTCTGCAGCTCGGTGACCCTGTCGCCGCTGTTGCCGTATTTGATGGTGTTGGGGTTGGTGCTGCCCGCAGCGTTGGCTACCAGATCCTGCAGGTCGGAGCCGCTCGCGCCGGAGCCGCTGCCGGTGGAACTGCTGCCGCTGCCGGAGGAACCGCTGCCGGTATTGCCGGAAGAACCGCTGTCGGAGCTGCTGCCGCCGTTGCCGGTGTTCCCGGCAGAGCCGCTGCCCGGTGCCTGCGCCTCCAGCTTCTGCCGGATCAGCGCCATGGTCTGGGTGCCGCAGAGGCCGTCGGGGGTGAGGCCGTTATCCTTCTGGAACTGTACCAGCGCCCGCAGGGTGCCCGTGCCGAACTTACCGTCGATACCGCCCACATCGTAGCCCAGCTGCACCAGCATGGTCTGCAGCTCGGAGACCCGGCTGCCGCTGTTGCCGTACTTGATGGTGTTGGGGTTGGTGCTGCCAGCGGCGTTGGCCATCAGATCCTGCAGGTCGGAGCTGCTGCCGGAGCCGGAAGCACTGCTGCCGCTGCCGGAGGAACCGCTGCCGGAGGAACCGTTCCCCGAAGAGCCGGAGGAGCTGCTGCCGGAGGAGCCGCTGCCCGTTACCGTGGCCAGCGAACCGTCCGCAGCGATGCTGGGGCCGTCGTAGAGCTTGCTCAGGGTAAGGTGACCGGCCTTGCCGTCCGGCTCCAGGCTGTTGGCGGCCTGGTACAGCTTTACCGCGTACTCGGTGCCGCGGCCGAATTTGCCGTCGGTGCCTTCAGGGTCGTAGCCCAGCTCCAGCAGCGCCTGCTGCAGCCGCAGCACCTCTTCGCCCCGGTCGCCGTATTCCAGCGTGCGGTAGCGCTCGGCCAGCGCCCCGGCGCTGATGAGCATCATCAGCGCCACCAGCAGCGCCAAACAGCGACGAATGTGACGAAAACGTTTCATGATCCGGTACCTCCTGTGCTTGTGGAAAACAGGCGCGCCCCAAACAGGGGTTTTATGGAAAAACCGTTGGAATGCATCGTTTTTCCCGCTGCCTGTATGCGTTGCTTTTTCAACGGCACAAGTATATCAAAAGATGACGGGAAAGTAAATACTATTACAAATATGTTACGAGTTTTTCGCCCCGGTGTGAACGGCATCCGGCGAAAGGGCTGCACGGCGGCGTTTTCTGCGCCCGGCACGGAAAAAATGATCTCTCACCGGCACGGAAAAAATGATCTCTCTCATCCTTTACATCGGTGCATGGAAATGCTAAACTAAATCGTTAGTATCGTACAGGAAGCGGAAAGTCTTCCTGTGCAAAGGAGACCAAGGAGCATGAAGAAAAGAGTCTGTCTTGTATGCATCCTGCTTACGCTGGCGCTGTGCCTGCCCTGCGCAAGGGCTGCCGACGGCTGCTTTGTGATGAATGTGGATGCGCTGGATCTGACCCGTCTCAACCAGGATGCCTATGTGCAGCAGTACCTGTCCGCCCAGACTCCGGGGCTGGAGGTGGTCAAGCAGCTGCCGGATGGCGCAGCGCTGCCGGTGCGCCTGTCCCTTGTGCGGATGGATGCCCAGCAGCTGGTGTTCGATAAGGATTACGGCATCCAGCAGGGCACCTTTACCAGCGGCAGCCTGTACCTGCCCTATGTGGGCAACTTTACCGTGCCCTATCTGGTGACCCTGTACGTGGGCGATACGGTGTACGCCATGCCCTTCATGCATCTGCAATCCCGCCTGCAATACAACGGTGCCTGCACCTATGGCGCATACCTCTACGATTTTTCTCCCGCTCTGGGGCGGGATTGGCACATGGGCACCATGCTGGATCTGGATGCGCTTCGCACCCAGGGCATCCTTACGGTGGATATCTGTGCCAGCAACAGCTACCTGATCGGCCAGGCCACCGTCATCCTGCAGGACAGCATGATCTGCGTGATCCCGAACCTGGATCAGTCCGCCGGGGTGGAGGTGCACAGCCAGGAGCTGTATGTGGCCACCGATTGCCTCCGGCTGCTGGCGGAGGGCTGGGGCGAGCCCTGCCAGCCCGGCGAGTGGATCTATGTGGGCGATGCAAAGAGCGCCATGCTCTACCTGCCCATGACCATCAGCTACAACCCGGCAGGCCTTTCCGGCTTCCATTACGATCTGAGCTACGGTTACCAACAGCAGCAGCTGGTGCTCTGGCAGCAGAACTGCGGCCTGGAATAAAGCAAACCAAATAAAGCAGAGCCCTGCGGGAAATGCTCCCGCAGGGCTCTGCTTTGCTTCTCGAAGGCTGCCCGAAGGCGGCAAGGTCTTATTCCTGGGGCACCGGTACGGCAACGATCTCCTCGCCGCCCAGCTCGGACTGGATCATCGCCAGGAAGGCCGAGGCATCCTCGGGGCTTGTGATGGCAAGATTGCCGATCTCCTCGCCCAGCTCCATGATCAGCACCAGCGTTTCGCATTCGTCCAGAGCGGAGCAGAGCACCTCATAGCTGGCTGCCACCTGGATGCAGGCCAGCAGCAGCTCGCCGTTGTCCGGCTCGATCCATATGCTGGTCTCGGGCTGGCCTTCGGCGTTGCGGCCTACCAGCGTAGCATAACCTTCGCTGAAGAAAACGTGGAAGAATACGCCGTTTACCTCATCGCCCGCCAGTTCTTCGTCGTTCAGCAGCATAACGGGGCCCAGAAAGGCAAAATCGCCGTTTTCTTCGATGCTGAAGGTGTTCTTCAGGCTTTCGTAGCAGGTATCGGCACAGGCAGCGGAGCAAAGGCTCATGAGCAGGGCGCACACCAGCGTGAGCGCCACAAGGCGCAGGGGTTTGTTCATAACAGGTCTCCTCCTTACGGTAGCGGATATGATAACGCACATATCCCTCTTGCCTACCAATATAGCACAACTCTCCCGGTCTGTCACGCCCGGGGGCAGAGAAAGGCCGGGCTGCAGGGCGCAGGGATTTGTTTTCCTTTTGTATACAGCGTTTTTCTCCCCGATAATAAATTGACATTCCCGGTTCGGTGTTGTAAAGTTTCTTAGTGCCGAGATTTGTGATGGTTTCACAAAATACAACGGAAAAGGACAATATTACATGACGATCATCGATTTGCTCGAGCGCAATGCGTCGCTCTACACCAACGAGACTGCTTTGGTAGAGATCAACCCCGACCAGCCGGAGACCCGCCGCACCACCTGGCAGGAGTTCGAGCTGGTGGAGCCCACCCCCAAGGTGCGCCACTACCGCCGCGAGATCACCTGGGGCGTGTTCAACGAAAAAGCCAACCGTCTTGCCAATATGCTCACCCAGAACGGCATCGGCAAGGGCAAGAAGGTAGCCATTCTGCTGATGAACTGCATCGACTGGCTGCCCATTTATTTCGGCATCCTCAAGAGCGGCGCTCTGGCCGTACCGCTCAATTTCCGTTACGCCTCCTCCGAGATCGAGTACTGCCTCAACCTGGCCGAGGCCGATGCGCTCATCTTCGGGCCGGAGTTCATCGGCCGTGTGGAGGGCATCGCAGACAAGATCGGCCGCAGCCGCATGCTCATTTATCTGGGCGCAGGCTGCCCCGCCTTTGCCGATGATTACAACGACCTTACCTCCGAGTGCTCCGGCGTTTTCGCAGGCTGCCCCCTTACCGAGAACGATGATGCCGCCATCTATTTCTCCTCCGGCACCACCGGCTTCCCCAAGGCCATCCTGCACAAGCACCGCAGCCTGATCCACTCCTGCAAGGTGGAGCAGGCACACCATAGTCAGGGCCGCAGCGATTGCTTCCTGTGCATCCCGCCGCTGTACCACACCGGTGCCAAGATGCACTGGTTCGGCAGCCTGCTGGCAGGCTCCAAGGCGGTCATTCTCAAGGGCACCCGCCCCGAGACCATCCTGAAGGCCGCCAGCGAGGAAAAGTGCACCATCGTGTGGCTGCTGGTGCCGTGGGCGCAGGATATCCTTGCTGCGCTGGACCGCGGCGAGCTGAAGCTGGAGGATTACGAGCTCTCCCAGTGGCGGCTGATGCACATCGGTGCCCAGCCCGTGCCCCAGAGCCTGATCCGCCGCTGGCTGGAGTACTTCCCCGATCAGGAATACGATACCAACTACGGTCTGAGCGAATCCATCGGCCCCGGCGCCGTGCACCTTGGCGTGGAGAATGTGCACAAGGTGGGCGCTATCGGCATCCCCGGCTACGGCTGGGAGACGAAGATCGTCCACCCCGACGGCACCCCTGTGGAGCGCGGCGATGTGGGCGAGCTGATCCTCAAGGGCCCCGGCGTGATGACCTGCTACTACAACGACCCCGCCGCCACCGCCGAGACCCTCAAGGACGGCTGGCTCTACACCGGCGATATGGCCATGCAGGATGAGGACGGCTTCATCTATCTGGTAGACCGCAAGAAGGATGTGATCATCACCGGCGGCGAGAACCTCTACCCGGTGCAGATCGAAGACTTCCTTGCCTCCAACCCCAAGATCTGGGATGTGGCCGTGATCGGTCTGCCGGATCCCCGCCTGGGCGAGATCGCCACGGCGATCATCCAGCTGCACCCGGATGTGGAATGCAGCGAGGAGGAGATCAACGAGTTCTGCAAGACCCTGCCCCGCTACAAGCGCCCCCGCAAGATCATCTTTGCCGATGTGCCCCGCAACCCCACCGGCAAGATCGAAAAGCCCAAGCTGCGCAAGATGTACGGCGGCGAGGGCCTGGTAGCCAGCCAGAACAAGTCTTAAGAGAAGGGCCTGTGAGCGCTGCCCGTACCCGGCAGGGGCCAAGGCCTCTGCATTCTGCCCCCCTGACTATCCCCCCTTTTGAAAGGAATACATCACCATGAAAAAGCTTTTGATCGGCAATCAGGCGGTTGCCATGGGTCTCTACCACGGCGGTCTGGGTCTGGCCTCCAGCTACCCCGGCACCCCCTCCACCGAGATCACCGAATTCCTTGCCATGAACGATGATATCCACACCGAGTGGGCCCCCAACGAGAAGGTGGCCATGGAGGTGGCCTTCGGTGCCTCTCTGGCCGGCATGCGCTCCACCTGCGCCATGAAGCATGTGGGCCTCAATGTGGCTGCCGACCCGCTGTTCACCCTGTCCTACACCGGCGTGAACGGCGGCATGGTCATCTGCGTGGCAGACGACCCCGCCATGCACTCCTCCCAGAACGAGCAGGACAGCCGCCACTACGCCATCGCGGCCAAGGTGCCCATGCTGGAGCCTGCCGACTCTGCCGAGGCCTATGCCTTTGCCAAGAGCGCCTTTGCCCTTTCCGAAAAGTACGATACCCCCGTGCTGCTGCGCATGTGCACCCGCATCGCCCACAGCCAGAGTATCGTGGAGCTGGGCGAGCGTGAGGCCGTCGAGGTAAAGCCCTACGAAAAGAACCCCGGCAAGTACATCATGATGCCCGGCAACGCCAAGAAGCGCCACCCGGTGGTGGAGGAGCGCACCGCCGCCCTTGCCGAAATGGCCAACGATTGCATCTACAACACCGTGGAGATGGCTGCCGACAACAAGATCGGCATCATCACCTCCGGCACCTCCTACCTGTATGTAAAGGAAGTGATGGGGGAGAAGGCCAGCATCCTCAAGATCGGCATGCCCAACCCCCTGCCCGGGAAGCTCATCCGCGATTTCGCCGCCAAGGTGGAAAAGCTCTATGTGATCGAAGAGCTGGATCCCGTCATCGAGAGCTATGTGCGCTCTCTGGGCATCGAAGTGGTGGGCAAGGAGCTGTTCAGCCCCATCGGTGAGTTCTCCCAGCAGACCATCGCCGCTGCTTTCGGCCTGCCCTCTCCCGCCAGCATCGCTGCCGACTCCGCCGTGCCCGGCCGCCCGCCCATGATGTGCGCAGGCTGCCCCCACCGTGGTCTGTTCTACACCCTTGCCAAAAACAAGATCACCGTTCTGGGCGATATCGGCTGCTACACCCTGGGCGCTGTGCCGCCGCTGAATGCGCTGGATTCCACCCTGTGCATGGGTGCCTCTGTCTCCGGCCTGCACGGCTTCAACAAGGCCCGCGGCGAGGAAGCCGAGGGCAAGACCGTAGCCGTGATCGGCGATTCCACCTTCATGCATTCCGGCATGACGGGTCTGGTGAACGTGGCCTACAACGCCACCAACTCCACCGTCATCATTCTGGATAACTCCATCACCGGCATGACCGGCCACCAGCAGAACCCCACCACCGGCTACAACATCAAGGGCGACCCCGCCGCCAAGGTGGATCTGGAAGCCCTCTGCCGGGCCCTGGGCATCGCCCGTGTGCGTGTGGTGGATCCCTACGACCTGAAGGCCTGCGAGACCGCCGTGAAGGAAGAGCTGGCTGCCAAGGAGCCTTCCGTCATCATCTCCCGCCGCCCCTGCGTGCTGCTCAAGACCGTCAAGGCCAAGCCCGCTCTGGTCATCGATCCGGAGAAGTGCAAGAGCTGCAAGCGCTGCATGAGCCTGGGCTGCCCCGCCATCAGCATGCACGGCGGCAAGGCCCGCATCGATGCCACCCTGTGCGTGGGCTGCGGCGTTTGCAAGCAGCTGTGCGCCTTTGACGCCATCGGCGAGTAAGGAGGAATAGCAGCAATGAAAACTACCAGCATTATGATCGTCGGCGTCGGCGGGCAGGGCAGCCTGCTGGCCTCCAAGCTGCTGGGGCAGCTTCTGGTGGATGAGGGCTACGATGTAAAGGTGAGCGAAGTGCACGGCATGAGCCAGCGCGGCGGCTCCGTTGTTACCTATGTCCGCTACGGCGAAAAGGTCTACTCTCCCATCGTTACCGAGGGCGAGGCAGACTACATCATTTCCTTTGAGAAGCTGGAAGCGGCCCGCTATGCCGCCTTCCTCAAGACCGATGGCCGGATGGTGGTCAACACCCAGGAGATCGACCCCATGCCCGTCATCATCGGCGCGGCCACCTACCCCACCGATGTGCTCAGCGAGCTGAAGCAGAAGGGCCTCAACATCGACGATTTCGACGCCCTCACCCCCGCGGTGGAGGCTGGCTCCTCCAAGGCGGTCAACATCGTGCTGATGGGCCGCTTTGCCAAGTATGTGGATATTCCCTACGAGCGCTGGATCGCCGCCATCGAAAAGGCAGTAAAGCCCAAGTTTGTGGAGATGAACAAGCGCGCTTTCGAGCTGGGCTACCGCTCCTGAGGCTGCACTGCCTTCCCCGCAATAACAACAGAACTGAGGCGAGCACCAATGGAACAACGATACTACCAGCCCGAGATCGAGACCATGCCCGTTGAGGAGATCAAAAAGCTCCAATCCGAAAAGCTGGTCAAGCAGGTCAGGCATGTATACGACCATGTACCCTACTACCGCGCCCTGATGGAAGAAAGAGGCGTAAAGCCCGAAGACATCAAGGGCATCGAAGATATTGCCAGACTGCCCTTCCTGACCAAGGCCGATCTTCGGGAAGCCTATCCCACCGGTCTTTTGGCGGTTCCCCAGAAGGATTGCGTCCGCATCCACTCCACTTCCGGCACCACCGGCCGCCGTGTGGTGGCTTTCTACACCCAGCACGACGTGGATCTGTGGGAGGATTGCTGTGCCCGTGCGATTATGGCTACCGGCTGCACTGATGAGGATGTGTGCCAGGTCGCTTACGGTTATGGCTTGTTCACCGGTGGCTCCGGTCTGCATGGCGGTTCCCATAAAGTGGGCTGCCTTACGCTGCCTATGTCTTCCGGCAATACCGAGCGGCAGATCCAGTTTATGATGGATCTGGGCGCTACCCTTCTCTGCTGCACCCCCTCCTATGCCGCCTACCTCGGCGAGAGCCTGAAGGAAATGGGCTACAAGCCCGAGGATAACAAGCTCAAGGCCGGTATCTTCGGTGCCGAACCCTGGACCGAGGAAATGCGCCGTGGCATTGAAGCGTCTCTGGGCATCAAGGCCTACGATATCTACGGCCTTACCGAGACCTCCGGCCCCGGTGTGGCCTTCGAGTGCAGCGAGCAGAAGGGTATGCACATCAACGAAGACCACTTCTATGCCGAGATCATCGATCCCGATACCGGCGAGGTGCTGCCCGAGGGCAGCAAGGGCGAGCTGGTATTCACCAGCCTGGACAAGGAAGCCTTCCCCCTGCTGCGGTACCGTACCCGCGATATCTGCGTGCTCACCCGTGAGCCCTGCGCCTGCGGCCGTACCCACATCCGTATGTCCAAGCCCATGGGCCGCAGCGATGATATGCTCATCATCCGCGGTGTGAATGTGTTCCCCAGCCAGATCGAGACCGTTCTGCTCAAGGAGGGCTACAGCCCCAACTACCAGATCGTGCTGGATCGCGTGAATAACAACGATACCTTCGATGTAAACGTGGAAATGAACCCCGACCAGTTCGTGGATACCGTCGGCGGCCTTACCAAGCAGGAAAAGGCGCTGGCTGCCGCCATGAAGACCATGCTGGGCATCAACCCCACGGTGCATCTGGTCTCGCCCAAGAGCATCGTGCGCAGCGAGGGCAAGGCCGTCCGCGTGATCGACAAGCGCAAGCTGTTCTGATGTTTGGGAAAGGAGCATGAAAAGATGGCTATCAATCAGTTGACTGTATTTGTGGAAAACAAGCAGGGTGCGCTGGTGCAGATCACCGAAGCGCTGGCCGCCGTCAATGTGGATATTCGTGCCCTGTCCATTGCCGATACCCAGGAGTTCGGCATCCTCCGGCTCATCGTGAATAACAACGAGGCTGCCACCGCCGCCCTCAATGATCTGGGCTACATCATCAAGAACATCGATGTGGTGGGCGTCAAGATCGGCGATGCCCCCGGCAAGCTGTCCAAGGCGCTGGATGTGCTGGATAAGTCCGGCATCAATATGGAGTACCTTTATGCCTTCCTCACCCGCACGGAGAAGCATGCCTATGTGGTGATCCGTGTGGCGGATAATGAGGCCGCTGAGGCGGCCTTTACCGCTGCAGGCTTCCATATCATTACCGATGCGGATGTTGCCAAGCTGTGACCGATCACAGCAGTGCGGGCCGTATCTGCGAACGCCTTCCCGCCCGGGAGGGCGTTCGTTGCGTTTGGGTACACCTTGCATCCATCAGGAAACGGAGCGTGAAAACGATGCTGTACCGATACAACGAGCCTGTTGCCCCGGGGGCTTTGGCCGACCTTCGTCAGGCCGTGGGCTGGAACCGGATGGAGCAGGCCTATGCCGATCCCCGGCTCACCTCCTACTGCCACATCGCCGCCTATGAGGGGGATGCGCTGGTGGGCTACATCGATTGTGTATCCAACGGCGTTACCGATGCGTATATCCAGGATCTGATGATCCACCCGGCTCATCAGGGGAGGGGCATCGGCACCGAGCTGATGCACAGGATGCTTGCCGCCCTGAAGGAGAAGCGCATCTACATGGTCTCCGTCATCTTCGAAGAGGCGTTGAAGCCCTTTTACGCCCGCTTCGGTTTTTCGCCCATGCTCAGCGGGCAGCTGGAGACCTTTCACTGCGATTGAAAAGCCCCATACAAAAAGCACCGCAGCGCTGCACGCTTTCGGCAGTTCTGCGGTGCTTTTTCGTTTGTTGGGTCACTGGGCGAGCGCAATGGTGCACAGCTTGCCCCTGAGCACGTAGCCGATCTTCTCGTAGCAGGCGTTGGAGGCGGCGTAGTCCGCATCGGTGTAGAGCATGGGCATGAGCCCCTGCCGGGCGGCCAGCTCCGTTACCTGATAGACCAGATGCTGGGCATAGTGCCGCCTGCGGTGCTCCGGCACGGTGTAGACGCTGCCCACGCAGCCCAGCCCGTCCTCTGCGTTCAGCGAGCAGCAGGCCACGGTCTCGCCTGCTTCGTTTTTCCAAAGATAGAAGCCGCCGTTTTCGATGCGCTGCCGGGCCAGCCGGAGGCAGTGCTCCATGCTGCTCCTGTCCTGCCCCACATCCTCGTGGAAACGGTCGATCAGCTGGGCCGCTTCCTCCGCATCCCCGGAGGTGCAGCGGTAGAGACAGCCGTCGGTGGGCACGGCCGGGGCGATGGCCTGCGGGCAATCGTAGGCAAACATGTTGGTCACGATACGCAGCTTCAGCCCGCTTTGCGCTGCCAAAAGCAGAAAGGCTTCGGCCAGCTCGTATTTCAGGTTGTAGCGGTAGCCCTCCTCAAAGGGGCAGGCGCTCTGCGCCAGCTGCCAGGCCCGTTCGGCATCCGTGGGCGCAAGACCGTCGGGGGTCCAGAGCCAGACCGGGTAAGGGGCGGTGGTATGGCAGAGGATGAGCTTTTCGTGGTCGGTGCGCACCACATTGCAGGGGTAGTGCAGCACCCGGCGCAGCACCGAAAAGGTATAGGGGTCGCTTTCCAGCAGGCGGAAGTCCCGCTCGTTCACTGTATGCTCCATTGGGGGTAAAGCCCTCCTTGCAATGCTTATTCGCCCGCAGCCGCGTACACCGCATTGTGCAGCAGCCTGCGCACCCGGTAGATGCCGGTGGAATCCCGGGAGGGGCAGATGCGGTTGGTCAGGAACACGATGTACAGCCCGCTCTCCGGCTCCAAAGTAAGGCTGGTGCCGGTAAAGCCCGTATGCCCGATGGTCTGGGCGGGGAACAGGTCGCCGGTAAAGCCGTTATCCAGCCGGGGCAGGTAGAAGCCCAGACCGCGGCCCTGAGGCATATCCGGGGTGTGGTTCTGCATGCTCAGCCGCACCGCTGCGGTGGAAAGGTAGCGGGAGCCGTCCGGCAGCTGCCCCTTGCGGGCCAGCATCTGCATGAACAGGGCCAGGTCATCCATGGTGGAGAACACGCCTGCGTTGCCGCTGACGCCGCCCAGGAACCGGGCGTTCTCGTCGTGCACCTGGCCGGAGAGGCACTGGCCGTCGTCCTGCATCTCGGTGGCGGCAATGTTGCCGGGCTTGGGCAGGTAGCCGGTCTTCTGCATGCGCAGCGGCCAGAAGACCTCCTGCTCGGCCAGCTCGTTGAGGGGCAGGTCGTACAGGCATTCCAGCAGCTGCCCCAGCAGGATGTACCCTGCGCAGCAGTACTGTTGGCCCATGCCGGGCCGGTAGCGCAGGGGAGCCCGCAGCAGCAGCTCAGCGGTATCCTCCGGGTCTTTGCCGGTCTCCCACAGGTGCAGCCCGCTGGAAAAACCCGCCGTATGGGTCAGGATCTGCCCAATGGTGATGTTCTGCTTATCCTCCGGCGCGTCCACGAAGGTGCCCAGCTGATCCCACAGGCACAGCTTGCCCGCTTCCATGGCCCGCAGCGCCAGCATGCCGATGACCAGCGGCTTGGTAAGGGAGGCCAGGTCGTAACGGGTGTGCTCGGTGGTCATGGGGGCATCGTCCTCGATGGACAGCTGCCCGTAGGCGCGCCGGAACAGTACCCGGTCGCCCTTGCCCACCAGCAGGTTGGCGGCGGTGAAGGCTTCATCGCTGATGGCCTGACGGATCACCTGATCGGCCTTGGAAAAATCGGCTGTGCGCATCATTTCGCCTCCTTGGCTGCGGCTTTGCCGGAGCGGGTGCTCCAGCGTACGATGGTAACATTCTCCATGGCGCTGAGCGCCTTTTGCATCTTCTTGCCCGGGTTCACGGCCACCTTTTTGGCGCAGACCTCCAGCATGGGCAGGTCGCCGGTGGAGTTGCCGTAGGCGGCGGAGGCTTCGTAATCCAGCCGGTCGCCTTTGGCGGCCAGGTACTCTGCCAGCCGCAGGGGTTTTTGCAGCCCCCGGCAGTTATCGCCCACCAGGCTGGTGTACAGCCCGGAGGGATCCACATCCATCCGGGTGCCGATCACATCGCTCACGCCCAGCAGCTCCTTCATGGGCATAAGATAAAACGATGGCGAGGCGGTGATCAGCAGCACGATGGCCCCTTCTTCTTTTTCCTTCTGCAAAGCGGCGATGCCTTCGGGAAAGAACCGGGGCACCAGCACCTCCCGGCAGAAGCGCTGAGCCACATCCTGCATTTCCAGCTCGGAGCGGCCCTCCATCCACTGCAGGGCGATCTGCTTGGCTTTTTCGATGGTGATGCGCCCTGCCTTGAATTGTGCGGCAGCCCACAGCCCGGCCAGCAGCTGGCGGCGGGTGGAGAGCTTCTGCTTGCGGGCAAAGGTACAAAAACGGATGATGGAATCGCCCTTGCAGAGGGTGCCGTCAAAGTCGAACAGAGCGTATTTCTTGTGCATGGGGGAGGACCGTCCTTTCGTGGGGCAGCCAAAAAGACTGCGCTGATGGCAGTATAGCACGAATAGCCGCAAAAAAACAGGGTGGGCAGAAGAAAACCACCCGTCTGATCTGGCGAATTTGCATCCAATTTGAACAAATATAGCGAAAACGTTTGCTTTCCGAATGTTATCAAGTTGTCATTTTGGAATGTTCGTGATATACTGAACAAGGTGTTTTCTTTGCATAAGGAAACAAACGACCCAAATCGCCGTTTTCAAGAACCGGTACAAAAAACCGCCGTTTTGAAAAAATGTTCGGGTTTTTACCGGAAGATCGGCCACGGCAAGCCGGAAAAGAACGGCTGCCAAGAACCATGCAAAGTGGAGGAACCGTACGTATGAAAAAAGTCGGCATCGTTATGGGCAGCGACAGCGACCTGCCCGTTGTAGAAAAAGCGGTCAACATGCTGGAGGCGCTGGGCGTGCCCTGCGAGACCCATGTGTATTCCGCCCACCGCACCCCCGAGGAGGCCCGCCTGTTCGCCCTCAATGCCCGCAAGAACGGCTTCGGTGCCATTATTGCCGCAGCGGGCATGGCCGCCCATCTGGCCGGTGCCATTGCCGCCAACACCACCCTGCCGGTGATCGGCATCCCCTGCAAGTCTTCTGTGCTGGATGGCATGGATGCCCTGCTCTCCACCGTTATGATGCCTCCGGGCATCCCCGTTGCCACGGTGGCCATCGGCGGCGGTGCCAATGCGGCGCTGCTGGCAGCCCAGATCATCGCCGTGGAGGATGCGGAGCTGGCCGCCCGTCTGGACGAGAAGCGCGCCAAGGATGCCGCCGTGGTGCTGGAGAAGGACGCCGCCATCTGCGAGAAATACAGCCGATAACGTATTCAACAGAGCAAGGAGTGAATGAACCATGGGTGGCTTCTTTGGCGCAACGCTCAAGCGCAATGCCATCTCAGACGTGTTCTTCGGTACCGACTACCATTCCCACCTGGGTACCCGCCGGGCGGGTATGGCAGCCTTCGACACGGAGATCGGTCTGCAGCGCGAGATCCACAATATTTCCAACTCTCCCTTCCGCACCAAGTTTGAGCATATTTTCGACGAGATGACGGGCAACTCCGCCATCGGCTGCATCAGCGACTGGGATCCCCAGCCCCTGCTGATCCGCTCCAACCTGGGCACCTATGCCATCAGCATCGTGGGTGTGGTGAACAACGCCGATGAGCTGATCCAGAATTTCCTTTCCTTCAGCGGCGGGCATTTCGATGCCATGACCGGCGGCCGCATCAACAACACCGAGCTGGTGGCCGCCATGATCAACCAGAAGAGCAACTTTGCCGAGGGCATCCGCTTTGCGCAGGATGTGATCAAGGGCACCGCCAACATCCTCATCCTCAAGGAGGATGGCAACCTGATCGCCGCCCGCGATAAGCTGGGCCGCATCCCGGTGGCCATCGGCAAGAGCGAGGATGGCTACTGCGCCTCCTTCGAATCCTTCGCCTACCAGAAGCTGGGCTTTGAGGATGTAAAGGAGCTGGGCCCCGGCGAGATCGTGGAGCTGAGCCCCGACGGCATGACCCAGCTCAAAGCGCCCGGCAGCGAGATGCGCATGTGCTCCTTCCTCTGGTCCTACTACGGTTACCCCACCTCCACCTACGAGGGCGTGAACGTAGAGGTGATGCGCTACCGCAACGGTGCCATCATGGCCGATAACGACAAGGCCAACGGCGTGGCTCAGGAGATCGATTATGTGGGCGGTGTGCCCGATTCCGGCACGCCTCACGCCATCGGCTACGCCAACAAGAGCGGCAAGCATTTTGCCCGCGCCTTTATCAAATACACTCCCACCTGGGCCCGCAGCTTTACCCCCACCCATCAGGAGGAGCGCAACCGGGTGGCCAAGATGAAGCAGATCCCCGTGCATGCGCTCATCAAGGATAAAGACCTGCTCTTCGTAGACGACTCCATCGTGCGCGGCACCCAGCTGCGGGAGACCGTCGAGTTCCTGTACGATAACGGTGCCAAGGCGGTGCACATCCGCTCTGCCTGCCCGCCCATTATGTACGGCTGCAAGTACCTGAACTTCTCCCGCTCCAACAGCGATATGGATCTGATCGCCCGCCGGGTGATCATGGAGCTGGAGGGCGATGAGGGCATGAAGCATCTGGATGAGTACAGCGATGCCAAGACCGAGCGCGGCCAGAACCTGCGCAAGGCCATTTGCGAGAAGATGCACTTTGCCTCGCTGGAGTTCCAGTCCATCGAGGGCCTTGTGGAGGCCATCGGCATCGAGCCCTGCAAGCTCTGCACCTATTGCTGGAACGGCAAGGAGTAAAGGGGGAGACGCTGGGGCGCTGCCCCAGACCCCGGCAGGGGGATGATCCCCCTGCACCCTGCAATTTGCCCCGCTTCGCGGTGCAAAGGGATAGCCAATCATCAACTGCCAACCCCTGCGTTCATCAAATGAACGCAGTAACGGGATCGATCCCCAAGGGATGAAGGCCCTTGGGCGGGGTCGCGGAACAGCGCCCCTGCTCCCGTCCCCCTACGACACAAAAGGAGGAACCACACAATGCACAACCAGTCCAAGTCCGACAGCTACGCCGCCGCTGGCGTGGATATCACCGCAGGCTACAAGGCCGTAGAACTGATGAAAAAGCACATCGCCCGCACCATGACCGCAGGCGTTTGCTCCGATGTGGGCGGCTTCGGCGGCCTGTTCGAGCTGGATCTGACCGGCATCACCCAGCCGGTGCTGGTAAGCGGCACCGACGGCTGCGGCACCAAGGTAAAGCTGGCCATGCTGATGGATAAGCACGATACCATCGGTATCGATGCGGTGGCCATGTGCGTGAACGATATCATCTGCTGCGGCGCAAAGCCCCTGTTCTTCCTGGATTACATCGCCTGCGGCAAGAACTACCCCGAAAAGATCGCCCAGATCGTTTCCGGCGTGGCGGAGGGCTGCGTGCAGTCCGGCGCTGCCCTCATCGGCGGCGAGACCGCCGAGCACCCCGGCCTGATGCCCGAAGATGACTACGACGTGGCAGGCTACTGCACCGGCGTTGTGGATAAGGCCAAGATCATCGATAACAAGGCCATGCAGCCCGGCGATGTGATCATCGCCCTGCCCTCCACCGGCGTGCACTCCAACGGCTTCTCCCTGGTGCGCAAGGTGTTCGACGTGGAAAACGCCGATCTCACCAGCCCTGTAAGTGAGCTGGGCGGCAAGAGCCTGGGCGAAACGCTGCTCACCCCCACCCGCATTTACGTAAAGCCCGTGCTGGCCCTCAACGAGCAGGTAAAGATCAAGGGCATCAGCCACATCACCGGCGGCGGCTTCTACGAGAACATCCCGCGCTCCATCCCCGAGGGCCTGGGTGCCAGGATCGACAAGGCCTCCGTTAAGGTGCTGCCTATCTTCGACCTGATCGCCAAGACCGGCAACATCAGCGAGCGCGACATGTACAACACCTTCAACATGGGCGTTGGCATGAGCATCGTCGTCAGCAGGGAGGATGCCGACAAGGCCATCGAGATCCTCAAGCAGAACGGCGAGGATGCCTACCTGATCGGCGAGATCGTTGCCTCCGAGGAGCAGATCACCATCTGCTGATCTCCCACCCCCTGCCAAAGAAAGAGAGGGCGTAAACCATGAAAAACATCGCTGTGCTGGTCTCCGGCGGCGGCACCAACCTGCAGGCGCTCATCGACGCGGAAAAACGCGGCGAGCTGGGCCCGGGCAAGCTGGCGGCGGTCATCTCCTCCAAGGAGGGCGCATATGCGCTGGAGCGTGCCGCCAAGGCGGGCATCCCCGGCTATGTGCTGGCCCGCAAGAGCTTTGCCGACAGCCGCGCCATGACCGTGGCGCTGGTGGAACAGCTCCGCCAATTGAACATCGATCTGGTGGTGCTGGCAGGCTGCATGGTCATCTTTACCGAAGAACTGACCAATGCATACCCCAATGCCATCATCAACGTGCACCCGGCGCTGATCCCGTCCTTCTGCGGCAAGGGTTTCTACGGCCTGCATGTGCACGAGGCCGCCCTCAGCTACGGCGTTAAGCTCTCCGGTGCCACGGTGCACTTCGTCAGCGAGGAGTGCGACGGCGGCCCCATCATCGCCCAGAAGGCTGTGGCCGTACTGGAGGGCGATACCCCCGAAACGCTGCAAAAACGCATCATGGAAGAAGCCGAATGGAAGCTGCTTCCCGAAGCGGTGAAACTTTTCTGCCAAGGCCGTCTCCGTGTGGAGGGCCGCATCGTCAAGATCGAACAGGAGGAAGCCTAAATGAACATCTACCAGATCCAGACCATGGCTCAGCGCCTTGAAGGCAACACCTACCCCGGCCGCGGCATCGTGATCGGCAAGACCGCCGATGGTAAGAAGAGCGCCGTTGCTTACTTCATCATGGGCCGCAGTGCCAACAGCCGCAACCGCATCTTTACCGAGAAGGACGGTGCCATCTTCACCGAGCCCTTCGATGCCTCCAAGGTGGAGGATCCTTCCCTGATCATCTACGCTGCCCTGCGCAACTACGAAAACAAGCTCATCGTTACCAACGGCGACCAGACCGATACCATCTGGGAGGGCCTGAAGGCCGGCAAGAGCTTCTCCGAAGCCCTCACCAGCCGCGAGTTCGAACCCGATGCCCCCAACCTGACCCCCCGCATCAGCGGTATGCTCACCTATGCCGATAACAGCTTCACCTACGAGATGAGCATTCTGAAGAGCGCCGATGCCGAAGGCACCGCCTGCAACCGCTACACCTTCTCCTACCCCAGCCTGAACGGTCTGGGCCACTTCATCCACACCTATGTGTGCGATGGCAACCCCATCCCCACCTTCCAGGGCGAGCCCGAGCGGGTGGCCATCCCCGACGACATCGATGCCTTTACCACCGAAGTGTGGAATGCGCTGGATGAGAACAACAAGATCTCCCTCTACGTGCGCTATACCGACCTTGCCACCGGCGAGAGCGAGAGCCGCATGCTGAACAAGAATGCTTAAGGAGTGTGCCAACATGAAAGAGTTTGAACTGAAGTACGGCTGCAACCCCAACCAGAAGCCTGCCCGCATCTACATGCACGACGGCTCCGACCTGCCTGTTACCATTCTCTCCGGCCGCCCCGGCTTTATCAACTTCCTGGATGCCTTCAACTCCTGGCAGCTGGTCAAGGAGCTGAAGGAAGCCCTGGGCCTGCCCGCCGCCGCCTCCTTCAAGCATGTAAGCCCCACCTCCGCTGCGGTGGGCACCAAGCTGAGCGATAAGCTCAAGAAGGCCTGCTTTGTAGACGACATCGAGGGCCTGGATGATTCTCCCCTGGGCTGCGCCTACGCCCGTGCCCGCGGCACCGACCGTATGTGCTCCTTCGGCGATTGGGTAGCCCTCAGCGATGTGTGCGATGTGACCACCGCCACCATGATCAAGCGTGAGGTATCCGACGGCGTTATCGCTCCCGGCTACGAGCCCGAGGCGCTGGAGATCCTCAAGACCAAGCGCAAGGGCAACTACAACATCGTGCAGATCGACCCCGACTACGTGCCCTCCCTGGCCGAGCGCAAGCAGGTGTTCGGCATCACCTTTGAGCAGGGCCGCAACAATTTCGAGATCAACCGCGAGCTGCTCCAGAACGTGGTCACCGCCAACAAGGATATGCCCGAGTCCGCTGTCCGCGACCTGATCGTGGCCCTGATCACCCTCAAGTACACCCAGTCCAACTCCGTGTGCTACGCGGTGGATGGTCAGGCCATCGGCGTGGGTGCCGGTCAGCAGAGCCGTATCCACTGCACCCGTCTGGCCGGCGGCAAGGCCGATACCTGGCAGCTGCGCCAGCACGACAAGGTGCTGGGTCTGCCCTTCAAGCCCGAGCTGGGCCGCCCCGACCGCGATAACGTGATCGACGGCTACATCAACCACAACGAAGAAGATGTGTGCGCCGAGGGCGTGTGGCAGAACTACTTCACCCAGCGCCCCGAGCCCTTCACCAAGGAGGAGCAGCGCGCTTACCTGGATACCATCAGCGGTGTTGCCCTGGGCTCCGATGCCTTCTTCCCCTTCCCCGACAACATCCAGCGTGCCCGCATGAGCGGCGCTACCTACATTGCCGAGCCCGGCGGCTCCATCCGTGATGATCTGGTCATCGCCGAGTGCGATAAGCTGAACATCTCCATGTGCTTCACCGGCATGCGCCTGTTCCACCACTAATTCTGCCAGCGGAGGGTATCAGAACCATGAAAGTACTGGTCGTAGGCGGCGGCGGGCGTGAACACGCCATTATCCGCAAGATCAAGGAAAACCCCACGGTTGAACAAATTTTCGCGCTCCCCGGCAACGGCGGCATCGCTGCCGATGCCACCTGCGTGGGCATCTCCGCAACGGATGTGCCCGCCATCGTGGCCTTTGCCAAGGAGAATGCGATCGATTATGCGGTCGTCGCCCCTGACGATCCGCTGGTGCTGGGCTGCGTGGATGCTCTCCAGGCGGAGGGCTTCCCCTGCTTCGGCCCCAGCGCTGCCGCTGCCGCCATCGAGGGCAGCAAGGTCTTCTCCAAGAACCTGATGAAGAAGTACAATATCCCCACCGCTGCCTACGAGGTCTTTACCGATGAGGCCGCCGCCGTGGAATACCTCAAGAATGCCCCCATGCCCACCGTCATCAAGGCGGATGGCCTTGCGCTGGGCAAGGGCGTCATCATCGCCCAGAGCTTTGAGGAGGCCGCCGAGGCGGTGCACTCCATGATGAGCGATAAGGTCTTCGGTAAGAGCGGCGACCAGATCGTTATTGAAGAGTTCCTCACCGGCCCCGAGGTATCCGTGCTGGCCTTTACCGACGGCATCACCGTCAAGCCCATGGTCTCCTCTATGGACCACAAGCGGGCAGGCGATAACGACACCGGCCTCAACACCGGCGGCATGGGCACCATCGCCCCCAACCCCTACTACACCGAGGCTGTTGCCAAGGAGTGCATGGAGACCATCTTCCTGCCCACCGTAAGCGCCATGAACGCTGAGGGCCGCACCTTCAAGGGCTGCCTGTACTTCGGCCTGATGCTCACGCCCAATGGCCCCAAGGTGATCGAGTACAACTGCCGCTTCGGCGACCCGGAGACCCAGGTGGTGCTGCCCCTTCTGGAGAGCGACCTTCTCACCATCATGCAGGCGGTCACCACCCAGACCCTCAGCGAGACCGAAGTGAAGTTTGCAGACAAGCACGCCTGCTGCGTCATTATGGCCAGCAAGGGCTACCCCACCAAGTACGACAAGGGCTTTGAGATCACCATCCCCGATGAGATCGCCAAGAACGTGTTCGTAGCCGGTGCCGCCCTGAAGGATGGCAAGCTGGTGACCAGCGGCGGCCGCGTGCTGGGTGCCACCGCCATCGCCGATACGCTGGGCGGGGCCATCGAGAGCGCCTACGGTCTGGTAGACAAGATCTGTTTTGATAACGCCTATTACCGCCACGACATCGGCGCACGCGCCATGCAGGCTGCGGGGGAGGAAAAGTAATGGTATACCGTATTTACGTAGAGAAGAAACCCGAACTGGCAAACGAGGCCCGCGCACTGCTCTCCGATGCCAATGCGTTCCTTGGCATCAAGGGCCTGGAGAAGGTTCGCCTCATCAACCGTTACGATGTGGAGAACATTACCGAAGAATTGTTCGATTATGCTGTGGGCACCGTATTCTCCGAGCCCCAGCTGGATATGACCTCCCGCCAGCTGAGCGTGGAGGGCGCTGCTGCCGTGTTTGCCGTGGAGTACCTGCCCGGCCAGTTCGACCAGCGTGCCGACTCCGCCGCCCAGTGCATCCAGATCATCTCTCAGGGCGAGCGCCCCACCGTGCGCACCGCCAAGGTGTACGCCCTCTACGGTACCCTGACCGATGAGCAGATCGCCGAGATCCGCAAGTATGTGATCAACCCGGTGGAAGCCCGCGAGGCTACCCTGGATATGCCCGAGACCCTCAAGACCACCTACGCCATCCCCACCGAGGTAGAGACCCTGACCGGCTTCACCAAGCTGGATCGCGAGGGCCTGGAGGCCTTCGTCAAGAAGTACGGCCTGGCCATGGATGCCGACGATGTAGCCTTCTGCCAGAACTACTTCCTCAGCGAAGAACGCGACCCCACCATCACCGAGATCCGCATGATCGATACCTACTGGTCCGATCACTGCCGCCATACCACCTTCCTCACCATCATCGATGATGCCCATTTCGAGGATGAGCTGCTGCAGAAGGCCTACGAAGAGTACATGCAGACCCGCAAGGATCTGAACCGGGTAAAGCCCGTCTGCCTGATGGATCTGGCCACCATCGCCGTGCGCTACCTGAAGAAGGAAGGCAAGCTGGATAAGCTGGACGAGTCCGAAGAGATCAACGCCTGCACGGTGAAGATCGATGTGGAAGTGGATGGCGTTACCGAGCCCTGGCTGCTGCTGTTCAAGAACGAGACCCATAACCACCCCACCGAGATCGAGCCCTTCGGCGGCGCTGCCACCTGCATCGGCGGTGCCATCCGCGATCCCCTGTCCGGCCGCAGCTATGTGTACGGCGCGATGCGCGTTACCGGCGCTGCCGACCCCACCCGCCCCGTCAGCGAGACCATCAAGGGCAAGCTGCCCCAGCGCAAGCTGGTCACCACCGCTGCTGCGGGCTACTCCAGCTACGGCAACCAGATCGGTCTGGCTACCGGCATCGTGGATGAGCTGTACCACGATGGCTACGCTGCCAAGCGTATGGAGATCGGTGCGGTGATCGCCGCCACCCCTGCCGAGAATGTGCGCCGCGAGGTGCCCGCCCCCGGCGATATCGTTATCCTGCTGGGCGGCAGCACCGGCCGTGATGGCTGCGGCGGCGCTACCGGCTCCTCCAAGGCCCACACCGAGCAGTCTCTGGAGACCTGCGGCGCAGAGGTGCAGAAGGGCAACGCCCCCGAGGAGCGCAAGCTCCAGCGCCTGTTCCGCAACGGCGATGCCTGCCGCATGATCAAGCGCTGCAACGACTTTGGTGCTGGCGGCGTATCCGTTGCCATCGGCGAGCTGGCCGATGGTCTGGAGATCGACCTGAACGCTGTGCCCAAGAAGTACGACGGTCTGGATGGCACCGAGCTGGCCATCTCCGAGTCTCAGGAGCGCATGGCCGTTGTGGTGGAAGCCAAGGATGTGGAAGCCTTCCTGGCCCTGGCTGCCAAGGAGAACCTGCAGGCCTGCCCCGTGGCTGAGGTCAAGGCCGAGCCCCGCCTGCGCATGAACTGGAACGGCAAGACCATCGTGGATCTGAGCCGCGAGTTCCTCAACTCCAACGGTGCCGAGAAGCACATCTCCATCGATGTGGAGGCCGCCAAGGATTTCCGCAAGGAAGTGAAGGGCACCTTCACCGAGAACTACACCGCTCTGGCTGGCGACCTGAACATCTGCTCCAAGCGCGGCCTCAGCGAGCGTTTCGACTCCACCATCGGTGCCGGTACCGTGCTGATGCCCTTCGGCGGCAAGAACCAGCTGACCCCCATCCAGGCCATGGTGCAGAAGATCTCTGTTGAGAAGAAGCACACCAACGATTGTTCCTTCATGTCCTGGGGCTATAACCCCTTCCTGACCGAGAAGAGCCCCTACCACGGCGCTTATCTGGCTGTGGTGGAGAGCGTCTGCAAGCTGATCGCCACCGGCGCTTCCTTCGAGGATGTATACCTTACCTTCCAGGAGTATTTCCAGCGCCCCGGCAAGGATTCCACCCGCTGGGGCCAGCCTCTGGCTGCGCTGCTGGGTGCCTTCAAGGCTCAGAAGGAGCTGGGCATCGGCTCCATCGGCGGCAAGGACTCCATGAGCGGCTCCTTCGAGAGCCTGGATGTGCCCCCCACGCTGGTCTCCTTCGCTGTGACCACCGGCAAGGTGAGCGATGTGGTCTCCCCCGAGTTCAAAAAGGCCGGTAACAAGGTGGTCGTGCTCGCTCCCGAGTACGATGCGGAGGGCCTGCCCACCACCGAGAGCCTTGTCAAGCTGTTCGATACCGTGCATGGCCTCATGCAGAGCGGCAAGGCCGTGGCCTGCTACACCCCCGGCATGGGCGGCATCGCCGAGGCCGTAATGAAGATGGGCTTCGGCAACGGCCTGGGCTTCCAGTTCGCCGATGATGTGACCGTAGAAGAGCTGTTCGGCTACAGCTACGCCGCCTTCGTTGTGGAAGTGACCGGCGATGTGGAAGGCGCACGCCTGCTGGGTACCGTTACCGACGACGGCAAGCTGACCCTGAAGGGCGAGAGCCTGGCTGTGGAAAGCCTGCTGAACACCTACGAGAACAAGCTGGAGAAGGTCTACAGCTGCAATATTCCCGAGAGCGGCTCCAAGATGGAGAACTTCTCCAATGCTGCCACCAGCTGGCCCAAGCCCGCTGTGAAGGTGGCCCGCCCCAAGGTGCTGATCCCCGCCTTCCCCGGCACCAACTGCGAGTTCGACAGCGCCAAGGCTGTGGAGGATGCTGGCGCAGAGGCCAAGATCATGGTCATCCGCAACCTGACCGCTTCCGCCATTGCCCAGAGCGTGGAGGACTTTGCCAATGAGCTGAAGACCGCCCAGATGGTGTTCATCCCCGGCGGCTTCTCCGGCGGCGACGAGCCCGACGGCAGCGGCAAGTTCATTACCGCTTTCTTCCGCAACGCCGCCATCCGCGAGGGCGTTACCGAGCTGCTGGAGAAGCGCGACGGCCTTATGTGCGGTATCTGCAACGGCTTCCAGGCGCTCATCAAGCTGGGTCTGGTGCCCTACGGCAAGATCATCGATACCGATGAGAACTGCCCCACCCTTACCTTCAACACCATCGCCCGCCACCAGAGCCGCATCGTGCGCACCCGCATCGCCTCCAACAAGAGCCCCTGGCTGAGCCTGATGAATGTGGGCGACGTGGTCAACGTGCCCATCTCCCACGGCGAGGGCCGCTTCCTGGCCAGCGAAGAGCTGATCCGTCAGCTGGCTGCCAATGGCCAGATCGCCACCCAGTATGTGGATCTTGATGGCAACGCCACCGGCGATGTGCACTTCAACCCCAACGATTCCCTGTACGCCATCGAGGGCATCACCTCTCCCGATGGCCGCGTGCTTGGCAAGATGGGCCACAGCGAGCGCGTGGGCGCGGGCCTGTACAAGAACGTGCCCGGCAACTACGACATCCGCATGTTTGAAGCTGCTGTAAAGTACTTCAAGTGATTTTCCGAGGAGGATCAACATGGAATACAAGTCTGATATCCAGATCGCACAAGAGTGCGAAATGCTGCATATTGATGAGATCGCCCGCCGTGCCCATGTGGATGACAAGTACATCGAGCACTACGGCCGCTACAAGGCCAAGGTGGATCTGAGCCTGCTCAGCGAGACCGACCGCCCCGACGGCAAGCTGATCCTTGTTACCGCCATCACCCCCACCCCTGCGGGCGAAGGCAAGACCACCACCACCATCGGTCTGGCGGATGGCCTCAAGCGCATCGGTAAGGATGTTGTGGTCGCCCTGCGTGAGCCCTCCCTTGGCCCGGTCTTCGGCATCAAGGGCGGCGCTGCGGGCGGCGGCTATGCGCAGGTGGTACCTATGGAGGATATCAACCTGCACTTCACCGGCGACTTCCACGCCATCGGCGCGGCCAACAACCTGCTGGCCGCCATGCTGGATAACCACATTCAGCAGGGCAATGCGCTGGGCATCGATGTTCGTAAGATCACCTGGAAGCGCTGCGTGGATATGAACGACCGCCAGCTGCGCAACATCGTGGGCGGCCTGGGCGGCCGCATCAACGGTGTGCCCCGTGAGGATGGCTTCGACATCACCGTGGCCAGCGAGATCATGGCGGTGCTGTGCCTCTCCAGCTCCATTGCCGACCTGAAGGCCCGCCTGAGCCGCATCATCGTTGGCTATACCGCCGATGATACCCCCGTTACCTGCGGCCAGCTGAACGCTGCCGGTGCCATGGCTGCCCTTTTGAAGGATGCCCTGAAGCCCAACCTGGTGCAGACCCTGGAGGGCACCCCTGCCTTTGTGCACGGCGGCCCCTTCGCCAACATCGCCCACGGCTGCAACAGCGTGATGGCCACCCGTCTTGCCCTCAAGATGGGCGACTACACCGTTACCGAGGCTGGCTTCGGTGCCGACCTGGGTGCTGAGAAGTTCCTGGATATCAAGTGCCGCATGGCAGGCCTCACCCCCGATGCGGTGGTGGTGGTGGCCACCGTACGCGCCCTCAAGATGCACGGCGGCCTGCCCAAGACCGCTCTGGCCAACGAGGATCTGGATGCGCTGGAGAAGGGCATCCCCAACCTGCTGCGCCATGTGAGCAACATGAAGAACGTGTACAAGCTGCCCTGCGTGGTGGCGGTCAACCGCTTCCCCACCGATACGGATGCGGAGATCGACTTCATCATTGCCAAGTGCCGCGAGCTGGGCGTGAACACTGTGCTTTCCACCGTCTGGGCCGAAGGCGGCAAGGGCGGCGAGGAACTGGCCAAGGAAGTGGTACGCCTGTGCGAGGAGGAGAAGGGCGACTTCACCTTCTCTTACGATCTGGACTGCTCCATCGAGGAGAAGATCGAAGCCGTGGTCAAGAAGGTCTACGGCGGCGACGGTGTGGTGCTCACCCCCAATGCCAAGAAGCAGGTGGATATGCTCACCAAGCTGGGCTACGACAAGATGCCCATCTGCGTTGCCAAGACCCAGTACTCCTTCTCTGACGACCCCACCAAGCTGGGCGCGCCGGAGGGCTTCACCGTAACGGTGAAGAACGTGAAGGTGTCTGCGGGTGCAGGCTTCATCGTGGTGCTGACCGGCGATATCATGACCATGCCCGGTCTGCCCAAGGTGCCCGCCGCCGAGCGCATCGATGTGGATGACAACGGCGTGATCACTGGTCTGTTCTGATGGATGGGTAAAGGATAAATGAGTGGGGTGCAGGGGGATCATCCCCCTGCCAGGGTGTGGGGCAGAGCCCCACAAACCCCGCGCCGCAGCGCAAACCCATGCAAGCACAGCGAGCGCCGAAGGCGCAAGATGTGCGGCGGGGGAGGCTGCCCCCACTGATCATCCACAACCGCAACCTAAACAATATAAGCCCCGGAGCGTTCCCCATAAGGGAAGCTCCGGGGCTTTGCTATACAGTTTTTCGTTTGGTATCAGGTATCAAGCAAGGAAGCCAAGCACCCGCCCGCAAAAATCCTTCGCCTCTTCATATGCCGCATGCCCGTACTGCGGGTACATGTACAACTCGCTCCCCGCGATCCCCGCATGCAGCTGCCGGGAGGCCTCCGCCCCCACGATCTTATCCTGCTCCCCGCCGATGATCAGCGTGGGGGCGGTGATGCTGCCAAGCTGTGCAGCCGCATCATGGGTCAGACAGGCTTCTGCCATGTGCAGAAAGCGGGTAAAGTCCTTGGGCTTGCCCACCTTGCTGAGCAGCGGCAGAAACAGCCGGTTCTTCTTCAGATAGGCATCGGAATAGCTCTTCTCTGCCGTGTCCAGCATGATGGCGGCATAATCCCCCTGCCGGGCCATGTCCATCCAGCGGGGCACGACAGCATGCACGGTTTCATTGCAGCTGGGTGTGGTCACGGCCAGCACCAGCCTGCGCACCTTTTCCGGGTGGTCGATGCTGAGCCACTGGGCGATCATACCGCCTTGGGAAACGCCCAGCACATCCGCCTGCGGGATGCCCAGAAGCTCCATGCAGCGGGCCAGATCGGCAGCCATATCCCGGGTGGTGAAGCCCTCGGTCAGCGGCTCCCGGCGGCTGATGAGGGTAACGGTGTAGCCCGCACCCGCAAAAGCCCGGTACTGGTATGCCACCGGCAGGGCCATGCCCTTTGCGGTCTTGAGTCCGTCGACAAGGCCGGGGATCATGAGCAGGTGTTTTTCTCCCTTGCCGAATTGCAGATAATGAACGGTGGATGTATCCAGCGTGAGCATTCCGTTGCGGGCATTGTACAGCATGCAAAAACTTCCTTTCGTAGCGGATGGGTACAGCATAGCAGAGAATGGCAGCGGCGGAAAGGGAAGCAGGTTTAGAATGTCGTTAGAAAAGCCTGAGAACATCTGTGACCGTCCCCGAACAGGGGCCGCTCCAACCCAAACAGAAGACCCGGCTTGCAGATGCTTTGTCAGCATTCCTGCAAGCCGGGTCCTATCTGCCTTTTACATCACCTGGGTCAAAAACCGGAAGGCATCCTCCAGCCAGCCCTGCACCTCAGGGATGATCTGCCCGTCGTACCCGGGCACGGCGGTGGTCTCGTTGGCCATGGCCAGCCCGTGCCCGCCGAAGGGGTAGATATGCACCTCGGCCTGTACCCCAGAGGCCTTCAACGCCTGTGCCATATAGAGGGTGTTCTCCACGGGCACAGCACCGTCCTGCCAGGTATGCCAGAGGAAGGTGGGCGGCGTGGCGGGGGAGACGTGCTCCTCCAGCGAATAGGGCAGATGGTCGGTCACATCCTCCGAGCCGGTCAGAGCGATAAAGGAGCCCCGGTGGGCCTTCTCCCCGGCGGTGATCACCGGGTAGCACAGCACCATGGCGTTGGGGCGGGCTTGCTCGGGCGTTACGCCCGCCTGTGCCATCAGCTCCTCGTTCTGCCACCATACGCCCAAAGAGCCCGCCACGTGGCCGCCTGCGGAAAAGCCCATGATGGCGATGCGGTCGGGCTGGATATGGAAGCTCTCCGCATGGCTGCGTACATAGGCCACCGCCTGGGCGGCATCACACAGCTGGGTGGGGTAACGATGGGGGTCAAGGTGATAGCTGAGTACAAAGCAGCTGACCCCAAGGCTGGCATAGCGCAGGGCCATCAGCTCGCCCTCTCTGGGGGAAAGATGGGTGTAGCCGCCGCCGGGGCAGATGACCAGCCCGATGCGGTGGTCGTCGCCCGCTACGGTGGGGGCGGGGATGTAGCCGGTCAGGGTCGCGCCGCCGGGCAGGGTGATGGTCTCGTAAGTCATGGCGGGAGCCTTCTTTCTGTGTTGGGGTGGGCAGCCGCACAAACCATGTACCCTTGCTGCCTGTGTTTACTATAGAACAGATCGCCTTTCGGGTCAATGAGAGAAAAACAGCAGGACGAAAGAAAGTATCGTCCTGCTGCTGGTGTTTATTGGCTCGCCAAGCAAGGAATGTTGTCGTTGGGCACAGCCCTCAGCCGCAATACACTCCGATGGCTTCGCTGACGAACTGCGCCGTACCCTCGCCGCCGGCCTTGTCGATGTTGCGGCGGAACCGCTCGTCCGTTACATACATCTGCCCAAGCCCCCGCAGGGTCTCTTTATCGCAGGGGTAGAAGCAGTCGGTGATCAGCTGCTGCAATTCGCCCACAGCCGCTTGTACCTCCGGCGCAGCCGCACCCTTCTCCCGCAGGCTGCCGATGGCTGCCAGCTTGGCCATCAGCCGGTTACCGTCCTGCGCCTGCTGTTGATAGGGACGCTTTGCGCCCTGCTGCTCCCAGCTTTGCCATGCAGCGCTGCCGCCCCATTTTTCCTTGGCTTCCGCTTGCAGCTTCTCCTGCTCGGTCTTATCAAAAACCTGAAATTCCATACGGATCTCTCCTTGCGTTTCCATGTCACGGGCAAAGGCGATGATGCCGTCGAGCCGCTTCCGCTGGCACTCCAGCAGGGCGATCTGCCGCGATAATGCCTGCTTGGGGTCGTAGGCGGGGTCATCCAGGATCGCCTTGATCTCCTTCAGCGGAAACCCCAGCTCCCGATAGATCAGGATGCTTTGCAGCCTTTTCAGCGCAGCCTCATCGTAGAGGCGGTACCCGGCCTCTGTGACCTGCGTGGGCGTGAGCAGCCCCAGCTGATCGTAGTGGTGCAGCGTGCGCACGCTGACCCCTGTCAGCACGCTTACCTGATGTACGGTGTGCATGGTGCGTTTCCTCCCTTCCGTGCCATGATAGCATAAACCATCACGTAACGGTAGGGTCAAGGGGGAATTTGTGGTTTATTTCAAAAAAGCAGGATCGCTGGTGGGAGAGTTTTTAAGGATGAATCGCTCCCACAACGAAAAAACAAGCATCTGGCGAATATACCGGATGCTCGTTTGCCTATGTAGCTCAACAAACGCAATGCACTGGTACAGTGCGTATAATTGCGCCCTCCCGTGGTGCAGAATAAGTAGTGAACCTACTGCTGTGTCCAAAGCTGAACAAACGGATATTATTTACCGTTGCCTGCGTAGGGAATATGATTTACCAGACATCTTGCGGCATCTTCGATATCCTCTGCGTCTACATCTTCACCCTCCCGGGCGCAAACTTCAAATTCATCGACGATGTTTTCAATAAGCACCATATCAATGAACAATGGTAATTTTTCCAACAAGAATTCATCTGCATCCGTTTCGGTTTTATATCCCTGCAGAATCGTGTCAAAATAAAGCTGCATGTATTCCATACGCTTCGTCGGATTTGCCTCGCTTCTGAACCAACCTTCGCCATGAATCCAGAGATTTGCCAGGTCGAACATAAACCAGCAGTTTATGCAGTTGTCGAAGTCAAATACAGTGATGTCACCTGTATCCATGTCGATGTGGTAGTTTCCGTCGCTGAAATCGAAATGAATCAGACCATACACGTCCGGCTCTGTCGGCAATGCCCGGAATTGATCCAGCCGGTCTGCTATGGCTTTTTTCAGTTCGCTATATTCCTGCGGAATTAGGCGGTTGATGTAGTCCATATTGTACTTGTCAAAATAATCAGGCCGGCGATGCGCCGGAGAATATTGTTTCGATAGTTGATGGATTCTGCCCAGTGTTTTCCCGGTATTATAGAAATATTCTGCAAGTGGGGCACCCTCACGATAACGATACCCGTTATCTGAAATCAGCATTCCTTTCGCATATGCAAACAGGCAAACATAATACCTTCGCCCCTCTGTTTCCAAGCATTCCACAAATCTGCCATGAATGGATGGGATTACATCAGCAACCGGAGCACCATTCTGCGCAAGGTAATGCACAAACTCTGTCTCTGCCCGGAAGTCCTCCCCTTTTCTGTCATTCAGTACGGATATACGAAGAACATACTTGTTTTCCTTGTTGTTGCAAATATAGATCAGATTGCGTCCCCCATCGTGCCCGCTTACCATATTGCATGTGTATGATTCCAATTGATACAGGGTCTTTGACTGTTCCAGGATCCTCTTCAAACAGTTTCCTCCTTGAAAATTCGGTTTTTTTTAGTTTCATTCTAACATGGCGATATAAAAACCGCAAGCCCGAATGAAGTGACCCCAAAAAGTTAGACAGAAGAAAACAATTAAGCAACCGAAAGGGCTTGAAGTCTGTGAAGAGCAGGCGTCAAGCCCTTTAACTTAAGCTTGATACGCCGATTATTATAGTAATCAAG
>SVGN01000022.1 GCA_015056315.1 Clostridiales bacterium
GTGCATCTTGTCATCAACCAGATGGTGCAGCTTAAGGAAGTACATGTAGCCGACGGTGACGGGGTTCTCGAAGGGCTCGCCGGTACGGCCGTCGTACAGGATGGTCTTGCCGCTGGGATCCTTGCCGGCCAGTTCAAGGCACTTGGCAATGTCGTCCATGGTAGCGCCGTCGAACACGGGGGTGGCAACATGCCAGCCAAGGGTCTTGGCAGCCATGCCAAGGTGCACTTCCAGCACCTGACCGATATTCATACGGGAGGGAACGCCCAGAGGATTCAAAACGATCTGCAGAGGCGTGCCATCGGGCAGGAAGGGCATATCCTCTTCGCGCAGGATGCGGGATACAACGCCCTTGTTGCCGTGACGGCCGGCCATCTTGTCGCCCACGCTGATCTTGCGCTTCTGGGCGATGTAGACGCGCACCATCATGTTCACGCCGGGAGAGAGTTCGTCCTTGTTTTCACGGGTGAAGATCTTGACGTCAACAACGATGCCGCCTTCACCGTGGGGAACGCGCAGGGAGGTGTCGCGCACCTCGCGCGCCTTTTCGCCGAAGATGGCGCGCAGCAGGCGCTCTTCAGCGGTCAGGTCGGTTTCGCCCTTGGGGGTCACCTTGCCGACCAGGATATCGCCCGCACGGACTTCAGCGCCGATGCGGATGATGCCGTCCTCGTCCAGATCCTTCACGGCGTCATCGCCGATGTTGGGAATATCGCGGGTGATCTCTTCCGGCCCCAGCTTGGTTTCGCGGGCTTCGGATTCGAACTCCTCGATGTGGATGGAGGTGTAGATGTCTTCCTTGACCAGCTTCTCGCTGATGAGGACGGCGTCTTCGTAGTTGTAGCCTTCCCAGGTCATGAAGCCGATGAGCACGTTGCGGCCAAGGCCGATCTCACCGTTCTCGGTGGAGGGGCCGTCGGCGAGCAGGTCGCCCTTTTCGATGCGCTGGCCTGCCTTGACGCGGGGGTGCTGGTTGATGCAGGTGCCCTGGTTGGAGCGGGCAAACTTGCTCAGCTTGTAGGTATGGGCTTCGCGGTTGTCGTCGCGGATAACGATCTCGTCACCGGCGACCTTTTCGACCACACCGCTCTCCTTGCTCAACAGCACAACGCCGCTGTCGTGGGCAGCCTTGTACTCCATACCGGTACCGACGATGGGGGCCTCGGGCACCAGCAGCGGCACAGCCTGACGCTGCATGTTGGAGCCCATCAGTGCGCGGGTAGCGTCGTCGTTCTCCAGGAAGGGGATCATGGCGGTGGCAACAGACACGATCTGGCGGGGGCTCACGTCGATCAGGTCCACGTTCTCGCGGGGCACCTGCACGAACTCGGCCTTGTCGCGAACGGTGATGTATTCGTTGGTAAAGGTGCCGTCGGCCTCCAGGGGCTCCTTGGCCTGAGCCACAACGAAGAAGTCCTCTTCGTCGGCGGTCAGGTACACGATCTGGTCGGTCACCTTATGGGTCTTGGGGTCGATCACACGGTAGGGGGCCTCGATGAAGCCGTACTCGTTGATGCGGGCGTAGGTAGCCAGAGAACCGATCAGACCGATGTTGGGGCCTTCAGGGGTCTCAATGGGGCAGATGCGGGCGTAGTGGCTGTAGTGAACGTCGCGGACCTCGAAGGAGGCACGGTCGCGGTTCAGACCGCCGGGGCCCAGAGCAGACAGACGGCGCTTGTGGGTCAGCTCGGCCAGGGGGTTGGGCTGGTCCATGAACTGGGACAGCTGAGAGGAGCCGAAGAACTCCTTGATGGCAGCGCTGACGGGCCGGATGTTGATCAGCTCGCCGGGCTTTACATCGTCTGCATCCTGGATGGCCATGCGCTCGCGCACAACGCGCTCCAGGCGGCTCAGGCCGATGCGGATCTGGTTCTGCAGCAGCTCGCCCACAGAGCGCAGGCGGCGGTTGCCCAGATGGTCGATATCATCGGTGAAACCGATGCCGTAGGGCAGGCCCAGCAGATAGCTGACGGAGGCTACGATGTCCTCGCAGATGATGTGCTTGGGCATCAGGTCGTGGAGGCGGGCCTTGACCATGTCGCGGAGCTCTTCTTCGCCGTTGGCGGCAGCAAGGATCTCCTTGAGCACGGGGTAGAGCACCTGCTCCTGCACACCGGCCTCCTTGGGGTCGAAGGGCAGGTAGCAGGCAGCATCCACAAAGTGGTTGCCCACTACCTTGTGGTTCTTGCCTTCCACCTCAACGTAAACGGCGTTGATACCGGCGTTCTGGATGTTGCGGGCAACGTCCTTCTCGATCACATCGCCGGCCTTGACCATCACTTCGCCGGTCTCGGGGTTTACGATATCCTCACCGGCTACCCGATCCTGGATGCGGGTGGCCAGAGAGAGCTTTTTGTTGAACTTATAGCGGCCAACACGCATCAGGTCGTAACGCTTGGCATCGAAGAACAGGGAGTTGAACAGATTGGTAGCGCTCTCCTTCGTGGGGGGCTCGCCGGGCTTCTGCTTCTTGTAGATCTCGATGAGACCTTCATCCTTGCTCTTGGCGTTATCGCCCTTCTGGATGGTGGCCATGAGGCGCTCATCCTCGCCCAGCAGATCGATGATCTGGGCATCGGTGCCGTAGCCCAGTGCGCGCAGGATCAGCGTGATGGGCAGCTTGCGGGCACGATCGATACGGACGTAGAGCACGTTGTTGGAATCGGTTTCGTACTCCAGCCACGCACCGCGATTGGGGATCACGGTGGCGGAATAGAGGTGCTTACCGGCCTTGTCGATCTGGTCGCCGTAATAGACGCCGGGAGAACGGACCAGCTGGCTGACGATGACGCGCTCCGCACCATTGATGATAAAGGTACCGTGCTCGGTCATGAGGGGGAAATCGCCCATAAAGACGTCAGATTCCTTGATCTCGCCCGTTTCGCGGTTCTTGAGGCGTACGAACACCTTAAGCGGCGCGGCATAGGTCATGTCGCGTTCCTTGCAGCGCTCTACGCTGTTCTTGGGCTCCTCCAGGGAGTAGTCCACGAACTCCAGCGAAAGGTTCTCCGTGTAGTCCACGATCGGCGACACGTCGTCCAGCACTTCGCGGAGATCGGTCTCCAAAAAGCGCTGGTATGAGTTCTTCTGCACCTCGATGAGATCGGGCATATCCAGGATCTCATCGATATGAGAAAAGCTCTGGCGCGTTCTATGTTTACCCATTTGAACTGCATGCACCATAAATGCCATCACCCCTTATGTTCCTCGCACACTACCGAAACGACATATTCTCTGCTCGAGGCAGGCAGCAGGAATTTCCTGTTGCAATTTCGGCCGAAGGATTGTACAATACCCTCAGCGCATCGGCATAGATAGGTCAGTTTAGATACTGATGCAATTCTATATTATAGCGCCTGTATATACTTCTGTCAATACTTCAATGAGGAAACAAAGGGGTTTTTCCCAAAAAAGTTTTTTCTTTGTACTGGCAGTGCCCAGGAGGGTCTTTTTTCATGATCAAATTCGGTCAGGTAACCGCATACGACCAGAAAACCGGCATAGCCACCATCAAATACATCCGCCCGGATGCCTGCGAAAAATGCGGCGGCTGCCAGCATATGAGCCAGGAGAGCACCATCACCCTCAAGGGCGATTGCAAAGAGGGCGATTGGGTGCTGGTGGAGCTGCCGGATCACCGCTTTCTCGGCGCCACGGCCATCGCTTATGTTATTCCTCTGGTGCTGTTTCTGGCGGGGCTGCTGCTGGGCAATGCCCTCTCCGGCGGCAACGAGCTGTGGGCCCTGCTTGGCTGCGTGATAGGTCTCGGGCTGGGCGTGGCCGCCGTATGGGGCTGCGACCGCTTCATCAAGGGCCGCCCGGAGTGGACGCCCCGCATCGCCCAGGTGTACGACCAAAAGCCCGATACCGGCGTTCTGGGCTGCGGGCAGGAATAAGCCAAACTCCGAACATTCTTCGTTTATATAACCCCATTCGAGGAGATCGATACAGCACTGCGGCAGGCACCTTCCGGGGCCTGCTTTTTTTGAACAAATTTCGGCAAAAAACCACCAAATCGCCCCTGTTCAAAATGCTTTATTTGTGCTATACTATAGAGCGTTAGATGGGAACGTTTACCTGCTCCATCGACAAATCCATTCCTCAAAACGCATTGCATGCCGACGAATCGCATCGTTTGCATGCTAAGATTGTATATCTTTTTTCTATTTGATTCGCATGCGCACAGGCGCTTAGAAGGAGGCCCACATGGCAACTACCGAACAGAGACTCAAGATCATCCCCCTGGGCGGCGTGGACGAGTTCGGCAAAAACATTACCGTCGTTGAATACGGCGAGGATATTCTCGTTGTGGACTGCGGCTCTATTTTTCCCAAGGAGGATATGCTGGGCGTAGACCTGGTGATCCCCGATGTTACGTACCTGATCAAAAACCGCAGCCGCATCCGCGGTATGCTGCTGACCCACGGCCACGAGGATCACATCGGCGCAACGCCCTATGTGCTCCGGCAGGTGCCCATGCCCCTTTACGGCACCAAGCTGACCCTGGCTCTGGTGGATCTGAAGCTGAAGGAGCACCGGGTAGCGGGCATCCCCCTCAATGTGATCAAGCCCCGCGACGAGCTGGATCTGGGCTGCTTCCATGTAAAGTTCATCCATGTGAACCACTCCATCGCCGGTGCGGTGGCCATTGCCATCACCTGCCCGGCGGGCACCATCGTCTTCAGCGGCGACTTCAAGATCGACTTCACCCCCATCGACGGTGAGGTGGCCGACCTTGCCAGCTTTGCCATGCTGGGCAACGACGGTGTGCTGGCCTTCCTGTGCGAGAGCACCAACGTGGAGCGCAAGGGCCATACCATGTCCGAGACCAAGATCGGGCAGACCTTTATCGATATGTTCCAGCAGGCCAAGGGCCGCGTGATCGTGGCCATGTTCGCCTCCAACATACACCGTGTGCAGATGGTGGTGGATTCGGCCCAGATGTTCGGGCGCAAGGTCTGCTTCGTGGGCCGCAGCATGGTGAACGTTACCCGTGTTGCCATGTCGATCGGCGAGTTGAAGATCCCCGAAGAAAACATCATCGACGTAGACGATATCGACAGCTACCCCGACGAGTCCGTGCTGGTGGTGACCACCGGCAGCCAGGGCGAGGCCATGGCCGGTCTTACCCGTATGGCCTACGGCGAGCACCGCAAGCTGCAGATCCGCCCCACGGATATGGTCATCATCTCTGCACACCCCATCCCCGGCAACGAGAAGCCGGTGGCCCGCGTCATCAACCAGCTGTACCGCTGCGGCGCAAACGTGATGTACGGCCAGCTGGGCGAGGTGCATGTTTCCGGCCACGCCTGCGAGGAAGAGATCAAGCTGCTGCACGTATTGTGCAAACCCCGCTACTTCCTGCCCATCCACGGCGAATACGCCAAGCTGTGGCAGCATGCCGAGCTGGCTGAGTCTCTGGGTACCCCCAGCCAGAACATCATTATTCCCGAGATCGGCCAGGTGATCGAGATGAGCGAAGACTTCCTCGACATCACCGGTACGGTGCCCACCGGCGGCGTGCTGGTGGATGGTCTGGGCATCGGCGATGTGGGTAACGTTGTGCTCCGCGACAGAAAGCACCTGAGCCAGGATGGTCTGATCATCGTGGTCATGGCCATCGACCGGGACAGCGGTACTTTGGTCTCCGGCCCCGACCTGATCAGTCGCGGTTTCGTGTATGTGCGTGAAAACGAGGACATCATCGAGAACAGCCGCGAGCTGGCCCGCAGCATCATTGCCAGCTATGGCCGCATCGACGGCAGCGAGTGGCAGAACATGAAGAACCGCATCAAGGATGAGCTGCACCGCTACATTTTCGACCAGATCAAGAGAAATCCCATGATCCTGCCGATTATTATGGAGATCTAACGGAATATGCTAAAACCCGCCCCGGCGATGCCGGGGCGGGTTTTTCATAGTTGGTCAAGTGCCGGTTTCGGCAATAGGAGCCGGGTGCGGGAGCCCTCTCCCCCACCTTATTCCCCCGCCAGCAGCTCTATGGCGCGGGCGAAGATGCGCACGTTCTGCATCAACCCATCGATGCTGGCATACTCGCCAGCCTGATGGGCCAGCTCCTCATCCTCAGGGAAGGCACTGCCGAAGGCCACGCCTTCCTCCAGGCAGCGGGCGTAGGTACCGCCGCCGGTGGCTACGCACTCCCGGGGACGGCCCGTCACCTCGTGGTAGGCATCCAGCAGGGCGGTCACCAGCTCGCTGCCGGGGGCCACATGGTGGGGATCCTTCTGCTCATCCAGCGTGATGTGGATATCCTTGCCCAGCGAAGCGACGATGGCTGCCAGCAGGGCCTCCCACTTGCACAGGATGGGGTAGCGGATATCCAGCGTGGCATAGAGGCCGCTTTCCGGCCCATAGCGCAGGATGCCCAGATTACAGGTCAGGCTGCCGCTGGTCTCATCGCTGCAGCGGATGCCCAGACCACAGCCGTCGTATTCCATGCCCACCACATCTGCCAGGGTGCGCAGAACGCCCTTCACGCCCAGCGCCCGCAGCATGATCAGCAGCTGGCCCAGGGCGTTCTTGGCGGCCTCCGGGTAGGCGGCATGGCCGGGGATGCCGGTGGAGATGAGCTTGATGGTGTTTTCGCCCATGTATTCAGCTTCCACCTGCACCAGCATATCCTCTGCCAGCCGGTTGATGCGTTCGCATTCCGCTTCGTTGCCGCCGATCAGCGCGGTGGCGATGCCGGGGATCACGTTGCAACGCTCGCCCACGTTGATCTCCTTCACCTCCAGCCCCTCAGCGCAATAAGGCGCACGGAGGCTCAGGTGCAGCATACCCTTCTCGGTATTGATCACCGGGAAGCTGGCATCGGGGCTGAAGCCGGTCTTGGGCATATCGCAATGCTCGCAGTAGTAGCGCATATCCTCCCAGCCGCTTTCCTCATCGCAGCCCAGGATCAGGCGCACCTCCCGCCGAAGGGGGATGCCCGCCTCCTTGATGGCCTTCATGGCAAAGAGAGCAGCCAATGCGGGGCCTTTGTCGTCGGAGGTGCCGCGACCGAAGATACGGTCGCCCACCTGGGTGGGCTCAAAGGGCGGGGTCTGCCAACCGTCACCGGCGGGCACCACATCCAGATGGGCAAGGATGCCCAGCGGCTCCACACCGATGGGGCCCATGCGCAGATCGCCTGCATATTCATCGATGTTGCGGGCGGCGAAGCCCATCTTCTCGCCATCCTCCAGCGCCATGTGCAGCATGCGCTTCACCTCCGCGCCAAAGGGGGCGCCGGGCAGGGCATCCGCCTTTACGCTGGGCACAGCGATCCACCGGTTCAGTGCATCCACCAGTTCATCCCGCATGGTGTCGATGATGGTATTGATATCCATAATTTACCCTCCGTTATGCTTTGATGGCTGCCTCCAGCCGTTTGACCGCTTCCAGCGTCTGGCTGTGGGGGCATGCCAGGTTGATGCGCAGGAAGCCTGCGCCGGTCTCCTGACCAAAGAAGGTACCTTCGGTAAAGAACACGCCGTGTTCGTTGGTGCGCTTGACCAGTTCCTCCGGCGTAAAGCCGTAGGCCCGCAGATCGATCCATGCCAGATAGGTGGCCTCCAGCGGCGTGAGCACCGCCTCGGGCAGCCTTTCGGCCAGCTCGCTTTTCAGAAGCGCGAAGGCCTCCCGCAGATAGGCCAGCAGCCCATCCAGCCAGCGGTCGCCATAGCGGTGTGCCGCCTCCGAGGCCACCATGGCAAACACATTGCCCTGGGTAACGCCTGCTGCGCTCAGCTGCTTTTTCATGGCAGCCAGCAGCTCCGGGTTGCGGCACAGCAGCGCCGCCTGCTGCAGCCCTGCCAGATTGAAGGTCTTGCTGCCGCTGGTCAGGGCGGCTACCCGGTCGTTCTCCCCTGCCGCCACCGACAGGATGGAGGTAAAGGGGATCTCGCCCAGTGCAAAATCCATGTGGATCTCATCGGAGACCAGCGCGCAGCCGTAGCGGCTCAGCAGCTGCCACAGCGCCTCCAGCTCCTCCCGGCTCCACACACGGCCCACCGGGTTGTGGGGGTTGCACAGCAGCATCAGCTTTGCGCCGTTCTTCAGCGCCTGCTCCACGGCTGCCAGATCCATGGTATAGCGGCCCCGGGCATCCCTTTGGAGGGGGCATTCCATGAGCCGGCGGTCGTTATCCCGCACGCTGCTGTAGAAGGGGCCGTATACCGGCGGCTGCACGATCACACCATCGCAGGGCTGGGTAAGGGTGCGCACAGCGGTCTTGAGGCCGGTGATGACGCAGGGCAGCATGGCATGGTCCTCTGCCTTCAGCACAAGGCCGTGGCGGCGCGCCAGAAAGCCCAGCAGTGCATCGGCACACTGCTGCTCATAATCGGTATAGCCGAAGACCGGGTGCTCCGCGCGCTTGCGGATGGCTTCCATCACCTCGTCCGGGCAGGGGATGTCCATATCCGCCACCCACATGGGCAGCACATCGCTGCCCACACGCCGTGCGATGCCATCCCACTTCTCGCAGGCGGTGCCCCGGCGCTCGATACCCCGATCAAAGAAGGCTTTATCATACGTTCTCATGTTTTTCCTCCTGAGGGAGCGGCTCCTCGCAGCAGATGATCCAGTATCCGGCTTCTTTTTCCACCACCTCTGCCCGCCCGTAGAGGGTGCGCAGGTAGGTAAGGGCAGAGGGCGCGCCCTGCTGCTTGCGGATGACCAGCCACAGCTGCCCGCCCGGCGCAAGGCAGCGGGCAGCATCGGCAAACATCTTGTAGATGACCGCTTTGCCCGCACGGATGGGCGGGTTCTGCAAAATAAGGTCGTAGGTATTGCCCAGCACCTTTTCGTAACCGTCGGAGGGGATCACGGCGGCGGCCACGCCGTTCTTTTGAGCGTTGGTCATGCTGAGGCCGCAGGCGCGCTCGTTCACATCCGCCATGGTGATGCGGGTACCCTTCCAGTGTCTGCCCACCGTAACGCCGATCACACCATAGCCGCAGCCCATATCCAGCACTGCGCCGGATAGCTCCTGCGGCAGGGCGCAGAGCAGCACATCGGTGCCCTTATCGATCTCCGTGCGCGAAAATACCCCGCTGTCGGTCTCGAAGCGGAGTTCCTCGCCCCGGTAGCGGTAGGTGACCAGAGCGGGCTTATGCTTGCTTTCCGGTTGTGCGGTATAATAATGATCAGCCATCGTTCATCTCTCCCCTGTGCGGGCTTTCTTCCCGGATGCGCACGGCAGCGCTTTGCCGCAGCGCCTCCACCTCCGCCACCGTCAATGCACGGTACTGGCCCTCGGGCAGCTCCTGAGGCAGATTCAGGGGGCCGAAGGTGGCTCTGTGCAGGGCGGTCACCTCGTGGCCTGTGGCGGCAAACATACGCTTTACCTGATGGAACTTGCCTTCCCGCACCTCCACCAGCCCCACGCTTTCTTCCTGCCCGGCAGAAAGGATAGTGAGCCTGGCGGGCTTGGCTATAAAATCGGAAAGCTGCAGACCGTCGGCAAAGGCCTGTACATCCGCCTCGGTCAGGAGGCCGGTAACGGTGGCACGGTACTGTTTCCACACATGGCGGTTGGGGCTGAGCAGGAAATGGGCCAGCTCGCCATCGTTGGTCATCAGCAACAAGCCGGTGGTATCCTTATCCAGCCGCCCCACCGGCAGCACCTTGCGTTTTCTCAGGTTTTCGGGCACCAGATCCATCACGGTGCGGGCCCGGCTGTCCCGGGCGGCGGTAAGCACACCGGCGGGCTTGTGGAGCATATAGTACTGCTTGCTGCTGTCGCCGATGGGCTGGCCCGCCAGCAGCACCTGCGAGGCTTCCGTTACCTGCGTCTCCGGGCGGAGGGCCACCTGCCCGTCCACCCGTACGGCACCGGAGCGGATCAGCTTGCCCGCCTCGCTGCGGGATCTTTCCCCACTGAGGGAAAGGTACTTATCGAGTCTCATGGTTTACTTTTCCACGCTCTGCTGGTTCTGGGGGTAGAAGCCCACGGTCTCGCGCTTTACCCACTCAGGCACCACAGGCGCATCCGGCATGGGCACGTCGGAAACCGTCTGGGAAGCACGGATGCTGCGGGCGGCTGCGCTGTCCGGCACGGGGGTCTCGAAGCTGTCCGGCATGGCGTGGCGCTTGCGGGCAGTGGAGAAGGTGGCCGTCAGGATGCGGCGAACAGGCAGCAGGGGCAGGTACAGCAGGAAGAATGCCAGCGTGAGCGGCAGGGTGAGACCGGAGAGATCCATGGTCATCACATCGCCCATCACCAACCAGCCCGCTACCAGTTCCATAGCAGGGGCAAAGGCAGCCTGTACATGCAGCACCACCACCACCAGCCAGGGCAGGAGCAGCAGCAGGTTGCACAGCGCCACCAGCAGTTGCAGCCAGCGGCGGCCACGCATACGGCGGCGGATCTCGGTGCGGGGGGTGCGCTCCTCACGGGTGGCGGCCACCCAGATGTAGCGGTTGCAGCTGTTGCGCACAACGCCGTAGAGCAGCACCAACAGGCCGATGCCCAGCACGATGCCGATCACATAGATGCCCTCTGCCCAGCCGCCCTGCAGATGCGCCTCGGGCGTGCCGCCAAACAGACGGACAAAGAAATCGGCTACCGCATGCCAGACAGAGGCAGCCCACTGTCCCATGGCGTTCAGGGCGTTCATCAGCTCGGCAGGGTTCTCTTCCAGGGGGAAGAGATAATACCAGCTGGCAAACAGCACCATGGCCACCAAGGGCAGCGCCCACTTGGCAACGCTCAGCAGGTGCAGAAAGCTCTCGCCCAGCTTCTCGCCCCAGTGCTCCACGCTCAGTGCGGTATCAAAAGAGAAGCAGCGCTGGCGGGGCTTCTGCACCAGTGCATCCGCAAAGGAATAGCGCATGGGCAGCACCACAAAGATCAGCAGCAGGGGGCACAAAAGAGCACCCCAGCGCCACAGGTTGCCCGCAGGGAGCAGCAGCAAAAGCAGGGGGGCCAGCATCACCAGCCGCAGGCTGAGGGCCGTGAGGGCATAGGTGAGCGTACGCAGATAAAACATAACAGGATTCTGCCGGAACTGATTCATATAACAGCCATCCTTCCGAACCGCCACCCGGGCGGGCATGATATATTTTATTATAGAACAGAACCGTTTCGGTTGCAACCGCCAAATCCATAAGGGAAAGTATGGAAAAGAGCCGCAGCGGTATGCTGCGGCTCTCCGGAAAAGCGTTGTTTACTTGGTGGTGTAGGTGAGCAGGCGCTCTGCGGGGAAGTGGGCAATAAAGGTCTTGCCGCGGCAGAGCTGGATCTCGTTGCCCTTATCATCGAAGAAGACGGTGGGGCTGGTAACGCTCTCACGTACCCAGTAGCCGGGAATGTAGCGGCCGCCGATGAAGATATCCGCATTGCCCTGGCCCACAGCCTGCATCTTGGGCATGATGGGGTTGTTATCCACAAACTCGTAGGGCACGCGCTGCACGATCACGTTGGCGAAGCTCATCTGCTGAGCGGTCTCGCTGCTGCGGTCATCCACAGAGAGGAAGGTGGTGTAGGGCACCGCGCCGGAGTAGCGCTGGTAGGTGCCGGTGGCCTCATCGTAGTAGAAATGGGAGATATGGCGCTTGTGGCCCCAATCCAGATTGACGGAGAGAGCCTTATCATAGCCCTTGGTGTAGATGTTCTCATCCACGAACAGGAAGGGGCGCTGCTCGATCTCGCGGTACTCTTCGGGCACCAGCTCCCGGATGCCGGCGGGATCCACAGTCACGTTCTCGGGGCTCTTGAGGCCGGTAACGCGGTAGTGGTAATCCTTGTAGCGGTTGGTGTACTCCAGGTTGAAGGCAGCACCCTTTTCGGAAGCACCCAGCTCCTTGAAGAGCTTGACGATGTCGTTGCCATCAGCGGAGGGGCCGCCAAAGAAGGCGATGCCGCCCTGCCATTCTTCACGCAGCAGCGCATGGCCGATACGGGCAGAGCGCACGGGGCCGGCGCTGGTGGGCTGGCCCTGCAGCAGGCTGTCGCTGAAGAGGAAGGTCATACGGGTCTGACCCTCGCGGTAAAGCAGGCCTTCGTAGACGATATCGGCATACTGGCCGCCCCAGGGAGCGCGCAGACCGATACCGGCAAAGGTAACATTCTTGCCGTTGTACTTGATGGTATCCTCGGGGTTGCTGATCTGCACCAGCACGGGGTAGTACCAGCCCTCGCCCACGGGCAGACCGGTGGTGGGGCTTACGCCCTCGATAACAGGGTTGTTGGTGAGCTGATCCTTATCGTAAGCGATGCCGCGGTCCTTATCGTTCTGCAGCACCATGGCACCGGCGGTATCCATGGTGTAAACAGCACCCTTATCGGGAGCGGCAGCCAGGGCCAGACCGCTGGCAGCGACCAGAGCGCAGACCAACAGCATGGAAATGATCTTCTTCACAGTGTAGCCTCCTTCTGAGCAATAAACGTGGTGGGAAATCCAATCGGATCTAAATACTGCAACGTTTTCATTATAGACCACGGGTAGGGATAAGTCAACGTAATCTTTCCGTAACATTTGTAGCAGTATGAAGCTGCTGTGCAAGCCTGCTGCGAACGGCCTTGCTTGACTTATTACCGGTTTATGGAGTATGATAAATTGGTTATGCACCGTTTGCAAATAGCGGATGCACCGGAAAGGAGCGTGGCTATGGAGCACCTGATCACCGCGGTGGAACCGGGCAGCCCTGCCCAGCGATACGGGCTGGAGGCCGGAGATGCGCTGTGCGCCATCAACGGCGAAGCCATTGTGGACGAGATCGATTACCAGGCGCTGATCGCCTCAGACCGGCTCAAGCTGTCGCTCCGGCGCAAGGATGGCACGGAAGAGACCATCTCCCTGCGCAAGGAGGAATGGGAACCGCTGGGCCTGCACTTTGGCCAGAGCATGACGCTCTCGCCCCGCACCTGTCACAACAAATGCATGTTCTGCTTCATCGACCAGATGCCGAAGGGCCTTCGGGATACCCTCTACGTAAAGGACGATGACTGGCGCTATTCGCTGATGATGGGCAACTTCGTTACCCTGACCAACGTGAGCGAAGAGGAGCTGGAGCGCATCATCAAGCGCAAAGCCTCGCCGCTGTACATCAGCGTACACGCCACCGACCCGGCGCTTCGCTGCCGGATGATGAACAACCGCTTTGCGGGCGACCTGATGGAGCGGCTGACCCGGCTGAAGGATGCGGGCATCCGCTTCCACTGCCAGATCGTGGTCTGCCCCGGCTACAACGATGGAGAGGTTCTGCTGCGCACCCTGCGGGATCTGCGCACGCTGGCCCCTGCTGCCATGACGGTGGCCATGGTGCCGGTGGGGCTCACCAAATGCCGGGAAGGTCTTGCGCCCCTTACTCCCTTCACCGCCGAAGGGGCCGCCGCCCTTTTGGACAGCATCGCCCCCCTCCAGGCGGAATGCAGGCAGCAGCTGGGCACCACCTTCGCCTTCCCCAGCGATGAATTCTACTGCCTGTGCGGGCGCACCATACCCGACGAGGATTGGTACGAGGGTTTTCCCCAGATCGAGAACGGCGTAGGCCTTCTGCGCAGGCTGGAGATGGAGATGGAGGATGCACAGCTTTTCGACGACGAGCCCTCCGCCCCCGCCCCCGGCAAGCACTATCTGATCGTTACCGGCGTAAGCGCCGCCCCCCACATCCGGCGGCTGTGCAAGCGCTTTGCCCCCGAGGGCACAACGGTTCGGGTGCTGCCGGTGATCAACCGTTTCTTTGGCGAAACGGTCACCGTTACCGGTCTTTTGACCGGCGGCGATGTGCTCGCCGCACTGACCCCCGAGAACATCCAGGGCTGCGATACCCTGCTCCTGTGCGCCGTGATGCTGCGCCACGAGCGGGATCTGTTCCTGGATGATATGCACATCGATGATTTCTGCAAACGCTCGCCGCTGCCGGTACAGCTGGTGGAGAACGACGGGCAGGCACTGTACGACGCATTGAGAGGTAGAGAATAATGGCAAAACCGCTTGTGGCCATCGTTGGCCGCCCCAACGTGGGCAAATCCACTTTCTTCAATAAAATCGCCGGCCGGCGTATCTCCATCGTGGAGGATATCCCCGGTGTTACCCGGGACCGCGTATACGCAGACGTGGAATGGATGGGCCGCCGCTTCAGCATGGTGGATACCGGCGGTCTGGACATGCGCTCCGAGGATGTACTGCTGAGCCAGATGCGCCGCCAGGCGGAGATCGCTATGGACACCGCCGATGTGATCTGCTTCTTCTGCGACGGCCGCACCGGCATGACCCCCGATGATGAGGACATCGCCAACTACCTGCGCAAGACCCACAAGCCCCTGCTGCTGGTGGTGAACAAGATGGACCACATGGGCCTCAACGACCAGCTCTACGAATACTACAACCTGGGCCTGGGCGACCCCATCGCCATCAGCGCCACCAACATGCTGGGCCTGGGCGACCTGCTGGAGGCCATCGTCAAGGAGCTGCCCCCCGCTCAGGAGGATGAGATGGAGGACGATGAGCACGTGATCCAGCTGGCGCTGGTAGGCCGCCCCAATGTGGGCAAGAGCAGCCTGACCAACAAGCTGCTGGGCCAGGAGCGCACCATGGTCAGCGATATCCCCGGCACCACCCGCGATGCCATCGATACCCTCTTTACCGATACGGACGGCACCCGCTTCAACATCATCGATACCGCCGGTATGCGCAAGAAGAAGGCGGTGGAGGATGAGTCTCTGGAGCGCTACAGCGTGCTGCGCTCCATCGCCGCCATCGACCGCTGCGACGTGGCTCTTTTGCTGATCGATGCCCAGACCGGTGTTACCGAGCAGGATACCAAGATCGCAGGCCTCATCCTGAACGCCGGCAAGGCCGTCATCGTGGTGGTGAACAAGTGGGATGCCATCGAGAAGGATACCAACACCATGGAGCAGATGCGCAAGAAGATCCTCGGCGATCTGAAATTCATGAGCTATGCCCCTGTGCTGTTCCTCTCCGCACTGACCGGCCAGCGCGTGAACACCGTGCTGGGTGCGGTAAAGGCCGCCTTTGAGCAGTACCGCAAGCGCATCCCCACCGGCGTGCTCAACGAGGCCCTGGCCGATGCCCAAGCCAGCCTGCAGCCTCCCATGACCGCAGGCCGCCGCCTGAAGATCTACTACGCCACCCAGCAGAGCGTATGCCCGCCCACCTTCGTGTTCTTCATCAACAACGAAGAGCTGATGCACTTCGCCTACGAGCGCTATCTGGAGAACCAGTTCCGCAAGAGCTTCGGCTTTGTGGGTACGCCCATCCGGTTCATTCTCAGAGAGAAGCAGAAGGATAACTGATGCATGGAAAAGCCGTCCGGACAAATATCCGGACGGCTTTTCCATATCCAATTACGTTTCTGCATCCAACCTCTTGCTGAACAGCAGCTGCTCCTCCCGAGCCGCGACCTTCCGGTACAGCCTGCATGCTCTTTCGTTATCCGGCTCCGCAAGAACAAAACACTTGTAGTATTTCTTTTCCTCCCGGAGGGCTGCCAGCGTAAAAGCCATCAGTTCTGTTCCAATCCCCATGCCCTGCCGCTCCGGCACCACATCCACCGAGTGGATATAAAACATGCTTCGTCCATCCGGACGCAAAAGTCCATAGCCATACAGCCATGCAACCACCCGGCCGCCCGCGATGCCGGCAAAAAGGTAGTGATCAGGATTCCTCAGAAAACGTTCCAGCGTTTCCGTATCATAGTCCATGGTAATGATATGCGTATCCGCCGGGGTCAGCCTGCGATATTCAACCATCTCCATGCATCTCTCCTTCAGCCAAGCAGTGGGATCAGCTCCCCGATCGCATCGATCACAAAATCCGCACCGTTTTTCAGCAGCGTCTCCCGGTCGGCATTGCCGTAGGTAACGCCGCAGGCATAGGCCTGTGCGCCCTTGCCCATGAGGATGTCCATCGGCATATCGCCGATGACCAGCGTCTCCTCCGGGGCAAAGCCCAGCTCCGCCATGGTCTTGAGTACCGCCTCCGGGTGGGGCTTCAGGTGCTCTGTGCTTTCGCCGCAGAGGATGTAGGAGAAGCAGCCCTTGATGCCCAGCCCCGCCAGCATCTCGTGGCAGGATACCTGGTTGCGGGCCGTGGCAATGGTGCAGACGATGCCCATCTCCCGCAGCTTCTGCAGCGTTTCCGAAACGCCGGGGAACAGCACGGGCGGCATTTCCGCTTTCTTTTCCTCAAACAGCCCGCGGTAGGTGGCAACGCAGTTTTCCAGCAGCTTATCCTCAATGCCGGGGAACAGCCGCTGAAAGCCCTCCTTTGCCGTATAGCCGATGGTGGAGGCGCAGGCGGCCTCATCCCTGACCGGCAGGCCGTAGAGGCGCATGGTCTCCTGCTTGGCGGCAATGATGGGGGCCCGGGTATCGCAAAGGGTACCGTCAAAATCGAAAATCGCCAGTTTGATGTTCATAGGGCTACGCTCCGTATCGTTGTGTTGGTTTTTCCGCCGCACCGTTCACAGCACGGCAAAGTAAAATGGCGCTCAATAGCGAATGATGTAGTACAGCACATAGAACCAGTTCAGCGCACCGCAGTACAGAAAAAACTTTCACCGGCAGACAGAAGCCCGGCACCCGCAGGCGCTCAGAAGCCCATCTGCACCAATTCCTTGCACAATGCGGAGTAGAACGCATGGATGCGCTCCCGCTTTTTCCCGGCCACCAGAAAGTCTACCATCTCGGTATGGGAGACGCTGCCATCCAGCGCATCGCCCCGGTAGGCACCGAAGAGGGTGGAATCCCTGGGCACCAGGCCATCGCTCTCCCGATCTTTTTCCATATAGCGGGAGACCAGCAGGGGGATCCGCATCACGAAATCCGCTTTCCGGTCGCCCTTGCGCATCACTGCCGAAAAGCTCTGGCAGTACACCTGATCGGAAAAACAGACCGTCTCCTGCCCCAGCGTCTCTTCCACCCGCCGGAGCTGGGTCACGGCGGTCAGGCAATCCGGCTGCCGGTCTCCCAGCAGGCGATACACGCCGTTGACCACCGCCGCCGCAGGTCGCAGCAGCCATTTGGGCAGCCCCAAAACAAAATCGGCCACCGGCGAGCCCTTGTGGGGCGTGCACAGCGTGGTGAGCGAGGCCACCCTTCCGGCCATATCCAGCGCCGAGATCATATGCTTTGCATCCAGCCCGCCCTTGGAGTGGGCGATGATGTTCACCTTTTCCGCGCCTGTCTCCAAAAGCAGGTCGGCGATCTCGCCTTTCAGCGCAGCCGCATTGGTCTCGATGCTGCCGAAGCTGTCGATCCGGCTCACAAAGACCCGGTGCCCCTCCGAGCGGAGGATGCGGTCGATGCTGCCAAAGGCGCGCAGAAAGAGCACATCCTTCATGGCAAGGCCGTGCACCAGCAGGATCGGATATCGGGTCTGCATCCGCTGCGCCTCCCTTCCGTGTGTTTCATCTTGATTATATCAGATAACGCGTTCGTCCGAAAGTGAAATACGCTGTATATACAAAAGCTGCGCCCGCAAACGGGCGCAGCACGCAGGGTGCAGGGGCATCATGCCCCTGCCGGGTTTCCAAAGGGCAGAGCCCTTTGGCCCCATCCCTCATTACTTAAGATACTCCACCAGCAGCTTCTTGGCCGCATCCACATCCCGCAGGTCGATGACCTCGCAGGCGCTGTGCACATAGCGGCAGGGGATGGATACGGTACAGACCTTTACGCCGCCCCGGCTCAGCTGAATGGCGCTGGCATCGGTACCGCCGAAGGGCAGCACCTCACGCTGGGTGGGCACGCCTGCAGCTTTACCGGCAGCCAGCAGGTCGCTAAACAATTCGGGGTTGGAGATGCTGCCCCGATCCATCACCTTGATGGCTGCGCCTGCGCCCAGCTTGACGGCAGGCAGCTTGGTCTCGGGGGTATCGCCGTTAGCGGTCACATCCAGGGCGATGCCGATATCCGGCTCCACACCATAGGCAGCGGTCTTGGCACCGCGGCAGCCCACCTCCTCCTGGGTGGAGAAGACAGCGATGATGGTGTTCCTGGTCTTTTCGGGCAGCTCCTTGAGCACAGCCACCAGCAGCGCGCAGGCGATGCGGTCATCCATAGCGGGAGCGGCCACCTTGTTTTCGCCCAGGCGGAAGCAATCGTTGCTGTAGACCGCCATATCGCCCAGGTTGACCATAGACAGGGCCTCGGCCTCGTTCTCTGCGCCGATATCGATGAACATATGCTTCATGGCAGGGGTCTCGCCCTCACGGACGGGCTCCCGGGCAATGATGCCCTGCACGCCGTTGCCGAAGGTAACATGACGGGTCAGGCTGGCATTCATGCCGATGCCGCCCACGGGCATCACCCGCAGGAAGCCTTCCTTCTCGACCGCCACAACGATAAAGCCGATGTGATCCATATGGGCGGAGAGCATGATGCGCTTGCCGCCCTCCATGCCCTGCTTTTCGCAGATCAGGTTGCCCATGGCATCCCGGCGGATGGTATCCACACAGGGCTTGACCATTTCCTCGATGGTATCGGCTACAAGGGTCTCCCGACCGGTGGGGCCGTAGGCATCCACCAGTTTCTTGATCATATCAAACATGGGTCATAATCCCCCTTACTTTTCAAGATAGGCTTTCGCCAGCTGGTACTGAGCCTCCACATCGCTCAGGGAGCAGACGGTGGAGGGGCTGTGGATGTAGCGGCAGGGCACGCTGAGCACACAGGTGCGCACACCGATGCCGGTGCGCTGCATCACGCCGCCCTCGTTGCCGCCGGATACGCTCATCTTTACCTGATGGGCGGCACCGCAGGCCTTTGCGGTGGCCATCATATCGGCAAACATTTCCGGCTGGGCGATGGAGGCATTATCCATAAAGCTGATGGCAACGCCCTGCCCCACACGGCAGACCTTGGAGGCCTCGGGCATATCGCCCGCATCGTTGGCGGTGGTGCCCTCCAGCGCGATGGCGATGTCGGGCATCAGGCGGAAGGCAGCGCCCTGAGCGCCGCGGCAGCCCACCTCCTCCTGGCAGGTGAAGACGAAGTCGGTATCGCCGGAGACCTCTGCATCCAGTAGGCGCAGCATGTTGTAGCAGCCCACACGGTCGTCCGCCGCCTTGCACAGCAGCAGGCCGTCGCCGAAGGGGGTGTAGGGGGTATCAAAGGTGATGGGGGTACCGGCGGGGGCGTGGCGGAGGGCCTCGTCCTTATCCTTGGCGCCGATATCCACAAACAGCTGGTCGATGGGCAGCACGTTTTTGCGGTCCGCCGCCGACTGCTGGTGGATGGCCATGGCACCGATCACGCCGGAGATGGCCTCCTTGCCCTCTTTGCCATCCTTGCCGGGCACATCGTAGCCCACCCGCACACGCTTGGAGACCAGCACACGGGGGTCGATGCCGCCGATGGCGCGCACCCGCAGCAGACCATCCTCGGTGGCGTTGATCACCATCAGGCCCACCTCATCCATATGGGCGGTGAGCATCACATGGGGCGCATCGGGGTTCTTGCCTGCCTTGTGGGCGATCACATTGCCCATCTTATCGATGGTCACGTTCTCCTCGCCCAGTTTTTCGACGCAACGGTGGTAGACCGCCATGCGCACGGGCTCCTCCCGTCCGCTGATGCCCTGCAGTTCACAAAGCTGTTTCAGCTCCATAGGTCTTCATCCCACCTTTCGTCGATGTCGCACAGGAAGTGGCTGAGCAAGCGCCCGCACTCCCGGATGACGCCCATATCCAGCAGTTCTACCGTGGTATGCATATACTTCAGCGGCAGATCGATCAGCACACAGGGGATGCCCGCACGGGCCACCTGCACATTGTCGGTATCGGTACCGGTGCGGCTGGTGGCGTGCTCGGTGTTGAGCTTGATGTGGTTGTCGCCTGCGGTCTTCTTGAGCTTATCCAGCAGCTTGTGCTGGATGTAGGGGCCGTAGGTGGCGGCGGGGGCATCCAGCGGCACGGTGGTATCCGGGCGGCTGGCGGGAATGGTGGCGTGGGATACATCCAGCACCACAGCCAGGTCGGGGTCCACCGTATAGGCCGCCACGGCAGCGCCCTTGCAGCCCACCTCCTCCTGAGAGGTGGCCACGAAGTAGATATCGCACATGTGCTGCATGCGCTGAAGCCGCTCCGCAGCCTCCAGCAGCACGCCCACGCAGGCGCGGTCGTCCATGGTCTTGGCGGCGCAGCACTCGTTGAGCAGCTTGGTGGCGGGGCCGCAGAGGGTGATCAGGTCGCCAATGGCCACCTTCTCCCGCACGGCTTCCGGGCTCAGGCCCAGATCCACGAACAGATCCTCCCGCTTGTAGTTGCTTTGGCGGTCGGCTGCGCTGAGCAGGTGGGGCGGGGTCGCGCCCACCACGCCGGTGAGCACCTCGCCGCTGAGGGAGGCGTGCACCTTGACCACACCTGCGGGCAGGATGCGGGGATCCACACCGCCCACCTGACCCATGCGCAGCGTACCGTCCTTCAGGATGTCGGAGACCATGAGAGCGATCTCATCCTGATGGGCGCAGAGCAGCACCTTGGGGGCGGGAGAGCCGTCCGGGGTGGGGCGGGTAGCCTTTTTACAGGCGATGACGTTGTACAGCGGGTCGATCTCCACACTGTCCACCAGAGGGCGGAACAGATCCGCCAGCCACTGGGACACCGGGCCTTCATGACCGCTGGGGCCATGCTGCACAGCCATGCCTTCCAGGTATGCAAAAATATCCATATTGTCTCTGTCCTTTCAGAGGAACTTTGTTCTGCGGGGTTTATTATACATGGTTTTTCGGCTTGGCGCAATGGGTGGGCCAAAGGTTGCCCTGCCGCTCAGCGCACACCTTGTCCCGGCCATTCTCCGGACGGCACATCCCAGCCATTCTCCGGACAGCACAGGTACTGTACAAAGCTGTCTATTTCTGTTATGATAAAGGGGACAGGCCACGAGAAAACAAACGAATAGCAAGTAAGCCGGTTGTACGATGTGCAGCAGGCTTCCCCATCTGCCAAAAGGAGTATGAGACAAATGAGTACAGTCGCTTACAAATGCCCCAACTGCGCATCCTCCCTCAGCTTCGACGGTGCCAGCGGCAAGCTGCTCTGCGCAGCCTGCGGCAGCCAGTTCGATCTGGCCGCCATGGAGGCCATGTATGCCGCCCAGACCGGCAACGGCATCGATTTCGAGACCCCTACCGAGGGCTACGCCGCTGCCGATGTGGCACAGCTGAAGGCCTACAACTGCAAAAACTGCGGTGCCGAGCTGATCACCGAAGGCACCACCACGGCTACCGAGTGCCCCTACTGCGGCAGCCCCACCATCCTGCCCGACCGGATCGACGGCGGCATCCGTCCGGAGCTGGTGGTTCCCTTCACCATCAGCAAGGAGCAAGCGCAGAAGCTGTTTGAGGAATACTTCCAGGGCAAGAAGCTGCTGCCCAACCTGTTCAAGAAAGACAACCGGATCGCCGAGATCCGCAAGCTGTATGTGCCCTACTGGCTCTTTGACTGCGATGCGGATGCCACCATCATCTACAATGCCGAAAAGCGCCACACCACCCGCACCGACGAGTGGGAGACCGAGACCGTTGCGCATTACATCGTTACCCGTAGCGGCAGCATGAGCTTCGAAAACATCCCTGTGGACGGCAGTGTGAAGCTGGATAACAAGATCAGCGAATCGCTGGAGCCCTACGACCTCTCCAAGGCCATCCCCTTCTCTCCGGCGGTGCTTTCCGGCTCGCTGGCAGACCACGCGGATGTGGATGCGGCAGAATGCGAGAAGCGCGCCGTGGAGCGTGTAAAAAGCAGCATCACCCAGGCGATCCGCAACAGCGTTACCGGCTACACCAGTGTAACGGAGCGCAGCAAGGGCTTCTCTTCCAAGGGCGGCAAGGTGACCCCCGTGCTGCTGCCCGTATGGCTCATTACCACCGTGAAGGATGGCAAGACCTACACCTTCGCCATCAACGGCCAGACCGGCAAGCTGACCTGCGATGTGCCCACCGACAAGGGCAAGGCCTTCCTGTGGGGCGCGGGCGCTTTTTCGGGCGTGATGGGCATCGGTGCGCTGATCCTGCACCTGATCAAGCAGCTGGGCAGCGGCACCCTGCTGATCGTGGGGCTGTTTGCGCTCATCGCCGCCATCTGCGTGGTGGCGGGGCTGATCGGCCAGCTGAAGCAGGCTTCCAGCCAGGCCGGTGCAGCCGATTATGTGCGGGAGGGCGGCCTGTCCCTGCGGCAGAAGCAGGATCTGTTCCTCTACACCAAGACCAACCGGCGCAAGATCGAAAAACAGGAGCAGTAACAGAAAGCCCTTGGCAAAGCTCCCGGGCAGCAAAAGAACCGTTTGCAGCAAACGCTGCAAACGGTTCTTTTGATTCGGTCACAGTTGTTCGGGCCTTACTCCCCCATCAGCTGCCGTGCCGCCAGCACCAGGAACATGTAGCAGCTGGAGCCGCCGCCCAGCACATACTCGGTCTGCTGCCAGAGGAAGGGCCACTTGAGCAGCTCGGGGAAGTCGGGGCGGATGAGGGCGGTGCCGGAAACTACGCCGCCGGGGATGAAGGAGAAGTCGCCACGGTTCATGCCGTAGGCGGTGGTGGTGGAGACCGCACCCACGCCGGAGGCAAAGGAGGCGGTGTTGCTGCCCGGGTGGCAGCCCAGCACGAAGTTGAGGGAGTTGAGCAGCAGCGCCGGGTCGAACAGATCGGGGAAGGCCTTGTGCAGGAAGTAAAACTCCATGCCCATCCGCTGGATCTGCCAGCCTGCGCCCCAGATATGGGGCTGGTAGGGGATGCCGTAGGGGGTCTCGCCGCACAGGGCGTCGATCTCAGCCCGGTGGCCCTCCAGCGCAGTGCGTACCTTGGCGGTGAAGGCTTCATCCTTCACCCAGGGCAGGGCACGGGCGGCGATCCAGCCCATGCGCCTGATGTTTTCGGCGATCAGCTGGGCAGCGTCCAGCAGGTACGCCCGGTAGCGCTCCTCACCGGTGGTGATGAGCAGCTCGCAGGCCGCATGCACCGCAGAGGCTTCCGCCCACTGGTTATGGTGGTGATCCGTCACCTCAAACAGTTCCCGGGCTGCCTTCAGGGCATCCTGGGCCAAAGCATCGTTGAAGCCGGTCAGCGCACGGCTGATGGCCGCCAGCTGGGCAGCGGTGGAAAGCTCACGGGGCGGGTTATCCTCGGTAAAGACCCAACGGTCGTCCTCGCCGCCGGGGAGGCCGTCGGTCATATTGGCCGGGTCGCCCAGAAGCACGTACTGGCGCAGGTCGTTGCAGATGATGCCCCGGTACAGCCGCCCCAGCGCATTGTAGCCCGCCATCACAGAGAGGGTGCCGTGCTCGATCTGCTGGAGGATGTCGTTCTTGCCATCCGGCTGGTGGATCTCCACCGTCTTGGTCTGCTGGTCGATGGCGGTGGCATCGTAATCCACATGGAAGGCTTCGTAGATCAGGGTAAGGATGTAGGCCTCCCCCGCCTGCGACTCGATGCGCAGGTCAAAGTCGCCCGCATCGTGCCAGCCGCCCACGTTGAGGCCGGGCACCTGCTCGCCGGGCTGATACTTGCAAAGGGTGCTGCCCTCCTGCTTGTAGCCGTCGAAATGGTTCCAGTTGACGGGAGCCATGCGGGCATCGTCATCGTGGCACAGGCCGTGCCAGACGCGGTACTTCTCGTTGACCCGCATATGGCACATCTGCACCGGCAGGAAGTACTCCAGCACCGGCTGCCAGACGCCCCGGTCGAACACATCCGCACCGATGCGGAACACGGAGGAGCTTTCGCTGCCGTAGCGCACCTGGTAAAGGCCCGGCTCGGTCACATCGGAAAAATCGAAGGTAAGGTAGTTGTAGCGCAGAAAGCGCCCCCACTCATTGCCCATTTGGCTGCGTACCGGCACGGGACCGCAGGCATCGATGCGGAGAAGCTCCACCGGCAGGCGGGCCTCCTCCCGGGCATCCAGCTCGATGACCGCCTGCTTGGGCTGCATGGGCAGATAGCCCACCTGAGAGGTCTGCACCACGGGGGTGTAGCGCCAGCTCTCCACCACATTGGGGGTGATGACCCATCGCAGCGCGCCCTTGGTAACGCCCATGGGCAGCTCGGCACTGAGCACGAACCAGCCGTTGTTGTGGTTCATGCGGCCATCGTAGAGCTTGATGGGCACTTGCTCGGAGACCACGGTAAAGCGGTACAGAGGCTCATCCGGGCGCACGGTGAAGCGATGACCCACCGCATAGGGGGCAGCGATCAGATCGTCGGCCACGATGGGGTTATAGCCCTTGCCCTCTCCGGCCAGGTGCTCACGGTTTGCGGTGATGCCCTCCATGGGCTTGAGGGTAGCGGTGTGTTCGTAGTTGGACTTGACCGCAAGCGTGGGGCCGTTGGGCTGGCTGGGGAAAATCCCCTGGGTATCATCCATGATCCAGGGCTTGCCGAACAGGTCGCCGGGGAACAGTTCCAGATTGAAGCACAGCTTGCCTGCAAAAGCCTCCGGCACGGGGGTATCCAGATCCACGGTGACGACCACATCGCTACCCGCACCCTCCACCCGCACGGTGTAGGTAAGCTCCAGATCCGGGTACAGCATGGGGTTGAAGCCCCGCATGTGCTGTTCCGGATCCGGGTAATGCAGGGTGGTGCTGATGGTGTTGGTCTCTGCATCCGGCACCCGCTCCTGCTGCTTGGGCAGGGGCTGCCACTGGCCGGGGGTCTGCTCAAAGCGGATGTCGCCGTTGGTGGCCACGCGCCGGCCGTGCATCAGAATGCTGACGCCGCTCTGGTGCCCGGCGGCATAAAAATCGCTGAAGGCCATCACATCAACACCGGCGCACTGGAAATAACCCGTCTTTTCGTTGAGAACAAAGCCGGTAGGCTGACTTCTTCTCTCCATGGTAACAGTCCTCTTTTCCTTGGTGATTATGGGGTTGTTTTTGAGGTTTTGAGCATTTTAGCATGAACTGCCCGGGAATACAAGCGGGTTTTCAACTAATAACACACATTATTTTGTTAGCCGGACGGTTCTTTTTCCGCACCCTTTTTGCACGCTTCTCCCCACGGGCCCGGAACTATGGTATAATGCCCATGAAAACGCTGTATTTACCGGGAGGTACGCTCTATGATCAACATCGTTGGTATTCTGGAAAAAGCGCTGCCCGTCTTTTTGATGCTGGGGCTCGGCATGCTCTGCCGCAAAACCAAGCTGCTCTCCCGGGAGGGGGTAAACACCTTAAAATCGGTTGCGGTGAACATCACGCTGCCTGCGGTCATGTTTTCGGCCTTTGCCACGGCAGAATACAGCCTTTCCAGCATCTCGATCCCGGTGACCATGTTTGCGGCCTGTCTGCTGGCGTTGTTTCTGGGCTTTGCGGGCTGCAGGCTCTTTGGCCTGAAGGGGCGGCTCAGCCCCTTTATGGCGGCTGGCTTTGAGGCCGGTATGCTGGGCTATGCCCTGTTTGCCATCCTGTTTTCCGAAGCGGAGCGCCCTGCCTTTGCCATTGTGGATCTGGGCCAGGTGCTGTTCGTCTTTACCGTGTACAAGGCGCTGCTGGCCGGCAAGGGCGGGCTGCGGGGCGTGGTGCAGGAGGCCGTCGCCTCCCCCACTGTGTGGGCCATCATCGCCGGTCTCATCGTGGGCGTGAGCGGGCTGTACAGGGCGCTCATCCCCTCGGGCATCAGCGGCATCATCAACGCCGTGACCGATTTCGTTGCCGCCCCCACCAGCGCCATCATCCTGCTGGCCATCGGCTACGATCTGGTCTTTGCCGATGTGCGCTGGAAGGAGACCCTCAAGCTGGTAGGGCTGCGGCTGGCGGTATCCGCTGTGGTGCTGGGGCTGCTGCTCGTTGCCAACCGGCTGCTGGGCAACGTGATGCACACCGGCGCGCTGCTGATGATGCTCATCCTGCCCCCGCCCTATGTGCTGCCCATCTTTGCCGATGTGGAGGAGGAGCGGGCGGATATCTCCTCTGCGCTTTCTCTGCTTACGCTCATCGGCATCCTGCTCTATGTGGTGCTGGTGATCGTCTTTGCCTGACCGTGAAAGGAGGCTTCCCATGGCCTACCCGGTACCTGCGTTGTTCGCCGGTCTGCCCGTCATTGAGATCGTCGGTGCCAACGCGTTTCCCACCTACACCCATGTGCGGGCAGGCTGCCGGGGCATCGTGCTCCGGGGCGATGAGCTGCTCATCTCCCACGAGCTGAAGTCCGGCTGGTACCTGATCCCCGGCGGCGGGTTGGAGGAGGGTGAAAGCCTTCCGGAATGCTGCCTGCGCGAGATCGAAGAGGAGACCGGCGTGGTGGCCCGCATCGAAAAGCCCCTGTTCTGCCTGCAGGAGCATTATGAAGACTGGCTGTTCGTCAGCTACTATTTTCTGTGCAGCCCGGTGGCGGAGGGCAGGCAGGCCCTTACCCCCCAGGAGGCCGACCGCGGGCTGGTCGCCGAATGGATGAATATCCGTGAGGCGGAGGCCATCTTTGCCCGGCACGAGGAATACGCTGCCGAAAGCGAGCCCAAGCGGGGCTCCTACCAGCGGGAATACACCGCCCTCAGACAGTTCCTGCAAAGGGAGGCGGCGCTGTGAGCGGGCGTGCGGACGAGGTTCTGCGCTATCTGGGCGCAGGCAGCGAAACCCTCAAGGAGAGCAGCGAGGCACCGGCCCTGCGCCGGGAGGCGGAGCAGCTGCTCGCCCGGGCAGAGGCAGCAGCCGCCCCCAAGACCCTGTGCCGGGTGTTTCCCCTCGCTGCGGATGCAGCCACCGGCACATATTCGCTTTTAGGGGCAGACGGTGCCCCGGTACTGACCCTTTCCGGCACGCTGGCCCATACCATGCTGGAGGGCTGCCATAAGGCGGCGCTGCTGCTGGCCACCCTCGGCCTGCCCTTTGACAGCATGCTGCGCACCCAGCAGGCCAGAGGCATGGCGCAGGCGGCCCTGCTGGATGCCTGCGGCAGCGTGCTGGTGGAGGAGGCCTGCGACCGGGCAGAGGCTGCCCTGCGGGAAGAATGCCCCGGCCTGTACCTGACCGACCGCTTCTCCCCCGGCTACGGCGACCTGCCTCTTACCCTGCAGCCGCAGCTGCTGCGGGCGCTGGATGCCACCCGTCTGGCAGGCGTCTACCTGACCGACACCTGCCTGATGAACCCCTCCAAGACCGTTACCGCCATCGTGGGGCTGAGCACTGCGCCCCGGCAGGCGAGGATCCGGGGCTGCGCCCACTGCGCCCTCCGGGATACCTGCAATCTCAGAAAGGATGGAAAACGCTGTGATTCGCTTTGATCAAGGCTTTATTCAGCTGGATGGTGCCATGGGCACCCTGCTCCAGCAAAATGGGCTGAAGCCCGGCATGCACCCGGAGGAGATGAACCTGACCGCCCCGGAGGCCGTTACCCGCATCCATCGGATGTATGTGGAGGCAGGCAGCCGCATCCTCTATACCAACACCTTCGGTGCCAATGCCCGCAAGCTGGCCCCTGCCGGGCTGACCCCGGAGCAGGTGATCCCTCCGGCGGTGCAGCTGGCTAAAAAGGCAGCCGAAGGCACCGATGCGCTGGTGGCGCTGGATATGGGCCCCATCGGCGAGCTGCTGGAGCCCATGGGCACCCTCACCTTTGAGGATGCCTACGCTCTCTTTGCCCAGATGGCCAAAGCCGGTGCCGCCGCCGGAGCCGACCTGGCCGTGATCGAGACCATGACCGACCTCTACGAGGCCAAGGCAGCCCTGCTGGCGGTAAAGGAGAACACCTCCCTGCCCGTGCTGGTGACCATGAGCTTCGAAGCCGCCGGGCGCACCTTTACCGGCTGCACCCTTGCCTCCATGGCCCATACCCTGGAGGGGCTGGGGGCAGATGCCATCGGCATCAACTGCTCGCTGGGGCCGGTACAGGCCGCGCCCTTCATCCGGGAGCTGCGGCAGCACACCGGGCTGCCCATCATCGCCAAGCCCAACGCCGGTCTGCCCGACCCGGATACCGGCGCTTACGACCTGACCCCCGCCCAATATGCCCAGGCCATGCTGGATTGCGCCCGGGCGGGTGCCACCCTGTTGGGCGGCTGCTGCGGCACGAGCCCCGACTACCTGAGCGCCCTCAGGGCTGCTCTGGCCACCGTTCAGCCCACCCCCGGCAAGCCGGAGGGCGGCAGCTTTGTTTGCTCCCCCACCGCCCCGCTGCCGGTCAACGGCGTGCGGGTGATCGGCGAGCGCATCAACCCCACCGGCAAAAAGCGGCTGAAGCAGGCCCTGCTGGAAAACGATCTGGACTATGTGGCCGCCCTTGCCGTGGAGCAGATGGATGCGGGCGCAGACCTGCTGGATGTGAACGTGGGTATGCCCGGCGTAAACGAGGAGGAGCTACTGCCCCGGGTGGTCAAGAAGCTGCAAAGCGTGGTGCCCCTGCCCCTGCAGCTGGATACCACCAACCCGGCGGCGCTGGAGAACGCCCTCCGGGTCTACAACGGCAAGGCCGCCGTCAACTCGGTGAACGGCTCGGAGGAGTCGTTGCGCACGGTGCTGCCCATCGTGAAGAAATACGGCGCATCCGTGGTAGGGCTGTGCATGGATGAAAAAGGCCTGCCTGCCACCGCAGAGGAGCGCATCACCATTGCAAAGCGCATCAAGGCAGCTGCCAATGCCATCGGCATCCCGGATGAGGATCTGTGGATCGACTGCCTTGCGCTGACGGTATCTGCCCAGCAGGAGCAGGCCGCCGAGACCCTGAAGGCCCTGCACACCGTGCGCTGCGAGCTGGGCCTGAACACAGTGCTGGGCGTGAGCAATATCTCCTTCGGGCTGCCCAACCGGCCGCTGATCACCCAGACGTTCATGGTGCAGGCGCTGGCCGCCGGGCTTACGCTGCCCATCATCAACCCCAACCAGACAGAGCTGATGGATGCCATCGCCGCCCACCGGGTGCTCTGCTGCGAGGATAGCCAGTGCGCCGCCTATGTGGCCCGCTTTGCCGATGCCGCCGCTGCCCCGGCTGCCCCCAAGGCCGCCGGACAGGCGCTGAGCCTTGAAGAAAGCATCTACCGGGGCCTGCAGAAGGAGGCCGCCGATGCGGCCAAAGTTCTGCTGGCAGCAGGCGAAAGCGGCATGAGCCTTGTGGAGAAGCGCCTGATCCCCTCGCTGGATCGGGTAGGCGCGGCCTACGAAAGCGGCAAGCTGTTCCTGCCCCAGCTGCTGGGTGCGGCGCAGGCTGCCCAGGCGGTGTTCGACCACATCCGTGCCGCCATGCAGGATGGCGGCGAAAAGCCTGTGGAAAAAGGCAGGCTGGTCATTGCCACCGTAAAGGGCGATATCCACGACATCGGCAAGAACATCGTCAAAACAGTGCTGGAGAACTACGGCTACAAGGTGATCGATCTGGGGCGGGACGTGCCGCCGGAGACCATCGTGGAGACGGTCACCGCCCAGCGCATCCGGCTGGTGGGGCTTTCTGCACTGATGACCACCACCCTGCCCGCCATGGAGGAGACCATCGCCCTTTTGCAGGCCCTGCCGGAGCCGCCCGCCATCATGGTGGGCGGTGCGGTGGTAACGCCGGAGTATGCCCAGCGGCTGGGCGTTACCTACGCTGCCGATGCCCGGCAGGCCGCCGAAGTGACCAAGACCATTTTGGGATAAAGGAGGGGGATCCCCTTTGAAGATTCGGGAGCATTTGCAAAAGGGGCTGCCCCTTTTGCTGGATGGGGCCATGGGCACCCTGTACGCCGCCCTGCCCCGGCGCAGCGAAGCCGCCTGCGAGCAGGCCAACCTGGAAGACCCGGAGCAGATCCTGGCCATTCACCGGGCGTATCTGGCAGCGGGCTGCAACGCCATACAGACCAACACCTTTTCCCTGAGCGCCGCCATTGCCGAGGGGCGGGAGGAGGAAGCCCGGCGGCAGCTGAATGCTGCCTGCGCCCTGGCGCAGCAGGCGGCGGCAGAAACCGGTGCCGCCGTGTTTGCCGATCTGGGCCCTGCGCCGCTGGGCATGCCGGTAAAGCCCGCCCAATGCTTCGCCCGGCAGATGGATCTGTTTGTGCAGCAGGGCATTACCTGCTTTCTTGTGGAGACCCTTTCCTCCGATGAGGGCATAAAGGAAGCGGCGGAGCACCTGAAGGCCGTATGCCCGGAGGCATTTCTGCTGGTCTCCTATGCCGTGCGCCCGGAGGGCTTTACCCGGGAGGGCATCGGCGGCAAGGGGCTTCTGGAGCGCACCGCACGCATCCCGCAGGTGGATGCGGTAGGCCTCAACTGCGTCTCCGGCCCCCACCATATGCTCTCGCTTTTGCAGAACGCTCAGCTGAACGGCAAGTACCTTTCCGTCATGCCCAACGCAGGCTACCCCACCGTGGTGGGGCGGCGCACCGTGTACCAGGGCACGCCGGAATACTTTGCCGAGCGCATGGTGCAGCTGCGCACCGCCGGGGCTGCCATTCTGGGCGGCTGCTGCGGCACCACGCCGGAGCACATCGCAGCCCTTGCCAAGGCCCTGAAGGATGCCCCCGCCCTGGCCGCTGCCCAGCCCCGCACCGGGGAGGCGGAGGCGGATCCCCCTGCCCAGCCCAACCCCATCTGGGAGAAGCTGGCCGCCGGGCAGCGCATCATCGCCGTGGAGCTGGATCCCCCGGCGGATGACCGCATCGCTCCCTTTCTCAGCGATGTGCAGACCCTCCGGGATGCTCAGGTGGATGCCATCACCATTGCGGATTGCCCCATCGCCCGTCCCCGGGCAGACAGCAGCCTTTTGGCCTGCAAGCTGAAGCGGGAGATGGGCATGGCGGTATTGCCCCACATGACCTGCCGCGACCGGAACCTGAACGCCACCAAGGCCCTGCTGCTGGGCCTTGCCATGGAGGGCGTTCGGAATGTGCTCATCGTTACCGGCGACCCGGTACCCACCGAGGAGCGGGCATCGGTCAAGAGCGTATTCAACTTCAACTCCCGCAAGCTGGCGGCCTACATCACCGAGCTGAACGGACAATTGGCCAACCCCTTCCGCATCTTTGCCGCCCTCAACCTGAACGCGGTCAATTTCAAGGTGCAGCTGGAGCTGGCCAAAGAGAAGGAAGCCTGCGGCGTATCCGGCTTTCTGACCCAGCCGGTGCTTTCCAAAGAGGCATTGGAAAACCTGAAGCTGGCCCGGCAGGAGCTGCAGGGCAAGATCCTTGGCGGGGTGTTCCCCATCGTCAGCTACCGCAACGCCTGTTTTCTCAACAACGAGATCGCCGGTATGCGGGTGAGCCCGGAGATCGCCGAAAGGTACAAGGGGCTGGAGCGGGAGGAGGCCGAAAAGCTGGCAGCGGAGATCTCCGTGCATATTGCCAAAGAGATCGAGCCTTATACCGATGGCTGGTACCTGATGACGCCGTTCCGGCGGGTGGGGCTGATCCGGGAGATCGTGAAGGGGTTGAAGGGGTAACGGCTTTTCTTGACAGTTGCATGTTAACCAACTAAAATAGCATTACTAATGAAACTTCAGGAGGCATACTATGGGACAATTAATTGATTTGTGCGGGCTTCCTATTCAGCTTGGTAATATCAAGAGTTTTCAGTTGGTAAAACGAGACTTTTTGTTTCATCCCGCATATCAAGAAACCGCGGAACAAACCTTTTCTCTTTTTGCTCGTCGCAACGCAGAAAGCAAAAAGAAATTTGTTTATACCAATATGGTTCCATATGGTGCTCTGCTGAGCGATAAAGAAAAGCCGACAAACAAAGCATACGAGATAAAGTCTTTTGGTGAAGCAGCGGGGCTCAACATCCTTGCCGGTGTTGAAAAAGCAGTGAATAGCATCGCTGGAATTGCTGTTGATTTACTCAGAATCGATACATCCGGCAACAAAACATACCACGTCTTGACAGAAGGACGTCGCATAACAGATATTAAGCTGCGTGACATTCCTGCAAAAGTACGGTTTCTTTCTGGTAAGGTCAGTGATGTCTATAAAAATGATCCATACTACGAATTTTTGGGAGAACCCATAGCCCCAATCGTCGTTTCTATTCCAACCCTTGTTGTAACAGTTGATAAGACAACCCATGTATTCTTTGGCGGTGGAGTAGATTTGGAAGATGCAGAAGCAACTTATCATACACTTTTGAACGCATACAACGATTACCAAGCACAGCAGAATGAAAAAAAGCCTCAAGGCATTCTTCCTAAATTCAACGTCAGCTTGCCAAAAATCAAAATGCCATCGATCAAGCTACAGTCCCCTATCGCCATTCAGAAAGAAACAAACACAAACCAAGCCTCACTCGAAGAGTCTTCATCAATGACCGAGCATGATTAATGGTGCAATGAGCGAATCTGGTCATAACTGCATGAATAAACCCGCCATCACCCTTCGGCATCTGACCGACGAAAACAGCCGCTATGCCTATCAGATCGACCGAACCGACATCCCGGAGGATTGGGTGGATACCGCAGATACCATCATTGAGCTGAACAGGTACGGCTTGGAGCATCATCTGCCCGGGCATACCTTCCTCGCATACCTTGGCGATGCCTGCATCGGGCTCATCCTGATCGGGGAAGCCATCCCGTGGGATACCGACCCTGCAGAGATGCATGGCGTACCCTTTTACCGGGTGATGGGCTTTGTGGTGGACAAAGCATACCGCAGCAAGGGGCTGGGCGGCGAAATACTGGAAAACGCCATTGATTCGGTGTACCGGGATTTCGGCAAACGCCCGCTGGCTTTGGGCGTGCACAGGGACAACCCCCGGGCGGGGCGGTTCTATGAGCGGCACGGGTTTCGGAGGACAGGGGTTTATGAGGGGAATGACGAGTATTACCTGAGGATGGTATAAGAAAAAGCGAATCACAAGCAAGACCTCCGCACGGCTTGAACCACGCGGAGGTCTTTTGTATTCTGCACTTGCACAAACAGGAAGGTTCACACCTCATACCCGCTGTTGATATCAAAGGGTGCGATCAACAGCTTTGCCAAGGCTTTGTAATGCTCCTCCATCAGCCAGCCCTGTGCCTTGCCGCAGTTCTCAATATTATCGAACTGCCACAGGGCATGGTATTTGACGCATTTCACGATTTTGCTCAGCTCCCGGGGCGGCTGGCCCCATTCCACTCCATCGAAGGTGTGGAAACGTTTGAAGCAGACAAACCCTATGCAGCCGGGCTGTGCCGCCATTTCCGGCTTAAGCGTTGCCAGCAGATTTTCAAACTCGCCCAGCTTATCGGGCTTTACCTGAAAGAGAAAGTGGACGGTAAAATGGTGTTCCACAGAGCATACCTCCTGATATGGGCAACGATGGGACAGGGATCCCGGCAGAACAGCCTTCATGCTCCGGGCACCCTCACCCGCCTGCGGCGGGAGCTCCCTCCTTCGGAAGGAGCCTTGAAAGTAACGAAAACCTGCGCCGGTCAGCCTGTACCGGCGCAGGTTCCTGCTTACAGCGTAGCCGCCATAACCGCCTTGATGGTATGCATACGGTTCTCGGCCTCGTCAAACACGATGGACTGTTCGGACTCGAACACCTCGTCGGTCACTTCCATACAGTCGATGCCGAACTTCTCGTAGATCTCCTTACCGATGGTGGTGTTGAGATCGTGGAAGGCGGGCAGGCAGTGCATGAAGCGGCACTGGGGGCCTGCGTTATCCATCAGCTGCTTGGTGATGCGGTAGGGAGTCAGCTCCTTGATGCGCTCGGCCCAGACGGAATCCGGCTCGCCCATGGAGACCCACACATCGGTGTAGAGCACATCGGCATCCTTGGTGGCCACCATGGGATCCTCGATGAACTCCAGGGTAGCGCCGGTCTCGGCGGCGATCTGCTGACAGGTGGCTACCAGCTCTGCATTGGGGAAATACTTGGCAGGGGCGCAGGCCACAAAGTGCATGCCCATCTTGGCGCAGCCCACCATGAGGGAGTTGCCCATGTTGTAGCGGGCATCGCCCATATAGACCAGCTTGCGGCCCTTCAGGCTGCCGAAATGCTCCTGAATGGTCAGGAAATCGGCCAGGATCTGGGTGGGGTGGAACTCGTTGGTCAGGCCGTTCCATACGGGTACGCCCGCATACTTGGCCAGGGCTTCCACACGCTCCTGCTCAAAGCCCCGGTACTCGATACCGTCGTACATGCGGCCCAGCACCCGGGCGGTATCGGCAATGGATTCCTTCTTGCCGATCTGGCTGCCGGAGGGATCCAGATAGGTGGGATGCATGCCCAGATCGGCAGCGGCCACCTCAAAGGCGCAACGGGTGCGGGTGGAGGTCTTTTCAAAGATCAGGGCAATGCTCTTGCCCTCCTTCATGCGGTGGGGGGTGCCCATCTTCTTCTGCTTCTTCAGCTCATAAGCCATATCGATCAGGCCCTGGATCTCTTCGGGGGTGAAATCCAGCAGTTTCAAAAAGCTCTTGCCCTTCAAATTCATGGTTCTTCCTCCTTATTCGGCACATACGTCCTTAATGGCATTCACCGCGCGCTCCAGCACATCCATGGGGATGTTCAGCGCAGGCAGCAGACGCACCTTGTCTTTGGCGGTAAGGCACAATACGCCTTTTTCCATCAGTGCTTTGAGCACCTCGCCGGCGGGCTTCTCGGTCTTGATGCCCACCATCAGGCCCATACCGGTAATGCCGGTGATGCCCTTGGCACCCTCCAGCTGCTCACGGATGTACTCAGCCTTCCGGCGCACCTCTGCCAGCAGCTTATCATCGATGCGCTTCAAAATGCTCAGCGCACCGGCGCAGCACACCGGGTTGCCGCCGAAGGTGGAGCCGTGGTCGCCAAAGCCCAGCACATTTTCCACCTTTTGGCTCATCAGCGCAGCGCCCAGGGGCAGACCGCCGCCCAGGCCCTTGGCAGTGGAGAGCGCATCCGGCTGAACACCGTAGTTCATATAGGCATACAGCTGACCGGTGCGGCCGTTGCCGGTCTGCACCTCATCCACCATGAAGAGGATATCCTCCTCCTTGCAGAAAGCCGCCAGACCCTTGACAAAATCCTGCTCCATCGCGATGACGCCGCCCTCGCCCTGCACGCACTCGATCAGGATGGCAGCGGCCTTCTCCTGCTTTGCCAAAGCCTTGATGCCCTCCAGATCGCCCGCCTCGCCATGCACGAAGCCGGGGGTCAGGGGCTGGAACAGCTCATGGTAGTGCTCCTGACCGGTGGCGGAAAGGGTGGTGAGGGTACGGCCATGGAAGCTGTTCTTCAGTGTGACGATGGTGCTGTACTCCGGGCCCTTCTTCTCGGCTGCGTACTTGCGCGCCACCTTGATGAGACACTCATTGGCCTCTGCGCCGGAGTTGGCAAAGAACACCTTGGCCATGCCGGTGCGGGTGCACAGCTCCCGGGCCAGCAGGGCGCAGGGCTCGGTGTAGTACAGGTTGGACATATGCTGCACCTTGGCCAGCTGTGCCGCGGCGGCAGCCACCCACTCCTCATCGGCGATGCCAAAGGCAGTAACGCCGATGCCGGAGCCCATATCGATGTACTCCTTGCCGTTTTCGTCATATACCAGAGAGCCCTTGCCGCTTACGATCTCCACCGGGAAGCGGTTATAGGTGCCGGCTACATACTGCTTATCGATCTGCTGAAGGTTGCTCATTGGTTCTCCTCCCCCATCACCATGGTGCCCGCGCCCTCGTCGGTCAGGATCTCCATCAGAATGGAGTGGGGCACGCGGCCATCCATGATGACCACATTCTTTACGCCCTTATGGATGGCTTCGATGCAGCAATTCACCTTGGGGATCATGCCGCCGTTGATGATGCCTTCCTCAAAGAGCTTTTCGGCTTCGCTGAGAGTCACATTGGGGATGAGCGTGGTGGGGTCGTCCTTATCCCGGAGGATGCCTGCCACGTCGGTCATCATGATGAGGCGCTCCGCATTCAGCGCACCGGCGATGTAGGCTGCGGCGGTATCGCCGTTGATGTTGTAGGCATTGCCCTGTCGGTCGCAGCCGATGGTGGAGACAACGGGGATGTAGCCCTTCTCCAAAAGATCCACCACGGGACGGATATGGATCTTGGTGATATCGCCCACATAGCCCAGCCGCTCGTCCTTGGGCTGAGACTCGATGAGGCGGCCATCCATACCGGAGATGCCCATGGCCTTGCCGCCCTTCATCTCCAGCAGGTTGACCAGGGTCTTGTTCACCTTGCCCGCCAGCACCATCTGCACGATATCCATGGTCTCCTTGTCGGTAACGCGGAGGCCATCCACAAACTCGGGCTTCTTGCCCATCAGCTTCATCAGGTCGCTGATCTCGGGGCCGCCGCCGTGCACCAGCACGATCTTGACACCGATCAGCCACAGGAGCACGATATCCTCCATCACCTGCTGCTTCAGCTGTTCGTTGATCATGGCATTGCCGCCGTACTTGACCACCACGATCTTGTTGTTGTAGCGCTTGATGTAGGGCAGAGCGGCGGTGAGCACCTCTGCCCGCTGGGCGTTGGTAAATTCACAATGGATCATCTTGGCTCTCTCCTTTCATCAGGTGCGGTAATCGCCGTTGATCTTTACATAGTCGTAGGTCAGGTCGCAGCCCCAGGCGGTGGCGGCGCAATCGCCCTCGCCAAGGGAGACCAGGATCTCGATCTCCTTCTCCAGAAGGATCTCCTTGGCGATCTCCTCGGAGAAATCGATGCCTGCGCCATCCTTGCAGACGGGGATCTCGCCCTTGGCAGAGCGGAAGGCCACATCCACCTTGCTCACATCCACCTTGGCACCGCTGTAGCCGATGGCGCACAGGATGCGGCCCCAGTTGGCATCGGCACCGAACATGGCAGCCTTTACCAGGCTGGAGCAGATAACGCTCTTGGCGGCGGTGCGGGCCACCTCCATGCTGTCTGCGCCGGTAACGCTGCACTCGATAAGGCGGGTAGCGCCCTCACCGTCTCCGGCGATCATGCGGCACAGCTGCATGGTAACGGTGTTCAGCGCCTTCATAAAGGTGGCGAAATCTTCGTTTTCTTCGGTGATCTCCTTGTTGCCCGCCAGGCCGTTGGCCAGCAGGGTGACCATATCGTTGGTGGAGGTGTCGCCATCCACGCTGGTCATGTTGAAGGTATCCTGCACATCGATGCGCAGCGCCTTCTGGATCATCCCGGCAGAGATGGCCGCATCGGTGGTGATGAACACCAGCATGGTGGCCATGTTGGGGTGGATCATACCGCTGCCCTTGGCCATACCGCCCATGCGGCACAGCTTGCCATCCAGCTCAAACTCCACGGCCACCTGCTTATCCACGGTGTCGGTGGTCATGATGGCCTTGGCAGCTGCATCGGCACCCTCAGCAGAGAGCCCGGCGGCCAGCTGGGGCAGACCGGCCTCGATGGGGGCCAGGTTCAGCCGCTGACCGATCACGCCGGTGGAGGCCACCACCACATCCTCGGCAGCGATGCCCAGCTGCTCGGCAGCCAGCTTGCTCATCTTTTCGGCGATCTCGATGCCATCGGCATTGCAGGTGTTGGCGTTGCCGCTGTTGCAGATCACCGCCTGCGCCTTGCCATTGGCAAGGTGGGCCTTGGTCACCAGCAGGGGCGCGCCCTTGACCAGGTTGGTGGTGTAGATGGCGGCAGCGTTGGCGGGTACGCGGCTGAGCACCAGCGCCAGGTCTGCCTTGGTGGTATTCTTGCGGATGCCGCAATGGATGCCGTTAGCGGTAAAGCCCTGTGCGGCGCAAACGCCGCCGTTGATCTGCTGCATAGTCGTATTTCCCTCCGTTACACATTGAGGCCCGTGGTCTCATCAAGGCCCAGCATGATGTTCATATTCTGGATGGCTGCACCGGAAGCGCCCTTGCCCAGGTTATCGAACCGGGCCACCAGCAGGAGGCGCTCCTCGTTGCCAAAGACGGCGATCTCCATATCGTCTCTGCCGGAGAGGGCATTGGCGGAAAGGAAGCCGCCCTCGGCTGCTTCGGCGTTGTAGTGCACCATAGCGCTGTGGTAGCAGCTTTCGTAGAGCTGCTTCACATCCTCGGGGGTGCCCTTCAGATCCTTCACAAAGAGGGGCACCACCACCTCCATGCCGCTGTAGTAATCCGCCACGATGGGGCAGAACACCGGCGTGGTAGAAAGGCCGCAGAGCTTGACCATTTCCTTCAGGTGCTTATGCTGCTGGGTAAGGCCGTACTGGCGGGGCGCATCCAGCAGCGCATTGCGGCCCTCCTGCTGATAATCGGCGATCATGCCCTTGCCGCCGCCGGAGTAACCGGTCAGCGAGAAGCTCTGCAGGCCCAGATCGGCTGCAATGAGCCCTTCCCGCACCAGCGGCTCCACCAGCGCCACAAAGCCGCTGGCGTGGCAGCCCGGGTTGGCGACCCTCTTGGCCCCTGCCAGCGCCTGCCGCTTGCCGGGCAGCTCTGCAAAGCCATAGACCCAGCCCTCGGCGGTGCGGTGCGCGGTGGAGGTATCGATAATGGCCACCTTGCTGCCCTCCGCCAGCTGTACCGCCTGTATTGCTGCCGCATCCGGCAGGCAGAGGAAGGCGATATCCGCTTCGTGCAGAGCTTCCTTTCGGGCGGAATCTTCCTTGCGCAGCTCATCGGGCAAAATGATGAGCTGCAGATCGCTGCGGGTCTGCAAACGCTCGTGGATGCGAAGCCCGGTGGTGCCTGCGCTGCCGTCGATAAACACTTTGGTCATGGCTTTTACTGCTCCTTTTTCGAAAACAGCCCCCGGCGCTTCGACCGGCGAAGCGCCGAAGGGCTGTTCATTTTTTGTACTCAGACCGTTTGACCGATCACTTACCGTCCACGATGGCCTGTACCTTGATGGGCAGACCGAACAGGTTGATGAAGCCTTCGGAATCCTTCTGGTTGTAATCGCTCTCGCCGAAGGTAGCGATCTCTTCGCTGTAGAGGCTGTAGGGGCTCCACACGCCGGCGTTGATCATATTGCCCTTGTAGAGCTTCAGGCGCACCTTACCGGTAACGCGCTCCTGGGTCTTATCCACGAAGGCGCTGAGGGCCTCGCGCAGGGGGGTGAACCACTGGCCGTTGTAGACCAGGTCGGCAAAGGTGATGGCCAGCTTCTGCTTCTCGTGCAGGGTGAGCTTATCCAGGCAGATGCTCTCCAGCACGCTGTGGGCCTTGTAGAGGATGGTGCCGCCGGGAGTCTCGTACACGCCGCGGCACTTCATGCCCACGAGGCGGTTCTCTACGATATCCAGCAGGCCGATGCCGTTGGCGCCGCCGATCTCGTTGAGCTTGAGGATGATCTGCTTGGCGGTCATCTTCTCGTCGTTGAGGGCAACAGGCACGCCCTGCTCGAAATCGAGGGTGATGTAGGTGGGCTTGTCGGGAGCCTGGATGGGAGAAACGCCCATCTCCAGGAAGCCGGGCTTCTCGTACTGGGGCTCGTTGCCGGTGTCTTCCAGGTCGAGGCCCTCGTGGCTCAGGTGCCAGAGGTTCTTATCCTTGGAGTAGTTGGTCTCGCGGTTGATCTTGAGGGGAATGTTGTGAGCCTCGGCGTAGTCGATCTCTTCTTCGCGGGACTTGATATCCCACTCACGCCAGGGAGCGATGATGGGCATGTTGGGCGCAAAGTGCTTGATGGCCAGTTCAAAACGCACCTGGTCGTTGCCCTTGCCGGTGCAGCCGTGCACGATGGCGTCTGCGCCTTCCTTGAGGGCGATCTCCACCAGGCCCTTGGCGATGCAGGGACGGGCGTGGCTGGTGCCCAACAGGTACTCTTCGTAGACAGCGCCGGCCTTCATGGTGGGAATGATGTAATCGTTTACATATTCCTCGGTCAGATCCAGCACATAGAGCTTGGAAGCGCCGGTGGCCAGCGCCTTCTCCTCCAGGCCCTCCAGCTCGTCGGCCTGGCCGACGTTACCGGAAACGGCGATCACTTCGCAATTATTGTAATTCTCCTTCAGCCACGGAATGATGATGGAAGTATCCAGACCGCCGGAGTAAGCAAGCACAACTTTTTTGATCTGATCCTTGTTCATAAAAAGGCCTCCCGAAAAACGTTAGTAATCATTGGAACGCGCATAATTATACATCCCTCAGGGATGGTTGTCAATGGTTTTGAAAAAGTTTTTTCGTGCAAATTGTACCTTGAATGTATCCCATTTCGCCCGTATCGGCAGCAGTCCCGGTTTATGCATCGGTCAACATTTTATGCATTCGCGTGAATAATGCAACGGTTGCATACCCATAAAGCCGCCCGACGGGTTGCGAAAACGTTGCCGCAATTTGTTGCAGCACAGCGATTGACACCCCTTTGCCCATACAGTATAATGCAAGAATAAGTATCGGGAGGCGCTGCATTTATACATTCTTCATGCATGCCCCGCCCCATATCTCAGTGATGAATATCCGGGAGGAACTATAACCATGCGCAAACTCATCTGCCTTATGCTCGCCCTGCTGCTTCCGGTGCTGCCCCTTGCAGCAATGGCCGAAGAAGCCACCGTGCCCACCGTGGAGAACGTTCTCAAGCTCAACATACCGGGCAGCGAAGCCCTGCGCTTCGTAAGCCAGATCAAGGTGGGCTGGAACCTGGGCAACACCTTCGATGCCCACAAGGGCAACAACTCCGGCGATGAAATGGCCCTGGAGAAGTACTGGTGCGGCATCTACACCACCCCCGAAATGATCCAGGCCCTCAAGGATGCGGGCTTCAACGCCATCCGTATCCCTGTGTCCTGGCACAACCATGTGGATCAAGACTTCAACATCAGCGAGAAATGGCTCAGCCGCGTGCAGGAGGTGGTGGATTACGCCATCAGCCGCGATATGTTCGTCATTCTCAATATCCACCACGATACCGATAAGAAATTCGTCTACCCGGACAGCGCCCACTACGAGCAGTCCGAGCGGTTCATCACCAGCATCTGGCAGCAGGTGTCCGAGCGCTTCAAGGAGTACGACAACAAGCTGATCTTTGAATGCATCAACGAGACCCGTCTGGCAGGCACCAATGTGGAATGGTGGTTCAACACCGCCGACCCCCGCATCGTGGATGCCGCCGATTGCATCAACCGCCTGAATCAGGCCTTCGTGAACACCGTGCGTGCCACCGGCGGCAGCAATACCGACCGCTACTTGATGGTCTCCGGCTACGCCGCCTCCCCCGACGGCACCAAGACCGATTACTTCACCCTGCCCACCGACACGGCGGAGAACAAGCTGATCGTATCCGTACACGCCTACACCCCCTACTCCTTTGCGCTGGAGATGCCCGGCACAGATACCTTCCTTCTGGAGACCCAGAGCGATTTCGGCGAGATCTGCACCTTTATGAACCAGCTCTACACCCGCTATGTGAGCAAGGGCATCCCGGTGATCATCGGCGAGTTTGGCGCTTTGAACAAGGATAACCTGCAGGATCGCGTCAACTTTACCGCCTACTATGTGGCCAACGCCACCGCCCGCGGCATGCCCTGCTTCTGGTGGGATAACAACCACTTCAAGGGCAACGGCGAGCGCTTCGGTCTGCTGGACCGCAAGACCTGCACCTTCCCCGATACCGCCATCGTGGATGCGCTGATGCAGTACAGCGGCATCACCTCCTTTGCGGAGTAAAACGACGATCAACGAAAGCCCGCCCGCAGTTGGACAGTATCCCAATTGTCAGACAGAAAAAAGAAAAGACCTGAAGTAGAATAAGAACAGTTTACGCGGCCTTGCTCCTGATTTCAATAGGAGTAAGGCCGTTTTTGAGCGAAATACGCTCAAAATT
>SVGN01000083.1 GCA_015056315.1 Clostridiales bacterium
TGAGGGGGACGAGTGCCTGTGGGGGGCGAGTGTCTTGCGGGAATTGAGTGCCCGTTGGGGGTTGGGTTTCGGCGGCACCCTCAGTCTGCCCTTCGGGCAGCCAGCTCCCTCTGAAGAGGGAGCCAGGCTGGGGTGGTCGGGGCCCGCAACGCAGCCGGGGGGCGACCGCCGACCGCCGACAGGCGGGCGGAAGGGAGACCACCGGCGAGGACGGGCCCTCAAGCAAGCGGCGGTGGCAGGGGAGGGACCCTGCCACATTAGCCGCGGAACCGCAGACCCGCTCCTGCGCGAACGCCCCGCCTGGGGAGGCAGCGGCGCGCTTGCGCGCCACCCTGCCTCCCCAGGCGGGGCGGACGTGCTATATGCGGAAGGTAAACCTATCCCCCCGGATCCACTGCCGGCTCAAATGCAGCGGCTCGCCGTGCTGATCCAGCACGGTCTCATCCAGCAGGAGCAGGGCATCGCCCACCTCGGTATCCAGATGCTTGCTCACGTAGGGCGTGGCATGGCCCAGGGAAATATCGTGCTGGGCAGAGGCAGGCATCACGCCGTGGCGCTGCAGGCAGGCGTAGAGGGAGCCTTCGGCGGCCTCATCCTTCAAAAAGGCATAGCGCTCGGGAAAACGGTTGATCTCCAGCATCACCGCTTCGCCATCGCACAGGCGCAGGCGGCACAGCTCCAGAACCCGGGCATCGCCGGGCAGCTCCAGCAGCTGGGCATCCTCCGCGGCAACGGGCACCAGCTGGGCGCTGATGAGCCGTGCCTCCGACCGGCTGCCCCGCTGGGCACAGGCCTCGGTAAAGCTGGTCACGTGGCGCAGATCCCGCCGGAGGCGCTCACCGGCCACAAAGGTGCCCTTGCCCTGCTTGCGCACCAGCAGCCCCTCCTGCACCAGATCCAGTATGGCCTTGCGAACGGTCACACGGCTCACGCCGTAGGTATCGCACAGCTCCTGCTCGGAGGGGATGCGTCCCCCTGCCGGGTAGATGCCTGCGCCGATGTCGTTCTTCAGGCGGTGCATCAGCTGCTGGTAAAGCGGGCTTTGGCTTTTTTTCTCAAGGTATTGGTTCATGGGTACTCCTTCTTTGGCAACGGGGCTTCATTCCATGCCCAGGAAGAGCAGTATGCCGCTCTCCTGAGAAAAACGGATCACATCGTTGAGCACACCGGCGGGCATCTCGGTGATCACCGGCAGAAAGCTGACGACCAGCGAGGCGGTGTAGTTGGCCTTGATGCGCTGGATGTATTCATCGTTCAGGTGGAAGAAATCCTCATAGGGGTAGGCGTTCTCCCGGAGCACGGTGTAGGGCATCTCCTGCTGGAGCAGCTCGGCGGTGGCGGTAAAGCAGCTGAGGCCGGTCTCCGGGTGCAGGTAGGAAAGGCTCCAGCGGGTCAGGTTGGGGTAGTCGATATCGGTGCGGTAGAGCACCAGCTCAAAATCAGCTGCCACAGGCTCTGCCAGCGCCTCGCCCTCGGCGGTGAAGCGGATCTTGCCCGTGGTCTCGTAGTGATCCCGCAGGGGCACCTTATCCATATCCAGCGCCAGGGTCAGGTAGTTGACGGGCTCGCCGCCCTCCTCCGCTGCCGGGTGGGTGATGGAAAGGGTCAGCGCCCAGTCGTCGCCCCGCCAGTTGCCGATCTTTTCCACGCTGGTCAGGGTGAGCACGTTGCCGTACTCATCCGGCAGGGTAAGGGTAAAGTTGCGGGCTTCGGTCAGCTTGCGGGTAAACACGGTGGTGCCGCCCAGCTTGTAGGTCTCGGTCTTTTTCTTGGAGGTGATCACCAGCCCCTTGTGGTCGGGATCCATCCGCTCCAGGAAATCGGTCATGCAGCCCAGCTGATCGTATACCTCGTAGCTCACGCCCAGGTCGTAGAGCAGGTTGGTCAGGTAGTTCTGCAGCCGGTAGGCGTTCTCACCGTCGGCGGCGTGGGCCGCATCCCAGCGCTGGCAGAGGGCCAGCAGGTCTTCGTAGGGCACGGTGCGCTTGCCTTCGCCTTTGCACAGGTCGATCACCGGGGCGCAGTAGCGCTGCCACAGCTCCAGCGAGGCCTCCGGGTACATGCCCAGGCTGATCAGGTTGGAGGGCATCTCCATGTAGTAGCAGGGCTTCATCATAAATTCCAGAAAGTTGTCCATCTGGAAATACAGGCTCTCGTCCCGCAGGGCGCGGGAGGAAAGGAACCGCTCCCGGCCATACACGTCGAATTGGAAGGGCACGGTGAGGCGATCCTTCAGGTAGAGGCCGCCGTCGAACCAGGCGCGCACGTTCTCGGTAAAGGGCTGCTGCACATCCAGCACGCCCTTGACGGCTACCTTGCCGAGGAAAGCCTCCCAGCCTGCGTAATCCGCCTTGCCATCCGCAGGGAAGGCATCGGCATGTACATCAAAGGTGATGGTCATCTCCGCCCGGGTGACCGGGTCGGTGAATACCGGGTGCTCGCCGTAGGCCAGCGCCGCTGCGGGCAGCAGGCACAGGCACAGCAGCAGAGCCATGAAACGGGAAAGGGGTTGGCGCATGTTCTCGCCTCCTTCTGTGGGGTTGGGGCGGGGCTGATACCTCATCAGCCCTTGGCCCGGTAGGCGGCACGGGCACGCTCCTCGTGGCCAAGGATGCGCTTGCGCATGCGCAGGTTCTTGGGGGTGATCTCCAGCAGCTCGTCGTCGTCGATAAACTCCAGGCATTCCTCCAGGGTGAGGGGGTGCACGGTGATGAGGCGCAGGCTGTCTTCGCTGGCGGAGGCGTTGCGCATGTTGGTCACATGCTTCTGCTTGCAGACGTTGACCACCAGATCGTCCGGGCGGGCGTTCTGGCCGCAGATCATGCCCTTGTAGACGGGGGTCTGCACGCCGATGAACAGGGTGCCGCGCTCCTGGGTGTTGAACAGGCCGTAGGAGGTGGTCTCACCATCCTCATGGCAGACCAGCGCGCCCAGATTGCGGTGGGGGATATCGCCCTTCACCGGCTCGTAGCGCTCAAACACGGAGGACATGATGCCCTCGCCGCGGGTATCGGTCATGAACTCGCTGCGGTAGCCGAAGAGGCCGCGGCTGGGCACCAGGAACTCCAGGCGCACACGATCCAGGCCGTGCATGCTCTCCAGAATGCCGCGGCGGCGGCCCAGCTTTTCGATGACCGCACCGGCATAGGCCTGGGGCACGTCGGCCACCATGCGCTCGATGGGCTCGCACTTGACGCCGTCGATCTCCTTGTAGAGCACCTGGGGCTTGGAGACCTGGAACTCGTAGCCCTGGCGGCGCATGTTCTCGATGAGGATGCTCAGGTGCAGCTCACCGCGGCCGCGCACCTCGAAAGCATCGGGGCTGTCGGTCTCGTTGACGCGCAGGCTCACGTCGGTCTGCAGCTCCTTGAACAGGCGGGCGCGCAGGTGACGGCTGGTCACGTACTCGCCCTCGCGGCCTGCGAAGGGGCTGTTGTTGACGGAGAAGGTCATGGTAACGGTGGGCTCGGAGATGCGCACGAAGGGCAGGGGTTCGGGAGCCTCGGGGGCGCAGACGGTATCGCCGATGCTCAGATCCTCGATGCCGCTCATGGCAACGATATCGCCCATGGAGGCCTCGGTGGCGGGCACGCGCTTGAGGCCGTCGAACACGTACAGCGCGCTCAGGCGGATCTGCTGGCTCACCACGCCCTCCTGATCATGGTTGGTCTTGACCACCATCATGCCCTCCTTGAGGGTACCGCGGGTAACGCGGCCAATGCCGATGCGGCCCACGTACTCGCTGTAGTCGATGGTGGAGATCTGCGCCTGGGCGGGGCCCTCCGGGTCGCCCTCGGGCGCGGGGATGTATTCAAGGATGGTATCGAACAGGGGCTTCAGGTTCTCGCCGGGCTGATCCGGGTCGAGGGTGGCGATGCCCTTGCGGGCGCTGGCGTAGATCACGGGCCGGTCGAGAGCGGATTCGTCCGCGCCCAGCTCGATGAACAGATCCAGCACCTCGTCGATCACCTCGCTGCAGCGGGCATCGGGGCGGTCGATCTTGTTGACCACCACCAGCACGGGCAGCTTGAGGCTGAGGGCCTTCTTGAGCACGAAGCGGGTCTGGGGCATGGGGCCTTCGAAGCTGTCCACCAGGAGCAGAACGCCGTCCACCATTTTGAGCACGCGCTCCACCTCGCCGCCGAAATCGGCGTGGCCGGGGGTGTCGACAATGTTGATCTTGGTATCGCCGTAGCGGATGGCGGTGTTCTTGGCCAGAATGGTGATGCCGCGCTCGCGCTCGATGTCGCCGGAGTCCATAACGCGGTCGGCTACCTGCTGGTTCTCGCGGAATACGCCGCCCTGCTTGAGCATTTCGTCTACCAGAGTGGTCTTGCCGTGGTCTACGTGGGCAATGATGGCAATGTTGCGGATGTTGTTGCGGATCATAATAATGCTGCGCCTTCTTTCCTTCTTGCAGGGGAGAGCCCCTGCATTACCCCTGTTGGTAGCCGGGGATTGGCTTAGTGTGATGCTTGCGGCGGATGCTTCAGCCAGCGGGCTGCATTTGCCGCCCAAGCCCTGCGCCGGTCAGGCGCAGGGAGGGGTGCAGGGGGTCACCCCCTGCTGGCGGTATCGCTCAGCTCCAGGCCTTCGTTGTTTTCGCAGGCCAGGCGGATGGACCAGTCGTTTTCGAAGAGGAGCACCTCCCGGTCGGCGCTGTCGAAGGCGCGGCCGGAGGTGGAGGTGATCTTCAGCTCCTCCACGGGCTTGGGGGTCTTGGTCACCCAGCGCACGAAGCGGAAGGGCAGGCGATCCATCAGCATGTTTACGCCGTATTCGGTCTTGAGGCGATGCTCCAGCACTTCGAACTGGAGAACGCCCACCACGCCGACGATGAATTCCTCGCGGCCGGTCTCGGTGCGGCGGAAGGTCTGGATGGCGCCCTCCTCGGCCAGCTGGTAGATGCCCTTCAAAAACTGCTTGCGCTTCATGCTGTCCTCGGGGCGCACGCGGGCGAAATGCTCAGGCGCGAACACGGGGATGGACTGGAACTGCAGCTTGGGGCCGGTGGAGAGGGTATCGCCCAGGCGGAAGCAGCCGGGGTCGAACAGACCGATGATGTCGCCTGCGTAGGCGTTCTCCACGGCCTCGCGCTCATCGGCCATGAACTGCTGGGGCTGCTTGAGCTGCATGGGCTTCTGGGTGCCGGAGTGGAAAACGGTCATGTTCTTTTCAAACTCGCCGCTTACGATGCGCACAAAGGCCAGGCGATCCCGGTGGGCGGGGTTCATGTTGGCCTGGATCTTGAAAATAAAGCCGCTGAAATAGGGGTCGGTGGGGTTGACCAGCCCGGTATCGGCCTCGCGGGGCAGCGGCGGGGGAGTGATGTCCAGGAAGGCCTCCAAAAACGGCTCCACGCCGAAGTTGGTAACGGCAGAGCCAAAGAACAGGGGCGTCAGCTGGCCGGAGAGCACCGCATCCAGCTGGAAGGGGTCGCCAGCCTCGTCCAGCAGCTCGATCTCGTCCCGGAGACGATCCCGGTAGTGCTTGGCCAGGGCCTTTTCGCACTCGGGGCTGTCCAGCGGCACGCTCAGCTCGTCGGCCATGCTCATGCCGTGGTTGCCGCCGGAATACAGCAGCACGTGGCCATCCTTGCGCTGGTACACGCCCTGGAAGTCGCCGTCCACGCCGATGGGCCAGTTCATGGGGCAGGAGCGGATGCCCAGCACGTTCTCCAGCTCCTCCATCAGCTCGAAGGGATCCTTGGCGGCGCGGTCCATCTTGTTGACGAACGTGAAGATGGGGATGCCGCGCATCCGGCACACCTTGAACAGCTTGATGGTCTGGGCCTCAACGCCCTTGGCGGCGTCGATGAGCATAACGGCGGCATCGGCTGCCACCAGCACGCGGTAGGTATCCTCGCTGAAGTCCTGGTGGCCGGGGGTATCGAGGATGTTGATGCGGTAGCCGTCAAACTCGAATTGCATGGCGCTGGAGGTAACGCTGATGCCGCGCTGCTTTTCGATCTCCATCCAGTCGGAGGTGGCGTGGCGCTCGGCCTTGCGGGCCTTTACGCTGCCCGCCTGACGGATGGCGCCGCCGTACAGCAGCAGCTTTTCGGTAAGGGTGGTCTTACCGGCGTCCGGGTGAGAGATGATGGCAAAGGTTCGGCGCTTTTCGATCTGCTCCAGCGCCTGCTTGCTCAATTGGGTCATGAGGATGGTTCCCTCGCTTCCTGACATATCGTTCTGGAATGGTTAATACAACTCTAAATTGTACTATAACGACATATCACATGTCAACCGTTGCACGTTCGACCCGCCCGATGGCGGGTCGCTCGCGCTAGTAGCTGGACAACAGTTCCGCGGCTTAAAGGGGAAGGGTCCCTCCCCTTCCCCACGCCGCTTGCTTGAGGGCCCGTCCTCGCCGGTGGTCTCCCTTCCGCCCGCCTGTCGGCGGTCGGCGGTCGCCCCCCGGCTGCGTTGCGGGCCCCGTGCGGTTGGGGTCGGCTGTGGGCCTGCTGCAA
>SVGN01000023.1 GCA_015056315.1 Clostridiales bacterium
TGGCGACAACATCGACATGGAGATCACCCTGATCACCCCCATCGCCATCGAGCAGGGTCTGCGCTTCGCTATCCGTGAAGGCGGCCGTACCGTTGGTTCCGGCGTTGTTGCTTCCGTGATCGAATAATCGATTCACCGACCGCAGCACTGCGGAGGGCTCTGTAAAGGGCGTTCCCACGTGAGGCGTTACGTTCAAATGAACAAACAAATGGCCCATCGCATGGCTTCGGCTGCGCGGTGGGTCATTTGTTTCCCTTACGCCACGCAGGGAAGCGCCTGCGTTTTTCAGAAGCAGCGCATACCCAAGCGCATAAAGAGAAGCCCGCCGTCCGTTCAAACGGACAGCGGGCTTTTGCAGCCTGAGGGTCTCAGCCATTTGCTTTCTGTACCATGATGCCCACAAAGCAGCTGTAAGGCTCGATCAGGCTGTGGTAATGCTGCTTGTCGCCTTCTGCATAGGGGTGCCCGGTTTGGAACCACTCCTCCCAGGGCTGGGTGAAGGCAGCCATCTCCCACGTGCGCACCTGCGCGATCTGCGGGTGTTCGCCGATGAACCGGGCCCAGGCGCGGGGGCTTTGGAACATGTAAGACTCGTCGCCCAGCCAGGGGGTCAGCAGCTCCCGGCTGCGGCCATCGTAGGCATCCTTCATACCGGGCACGGCGATCAGCGCCACGCCGCCGGGCTTCAGGAGGGGCAGTATCCGCTCGGCAAAGAAACCCTCCTTGGCTCCGAAGTAGTGGTAGGCATCGATGCTGACCACTGCATCGAACATCTCCTTTTCAAAAGACAGGCAGTTGGCATCCTCCTGTACGGGGATCATTCTGTCCGAAAGGCCCCAGGCAGCAAAGCGCTTCCGGTTATCCTCGGCAGAGATCCACAGGTCGTTGGCGTATACGGTTGCCCCTGTTTCTTTTGCCAGAAACAGGCTGGTCACGCCGGTGCCGCAGCCCAGATCCAGTATCGTTTGCTCTGCCGCCAAAGAAAGCGTGTATTCCTCCAAAAGCGCATCAAGGATGCGGAGGCTGTTGGGGCCCATCAGGTTCTCTGCAACAAAAAGGTGCTTGTATGCGTCGCTCTTCATGCGTATCATCCCTTCTACGATCAAATGTATTTGGGTTCAGCAATGCTCGTACATGTCGTACACCACATAGCCGTTTGCCCCGGCAAGGGAGCCGGGGCGGGTCTCCATGACCATCATGCAATCCGGGTTTTCCAGCGGAAAGCCTGAGGTGGCCCGGATGCCGTACTTGACCGAGGTCTCGAAGCCAAGCCGGTTGTAGAACCGGGGGTCGCCCTCCACCAGAATGCCCCGTACGGGTTGTTTTTTCGCTTCTGCAAGCCCCAGCCGCAGCATGGTGATGCCGATGCCCTTGTGCACATGATCCGCGTGTACGGCCACGGGAGCCAGGAGCAGATAGTCGGTGTTCTCCGGGGCGCAGCCGCCCTCCGGCGCAGGGGAGAGGGGAAAAGCCGAGAACATGAAGTGCCCAACGAGCTGCCCGTCGCACTCCGCCACGAAAGAAAGCTCCCTGCGGTAAAAACGGCCGGCACAGATCTCGTGGATCAAGGCTACCTCATCCTCTCCATCGGAATAGCCGGTATGCTCCCGGAAGGTCCGGCGCACCAGTTCATCGATCATCGGGAGATCCTGCTCCGTTTCGGGGCGGATAGTGATATCGCTTCTGTTCACAGGTCACTCCTCCTTCTTTGCTTCCCTGTGGATGATCACAGCGTTTTCGTCATGCTTGCGGCCCAGCTGATGGGCGGCTTTACGATTGTTGACGGTATCGAAGATAATGGAAAAATCGTAATCTTCCGGGTACAGCTGGCTGGCGGGTATGTGCAGCCTGAGGCGCTTGTGGTTCACCGCCCGCTTTTCGCCCTTTACCTGAACGATCACCATGCCGTTTTCATCGGCAGGGCGGTAGACGATGGCGGTCTCGCCGTCCGGCTGCACCAGCACCGAATCGCCCATGGTAAACCGCTGCACCTTATCGGTGCCCTGCGGGCGCTGCCGGTGCAGGGTGCTGGCGGGGCGGGGCAGCACGGGTCTCAACTGGTCGCAGGGGCTGGTAGCGCCTTTTTGCTGTACGATCTGCTTGGCACGCTCCAGCAGCCCTTCTGCCATGCCCAGCTGCCGCGCAATGTACAGGGCGCAGCTTTCGCCGGTTTTGCCCAGCTCCAGCCGGTACAGCGGCTTCAGGGTCTCCCGGTCGAAGGCCATGCGGGCGGCAATAGTGCGAGGGGTGCGGGCGGCGTATTCCTTCACCTGAGGGTCGTGGGTGGTCACCAGATACCGGCAGCCACGCAGCCACAGCTCCTGCAGCACCGAAAGGGCAATGCCCATGCCCTCGGCAGGATCGGTGCCGCTGCCCAGTTCATCCAGCAGAACGAGGCTGTCCCGGCTGGCATCATTCAGGATGGAGATCACATTGGTGATGTGCCCGGAGAAGGTGCTCAGGTTCTGGAAAATGCTCTGGCTGTCGCCGATATCGCAGAGGATGCGGTCGTGCATGGGGATCAGCGAGCCCTCATTGCAGGGAATGTGCAGCCCGCTTTGTGCCATGGCGCAGAACAGCCCCACGGTCTTGATCACCAGTGTTTTACCGCCGGTGTTGGGGCCGGTGATCAGCAGACCGTCGCTGTCCTCCTCCATGGTCAGCTCCAGGGGCACGCAGCTTTCATCCGGCAGCATGGGGTGCCTGCCGCCCCGGATCACCAGCCTGCGGCCAGGGTGCAGCTCCGCGGGCACCGCACGGAGAGCGGCGCTGTATTTGGCCTTGGCAAAGATGGTGTCCAGCTGCTGCATCAGCTGGATGTTGCTGCGCACATCCCTGGCGGCATCCGCCACTTCGCCGCTGAGCACATAGAGCAGGCGGCGCACCTCCGCATCCTCCTCGATGGCCAGCAGAGACAGCTGCTCCTGCAGGCTGCGGATGGCGGTGGGCTCCATAAACAGGGTGCCGCCCTTGGCGGAGGCTTCGATGACAGTACCGCCAAAATCGTTTTTGAAGCGCTTGAGCACCGGCAGCACATAATGCTCCCCGCGCACGGAGATGTAGCTGTCGGCCAGATAGGCCTTTTTGGTTTTGAGGATATGGTTCAGCTTTTCTTTGATGCTCTCCCGGAGGGTGTTCATCTGCCTGCGTACATTGCGCAGCGCCGGGCTGGCATCATCGTACACGTTTTCTTCGCTCACAGCCGCCTCTATGCTGTGCCTGAGGGGCGTCAGGTCGGCAAAGGCACGGCCAAAGACCGCCACCTGTACGCACAGCGGGCCGCAGCCCTCGCCCCGCTTCAAATAATCGGCGGTACGGCGGCAGGCGGAGGCAAAGCGGGCCACTTCGCACAGCTGCCCGGGCAGCAGCATGCCGCCGCTCAGGGCGCTTTGGAGATAGCCGCTCACGTTATCCACCGGCGAAAGCGGGGGAGTGCCGCAGCTCTCCAGCAGCGCACGCGCAGAGGTGGTCTCGGCCATCTTCAGTTTGCACAGGGCTTCGTTGGTAATGGGGCGCAGCAAAGCCAGCTCCTCCTGCGCCTGCTTGCTGATGGCATGCTGCATGAGCTGCTCCAGAATGGTATCGAAATGCAGAGTCTTCAAATGTCTGTCCATGTATGGGATCGTCTCCTGTCACATTGATCGCATGACCGGAGAACGGAACGCCTGCCTGTTCGGTCGTCAGCCTAAAGAAAGGCACACAAAAAGTGCCGGTGGCCGACGGTATGACGTATGTGTACAGCAAACAGAGCGGTCATGCGGCCGCTTTCTGGTTCTGACGCACATGGCGTTCCTTACCGAACCGACATCCAGCACCTCCGAAAGTTGATGGTTCATTGTAGCATGGCAATACATGGCTTGTCAACATAGAAGGGCGTATGCGCCGCCACGAAGCGGTACATACGCCCTTGCTGCATGATTGTCATCACAGTGCCAGCCGGTAGACCTCTTCTGCCATCGGCGCATCCAGCGGCACAAAACCGCCCAGCCTGCCGCCCATCATGGCAACGGCACGGGCAGCCATCTCGGGGATGCGGCTGCCGTCGATACCCATCTCCCCAAGGGTGGTCGGCAGCCCCAGGGAGCGGTAGAAGGCCTCCAGCCGGAGGATGCCCTCGTTGGCGGCTTCCTCATCGGTGGCAAAGGCTTCGCCCACCGCAAAGACCCGACGGGCAAACTGCGCCAGCTTTCTGGCACCGCCCCTGGGCAGTACATATTTCATCCATGCAGGGAACATCACCGCAAGGCCTGCGCCGTGGGCGATGTCGTACAGGGCGCTCAGCTCATGCTCCAGCTTGTGGCTGGCCCAATCGCCCACACGGCCGGTATCCAGCAGGGTGTTGTGGGCCAGCGCGCCCGCCCAGGTGATCTCTGCACGGGCATCGTAATCGTCGGGCTTTGCCATCACGATGGGCGCGTTGTTGATCACCGTTACCAGCGCACCTTCGATGAGCCGGTCGGTCAGCTCCACGTTTTCCACCATGGTAAAGTACCGCTCCATCATGTGCGCCATAATATCCACGATGCCGCAGGCGGTCTGGTAGGGCGGCAGGGTGAAGCTGTACTCCGGGTTCAGGATGGAGAAGGTGGGGAAGTTGGTAAAGGCGTTGCGTCCCCGCTTGCACAGATCCTCCTCCCGGGTGATGACGCTGGAGCGGCTCATCTCGCTGCCCGCAGCAGGAATGGTCAGCACCACGCCAAGGGGCAGGGCGGTCTCGTTGGTGCCCTTGCCCTCGTACAGCTCCCACACATCTCCCTCGTAGCAGGCCCCGTTCACGATAGCCTTGGCGGTGTCGATGGCGCTGCCGCCGCCCACCGCCAGCACCAGCTGGATCTGCTCTCTGCGGCATACCTCAATGCCTTCACGCACCGGCGAAAGCCGGGGGTTGGGCTGCACACCGGCAAGCTCCCACACCTGTGCATTTACATTACCGAGCTTTTGCATCACAGCATCGTACACGCCGGTACGCTTGATGCTGCCGCCGCCGTACACCAGCAGCACACGCTTGCCGTAGCGCTCCACCTCTTTGGGCAGCTGCTCCAGCGCATTTCGGCCAAAATGGATGCGGGTCGGGTTCTGAAAAGAAAAATCGATCATTGAAAAACGCTCCTTTTTGGTTGGTCTTGCTCCCATTGTAGCACGTTTTTGCCCATCTGCAAACCGTTGCCCCCAGAAGGCAGCCGCAGCAAGCCTCATGGTTTTGGCAGATGTGTAAACCTTACGGGTTTTCCTTGTCTTGGCGGGCGTTGGGTGGTATAATAAGCTGTTAAGATTTGACCATTTGGGAAAGGAGCGGAAGGAATGGATATGAGGCAGACCAGGCTCGGCCGTTGGCTGTGCGCAATGCTTGCGTTTGTTTGCTGCTTTGGTGTGCTGCTGCCCTTTACCACCCCGCAGCCCGCTCTGGCAGAGGAGATCAAATTCATCGCTCCCCGCCTGCCCAGCGGCGTTGATCCCTACGACCCCGAAAAGCCAGAGGAGCTGAGCCCCGACCAGCTCTATGCCAAGGCCGCCATTCTGATCGAAGCCTCCACCGGCGAGGTGATCATGGAAAAGAATGCCGACCAGCGCATGTATCCCGCCTCCACCACCAAGATCATGACCACCCTGCTGGGCATCATGATGGGCGATATGAGCCAGACCGTTACCATGTCGGAGACCGCCATGGTCTATGAGGACGGTGTTTCCGAGATCGAGCTGGATGTGGGCGAGACCATCAACTTCAGCGATCTGCTCTACGCCACCATGGTTCGAAGCGGTAACGACGGTGCCAACCTGATCGCCGAGACCATCGCAGGCGATAACTACCGCTTTGCCGAACTGATGAACAACGCCGCCGCCATGTACGGCTGCACCGGCACCCACTTCGTCAACCCCAGCGGTCTGCACGACCCCGACCATTACACCACCGCCCGGGATATGGCCAAGATCGCCCGGGCCGCCATGGAGAACGAGACCTTCCGAAAGATCGCCTCCACGTATGCCTTTACGCTGCCCCGCTCCAACCTGCGCCGTTCCCGCTTGTTGACGGGCGCTTCCACCAACTGGCTCAACAAGAACCAGGAGACCACCGAGGATTACACCTCCACCTATTACCCCTACGCCATCGGTATCAAGACCGGTTTTACCTCTGCGGCGGGCTACTGCTATGTAGGCTCTGCCGAAAGAGACGGTGTGCGCCTCATCTCTGTAGTGTTCTACACCACCAACGGCGGCCGCTGGTCCGACAGCCGTAAGCTGATGGAATACGGCTTCTCCCAGTTCGTCAGCATGACGCCCCAGGAGCTGTACAACGAAAACCCCATCACCGTGGATACCTCCGGCTTCTCACTGGAGGATGAGGGTTTGGGCCGCCTTACGCTGAATGTGCAGCCCAGGGTGGATCAGCGCACGGTAAGCATCGTTGCCACCCGTGCCGAGATGGAGGCTAAGGCCCGCAATCTGCGCCAGACCGTGCTCATCGAATACACCCGAGATTTTGCCGCCCCCATCGAGCAGGGCGAGATCATGGGCACGATGACCTACTACCCCGAGGATGGCGGCAGCGCCGTGGTCTACGATCTGGTGGCCAGCCGCAGCATACTCAGGCGCTCCAATGCGCCCCTTACCCTGGAGGAGATCGAGAAGCTGGTCTTCTCCGACCCTAACCCCTTCCCGCCGCTTTCGCTGGAGCTGGTGCTGCTGTTCCTGCTCCCGCTGGTAGTGGTGGTGCTGCTCCTTGTGCTGCTGTGGAAGCTCCTCAAGCGCACCCGCAGGCACAAGCACAGCCGTCTGCCCAGGTCGCAGAACCGTCATTTCCGTTAACACGCATGAAGGAGGAGAGCCATGGTTGCACAGGTCGTGGTGGATGTTGTCCATTCCAATGTAGCCAAGCCCTTTTCCTACCTGATCCCCGAGGGGATGGAGCCGGTGGTCGGCTCCCGGGTAACGGTACCTCTTGGCAGGCGCACCGTGGATGGCTTCGTGGTGGGGCTGGCGGATGAAAATCAGCTGGATTGCCCGCCGGAGAAGCTGCGCCCCATCAGCAAAATGCTGGATGAATACCCGGCCCTGCTGCCTGCCATGTTGGAGCTGGCCCGGGAGATCGCCGGGGAGACCCACTGCCCCCTTTCCGAAGCCCTGCGGCTGATGCTGCCCGCCGCCATGCGCACCGGGCGCATCAAGCAGAAGCAGGAGACCTGCGTTACCCTTACCTGCGCCGATGCAGAGGCGGAGGCGGTCAAGATGAAGCGGGCCCCCAAACGGGCCATGCTGCTGCGCCTGCTGGCGGATGGTCGCACCCGCAGCCTTGCGGAACTTTCCCAGCTGGTGAAGGATCCCCGGGAGAGCCTGAAGGCGCTGGAGGAAGCCGGGCTGGTACGCCTGAGCCAGCGGGAGGTGTTCCGCTCTCCCTACGGCGAGGAGGATGAAAAGCCCAGCACACAGCCGCCCCTGACCCCCGGCCAGCAGGAAGCGCTTGACAGCATGCTGCCTGCCATGGAAAGAGGCGAGGGCGCTTTCCTGCTCCACGGCGTTACCGGCAGCGGCAAAACAGAGGTCTATCTGGCTATGGCCAGCCGTGCGCTGGAGATGGGCAAGGGAGCCATCATCCTTGTACCGGAGATCGCCCTTACGCCCCAAATGGTGCGCTGGTTCCGCAGCCGCTTCGGCCCTGCTACGGCGGTGCTGCATTCCCGCCTGACCGATGGCCAGCGCTACGATGAATGGCGGCGCATCCGTCTGGGCGATGCCCGCATCGTGGTGGGTGCCCGCAGCGCCATTTTTGCCCCCGTGGAGGATCTGGGCCTGATCGTGATCGACGAGGAACACGAGCAGACCTACCTGAGCGATAAACACCCCCGCTACGATGCCCGCCGGGTGGCCCACAGCCGCTGCCGCCGGGAGGGAGCCACGCTGGTGCTCTCCAGCGCAACGCCCAGCATCCTGTCCTTTGCCATGGCCCGCCGCGGCGATTACACCCTTGTGGAAATGCCCAAGCGTGTGGCGGACCGCCCCCTGCCTGCGGTCACCATCGTGGATATGCGCAAGGAGCTGGAGGCGGGCAACCGCAGCATCTTCAGCGCGCTGCTCATTCAGAAGCTCCGGGAGTGCCTGGACAGCGGCCAGCAGGCCATGCTGTTTCTCAACCGCAGAGGCTTCCACACCTTTGTCAGCTGCCGCAGCTGCGGCTATGTGGTCAAGTGCGATGCCTGCGATGTGAGCATGACCCTGCACCGGGATGCCAACGACCCCGCCGCCGACCGGCTCCGCTGCCACCTGTGCGGCGCGGAACGCGTACCGCCGGAGACCTGCCCCGAATGCGGCAGCAAGTACATCCGTTTCTTCGGCAGCGGCACCCAGCGGGTGGAGGAGGAGATGCACAAGCTCTTCCCCGGCGTGCCCACCGTGCGGATGGATATCGATACCACCAAGGGCAGGGATGCCCATGCCCGCCTGTTGGACGATTTTGGCAAGGGCCGCGCCAAGGTGCTCATCGGCACCCAGATGATCGCCAAGGGGCTGGATTTTCCCAACGTGACGCTGGTGGGCGTGGTGGCTGCCGATATGACGCTGAACCTGCCCGACTACCGTGCCCGGGAGCGCACCTTCCAGCTGCTTACCCAGGTGGCGGGTCGTGCAGGCAGAGCGCAGACCCCCGGTCAGGTGGTCATCCAGACATACAAGCCGGAGGATGCCTGCATACAGACCGCCGCCCAGCAGGATTACCGTGCCTTTTTCGAAATGGAGTTCTCCCGCAGGCGCACCGGCCTTTACCCGCCCTTTACCCTGCTGGCCCGCCTTTTGGTGGAAAGCGCCAACGAGATGGAAGCCCAGCAGATGAACGAACGGCTCTACGATACCCTGCAGACCTATCTGATAAGCCATCCCCTGCAAAAGAAGCGCACCCTGATGGTGCGTGCGGATGCGGCTCCGGTCAAGCGCATCCGGGGGCAGTACCGTTACCATGTACTGCTGAAGCTGTTCGACCACCCGGATGCCTCGCCGCTGCTGAGCCTGCTCAGCGAGTTGACCAGCCTGAGCGACGAGCGCTGCAAGATCTATTGCGAAGTAAACCCCGCTACCATGATGTAAGCGAATGTCTGAAAGGAGCATGTTCCCATGGCAATCAGAAAGATCGTAGAAATCGGCGATGATAAGCTGCGCAAGGTGTGCAAGCCCGTAGAAAAGTTCGACAAGCGGCTCAAGGCGCTGCTGGATGATATGGCAGATACCATGTACAAGGCCGAGGGCGTCGGCCTGGCGGGCCCCCAGGTGGGCATCCTGCGCCGTGTGGCGGTCATCGATGTGGGCGAGGGCCTGTTCAAACTGGTCAACCCCGTCATCGTGGAGACCGAAGGCGAGCAGACCGGTCTGGAGGGCTGCCTCAGCGTGCCCGGCCGCCGCGGTGAGGTGACCCGCCCCAACATCGTTACCGTACAGTATCAGGATGAGAACGGCGAGCCGGTCACCCTGCGCACCAGCGAGTTTTTTGCCCGCGCCGTGTGCCATGAGCTGGATCACCTGGACGGCGTGCTCTACATCGATAAGATGAACCGCGAGATCAGCGATGAAGAGTACGAAGAAATGATGGAAGAGGACGAAGAGTACGACGAGGAGGACGACCAATGAGGATCGTTTTCATGGGCACGCCCGATTTTGCCGTGCCCTCCCTACGCGCCCTTGCGGGCAGCGGCCACCAAGTGGTGGGCGTGTTCACCCAGCCCGACCGCCCCAAGGGCCGCGGCGGCAAGGTGCAGATGAGCCCTGTAAAGGAAGTGGCGCTGGAGTACGGCATCCCTGTGTTCCAGCCCCAGCGCATCCGTGTGGATGGTCTTGAAGACCTGAAGGCCCTGGCCCCCGACCTGTGCGTAACAGCTGCCTTTGGCCAGATCCTCTCGCAGGAGGTGCTGGATGTGCCCAGGCTGGGCACCGTCAATGTGCATGCCTCCCTGCTGCCCCGCCACCGTGGTGCAGGCCCCATCCAGTGGGCCATGCTCAGCGGCGACCCGGTCACCGGTGTTACCACCATGCTCACCGATGCGGGCATCGATACCGGCGATATGCTGCTCAAGACCGAAGTGACCATCGGCGAAGAAGAGACCGCCGGTGAACTGACCGACCGCCTTGCTGCCGCAGGGGCCCAGCTGCTGCTGGAGACCCTCTCCCGCATCGAGGCCGGCGACTGCCCCCGCCAGAAGCAGGAGGAAAGCCTTGCCACCTACGACCCCAAGGTGACCAAGGAGCTGGGTCAGCTGAATTTTACCGAGACCACCCGGCAGTGCCTGCTGCGTGTGCGGGCCATGAGTCCCTGGCCCTGCGCCTATGCGCCGGTGCAGAACGGTGTGCTCAAGGTATGGCGCGCCCGTACCGCTGAGGGGAAGGGGACCCCCGGGCAGGTGCTCCGTGCGGGCAAGACCGGGCTGGTGGTCGCCACCGGCGACGGCGCTATGGAGCTGTGCGAGATCCAGGCTCCCAACGCCAAGCGTATGGAGGCCAAGGCCTATCTGCTGGGCCACCCCATTACCGAAGGTATTTTGCTGAGTGAGGTAACGTTATGAGCGATGAGAAGAAGACGTTAAGGCCCCAGGGGCGTGCCTTCGGTAAGGAGCGCCCCGGCGGTTTCCGCAAAAGCAGAGATAACAGCAGCCGTTCCTTTGGCGACAAGCGCACCGGCGGCTGGAAGAAGAGCGGCGGCAACGATCGCCGCAGCGGCTACAAGGGCAGCGGCCCCCGCACCGGTGCGCCCAGAGGTACCGACCGGCAGCGCACCGCTCCCGCCGAGAACACGCCCAACACCACCCCCGCCCGCAAGCTGGCGCTGGAGGTGCTGTGCGATGTGCACCAGAAGGGCGCATATGCCAACCTGAGTCTCAACGAGAAGCTGCAGGCCGCCCGCCAGCTGAAGATAGAGGATCGCCGCCTGGCCACCGGACTGGTCTATGGCGTGCTGGAGAACCAGATCCGCATCGATCATGCCCTCAAGGGCTTTATTGCCCATCAGGTCAAAGAGCCTGCCCAGACCGATATCCTGCGCATGGGTGCGTACCAGATCCTGTTCCTGGATCGGGTGCCCGACCGTGCCGCCGTGGATGAGGCCGTCAAGCTGACCCGTGCCATGGGCATGGAAAGCTCCACCGGCTTTGTGAATGCGGTTCTGCGCAACCTTGCCCGCCAGAAGGACGAGCTCAAGTGGCCCGCCCGTGAAGAGGATCTGCGCAACTACCTGCATGTGATGACCTCCACGCCCCTCTGGCTGGTGGATCGCCTCATTGCCGATTACGGCGAGGAGGAAGCCGAAAAGATCCTCTCCCACCGGGAGGAGACCCCCTGCCTGACGGTTCGCCCCAACCTGCATACCTCCGGCGATGAGGAGCTGATCCGCATGCTGGAAGAGAAGCAGATCAAGTGGCACCGCGGCGCAGCGCCGCACGCCTTCCTGCTGGAGGGCATCAGCGAGCTCACCTACGATCAGGACTACCGCAACGGCAAGTACTCCGTGCAGGGGCAGAGCTCCATGCTGGCGGCGGAGGCGGTACAGGCCAAGCCCGGCATGCGCATCCTGGATGCCTGCGCAGCCCCCGGCGGCAAGTCTGCCTACCTGTGCGAGACCATGCAGCTGACGGGTCGTGTCTTTGCCTGGGAGCTGCACGAGACCCGCGCCCTGCTGCTGGATGCGGTCAAGCGTCGCCTCAGGCTGGAGAATCTGCGCATCGCCGTGCGCGATGCCACCCAGCCCATGCAGGATTGGGAAAGCACGCTGGATGCGGTGCTGCTGGATGCTCCCTGCAGCGGCACCGGCGTAGTCACCCAGAAGCCGGATATCAAACAGCGCCTCAAGGCAGAGGATATCCCTGCCATTGCCGAGACGCAGAAAAAGCTGCTGGATACCCTCTCTGCCTATGTAAAGGTGGGCGGTACGCTGGTGTACTCCACCTGCTCCATCCTGCCGGAGGAAAACGCATTGCAGGTCAAGGCCTTCCTGGAGCGCCACCCCAACTTTGCCCTGGAGCCCCTGCCCGCCAGCTTCCCCCAGGAGCTGCGCAGCCGTCAGGGTGAGCACGGCCTGCAGCTGCAGGCGTACCGGGATGGGGTAGAGGGCTTCTTCATTGCCCGTATGCGGAGGGTGCGCTGATGAGCGATAAGCATGTACTTCTGGGCATGGATCAGGGGCAGCTGAAGGAACTGTTCAAGGCCCTGGGCCAGCCCGCCTTCCGTGCCGGGCAGGTACAGGCATGGCTCAACAAAGGCGTACCCTTTGAGGAGATGACCAACCTGCCCAAGGCCCTCAGGGAGAGCCTCCGGGAAAACTGTGTGGATCTGCCCATGAGCATCCACCAGAGCTTTCCCTCCCGCAAGGATGATACCGTCAAGTTTCTCTTTTCCTGTGTGGACGGCAACATCATCGAGGGCGTGCTGATGCACTACCACTACGGCTACTCCCTGTGCATCTCCACGCAGGTGGGCTGCAAAATGGGCTGTGCCTTCTGCGCCAGCACCCTCAGCGGCTGCGTGCGCAACCTGACGGCGGCGGAGATGCTCTCTCAGGTGCTGCTGGCCAACCGCTTCCTTGGCGACAGGGGGCATGTGGGCCACATCGTGCTCATGGGCAGCGGCGAGCCGCTGGATAACTACGAAAACACTGTGGCCTTCCTCCGGCTGGTGAACGCAGAGGATGGCCTCAACATCAGCCTGCGCAACATTTCGCTGAGCACCTGCGGCCTCGTGCCTCAGATGGAGCGCCTCTCCCAGGAGGGGCTGCCGGTAACGCTGAGCATCTCGCTGCATGCGCCCAACGACCAGATCCGCAGGCAGATCATGCCGGTGGCCAACACCTACGCCATCGACGAGCTGATGGATACGGTGCGCGCCTATGTGCGCAAGACCGGCCGGCGCGTGGTCTTTGAGTATGCGCTGATCGATCAGCTCAACAGCCGCCCGGAGCATGCCAGAGAGCTGGCAAAGCTGGTCAGCGGCCTGCAATGCCATGTCAACCTGATCCCCCTCAACCATGTGGATGAGCGCAGCCTGCGTCCCGCCGCCCCGGAGGCAGTGCAGCTCTTCCTTAAAACGCTGGAGGAAAAGCATGTATCCGCCACCATCCGCCGGGAAATGGGGTCGGATATCGGCGGTGCCTGCGGCCAGCTGCGCCGCAGCGTGCTGGAGGGCAAAGGCTGATCCCGGTTTTTCGACTACTACAGAATCTCCGCTTCGGCGGGTAAAGGAGCGATTCGTATGCGGGTATGTCATCGCACGCATCAGGGCCTGGTAAGGGCCAGCAATCAGGACAGCTGGCTGGCGGAGGCCTCCTTGTTCGGCGTAGCGGACGGTATGGGCGGTCATCGCGGAGGCGAGACAGCCAGCCGGGTGGCGCTTGAGGTGTTCAAGAACGCCATCGGCAAGAAAAAGCCCGCAGCCGATGCCATCCGCAGAGCGGTGGAGGCCGCCAACCGCCGTGTGTACGATATGGCGCAGCAGGATGAAAACCTGCAGGGCATGGGCACCACCATGAGCATGGTGTGGCTCGGCAAAGACAAGGCCGTTATCGCTCACGTGGGCGACAGCCGCGTTTACCGCCTGCGGGGCGGTGAGCTTACCCAGTTGACCGACGACCACAGCTTTGTGGCAGAACTGGTGCGCAACCATATCATTACGCCGGAAATGGCCAAGACCCACCCCAACCGCAACATCATTACCCGTGCCGTGGGCGTGGATCCCATGGTGGAGGTGGATGTGCTGGAGGAGGAGATCCGCGAGGGCGACCTGTGGCTCATCTGCTCCGACGGCCTCCACGGCATGGTGGAGGATGCGGAGATCCAAAAGACCCTTACCGGTATGGAGCTGGAGGAGGCCGCCGAGCATCTGCTGACCCGTGCCCTGGAGGGCGGCGGCTACGATAACGTAACCCTTGTGCTCATCAGCCATGGGGAGGTGAATGCCAAATGATGAAGGGAATGGTGTTCGCCGAGCGCTACAAGCTGGAGGAGTTCATCGGCCAGGGCGGTATGTCGCTGGTCTACCGGGCGGTGGATATCCGCACCGGGCACAGTGTAGCGGTCAAGATCCTCAAAAGCGAATACAACAGCGATAAGGAATTCCTCGAGCGTTTCCAGCGGGAGGCTCAGGCCGCCAGCCTGATGAGCCACCACAACATCGTCAACCTGCTGGATGTGGGCGTGGAGGGCGAGTTCCGCTATCTGGTGCTGGAATATGTAAGCGGCAATACCCTCAAGGATATCATCCGCCAGCGGGGCAGGCTCAATTCTGCCACCGCCATCCAGGTAACGGTGCGCATCCTCAGTGCGCTGCAGCATGCCCATGATAACGGCATCATCCACCGGGATATCAAGCCCCAGAACGTGCTCATCCACTCCGACGGTCATGTAAAGGTAGCAGACTTCGGCATCGCCCGCATGACCAACGCCTTTACCATCTCCAAGGGCGATACGGTGGTGGGCTCCGTGCATTATTCCTCCCCCGAGCAGGCCACCGGCAGCGTGGTGGAGGCCACCAGCGATATCTACTCCACCGGCGTGGTGCTCTACGAAATGCTTACCGGGCGTGTGCCCTTCGTGGGTGATACCCCCGTGGCGGTGGCCATGCAGCACATCAACGATGCGCCCCCGCAGGTGATCGAGCTGGCCCCCGAGACCCCGCCCGCCGTCATTGCCGTACTGATGAAGGCACTGGCCAAATCTCCCGCGGATCGCTACCAGACCGCCCGCGATATGGCCGATGCCCTGCTCAAGGCCAAGGAGGGCATCATGGATCCCTCCGCTGCCAATGCGGCGGCTCAGCTCTATGCGCCGCCCCAGCCCCAGCAGGAGCAGCCCAAGGTAAAGCCCCGCCAGCAGACCCAGACCATGGGCAAGAAACGCCTGAGCCGCAAGCAGCGCAAGACCATCGTGGCTACCTGTGCCATGCTGGCCATCGTGGTGGCTATGCTGGTGGTGGGCACCATCAATGTGTACCGCAGTGTGCTCAGCAGCACCAGCGCCCCGGATGTGATCGGCCTTACCCGGGAGGAGGCCGCCGCCTACGCAAAGCGCAACGGCCTGAACCTGCAGGAGAAGGAGCTGAGCCATGCCACCATCCCCTCCGGCAGCGTGATCGATCAGCTGCCCGAGCCGGATACCCAGATGCGCAAGGGCGACAGCCTGCTCATTACCGTGAGCACCGGCCCCCAGAGCTATGTACTGCCCAATGCGGTGGGCAGCACGTACGAGGAAGCCACCGTGGCCTTGCAGAACATGGGCTTTACGGTGGTGGTCATCCGCACCAGCTCGCAGGAGCCGGTGGGCAAGGTGCTGGCCCAGAACCCGGAGGCGGGCGGCAGCTATGCTGCGGGGCAGAGCGTGGAGCTTACCATCTCCGGCGGCAGCACCATGGTGCCCGATGCCTCCGGCAAGACCCTGGAGGAAGCCACCGCCATGCTGCTGGAAAACAGCCTGACCGTTGCCACGCCCCAGTACCGGGAGGTGCTGGATAAGAAACAGGTGGGCACGGTGATCTCTCAGGAGCCCGCTGCCGGTACCCTCGTGGTGATCGATGCCCCGGTAACGCTGACCATCGCCAAGGCTGCCAAGCCCTACAGAGGCGAACTGTATGTGGAGCTGCCCCGCTCCGACCGGGATCGGGAGCTGCTGGTGATGCTGGTGGAGAACGGCAACGAGGTGGAGCAGTACCGGGTGGTACACAGCCCCAGCGAGACCAGTGTGGTGGTCATTCCCGTAGCATCCGACTACAGCGGTACCATGATGTGCCGCATCTATCTGGATAACATTCTGTATACCGAAATGGAAGCAACCTTGCAGTAGGAGGGAAAAGCCCTTGGAAAATACCCTTCAGGGCGTGATCGTAAAGGGCGTAGGCGGTCTGTACTACGCCCGGTGTGAGGATGGGGAGATTTGCATCCTCCGTGCAAAAGGCAAGTTCCGCAAGCAGAGGCTCACCCCCATGGTGGGCGACCGGATCCTGCTCACTCCAGGCACCGGCGATGAGCATGGCTGGGTGGAGGAGATCCTGCCCCGGGAAAGCGAGCTACTCAGACCCCCGGTGGCCAACATCCGCAATGTGCTGCTGGTGATGGCTCCCCAGCCCGCCCCGGATTATCTGCTGCTGGATACGCTGCTCATCCTGGCCTCAAGGCAGGGCATCCGACCCGCCATCGTGGTCAATAAGTGCGATCTGGATCGCAGCGTATACGAAGAAGTCTGCCGGGAGTATGCCTCGCTGGAGATCCCGCTGCTGGCGGTGAGCGCCCAGACCGGCGAGGGGCTGGAGGAGCTTCGCAGCCTGCTCCGGCAGGGCATCTGCTGCTTTGCGGGGCAATCCGGTGTAGGCAAGAGCACCTTGCTCAGCGCCGCCACCGGGCTGGAACTGAAGACCGGCGAGATCAGCCGGAAGATCAGCCGCGGCAGGCACACCACCCGCCATGCGGAGCTGCTCTACAGCGGCGAGTATCAGGTGCTGGATACCCCCGGCTTCAGCCTGCTGGAGCCCTGGGAGGGGCTGGAGCCCATCCGCCTGAAGGACGATTACCCGGATTTCGCACCCTATGAAGGGCAATGCCGCTTCTCTCCCTGCTACCACCTCAGCGAGCCGGATTGCGCCGTGCTGGAGGCCATGCGGGAGGGCAAGCTGGGTGCACAGCGGGTAGAACGCTATCACACCCTGCTCAGACGTGTGCAGGAGCTCTGGAGGAAACGCTATGATTAAACTGTCTCCCTCTATTCTGGCTGCCGACCCCCTGCGGATGGGCTCCGCGCTGCAGCTGGTCAAAAAAGCCCGGGCCGATGAACTGCATTTTGATGTAATGGATGCACACTTTGTGCCCAACCTGAGCTTTGGCCCCGCTCTGCTGGCCGCCATGAAGCAGAAGATGCCCGGCCTGGTCTACGATGTACACCTGATGCTCAGCGACCCCTCCAAGTATGTGGAGATGTTTGCGGAGGCGGGTGCCTCCATCATCACCATCCATCAGGAGGCCAAGCGTTTTGCGCCCTGTCTCAAGAAGATCCGCAAGCTGGGGGTGCAGGTGGGCGCTTCCCTGAAACCCGGCACCCCTGCCGAAACGCTGCTGCCCGTGCTGGATCAGCTGGATCGGGTGCTGCTGATGACCGTGGAGCCCGGCTTCGGCGGCCAGAAGCTGATGCCCGAGGTGCTGGGCAAGGCCCGGGAGCTGCGTATGATGGGCTTTGCCGGAGACATCGAGGCCGATGGCGGCATCGGTCTTGGCAATATGCAGCTGCTGGCAGACAGCGGTATCAATGTGCTGGTGATGGGCACCGCTTTCTTCAAGGCGGCCGATCCCGCAGCGGTGGCTGCTGCCGTGCATGCTCTGTGATGCATTTTGGGCATGCTACAGAGGGCAGGCATTTTTTGCTGCCGCCAAAAAAAGTAATGAGGATAGGATGATCTGACCATTGTTCAAAAATATGAATTTGATGGAGCCGCTGCTTGAAGCCATTGAGCTCTGCGGCTACCAGACCCCCACCCCCATCCAGCAGGAGACCATTCCTCCTGTTTTGCAGGGGCGGGATGTATTGGGCTGCGCCCAGACGGGCACCGGCAAGACCGCAGCCTTCGCGCTGCCCATTCTGCAAAGGCTTATGAAGCAGGGCCACCGCAAGGAGCGGCCCATCCGTGCACTGGTGCTCACCCCCACCCGGGAGCTGGCACTGCAGATCTACGAAAACTTTATTTCCTACGGTAAAAAGCTGCCCCTGCGCTCCTGCGTTATCTTTGGCGGCGTGGGCCAGCAGCCCCAGGTGGATGCCCTGCGCAAGGGCGTGGATATCCTGGTGGCTACCCCCGGCCGCCTGAACGACCTGATCGGTCAGGGGCACATCTCCCTTTCTCAGCTGGAGATCTTTGTGCTGGACGAGGCCGACCGCATGCTGGATATGGGCTTCATCCACGATGTAAAGCGCGTTATCGCCCAGCTGCCTGAGAAGCGGCAGACCCTGTTCTTCTCCGCCACCATGCCCCAGGATGTGGAGAAGCTGGCCCTTTCCATCCTGACCGACCCTGTTACCGTAAAGGTGGATCCGGTCTCCAGCACGGTGGATACCATCCGCCAGTACCTCTACATGGTGGATAAGGCCAACAAGAAGCACCTGCTGGCCGATCTGCTCAGCAAACCCAATGTGGAGAGCGCACTGGTCTTTACCCGTACCAAGCACGGCGCAGACCGTGTGGTGCGCGAGCTTTCCCGGGCGGGCATCGCAGCCAAGGCCATCCATGGCGATAAGAGCCAGGGAGCCCGGCAGGAGGCCCTCAGCCAGTTCAAAAAGGGCAAGATCCATGTACTCATCGCCACCGATATCGCCGCCCGCGGGATCGATATCGCAGGTCTTTCCCATGTGTTCAACTACGATCTGCCCAATGAGCCGGAATCCTACGTGCACCGCATTGGCCGCACCGGCCGCGCGGGCCACGAGGGCATTGCGGTCTCCTTCTGCTGCATCGATGAGGAAAAGCAGCTCAAGGATATCGAAAAGCTCATCAATAAGAAGCTGATCCGGCTGGAAAGCCGGTGGCCCATGCAGGTGTTTACCGAGACCGTCAAGCAGCCCCGCATGAGCCGCAAGGAGCGCCTGGAGGCCCAGCAGCAGGCCGGGGAGCAGCGGGAAGCGGAAAAAGCAGCCCGCAAGCAGGAAAAGAAGCAACAGCAGCCTGCCCCGAAGGCAGAAGAGAAGAAAACCGCCAAAGCTGAAAAGGCGGAGGGCAAGAAGGATCCCAAAGCCCAGAAGACCGAGGATCGCAAGAGCGCCAAGGATGAGCGGTCCGATAAGCAGAAGGCTTCCAAAAACGCGCGGCAGAGCGGCAAGGCCTCCGGGCAGGAGTCTGCAAAAGCCGCCCGAAACGCAGCAGCGCCGCAGCCTGCCCGTAAAGAGAAGAAGCAGGAAAAGCGCAGCACGGCGGCAGAGAAGCCTGTCCGGCCCGTGCAGGCGGAACGCCCGGTGGTCATCCGTCCGGAGCAGCCCCCGGTGCGCAACAACCGTTTCGGCCCTGCCGGTGCGGCAGCCCTGCGCTCCACGCCGCTGGAACGCCCCACCCTGCGGCGCACAGAGGAGAACCGTCCCCTTCTGCCGGAGAACGAGCCCGAACGGCGGGTGGAGACCAGTGTTTCCTACCGGGAATACATGGCGCAGCAGCGCAAGAAGCGGGCTGTTCTCGCCACCGGCGACGACCGTCGGTAACCCCTTTCATTGAAATAAACAGAGCCGGAACAGGTGTATGCCTGCTCCGGCTCTGTTTGTTCGGGCATGCGTGTGTAAGTTGTTACTGACCGGTGGTGGGCGAAAGGGTCTCCACGCTTCGCCGGGTATGTCCGCAAATGCTTGTTCCGCATCGGTTTGCTGTTTGATAAAGCGTTTGCCTTTCTATGCGTGCTGTGGTATACTGTAACTGTCTATGTGGTCGTAAACAAATGTGATACTTCAGAATATGGCAGGTGTACAGAAATGTCAGCAACCTATCAGAGCGTTTTGCTTACTGTGGGGCTCAGCCAGCGGGAACACGAAATGATGAAAAAAGCACTCAGCAATGAGTTTATCATCGTCCGTTCGGCGGATGCACAAAGCGCCATGCGGGAGCTTACCGGCGATAGCGCCTGTGGTATGCTGCTGCTGGATCTGCGTGTCTCCGATGCCGAGGGCTGGGAGGTGCTCCGTCAGCTGAAGGAGGCCCAGCTCTCCACCCAGTACCCTGCCCTTGCCCTTACCCGCCCGGAGGATGAGGAGGGCCGCAAGTGCGCCATCGAGCTGGGCGCACATGATGTGCTCACCACCCTTACCGAGCCGCAGATCGCCATCAAGCGCATCCATAACATTTTGCGTGCCGTGCAGTTGGATGCCCTGGCCAAGAGCAGCCTTTTGCAGGTGCGAAAAATGGAGCGGCAGAACGAGACCGCCCAGATCGCCGAGGTGGATGAGCTCACCGGCCTCAGCACCCTTACAGCTTTCTGCCGCAAGACCGGCCAGATCATCAAAGACCGGCCCGCAGGCAGCTACGTGATCGTGCGCTGGGATATCGACCGTTTCAAGATCTATAAGGATATCTACGGCACCACCGGCGGCGATGACCTGATGCGCTACATTGGCGATTGCTACCGCCTGCGCCCCGAGTGGTACAGCTGCCATGCGGGCACCGACCACTTTATCCACCTGGTGCCCATCGCCCTGTTCGACCCCGAAGAGACCAGCAGCACCATACTGGGCTGGCTGAATGCCTCCAAAAACAAATACACCTTTGTGCCCCGCATCGGTATCTATGTGGTGGACGACCCCGAGCTGGATGTAAACATCATGTGCGACCGTGCCCAGCTGGCATTGCTCACCCTCAAGGGCAACTACCAGAAGAACATGGCCTATTACGACCATTCCATCCGCAAGAAGCTGCGCGAGGAGCAGGATCTGATCAGCGATATGGCGGAGGCGCTGGAGACCCACCAGTTCCATGTATACCTGCAGCCCCAGTACAACCATTTCGATGGCAAGATCGTGGGCGCGGAGGCGCTGGTGCGCTGGTTCCACCCCACCCGGGGCATGATCTCGCCCGGCGTCTTTATTCCCACCTTTGAGCGCAACGGCTTCATCAACAAGCTGGATACCTATATGTGGGAGCAGGTGTGCATCCTTCTGCGCCAGTGGATCGACAGTGGCTGCGATGTGGTGCCCATCTCCGTAAACGTTTCCCGCGTGGATATCGCCGATAACGGCCTTCTGGATACGCTGGATGGCATCATCAAGAAATATAATATCCCCGAATCGCTTCTCCGGCTGGAGATCACCGAGTCTGCTTACATGGATAACCCGGAGCAGCTCATTGCTATGGTCAACCGTCTGCGTGCACGGGGCTTCCTCGTGGAGATGGACGACTTCGGCAGCGGCTACTCTTCTTTGAACATGCTCAAAAACGTGCCTGTGGACGTGCTCAAGCTGGATATGAAATTCCTCGCCAGCATGGACCAGCGCGGCGGCAACATCCTGCATTCCGTGGTGCGTATGGCTCACTGGTTGGATCTTCCCGTTATCGCCGAGGGCGTTGAGACCGAGGATCAGGCCAACTACCTCAGCAGCGTGGGCTGCCAGGTGATGCAGGGCTACTATTACGCAAAGCCCATGCCGGTGGAAAACTTCGAAGAGCTGATGACCACCGCCTCTACCGCCGCCCCTGCCGATTCCCTGCCCGATACCGCCGTGGAGGGCAGCCTGGATTTCATCGACCCCAGCACCCAGTCTGCGCTGCTGTTTTCCAGCTTCGTGGGCGGCGCTGCCATTATGGAGTACGATGGCGTAGAGTTGGAGAGCATGCGCATCAACGAGCGCTTCCTGGAGGAGCTCAAGACCACCGGTGATGAGTACCTCACCTACCGCAAGGGCCTCCTGCAGTATGTGCACCCCGATCACCGCGCCCAGCTGCTCAAGGCTATGGATGAGGCGGTAAAGACCGGCAAGGAGCAGCAGTGCGAGTTTATGCTCAGCGCTGTACAGCCGGAGAAGGGCTACCTGTGGCTGCATACCCACATCCGCTTCCTGGCCCGGAACCGTAACCATCTGATCTATTATTTCGATATCTCCAACACCACCTCCGAGCACGAACTGCTGGATAAGTACCTGCGCCTGAACGATGAGATGACCGCCATCATCAACAATGTGCCCGGTGGCATCCTGCATCTGGAGATGATGGAGGACGGTATGCGCATCGTTTATTGCAACGAGGGCGCAGCCGAGCTGTTCGGCTACCGGCAGGAGGAGTTCATCAGCCGTTTTGCCGAGGATCCTGCCAAGGCCGTCCACCCGGATGACCAGCAGAAGCTTGTGCCCATGCTCCGCCAGGCCTTGGAGGATGACCAGGGCAACGAGCACAGCGTGCGTTACCGCACCCGCATGAAGAACGGCGGCTGGCGCTGGACACAGATGTATGCCCAGCGGCTCAACGGCAAGCAGGGCGACCGCTTTATTACCGCTATCGTTATCAGTGTGGACGAGATCGCTCAGAAGGATCTGCTCACCAAAGACCTGCAGCGGGAGCTGAAGAAAAAGGGCGACTATATTCAGACGCTGTACCATGCAGTGCCCTGCGCTATCATGCGCTACACCCTGCACAGCAACGGGCGCATCGAGCTGCTGCGCTACAACGAGGCCGCCTGGCAGCTGATGGGCTACGAAAGCGAGATCCAGTACCAGAATGCCATCTTTAACGGCGATGTGCTGCGCAATACCCACCCGGAGGATCTGCGCTTGGTGCGCAACAACATAGACCTGCTTCTCTCCGGTGAGGATTCCCGCACCTTCGAGCACCGCATCATCCGGGAGGATGGCGGCATCCGGTGGGTGCAGGTGGCCCTTCGCCGCTTCCGTGCCGAAGGGGAGGAGGATTCGCTGGTCAGCATCTTTACCGATATCACCGATCAGGTAAAGAACCAGACCAAGCTGTACCGCAACGCGCTCCTTTCCTACATGGATGAGCTCTACGAGGTGGATCTGGCACAGGATACCATCATCGCCAAGGATCAACGTGCCCGCAGCGATGCCCGCAGCTTCAGCAGCTTTATGGAGCAGTGGTGCATGCATGTGGTGGCAGAGCCCGACCGCGCCAGATTGCAGAGCTTCTTTGCAGAAATGAACAGCGGCGACGATGCTCTGCGCAGCATCCGCCACAACATTTACCACACCAGCGGTGTGGAGAAGCCCGTGGAGACCACCCTGATCCCCGGCGAGCAGCAGCGCTGGCTGCTGGGCATCAAGTATCTTGCCGAAACCGTCCGTGCTGCCGAAAGCGCAGAGCTGCTCCCCGGCGAGCTGGCGCAGAACCCCTTCGAGCTGATGCAGCACGGCGAAGAGGAGACCCAGTTCAATATTGCCGCACTGGAATACGATGCGGTCGCCGACCGGCTTTCCATGACCGGCGAGACCCCGGATGGCCAGACCTTTGCAGAGACCATCGAGCAGTATCTGGCAAACGACCACAGCGGTACCAACCCCATGTATGCCAGAGAAGCAAAAGCCTGCATCCGCAGCGCTGTGGGGGTGCAGGGCAGCCGGTGCGTCAATTACGGCTGCGAGATCGCCAAGGGGCAGATGGGCTGGTTCCGTCTTACGGTGTTCAGCGCACCCGAGGGGGATGGGCAGCTCCGCTGCATTCGCGGTACGCTGATGAACAACCGCCAGCGCGTGGAGCGCAATGCCATCGCCCGGGCCCTCAGCGATCATTACGGCGCCATCAACAGCAACTTCCAGTACAGCCTGGCAGAGATGCTCATGCGGGTGACCGCTACCGGCTGCGACAGCACCAAGAACACCATCAGCGCCATTATGCACCATGCGGGCAGCCAAATGGGGCTGCGCCGTATGTATGTGGTGCGTCAGGAGGGCGAAAACTGCTGGAGCACCGCCTTTGAGTGGTGCCGGGGCGGTGTGGCTCCCCAGAAGGATCAGCAGCAGCAGATCGCCTTCGGGCCGGAGATCGCGATCCCCTACTACAACTATTTCGATGGCAACGGCGTGCTGATCAGCCCCATGCGCCTTGGCACCTACCCGGAGCTTTCCGGCCTGCCTTACGCCATGGATGCCACCCTGCATGTGGCGCTGGAATACGGCGGCAGCTTCCACGGCTTTGTAGGCTTCGAGTTTGAAAACGCCAAGGAGATCGACGGCACAAGGGTCAGCATCACGATGGTGGTAGCCATGAGCCTGTCCATCCTGATGGGCCAGTACACCCGTCTCAGGGAGCGCCTGCAGAAGGATCTGGAGCACAAGCAGGCCAACCAGTACATTCAGGATCGCTACAACTGCATTATGAAGCAGACCGGCGTTTATATGCTCCACTGGAACGAGACCGACCATCTCTTCGGCATCGAGTTCTACCACCCCATTCTGGAAAAGCTCATCCGGGACGAAGGCCAGCGCGTGCTGGATCACATCCACCCGGAAGATCGTGAGAACCTGATCACCTATTTCCAGGATGAGGCATGGAAGCAGAACCGTACGCTGGATCTGCGTATGGAGGTACACGGCGGTGCCTACCGCTGGATGCGCCTTGGCAGCGCTCAGCCGGAGCGCCGCACCGACGGCAAGGAAAAGATCATTGCCGCTCTCGTCGATATGGACGAGGCCACCAACGCCAGCGAAGCGCTGCAGGAATCCAACCAGCGCTTTGAAGAGATCGTTAATAACATCCCGATCGGCATCTGCATACTGTCGCTGCCGGAACATGGCTCCACGAAATACCGCCTCATGTATGCCAGCGACCCGCTCTGCAGCATCTTCGGCGTGGATCGCCATACCTTCATGAATGCCTGCGAGACCGGTCTGCTCTCCAAGTATATGCCCGGTCTCATTCCGGAAAGCATGAACATCAGCGAGAAGCTCTGGCAGGGCGAGACTGTGCGCGTGCGCAAGGAGGCCCGCCGACAGGATGGTAAGGCCATCTGGCTCTCCTTTGCCTGCCGCCTCATCAACCACCGGGATAAGTTCTACTGCTACGTAAGCGTGAACGACATTACCGAGCGGGTGGAGATCGAGCGTAAGGAGATCTGGCAGCAGGAGCGCTACCGCCTCATCAGCGAGATCAACGATCTGGTGGTGTTCGACTATTCTCCCGCCGATGGTGTGATGACCCTTACCAAGAACCAGACGGGCAAAACGCCGGTAGAGGAGGTCTATGCCGATTACCTCAAGAGCATGGACAGCCGCGCCGGTCACATTCACCCCGATTATCTGAACGATATCCGCAGCCATCTGCTGGTGGCCTGCGAAGCCCCCATCAGCGGTTCGCTGAATATCATGGGCAGGTACTTCTGCGAAGACTACCACTGGCAGCGCATCTGCTACGAGAGCGTAGCCGATGAGGATGGCAAGGTATACCGTATCGTCGGCTTCATCGAGGATGTGGATGAGGAGCACAACATTCGCACCCAGCTGCAGGAGCGTGCCCAGTTGGATGGCACCAGCGGCCTGAAGAACAAGGATACGGGCCACCTGAACATTGAGGCAGCGCTCTCTGAGATCCCTGAGGGTCAGGTGGATGCGGTGATGTTTGTGGATATCGACAACTTCAAGAGCATCAACGATACCTTTGGCCATATGGAGGGCGATGCGGTGCTGCGCCGGGTGGCGGATTGCATGAACAATCTCTTCCGCCAGGACGATATCCTGGCCCGCTTCGGCGGCGATGAGTTCATCGTCTATATGCGCAATGCCCAGTCCGAAGAGGCGCTGCGTAAGAAGGCCGCCACCCTGATCGAGAGCATCAACGAGATCGTGCTCGAGGATGGCCGCAAGGTGGGCTGCAGCATCGGCGCAACGCTCACCGCCGGCGGCGAGGTGTTTGCGGATGTGTTCGAACGCATCGATGCCGCCGTTTATCTGGCAAAGACCGCCGGCAAGAACTGCTGGCGCATTCTCGAGCGCAAGGAACGGTGACCCTTGGCCCGGGAAGGGCAACAGGAATGACGCAGAAGCCCCCTCCGCACGGCGTGAGCCGTGCAGAGGGGGCTTTGAGCGTTTGGTGTTTATTTGGGCAGGAGCGGTAAATAGTCATACACGCGCGAGACGGTGTCTCCAAACTCGGGGTCACGCTTTGTCATAGCGCATTCCATCGTCAGCTGATCGGGTAAGAAATCGGGCAGAAAGCTGCTGTGCAGCTCATGGAACTGTGTGCTGCCATCCGGGAGGGTCTCGGTGTACCGGCCAAACATCCGTACGGTCCCGTCATATAGCGGGGTCACGTGGAATGTGGGTTCTCCAAAGTAATACCGCCGCTGTTCTCCGGGAGCTGGCTTTACATAGGCTACATCGAAATAAGCGCTCAGTGGCGTACGCAGGATCCTGACCCCGGTCACCTGCGGAAACTCCGAAGACTGCTTGTGCCCGGGGTCGGGCAGGTACTCTGCAATGAGCTCTGCCTCCATACCCTGTGGCGTATCCACCGTGAAGGTAATGACCCGCTCCTCGTAGTCATCGTATTCGGCGATCATTTTTCTCATCTCTACATAGTTCCCCATCTGTTCACTGGGCTCCGGCTCCGGGTAGGTCAATATCCGGTAGCAGAGCTTGTAGACATGCCCTTCTCCCTTGTTTTCGCCGGCGAGCATGAATACCATGGTGCCGTCGCTTTCGACGTATACAGGGTTTCCGTATACAACAAACTGATTTTCGCTGGTGGTGGAGCCGTCTTCGTTCACTGTGTAGGCTCCATAGAGACGGATCTCTTTCATCTGATGGTAGCCGTTGGCTGCGGCCCACTCGGCCACGGTCTGCTCCGGGTCATCGGTGGTGAGCCCCAGTTCCGCGGCTGTATGCCAGTAGGGATTGATGCGATTACTCAGGAACAGTGTTCCTTCCTCCTTGGGGGTAACCGCCAGAGACAGGTAGACTCCGTAGCCGTCGGTGATCGCCTCTCGAAGCTCCAGGGAGGCTGCACGATGCTCGGTGACCCCTTTTGCGCTCGGAATGGTGGTGCTCATTTTCTGCTCCCGTTCTCTGCGGTAGAGCCAATCCAGCACGCCGGTGCCGCTCAGCTCCATGGCAAGGGCGGTAAGGGTGGTCAGAAAAAGGATGAGGGCCAATACCAGCCCGACGGTCAGTTTTTTCTTCACTTTGATCCCTCCTGTTGCGGTAGCGTAGAGGCTTTCCCGCTGCATGGGGGAGGTGCGAAGCGCAGACAGCTCGCTGTCGAGCTTTCGCCGAACGGCGGCCTGTATCCGGTCATTCGTCATACGCTTCACCTCCTGTCAGTATCTGCTTCAGCAGCGCTTCGGCGCTTCTCAGCCGCCTGAACACGGCGGCAGGGGAGAGGCCCAGCGCCTGAGCGGTCTCCTTTTGGGTAAGCCCCTGATAGTAGTGGAGCAGGATCACCTGTTTGTATTTGTCCGGCAGCTGCATCACCTGTAGCGAAAGGCTGCGGTCTGTGTCTGCTGTCTGCAGCTGCTGCTGGGGCAGATCCTCCAGGGCTTTGCGCTTGTCGATGTGCCTCAGCCAGCCGGTGCGCCGGTGATCCTTGCAGGTGTTGATGGCAATGCGCATCAGCCAGGCTTTATCGTTCCGGATGCCATTGCGCTCGTAGTCGTCCATGTGCTTCCAGGCTTTGATCCACGTATCCTGTAACGCATCCTCAGCCTGGGCTTGATCGGACAGGTACAGAAAGCACATCCGCAGGATCTGATCCGAGTAGTTCTCGATCCAGCTGTGCAATCGTTCCTCCCGGTCCATGCCGGGTACCGCGGCATGTTCCATCGCCGATCACCTCCTTCACTGTAATAGACGAGCGGAGGGGCCCGAAATTTTCACTTTTTGGAAAAAACGCGCCAAGGATTCGTTTGCCGGGAAAAATGATCCAAAGCAGCCAAAAGCCCTCCGCATGCACCATGCGGAGGGCTCCGAATTGCGAGGCATTGTTATTGTCGGATCAGCGGCACGTGGTTATACACGATGCCGATCAGCTCTTCCAGATCTACTTCCGGCAGGTAGACGCAACACTCCAGCGAAAGCTGTTCGGGCAGCGGATCGGGCAGCTCGCAGCTGGAAATCTCATGATACTGTGCACTGCCATTCGGAAGGGTTTCGATGTACCATCCATCCATATATACTTCACGGTCAAAGAATTGCAGCTCGAAGAAACTGGGTTCGCCGATGGTGTCTTTCATTCGATCTTCGGCAGCAGGATGGATGTAGGATACATCATAGTAGGCTGCCAGAGGCGTGCGAAAGACCCTGACGCCGGTCACCTGCGGGTATTCTTTGGGCTGCTCGTGGGCGGGATCGGGCAGGTACTCTGCCAGAAGCTCCACCTGATTGTTTTTCGGCGGTGCGACCGTAAAGAGCACCTTCCGTTCAATGGAATCGGCCTCTTCGGCGATCGTGCAGTTGTCACCGTGATGGAAGAGCTCCCAATAGGTCTCCTCATCCGGGAAGGTGGAGATCTTGTAACGGAGCTTGTACACATACCCATCGCCCTTGTATTCGCCGGAAAGCATGATCAGTGAGGTGCCGTCGCTTTCGATGCGCATAGGGTTGTAAGCAGAAGCTGTGTCGCCATACAGGTGGATCTGATACAGCTTGTGATAATCATGGGCTGCAGCCCACTCAGCCACGGTCTGCTCCGGGGTATCGGCGGCAAGGCCGATCTGAGCAGCGGGTGTCCGGTAGGGGTTCACCTGACTGTTCAGGATCAGCGTGCCCTCCTCCTTGGGGGTGATCGCCAGCGCAGTATAGACCCCGTAACCGTCTGTGGTCAGCTCCCGAAGCTGCAGGGTGGCTACCCGGTGATCGGTATCCCCGTGGGTTGCGGGAATGGTGGTCGGTACCTGCTGATCGGCCGCCTTGCGGGCGAGCCAGTCCGTAAGGCCCCAGCCGCTCAGCTCCATGGCAAGAGCGGTAAGGGTGGTCAGAAAAAGGATGAGGGCAAATACCAGCCCGACGGTCAGTTTTTTCTTCACTTTGATCCCTCCTGTTGCGGTAGCGTAGAGGCTTTCCCGCTGCATGGGGGAGGTGCGAAGCGCAGACAGTTCGCTGTCGAGCTTTCGCCGAACGGCGTCCTGCATCCGGTCATTCGTCATACGCTTCACCTCCTGTCAGTATTTGCTTCAGCAGCGCTTCGGCGCTTCTCAGCCGCCTGAACACGGCGGCAGGGGAGAGGCCCAGCGCCTGAGCGGTCTCCTTTTGGGTAAGCCCCTGATAGTAGTGGAGCAGGATCACCTGTTTGTATTTGTCCGGCAGCTGCATCACCTGTAGCGAAAGGCTGCGGTCTGTGTCTGCTGTCTGCAGCTGCTGCTGGGGCAGATCCTCCAGGGCTTTGCGCTTGTCGATGTGCCTCAGCCAGCCGGTGCGCCGGTGATCCTTGCAGGTGTTGATGGCAATGCGCATCAGCCAGGCTTTATCGTTCCGGATGCCATTGCGCTCGTAGTCGTCCATGTGCTTCCAGGCTTTGATCCACGTATCCTGTAACGCATCCTCAGCCTGGGCTTGATCGGACAGGTACAGAAAGCACATCCGCAGGATCTGATCCGAGTAGTTCTCGATCCAGCTGTGCAATCGTTCCTCCCGGTCCATGCCGGGTACCGCGGCATGTTCCATCGCCGATCACCTCCTTCACTGTAATAGACGAGCGCAGGGGCCCGAAATTTTCACTTTTTGGAAAAAAGAAAATGGCCGCCTTGCGTTGCAAGACGGCCCAGACTGTCGAAAAACCCCAGAGGTATCGGAGGGCCGCAGCCCTCCGATTGCCAATCCGAAACCAGCGGCGTGTACGGTGGTTTCGGAACCCTTGCGTAGCAAGGGATTCCTATCACCGTTTGCCGCCCGGGGAGCCGTAGGCTCCTAGGCAAACGGTGCAAAAGTCGTCAAAAAAGTCGCCGTAGGCGAGTTTTTTGACGAGCTGTGGCCGCCTTGCGTTGCAAGACGGCCATCGATCAATGCCTGTATGGTAGCTTTATGCCAGCTCATGCCGCACATACCCGGCCAGGATCTCCACGATACGGGCATTCTTGCCACCGTGGGCCACGATCACATCCGCCAGCTCTATGTAATTACGGATGTGCTTGTCGAACATGGGCTTTACGGTGGTCAGGTACTGCATGGAGATGCTGTCTATGCTGCGGCCACGCTCGTTGATATCCCGGCTGATGCGGCGCAGCAGGCATACATCCGGCTCCACGCTCATGTACAGCTTCAGGAACATCAACTCGCAGAGCCGCTCATCGTGGAACACATGGATGCCCTCGATGATCACCACCGGCGTGGGGTAGATCAGCTCGCCGCTGTCGGCACGGCAGTGGTTGGCATAGTCGTACTGCTTTTTGGTGATGGGCTCACCGCTGAGCAGCTTTTTCATATCCTCCAGAAACAGGTCGTGGTCGAAGATGCCCGGCTCGTCGTAGTTCAGCAGGCAGCGCTCTTCGAAGCTCAGGTTGGGGTGGTCGCGGTAGTAGCTGTCGTGGTTGATCACCGTGCAGCCATCCCCGATGGCGTTGCACAGCTCCTGTGCCAGCGTGCTTTTGCCGCTGCCGCTGGCACCGCAGATGCCGATCATCAACATGCCTGCTTCACTCCTTTGTGTGAATGGGTCAGTCTTCGCGCTTGTCGCCCCAGAAGAACAGAGCCACGGTGCCGGGGCCGGTGTGGCTGCCGATGGTGGTGCCAATGCTGTTGATGAGCACCTTGCCGTTCAGCTTGGGGAAGCGTTCCTCCACCAGCCTGGCTACTTCGCTTGCAGCCTCCATGGTGGCGGATTGGGAAATGTAGCATTTGCCGTCGTAATCCAGGCGGCCGTTGGCAAAGGTCTCCATCCGCTTTACGATCTCGCGGATCACCTTGTTCTTGCCGCGGATCTTGGAGCGGGGGATCAGCTTGCCCTCGTTGCTCACATTCAGCAGGGGGCAGATGTTGAGCAGCGTGCCCACAAAGCCGGAGGTCTTGGAAACACGGCCGCCCTTTACGAAGAAGGTAAGGTCGGTAGAGAAGAACCAGTGGTGCAGGTTCAGCTTGTTTTCTTCGGCCCAGTCCCGCAGCTGATCGATGGTCATGCCCTCATCCCGCAGGTCGGCCAGCTTATCCATCAGGAGGCCGTAGCCGGAGGAGGCGGCAAGGGAGTCTATCACGTAGAGCTTGCGCTCCGGGTATTTGGCGCTCAGCTCCTTCTGGGCAAGGCGGGCAGAATTGATGGAGCCGGAAATACCGGAAGAAAGGCAAAGGTGCAGTACATCCCTGCCCTGCTTCAGGAAGCCTTCGAAGTACTCCTTGTACTCCTCAGCGTTGATCTGGGAGGTACGGGTATCCGCACCGTTGGCCATGGCCTGGTAAAACTGATCAAAGGGGATGGTCTGGCCCAGATCGTCCGGATAGGGTACGCCATCCAGCTCGTAGTGGAAACAAATGTAGCTGATATCGCGGGCTTTGAAGTGGTCGTGGCTCAGGTCAGCGGTGGAGCAGCAGCTCAGAACAAAATTCTCCAATGGGATCACTCGCTTTCATGAAAGAAGAATACGGTTTATTCTACCATGCCGAAAAGGGCCTGTCCAATCAACGGTCGTTGATAAAAAACCTGTGTAAGCTCCAGCCCGCAGGCCGGGGCGGTAATGCCCAGAGCCAGCCGGTCTCCGGTAGCCAGCGCCTTTTGGAAGGCATCCTCCGGGATGCGGCCCATGCCGATATCCAGCATGGTACCGGCGATGATGCGCACCATGTTGTAAAGGAAGGCATTGCCCCGAACGGTCAGGGTCAGCTCATCGCCCGCACGGGTCAAGTGTACATCCTCAATGGTGCGAATGGTGGTCTTGGCTGTGCCGCCCGCCGCCTGAAAGGCTGCAAAATCGTGGGTGCCCAGCAGGCAGGGCAGGCTGCGCTGCATACGGCCCAGATCCAGGGCCTGGGGCACATGAGCGGTCAGGTTGCGCAGCAGGGCGCTGGCGTGGGGCGCGTTGTGGATGCGGTAGGTGTACCGCTTGCCCTTGGCATCGAACCGGGCGTGAAAATCGGAATCGATATCCATGCCTGCCAGCACCCGGATATCCGGCGGCAGGCAGGTGTTGAGGGCAAAGGCGTACTTGTCCGCCGGGATGCGGCTGAGGGTATCGAAATGCACGCATTGCCCCATGGCGTGTACGCCCGCGTCGGTACGGCTGGAGCCGGTGACCACGATATGTTCGCCGGTCAGCTTGCACAGGGCCTCCTCCAGTACCTGCTGCACCGCCAGCGCATTCTGCTGGCGCTGCCAGCCTGCGTAATGGGTGCCGTCGTAGCTGACGCGGATCAGCACCCGGTGGGTGCCGGGCTTGGCCTCCGGCTTGATGATGGGGGGCAGGGCGGTCATGCGAACCACTTCCCGCAGAGGATGGTGATCACCAGCGCAGCCACAGAGATCAGGGCAGCGTACAGGTCGTTGCGGGTAAAGCGCAGCACGCGCATGCGGGTACGCCCTTCGCCGCCGTGGTAGCAGCGGGCCTCCATGGCCATGGCCAGCTCGCCCGCACGCCGGAAGGCGCTCACGAACAGCGGCACCAGCAGGGGCACCATAGCCTTGGCCCGCTTGAACAGGTTGCCGCTTTCAAAGTCTGCGCCACGGGCCATCTGGGCCTTCATGATCTTATCCGCTTCCTCGATCAGCGTGGGGATGAACCGCAGGGCGATGGTCATCATCATCGCCAGCTCATGGGAGGGGAAGCCGATCTTGCCCAGGGGCTTGAGCAGCACCTCGATGCCGTCGCACAGCGCGATGGGGGAGGTGGTCAGGGTGAGCACGGAGGTGCCCGCCACCAGGAATACCAGCCGCATGCTGAAGTGGATGGCGGTCATCAAGCCTTCTTTGGTGATCTTGATAAAGCCCAGCTCCACCAGCACGGTTTCGCCTGCGGAGAAGAACAGATTGAGCACGAAGGTGATGATCAGCAGAAAGCGCAGGGGCTTGATGGCCTTGAGCAGCTGCTGAAAGGTGATGCCGCTGAGCTTGGAGCACAGAAACAGGTACGCCAGGGGGATCACGTACCAAATGGGACTGGTAACGCAAAAGACCATGGCGATGTAGACGATGGTCAGCAGGATCTTGGTGCGGGGGTCCAGCCGGTGCACCACGGTGTTGCCGGGCATGTACTGCCCGAGGGTGATGTCTCTCAGCATACGCCCGCCTCCTTGCCAGCCAGCTTCAGAATGATGCTGTACATTTCATCACAGGTGTATACATCCTCCGGTACCGGGAAGCCTGCCTCCCGGAGCTGGAAGGCCAGCTCGGCAGCCTGCGGTACACCCAGCCCGATGGAGGCCATCAGCTCCCGCTGCATAAATACCTCCCGGGGCGTGCCGGTAAGCACCACCTGGCCCTTGCTCATAACAATGAGGCGGGTGGCCAGGGTGGAGATGTCGTCCATGCTGTGGCTGACCATGATCACCGTGAGCCCGCCCTCTGCATGCAGCTGACGGATCATGCTGAGAATGCTGCGGCGGCCTGCCGGATCCAGACCGGCGGTGGGCTCGTCCAGCACCAGCACCTTGGGCTGCATGGCCAAAACGCCAGCAATGGCCACCCGGCGCATCTGCCCGCCGCTGAGCTCGAAGGGGGAGCGGTCTGCGATCTCTTCGTAGCTGAGCCCCACACGGCTCATGGCGCTGCGCACCCGCTGGTCGATCTCCTCTTCGGAAAGCCCCAGGTTTCTGGGGCCAAAGGCGATGTCCTTGGCAACGGTCTCTTCGAAAAGCTGGTATTCCGGGTACTGGAAAACAAGGCCCACCTTGCGGCGCACCTCCAGAAGGCTGGTGCTCTTATCGGAAAGATCCAGCCCGTCCACGATCACGGTGCCCTCTGTGGGCTTGATGAGCCCGTTCAGGTGCTGCACCAGCGTGGTCTTGCCGGAGCCGGTATGCCCCAGCAGACCGATCAGCTCCCCATCCCCGATGGTCAGGGAGATATCCCTGAGCGCAACGGCAGAAAAAGGGCTGCCGGGCATGTAGGTATGGGTCAGGTGTTCGATTTGGATGGGCATAGTCTGTTCGTCAGCTCCTTTACCATATCGGCAACAGTCAGAATGTTTTCGTCAAGCGCAAGCCCGGCTTCCCGAAGCCGCTTGGCCAGTTCTGCCATGGGCGGAACATCCAGCCCCAAAGCCTTGATCTCTTCCACATGAGAGAACACCTGCGCCGGAGTGCCGTCCATCACGGCGCGGCCGCTATCCAGCACCACGATGCGGTCGGCATTGGCGGCCTCCTCCATGTAGTGGGTGATCCATACCACCGTCATGCCCCGATCCCGGTTCAGGCGGCGCACGGTCTTGAGTACTTCCTTGCGGCCGGAGGGGTCCAGCATGGCGGTGGCTTCGTCCATAATGATCACATCCGGCTGCATGGCCAGAATACCGGCGATGGCCACCCGCTGCTTCTGCCCGCCGGAGAGCATATGGGGCGCAGCATCGGCCTTCTCGGTCATGCGCACGGCCTCCAGCGCCTCATCGATGCGGGGCAGCATCTCCTCCCGGGGCACGCCCAGGTTTTCCAGGCCGAAGGCTACATCCTCACGCACCACATTGGCCACGATCTGGTTATCCGGGTTCTGGAACACCATGCCCGCATGGCGGCGGATGCTCCACAGATCCTCATCGCTGGTGGTATCCATGCCGCAGACCAGCACTTTGCCGCCGGTGGGCAGATAGATGGCATTCATCAGCTTGGCCATGGTGCTCTTGCCGGAGCCGTTGTGGCCCAGAATGGCTACAAAGCTGCCTTTTTCCACCTGCAGGCTCACTTTATCCACCGCAGGGGATTCGTCCTCATCGTCGTAGCTGTAGCTGGCAAGCTCAAGCTCGATGGGCCATACTTGCTTGTTTTCCAAAAGAGTTCAGCTCCTTTCCCTGCGGGGTAGAAGACCGCAGGCATGGGAAAAATCGTTTACGCTTTGCCGGGGGCAATGCCGCTGTGCTGCGCCCAGCGGCGGGCGTTTTGCAGATCCTGCGCGAGCTGGTTTTTCAGTTCGTCCAGCGAGGCAAAGGCGGTCTCCGGGCGCAGGTAATGCAGGTACTCCAGCGTGATCTGCCGCCCGTACAGCTCACCGCCTGCATAATCCAGCAGGTGGGCCTCCACGGTGGGCTGGCCCTCCGGCGAGGTGGGGTGCTTGCCCTGGTTGAGCACACACAGGTACAGCTGCTCCCCAAGGCAGGCAAGCCCTGCGTATACACCGTCTTTGGGCCAGCTGCCCCGCTGCATGTCGTAGCGGATGTTGGCGGTGGGAAAACCCAGCCTGCTGCCCAGCTGTTTGCCGCGGATCACCGTACCGGCAACGGTAAAGGGCAGCGGCACAAAGGCTTCGTTCCGGCGATGCACCTCCATGGTACCGCCCCCCCTTCGTTTCGTTAGTCCACAACTAAAGAATTATACAGCATAGGTGGCGGTAAGGTCAAACCCTGCGGTGGAAAAACGGGAAAAAACCAAATCGGGCACCAGCCTTGCGCACCAACCCACCCAATGGTATAATAAACACAATCCATCCTGTGCGAAACGGAGCTGTTTCTATGGAGGCCCAAAAGCGAAAAAATCTCTGGTATTTCCCCCTGGGTACCGTTGGCAGGGATATGATCTACGCCCTGTTTATCAACTTTATCCTTACTTACATCCTCTTTACCCGCCAGCTGACGGCTGCGCAGCTTTCCGCCATCACGGCGGTCATGGTGGCCGCCCGTGTGTTCGATGCACTGAACGACCCGGTCATGGGCAACATCATAGAGCGTACCCGCTCCCGTTTCGGCAAGTTCAAGCCCTGGCTGGTCATTGGCATCCTTGCCACGTCGGTGGTGGTGTATCTGGCCTTCCATACCGATCTGCAGGGCTGGGCCTTCGTGTGGTTCTTCGCCATTATTTATCTGGGCTACAGCATTACCTATACGATGCACGATATCGCCTACTGGGGCATGGTGGCTGCCCTCAGCTCCGATGCGGACGAGCGCAACCGCTTCACCTCCCGGGCTTCGCTGTTTGCGGGCATCGGCGGTACGCTGGCCTCGGTGCTCATTCCCATGTTCACCACCGGCAGCATGACCATCGGCGGCAGTGCCGGGGTGGCTTTCGGGCGCATCGCACTGGTGGTGTGCATCCTGTCGCCGCTGTTTCTGTGCTTTACCATCTTCGGCGTAAAGGAGCGCAGAGCAAGACCTTCGGGCGTTGTTCCCCCGGTCGGTCTTCGCAAGATCGTCTCCACCATCACCGGCAACGATCAGCTCCGGTGGATCGCGCTCATCTTCCTGATCCAGCAGGTGGGCAACGGCATCGTGGTGGGCGGTCTCGGCTCTACCTATATCTACTTTGAGTTTGGCTACAACGGCGGCCTGTACTCTCTCTTTACCATCGTGGGCATGTCTGCTACTGCGTTTCTGATGATGGGCTACCCCGCCATTTCCCGCAGGGTGCCCCGCAAGAAGCTGATGGGGCAGATGGCGATCATTTCCACGGCAGGCTACGTGCTTATGCTGGTGCCCGGTCTGCTGATGCCTGCGGGTAATATGGGCAAGTACTGGTGCGTGGTCATCGGCTACATGCTCTCCAACTTTGGCCAGTATTGCTATTACCTGATCATGATGATCTCCATTATCAACACGGTGGAGTATAACGAATACCTGCACGGTGTGCGGGATGAGGCCATCATCACCTCGCTGCGCCCCTTCCTTACCAAAATGGCATCTGCGCTGATCGTGGTCATCACCTCCGGCAGCTACCTGCTCTTTGGCGTTACCGCCTATACCAACCGGATCTCCGAGCTGGAAAGCAGGGCAGCCGCTCATGCCATCACCGAGGCAGAGAAGCTGGATGCCATCGGGCTGGTCATCGGCGGTGTGGAGCAGGGGCAGGCCAACGGGCTGCTTTTGTGCATGACGGTGCTGCCCTGCGTGCTGATGCTCATTTCCTATTTCCTTTATCAAAAGCGCTACAGGCTGGATGAGCCGGAATACGACCGGATCTGTGCCCAGCTGGCAGCCCGTGGGGCGGATGCCTGAGAAGCGTGCGAAATAACAGAATTGGAGTGAAGAACAATGGTCAACTGCAATATCAGATCCGAAAACATCCGTCTGCTGGGCCGTATGGATCCCGCCCAGGAGCCTGCCTGTCTGGATTGGACGGGCAGCGGCTTTGAGGTCAACTTCAAGGGTGAGGAGCTGTGGGTGGAGCTGGAGGCTCCCGTGCGCAAGCCCGATCTGTGGGTCTGTGCCGCTGTGGATGGTTTTCCCATCACCCGCTTCCCTGTGCAGGAGGGGCGCAACTGGTACCCGCTGGTGCTGGGCATGGATGCGCAGGGCACCCGCCGTGTTACCCTCATGAAGGAGACCCAGTGCATGCCCGCCGCCCCCGAAGCCACGGTGATGGTACACGGCATCCGCTTTGAGGGCGAGCTGCTGCCCCTGCCCGAGCCCAAGCTGCGCATCGAATTCATCGGCGACAGCCTCACCAGCGGCGAAGGCGCTCTGGCCCCCAAGGATAACAACGAGTGGATCTCCCTGTGGTTCACTGCCTGCGGCAACTACCACCACTACGCCTGCGAGGCGCTGGGGGCGGAGCGCCGTGTGCTCTCCCAAAGCGGCTACGGTGTCAGCTGGGATTGGGAGATGAAGCCCGAGGGCAACATGAGCGAAGGCTACCGGAAGATCGCCGGAGTGATGAAGGGCGAAGCTGCCGAGAAGCGCGGCTGCCAGAAGGACTACGATTTCGCCTCCTGGCAGGCGGACGTGGTCTGTGTACGCCTCCTGACCAACGATGTGGGTGCCATGATGCGCAACGAAAAGGTGGAGGAGCTCAGCGGCAAGCTGACCGATAACTGCGCCGCGCTGATCCGCACCATCCGGGAATGCAACCCCAAGGCTAAGATCGTCTGGATCCTACCGGATTCCAAGACCCATCCCTCCGTTGCCATCAACGCGGTCAACCGCTGCATGGCGGAGGGCATCGGCGATGTGAGCTGCTTCGTGGTGCCCGATTGCACCGAGGCCGATCTGGGTGCCCGCCAGCACCCCAACGCCGCCTATAACCGGCGCATCGGCCTAATGCTGGCAGACTACCTGCGCTCCCTCACCGGCTGCTGAGAAGGGCCGGAGGATATCACCATTTGCGGGGCCGGTGCGGCATATTGCATCGGCCCCGGTCTTTTGAACGGAGGCAACCATGATCCTTCACACAGGCATGCGCACGGATATCCCGGCGTTTTACACGCCCTGGTTCCTGAACCGCCTCCGGGAGGGGTTCGTGCTGGTACGCAACCCCTTCGACCCTTCGGCGGTCACCCGCTACCGGCTGGAGCCTTCGGTGGTGGATCTGCTCTGCTTCTGCACCAAAAACCCTGCGCCCATGCTGCCGCATCTGGCTGCGCTGGAACCCTTTGGCCAGTACTGGTTCGTAACGATCACCCCCTACGGGCGCGATATCGAACCCAATGTTCCGCCCAAAGAGCAGGTGCTGGAGAGCTTTCTGCGGCTGTCCGAGAAGCTGGGGCCTCACCGGGTGGCCTGGCGCTACGACCCCATATTGCTGGATGAGACCTACACCCTTCAGCGCCATCTGGACGATTTTACCCGTATGGCAGAGACCCTGAAGGGCGCTACCGATGCCTGCATCATCAGCTTTGTGGATCTGTACGAAAAGGTGAAGCGGAACTTTCCCACGCTGAAGCCGGTGGGGCCGGAGGAGAGGCTGCTGCTGGCCGGACGTATGGCAGAGATCGCCGGGAGCTGCGGTATGCAGCTGCGCCCCTGCGGCGAGGGCAGCGAGCTGGCAGCCGTGGGTGCGGATACCTCCGGCTGTATGACGATCCCCATCTTTGAAAAAGCGCTGGGGGAGCGGCTCCGGGTGCCACGCTACCAGCCCCAGCGCAAGGAGTGCGCCTGTTATCTGGGCAGCGACATCGGCGCATACCACAGCTGCATACATCTGTGCCGCTACTGCTATGCCAACGACGATGCCGTCCTGGCCCGGTACAACCACCGGCGGCACGATCCATCCTCGCCCTTCCTGATCGGCGGCCCTATGCCCGGCGACCGCATCCGTGATGCGAAGCAGGAATCGTGGATCGACCGCCAGCTGAGCTTTCTGTAGCTTTTTGGGCGGCGGTGTTTCGTACTTGCCACGGCGATGCGCCTGTGGTAAGATGGGCTTGCGCCGGGAATGCGGCGTTTGTATGAAAACAGTGTTATCAGACAGGAGAAATCAACGATGATTTTGGATGTATCCAAGGGCTTTGTTTCTCAGGAAACAGCTTTTCCCTTCGAAGCGGTGGTGGAATTGCCCCCGCAGGATGTATGCGGCGAGACCGTCAGCTTCGATCCCGTTGCCCTCAGCGGCAAGTATACCGTTTATGAGGATGCGGTGATCCTGGAGGGCGAGCTGAAGACCGTGGCCCACGGTGCCTGCAGCGTGTGCATGGAGCCTGCCTCCGCACCCATCGAGGTGGCGTTTTCCGAGCGCTTCCGCAAGGATGCCAACGAAGAGGAGGACGAATGCTTCCTTTATGAAGGCAAGAAGCTGCCGCTGGACCACATGGTGCTCACCCTTACCCTGCTCAACACCCCCATGCGCTTCGATTGCGGCACCGGCTGCACCGCTGCCGTGGAGCTGAAGCCCTGGAACGAGGCCGAAAAGGTCTGGGCCGAGGATGGGGACGAGCCCCAGGATACCTACCGCCCCTTCGAGGGCCTGAAGGATCTCCTTGACCAAGAGCCCAGAGAGCAGTAAACCTTCGGCAAAACCGCGCCAGTACGCAGGTGATGGCATTTTTTCTCTCAAGCTGTCATAAAACCTGCAAAAAGGCTTGACAAAGCCTGCGCCACATCATATAATACGAAATGGTCACACTGTAACGGTGTATCCGTATGCACCGAAGCAAATACAGTGTCGCCGGAGCAACCATTGCTTGCTGACCGGGATTCGATGCGGAAAGCCGTTGCACTTGCAGCAGCAGCTACTCTTCAGCCCGGAAACAGATTCGCGTAAGCGGACGATTTGAAACCCGGATCTCTTTCCGGGGGACGGAATGAGGAGGTGTAACTATGGCTCTTCCGAAGGGAAAGGTATCCAAGGCCCGTGGCCGCAGCCGTCGCGCCAATTGGAAGCTGAGCCTGCCCGGCATCGTGGAATGCCCGCAGTGCCACGAAAAGAAGCTCGCCCACCGCGTGTGCAAGAATTGCGGTTACTATAACG
>SVGN01000024.1 GCA_015056315.1 Clostridiales bacterium
TTTGTGAGGAGCTTGTAACAGCGCACACGGAAGAGTCAGAAACTGTTGTCCCTAATGACAATCACTCGTGAGCGGCAGTCCCATCATCCAGGACGGAAAGCTGATTGGCGCGGTGACTCATGTACTGATGACTGACCCGACGAGGGGATACGTAAATTTTTATAGAGAACATGCTGGATGCAGCGAGATAACAGAATGACAGGGGCAAATAGCTCCTGTCTTTTTGCTGTTGTACATGGTATAATTAGTTCGACAAATAAGAATTTGACGAAGGAATTGGTTGTATGAAAAAGATAGTTAGATTTGTTCTGTTTGTTGCTGCACTTGCCGTTGGGGGTTGGTTAGGCACAATTTTCCTTGCAGATTTTGAACCTCTCAAGATGCTCACATTCCTTGCTGTTTGCGGTGTACTGGGTGTGGTGTTCCACCAAATTGATAAGAGGATTACGAAAGACGAGTAACCAAATTCCAATTTGTTGAGCAAACCAAAGCAGATTTTCTCCCTCTTAGGAGGGCGCAATTATACGCACCATTCCGGTGCATTGCGTTTGTACACCTACATATGCAAAGGAGCATCCAAACGTCGGATGCTCCTTTGTTCGTTGCTGGATCAATTGTTCCTTAACAATCCTCCCGCCACCGCAGGCGGCTTTTTTCGTACAGAAGCAGGATTTTTCCCCCTCTGTCGGGAATATCTATATCACAGCAAACCCCGAGCGTATACGCGAAAACTTCAAAATGTATCCTTACCAAGGGAGGCGTCTTTTCATGCTACAGGAAACCACCATCCGTTCCGTTACCGGCCAGGAGCTGGAGCTGCTCTGCTGGCCCTGTGAGGGGCAGGCCAAGGGGCTTGTGCAGCTGGTGCACGGCATGGCGGAGCACATGCACCGCTACGATGCCACCGCCCGCGCCCTCAATGCGGCGGGCTACCATGTGGTGGGGCATACCCATCTGGGCCACGGCAAGCTGGCAAAGATCAAGGGGTATTTCGCCGATGAGGGCGGCTGGGAGGCCGTGCTCAGCGATACCCACACCGTGCGCCGCTGGGCGCAGGAGCAGTTCCCCGGCGTGCCCTGCTTCCTGCTGGGGCACAGTATGGGCAGCTTCGTGGTGCGCTGCTACGCCCTCAGGCATGGAGATCTGGATGGTCTCATCATCAGCGGTACGGGGCATTTTGAAAAGCCGATCCTGACCGCGGGGAGCATCATTGCCGCTGTGCAGGGGCTGTTCGGTGGGGCGGCCAAGCCCTGCAAGCTGTTGCACACCATGAATTTCTCTGCCAACAACAAGACCGTGGAGAACCCCCGCACCGAGTGCGACTGGCTCACCCGGGATGCGGAGCAGGTGGAGGCCTACGCCGCCGATGGGCTGTGCGGCTTCATGTTCACCGCCAAGGCCTACGCTGATATGTTCGATGGCCTCAAAATGCTCTACCCGGAGAAGCTGAGCACCATGAACAAGGATCTGCCCGTCTATATGCTCAGCGGCGACCACGACCCTGTGGGTGCCAACGGCGCAGGCGTGCGCAAGGTGCACGACGAGCTGAAGGCCGCCGGTATCAAGGATCTTACCCTGAAGCTCTACGAGGGCGGCAGGCATGAGATGTTCAACGAAGTGAACCGTCAGCAGGTATGGGCCGATCTGGCGGCCTGGCTGGATGCCAGGTGCTGATGGGGGAGCGGGCCAACACCGATGAACGGGCTCCCGGAGCTGGGGAACCCGGCAACGACAACAGACGAGCATCCGGCGATCGTGCCGGATGCTCGTCTGCGTTCAGTGCCTGTATGCCGTTTTCATGCCCTGCTTCCTCTGTGGCTCTGCCATACCCGCCTGTGTGCGGAAAGCAAGCGGCTGTTTTCAAAACGGTATCAGGGGAAGCACCACCGAGGCCAACAGATTGAAGACTGCCAGAGACAGAAGGGGCGTCCATACGTTATCTGTCTTTTGATACGACCAGCACATCAGCAAATGAACAGGCAACTGCACGAGGTAGCTGCTGAGGGCAAGGTCTGTCTGGCCCCGCCAGAGGATGTTGATGACCGCCGGGATCAGCGTGAGCACAGCAACGCACGGGTAGGCCAGCCAGGGCCGTCTGTAGCACACCGGTGCAAAACCGAAGCAGTAGAACAGGGCGCAGATGCTGATGGGTGCGAAAACAGACAGAGTCACCGTGCCAAGGATCGGTTGAAGGTCGAGCAGCAGCAGGGGCGTATGGCTGATGAACATCTCCACCGCCGGGAGGCAGTTGAGCAGCGTGCCCAGCTCGCCGCCGAGAAGATGCGCTGCGCCGAACAGCACCAGCTCCGCCGCCACAGCCAGACCAACGGTCAGGGCAATGTGCTTGAGGGTATAGCGCAGATCGGTCTGCACCATGAACCATTCATCCTTCAGGTAACGGAGCAGGAGCAGCAGCATGGCGATGCCGTTGGCCACGTGGTAGCCGATCTCCAGCCATACGCTGAGCTCGGTCTGCTCCCACAGCCCAAGCCCCACAAAGGGCATGAACATGGGCAAAAGCACAAAGACCCAGAGCCAGGCGGGGATCAGCGCAAAGAGCTGTATCTTTTCCGGCTTGCTGTTCATAGAGGGGAAGAGCTGATCCATGAGAAGCACTCCTTTGTATAAGCATCAATGATGGAGGAGGGTTGCCGGTCTGGCAGACCGGGCGGGTCGGCAGCCGGGGAAAGGCTCCTTTTTCAGAGGCAGCCCCTGCCGAAGGCGAATGAGGGCGCTGCCTGTTGCCAACATTCAAACGGTGTTTTCGCATTCATTCTATCACAGCCGCACAGGGCACCGCAACCCAGCCGTGGACATGCATTTTCGGCCTTGGGGAGCCATGCCGGGAGGGGCGATCCCTTCTCTGCGTTGCCCCGGTCGGCAGCATGGCTTTTTCAACGATCCTTGAGAAACAGTTGAGGCACAGATGAGCCCCGCAGCATATCATGATCATGGAAAGGAAAAAGCGGGGCAAAGGCTCCGCCGGGGGGAGAACCGTGGATCACATCCGTGATATGCTCAAGTGGCTGAAGCCGGGCAGCGATCTTGCCCATGTATCCCGGCAGACCCGGCTGAACGAAGACCTGCACCTGACCGCCGAGGACGGTCTCGCCCTGGTAGCGATGATCGAGGCGCTCAGCGGGCGTACCTACGGCTGGGAGCGGGAGCTTACCACCCTTGGCGATCTGCTGGATTATCTGGCCTCTCAGGGGATCGGTGCCGAAGCGCCGGATCTGTGAGCCCGCCCTCCTGACCCGAGCCGCCGGGCGGCTCACCCGACACAGGACTGTACCCGGCAGGAAAGGCCGCTTCGGCGTAGATTTTTCCACCTGCCGGGCAGTCGATATGCTCCAGGCCCCCGCAGCGGGTGTATGACCGCTGCGGGGGCCATTTGCTTGCCCCCCCCTTGACAGATGTGGGTGCAGAGAACGCTGCTCACTTGGAGTACATTCGTCCCCTGCGGGCTGCACAGGGCGAAAAATCGCCTTGTTCTGTACCGTCTGCGTTCCGCTTCTGCCCTGACCCGCCTGGGGTTGCATCCGGCGGCCTACCTGTGGTACGATGAGTCAAAACCAACGGGGGGATTGGATGCACCCACTATGCATCCCCCGGCAGAAGGAGGCGGCAGCCATGCCCGTACAGTACCCGGATCATCACAATTGCATCGCCAATCTGGCCTGCTCCATCCTCAGGCATTACGGCATCACGCCGCCCAATGCCACTCTGCCTGCCGCCGATGCGCTGCTGGCTGCCCACCCGGCCAAGCATGTACTGGTGCTGCTGGTGGATGGGATGGGCGTGAGCAATATGGAGCGCCACCTGTCGCCGGAGGGCTTTTTCCGCCGCCATCTGGTAACGCCCTATTCCTCCACCTTCCCGCCCACCACGGTGGCGGCCACCACCGCCATGCTCAGCGGGCTTACGCCCAACCGCTCCGGCTGGCTGGGCTGGGTGGGGTACTTCCCGCAGGTGGATCGGAACGTGGTGTACTACTGGAATGTGGATAACGATACCGGCGAGCCCATCCGGGAGTGCAATGTGCCGTGGACGTATGTGCCCTACCGCAGCCTGACGGATCTGATCTCCCAAAACGGCACGGCGGCTTATGCACGCCTGCCCTTCCTGCCGCCCTTTGAGCCGGGGCATCTGCCGGATCTGGATACCTTTCTCGGCAATGTGGAGCAGCTCTGCGAAAAGGATGAGCCCTCCTACATCTACGCCTACTGGGATGCGCTGGATACCCTGATGCACAGGAACGGCGTGGAGTGCGATGCGGTGGGGCAGCTGATGCGGCAGATCGAGCAACGGGTGGAGGAAATGGCCGCCCGCCTCAAGGATACCCTGCTGCTGATCACCGCCGATCACGGGCATATCTCCACCCGCGGTGCGGTGCTCACCGATTATCCGGAGCTGGCAGAGTGCCTTGTGCGCATGCCTTCCATCGAGCTGCGCACGGTGAATCTGTTCGTGAAGCCCGGTATGGAAAAGCAGCTGGAGAACGCTTTCGCCAAGTATTTCCCGGATACCTTTATGCTGCTTACCAAGCAGCAGGTGCTGGAAAAACAGCTCTTTGGCCCCGGCGAAAACCACCCGCTGCTGGAGGGCATGCTGGGCGACTACATCGCCATTGCCGTATCCGACATGGATATCGTCAACGTGCCCTCCGACCATAAGGGCAACCATGCAGGCATCACCCCGGAGGAGATGACCATACCGCTGATCGCGGTCAAATGCTGATGTATGAAAACAGTAATGAACCCCCTGTGCAGGTGCGAAAGCCTGCACAGGGGGTTCTGCTTTGTTCCCTTACGGCGTGGGAGCACAGGTGTACCAAAATTTTCGTTCTGTGAAAGATATCTCCGCACGGCAACCGTCTATATGAGTGAACCGGTCAAAAGCGCGCAGCCGGTTGGAAAGGAGGGCAGCCATTGCTGATCGAGGAGCTCATCGCGGCATATGGAAATGATATTCTGCGCCTGTGTATCATCTATCTGGGGGATCTCCAATTGGCACAGGATGCTTTTCAGGAAACCTTTGTGAAGGCGTGGAAGGGGTTGGATGCCTTCCGTGGGGACAGCAGCCCCAAAACATGGCTGAGCCATATCGCGGTAAATACCTGCCGTGATATGCTGCGCTCCGGTTGGCTTGGAATGCTGAAGCGCAGCAAGCCGATCGAGGAGATTGCAGAGCTGGCTCTCCCCGCCCCCGACCCTGAAGCTGCTGCCGTACGGGAAGCGACCCTGCGCCTAAGCAGCCGCTATCGGGAAGTGATCGTACTCTACTATTACCAAGGTATGCAGATCAGTCAGATCGCTCAGACCCTGTCCTTGCCGGAAAATACGGTTTCCACCCGTCTCCGCCGCGCAAGGGCACAACTGAAGCGCATGCTTGGAGAGGAGGTAGAACCGTGAAACGCAACGAATTTGCGTTCCGTCTGCATCACAGCATGGAGCCGGTTCAACTCTCCCTGCAGCTAAAGCACGCTGCGCTGGATCGCATTGCCGGGAAGGAGCAACCTGTAATGAAAAAGAAAATGTCCGCAGCACTGGTTCTGGTGCTGATCCTGTGCCTGCTGATGGCGGCAGCGGTGGCTGCCGCCCACCGGGCGGGGCTTCTGGATTTTGTTGGCCACAATACCAACAGCTATGTGCCCGAGGATGCCCAGAGCTATGTGCAAACCGATGTAGCCACCATGGAAAATCAGCTGGTTACTGCCGCAGTGCGGGAAATGTACTTTGATGGCAAGGTGATCCGCGCCGTGGTGGATGTGACTCCCAAGGAAAACAGCATCATGCTGCTGGGCAGTTTTATGTATCCCGGAGACCTGTGGAGTGATTGGCGGCTTCAGCGGGACGAAGATGGAGAAGCGGATTCCCGTACGGTGGCACAGGTCTATCAGGATGGCAGGTACAAGAGCGCCTACACTGTCGGCATCGACCTGTATGTTGCGGAGCATGACCTCTGTATCGTTGCCGACAGCATGGATTGCTTTGCCAACGAGGATGGTACCCTGACCATATACCAGCAGAAGGAATACGAAAACGTGCCGGAGGATGCGGACATCGGTCTGCATATGAGGCTCATCCCGTGGGAAGTGCCGCTTATGGCAGACAGCAAGCCCGTATATGTGCAGCGGCAGGAGTTGGAACAGCTGCTGCCGGTATCCGGCAATGCCTCCTCAACGGAAGCGTATGTGTGCACGCAGCCGGTGGAGGTTCCCTCTGCGGGTGTACGCATCGATGGGCTGCTGATCGAGGTAAAGCCGCAGGAGCTTTATGCCACACTGGCATTCACCGTTACCGACCGGGCAGCCTACGATGCCCTCGACGGCGGTTTGTGGTTTGAGTTTATCGACCCCGACATCTTTGCAGAAATGCCTTATGAGCAACGTCTTATGTCGGGTCTCAGCGACGGCGGCAGCATAGGCCCCGTCAAGAACGATGACCCCGATCACCTTTGCCAGAAGGAGACGCTGGGGCGCAACGAGCTGCATCAGGTCTACAATGTGCGTGCCTTCAACGCAGGGGATAAGGAACGCTATGAAACCGTGCAGCTGGTCATGCGCCCTGCCTCACCTGAGGATGTGGCGGCCTTTTTGGCAGAGTAACCAATATGCAAAAGCCCCCGAACAAGCTGCTTAAGCCTGTTCGGGGGCTTCATTGTCTGTTTGGAAGATGCTACTGCCATTCTCCGCACCACCCGTGCAATGGGTGCAAATGCGGTTTTCCAAAGGGCAGCGCTCATTGGCAGGGTGCAGGGGCAGCGCCCCGCAGCCATCCCTTACGCCTTCAGCGCAGCGCCGCGCTCGATGGCCTGCCAGTTGATATCCAGCATAGAGGCGCGCTTCTCGCCCAGCCACTCACGGAGGGTCTCCTTGAGGGATTCGGGCTTGGCGAACTCGGTAGCGCCCAGCACGGCGCCCAGCATGACCATGTTGGCGGTGCGCTGGTTGCCCAGCTCTTCGGCGATCTGGTTGCAGGGTACGGGGATCACGGTCACATCGTCCCGCAGCTCCACATCCTCGATGAGGGAGGCGTTGTAGAGCAGCACGCCGCCGGCAGCCATCTTGGGCATGAACTTGGCAAGGCTGGGCTTGTTCATGGCCACCAGTACGGGGGGCTCGGTCACCAGCGGGGAGCCGATCTCCTCATCGCTGACCACCACGGCGCAGTTGGCTTCGCCGCCGCGCATCTCGGGGCCGTAGCTGGGCATCCAGCTTACTTCGTATTCTTCACGCATAGCGGTCTTGGCGATCAGCTGACCGATCAGCAGCACGCCCTGGCCGCCGAAACCGGCGATCAAAAATTGCTTTTCCATTACTCGTCGCCTCCTGCCGTGATGTCCTTATACACGCCGAGGGGATAGGCGGGGAGCATGTCGCTCTTGACCCATTCCAGGGCTTCCTTGGGGGTCTTGCCCCAGTTGGTGGGGCAGGAGGAGATGACCTCTACCATGGTAAAGCCCTTGCCTTCCATCTGGAGGGTGAAGGCCTTCTTGATGGCGGCCTTGGCCTTCTTGATGTTGGGCACATCGTGCACGCTCACGCGCTCGATGTAGGCGGGGCCGTTGAGGGTGGAGAGCATCTCGCTCACCTTGACGGGGAAGCCGCAGTGGTTGGTATCGCGGCCATAGGGGCTGGTGGTGGTCACCTGGCCGGGCAGGGTGGTGGGGGCCATCTGGCCGCCGGTCATGCCGTAAATGGCATTGTTGACGAAGATAACGGTGATCTTCTCACCGCGGGTGGCAGCATGAACGATCTCCGCAGCGCCGATGCTGGCCAGGTCGCCGTCGCCCTGGTAGGTGAACACGGCCTTATCGGGGTGCACGCGCTTTGCGCCGGTGGCAACGGCGGGGGCACGGCCGTGGGCAGCCTCCATCATATCGCAGTTAAAGTAATCGTAGGCAAAAACAGCACAGCCAACAGGCGCAACGCCGATGGCGGTCTCGCCGATGCCCAGCTCTTCCAGCACCTCGGCCACCAGACGGTGGATGATGCCGTGGGTGCAGCCGGGGCAGTAGTGGAAGGGCTTATCGGTGAGCATATTGGTTTTCTTGAACACAACTGCCATTAGTCCTGGCCCTCCTTATCGTTCTTTTCTTCGGTAGCGGCATTGTTGCCGGATACCAGGTTGTTCAGCGCGCCGAAAGCCTTGGTAAGGCCCTCGCCCAGCAGGGTAGCGCCCTTGGCCAGGCCGTCCATGGCCTTGCCGGCCAGCTCGCCGGTCTTCTGCTTCAGGTCTTCGGTCTTCTGCACAAAGGCGGGGTCGTTCACCTTCTGCTCGATCTTCTGGCCGAGGCTGGCAAAGGTCTTCTGGGCAGCGCCCGCCACCTGATCCAGCGCAGCGCCGGTCTTGCCGATGAGCTGCTCCACCGCATCGGGGGCGGTCTTCATGCTTTCCAGCTTCTCCACGATCTCGTTCACGGTGGGCACCATGCCGCCGGTGCGGCCGTAGAACTCCACGGGGCGCTCGCCGTTCACAGCCAGCTTCACATCGTCGATCATCTGGCCGGTGCTCATCTCAACGCACAGGTACTTCTTGGCGGTCTTCAGCGTGGCGCGGATGGCAGCCTCGGGGAAGGGCCACAGCGTGATGGGGCGGATCATACCCACCTTGAGGCCCATTTCGCGGCACTTGCGCATGGCGCTGCGGGCGATGCGGGCGGTGGTGCCGTAGGCGACGATCACGATCTCGGCATCCTCCAGCATTTCCTCCTGCCAGCGGCACTCGGCGGCCTCGATGGCATCATACTTGGCCTGCAGCTTCAGGCAGTGCTGCTCCAGCACCACGGGGTCGATGTACAGGCTGTTGATGATGGCGCGGGGGGCTTCCTCGGTGGCCTTGTGGCCGGTGGCGGCCCAGGTCTTCTCGGCAAGGTCGTCGGCGGGCTTGCGGTCGGCAGCCTGCTCCATATCCACGGGCTCCATCATCTGGCCGATGAGGCCGTCGCCCAGCACCATAACGGGGGTGCGGTAGCGGTCTGCCAGATCGAAGGCATCCTGGGTGAGGGTAACGGCCTCCTGCACAGAGCCGGGGGCCAGAACGGGCATACGGTAGTCGCCATGGCCGCCGCCGCGGGTGGCCTGGTAGTAGTCGCTCTGGGCGGGCTGGATGCTGCCCAGACCGGGGCCGCCGCGCACCATGTTGACGATGACGCAGGGCACCTCGGCGCCTACGATGTAGCTGATGCCCTCCTGCTTGAGGCTGATTCCGGGGGAGGAGGAGCTGGTCATAACACGGGCACCGGCGCCGCCTGCGCCGTAGACCATGTTGATGGCCGCCACTTCGCTTTCACTCTGGAGGAAGCAGCCGCCCACCTGGGGCATGCGCTTGCTCATGTATTCGGGGATCTGGTTCTGGGGCGTGATGGGGTAGCCGAAAAAGAAACGGCATCCGGCCTGGATGGCCGCTTCGGCGATGGCCTCATTGCCCTTCATAAGCTTTCTCATGGGCTCAAACGACCTTCCTTCTTATTTTTCAACGGTGATGGCCACATCGGGGCACATGGTGGCGCAGAAAGCACAGCCGATGCAGGCTTCCATGTCGGCACAATGGGCGGGATGATAGCCCTTTTTGTTCAGGTGAGACTTGTCAATTTCCATGATGTGCTTGGGGCATGCATCCACGCACAGCGCGCAGCCCTTGCAGACATCTTCGTTGACCGTAACGGTTGCCATACCGATACCTCCTTTGGCGAGTGTATACGATTTATTATACTGTTTGTGTGGCGAAAGTCAATGTAAGGATAGGGGAGGAACAAAGCAAGCACAAAAAGCGTGTCTGCCCCTCCGCAAACGCAGATTTATGCTTCCTTTCTCCCCTCCACCAGACAGAGCGCCCCATAGGCGATGCAGCGCAGCACGATCACCGCCAGCGCACCGACGATCGGGAGCCACGCCATCCCCTCTGCAGAGCCGATCATTGCTCCGAGAGGTACGAAAACATCACCGATAAGCACCCACAGGGTATACAGGATCACAACGCCCAAAAGAACAGGCCGCAGCGCCTTTTTGCCCGTAAGCTTCAATACTGCCAGCCCCGCCCAGAGCAGCAGGGGCATAAGCGCCAGAAGTCTGCCCGGCAGGTCTGCGGTCGATCCCATCTGCCGGATGGCGAGACCCGCCATCAGCAGCATGGCAGCCAGGAACACCGGCAGCCCCACCTTTTGCCTGCGCAGAAGGAAGCAATACCCGCAAAGCAGCAGGTAGCCAAGGCTGCGCAGCCCGGTGGGGAGCATCAGGGCAGCCAGGCTGCCGCCCTGCACCGAAACATTCCCGTGGCCGGTCATCTGTCGGTACAGACCGATGGCATCCGCCAGCATCATCAGCCCGTTGGCAAGCAGCAGCAGAAAGCAGATGCCTGCCACAATGTACAATTGCTTCGTTCTTTTCATCTCCGTTGCCTCCCTTGTGTACATTCGTCTGGTTTATCCATCCGCAGTGCCGATGGCGAAACAGTTGTAAACAAAGCCTCCAAACAGGCCGGTGGGGCAAAAGATATCCGATATCCCCATGTAAAAACCCGAAACCCGCCTGTTTTTTTCTTCGCTGTTATGGTATCATAAACATGATGCGCAAGCAATGCGCCAACCGTACTACAACCCTTATCATGCAAAGGAGGAACATACAACCATGATGGACATCCGTTACAGCTGCAGCCCCGTTGATTTTAAGCGTTACAACACCGAGGAGACCCGTAAGGAGTTCCTCATCGAGACCCTGTTCGTCAAGAACGAAGTGGTCGCCGTCTACAGCCATGTGGACCGCATGGTCACCCTGGGCGTAATGCCCGTTGGCGAGACCGTGCCCCTGAACAAGGGCATCGATATCTGGAAGAACTTCGGCACCGAGTACTTCCTGGAGCGCCGCGAGATCGGCATCTTCAACCTGGGCGGCGTGGGCCAGGTCATCGCCGATGGCGAGACCTACCAGATGGGCTACAAGGATTGCCTCTACCTGACCCGCGGCGTAAAGGACGTGTGGTTCTCCAGCGGCGATTCCGCCAACCCCGCCAAGTTCTACATGGTCAGCGCTCCCGCTCATTGCAGCTACGAAAGCAAGCTCATCAAGATCGAGGATGCCGCCAAGAAGCCCCTGGGCGCTCTGGAGACCAGCAACAAGCGCGTCATCAACCAGTTCATCCACCCCGATGTGCTCAAGACCTGCCAGCTCTCCATGGGCATGACCGTTCTGGAGCCCGGCAGCGTGTGGAACACCATGCCCGCCCACACCCACGAGCGCCGCATGGAGGTCTACTGCTACTTCGAGGTGCCGGAAAACAACGTGGTCTTCCACATGATGGGCCAGGGCGATGAGACCCGCCACATCGTTATGCAGAACGAGCAGGCTGTCATCAGCCCCTCCTGGAGCATCCACGCCGGCGCGGGCACCAGCAACTACACCTTCATCTGGGCCATGGGCGGCGAGAACCAGGCCTTCGATGATATGGACGTGATCCCCACCACCGAGCTGCGCTAAAAGGAGCAAACTCTGTGATCAATACCAATACCTACCGCGGCAGACTGGCACTTGTGCTGGTCTGCCTGCTGGTCTTTTTCAGCATGAACGCTGCGGCAGAGGTGGTCATCACCGTTACCGGCAGCGATGGGGAGATCATCTCCCAGACCGAAGGCGTTACCGATGCAGATGCCACCGGCAGCGAAAGCACCGCCGGGGAGCCTGCCCCCGAGGGCGACAAGCCCGCCCGGGAGGCCTTGATCGACGATATCATCGCCCTTGCCCAGGCGGAGTACGACCGCACCGGCGGCAGAGCCCAGCGGGCCCAGTACAGCGGCGATATCTACGTCTGCAAAAATTTTACGGTGTATCTGTTCAAGCAGAATGCGGCCAAGTACCGCATGGCCGAGTTCCCGGATACGCCGCTGATCATTCCCGACAACCGGCCCAAGAAGGAATGCACCGTGCCGACTTACGGCGTGGAGTGGAAGGATATCCCCGCTGCGGAGGGCAACCCATTTTACATTGCCGCTCAATTCGTATATAATGATGACTTGAGCAAGCAGGAAAACCGGGAGCTTGCCCGGGAGTTCCTCAAGCAGGTCAAGCGGGGCGACTATTTCCAGATGTCAGCGGACTACTACTACGGCGTAGGCGCTCACAGCATGATCTACATTGCCGATTACGACCCGGAGACCGATACCGTCCACTGGTGCGACAGCAACATGAAGGGCGAAAAGCGCAACGGCGAGCGCTACGGCTACGTGCAGTTCGATGCCGTCAAGGAGATCGACTGGTTCGTGGATGCCTTCTGCCACAAGACGCGCGGCGCTACCCTCTACCGCCTGAGGGATGATATCATCTACGCTCCGTAAACGGCAGACCAATAACTCTATCGTAAAGGAAGCGAACCCACCCATGAAGTATATTCTGGTCATTGGCGATGGTATGGCCGACACCAACCTGCCCCAGCTGGCGGGCAAGACCCCGCTGGAAGCGCTGGCGCTCAACTCCTTCGACCGTGTGGCAGGCTGCCACTGCGGTCGCGTGCTCACGGTGCCCCACGGCCTGCCCGCAGGCAGCGATACCGCCATCCTGAGCATTTTCGGCTATTCCCCCAAGACCTACTACACCGGCCGCAGCGTGCTGGAGGCCGCCGGTATGGGCGTTACCGTGCCGGAGGGCTGCATCAGCTTCCGCGTCAACCTGTGCGCCGTTACCGCCGACAGCGAAGGCCAACTGGTCATCCACAGCCATAACGGCGGCAACATCCACGGTGTGGAGGCCACCACCCTCATGAACGACCTTCTGGCCGATGCAGAATTCGACCGCCTCATGAAGGCTGCGGGCATGGAGATCACCGTTACGGATACCTTCCGCCATGTGGGCGTGATGCATTCCGATGCCAAGGATCTGGCTGCCGTGCGCTTTACCGAGCCCCACAACGTGCTGGAGCAGCGTATTGGGCAGTACATGCCCCATCTGGAGAAGGAGACCGCCGATCAGGCTGCCGTCAAGATGATGCAGGATGTATGCCTGCTGATGGAGCGCAGCTACGAAGTGCTGAAGGATCACCCCATCAACCAGAAGCGCATCAGCGAGGGCAAGCTCCCCGCCGATATGATCTGGCCCTGGGGCGCTGCCACTGCCATGAATCTGCCTTCCTTCCGGGAGAAGTACGGCCACCACGGCACCGTGGTCAGCGCTGTGCCGCTGGTATGGGGCATCGCCGGTCTGGCGGGCCTGAAGACCCCGCATGTGGAGGGTGCCAACGGCGATCTGGATACCAACTACGAGGGCAAGGTGGCCTGCGCCCTGGAGGCCCTGGCCAACGGCGACGATTTTGCCGCTGTGCACGTGGAAGCCCCCGACGAGATGGCCCACGCAGGCGATCTGGCCAAGAAGCTGGAGGCCATCCAGAACGTGGAGTACCGCGTAGTGGCCCCCATCCTCAGCGAGATGCACAAGCGGGGCGAGGATTTCCGTCTGCTGCTGCTGCCCGACCACCCCACCCTGCTCACCACCCGCACCCACGATGGCAGCCCCGTGCCCTATGCGGTGTACGACAGCCGCTTTGTAACCAAGACCCTTGGCGAAGGCAAGCCCATGCCCACCCGCAAGTTCTGCGAGAAGGAAATGCTGTGCGAGCCTGTGCTCATGGACGGCACCGACCTGATGCGTGTGCTCTTTGAGCAGATCTGACCGAACCATGCAGCGTGCGGCAGGGCGTGAATGCTTTGCTGCACGCTGTTTTTCCCATTCCGGCGGCGGCTCGGTTCGCCGTATTGCAGGAGGATGACCAACATGGCAAAACGCGGCAAGAAAAAAGGCGGCCTCTTTCGGGGGCTGAAGCGACTCCTGGGCTTTCTTCTGGTGCTGGCCCTGGTCTGGGTGGTTTTGGGCTTCGTGCCCCGGGATCGTAACTATGTGCCGGAGAACCCCATGCTCCGGCAGGAGCTGCCCATCCTGATCGCCCACGGCGGCGGCAACCGGGAGTTTCCCGATAATACGCTGGAGGCCTTCTACAACGCCTACAGCGTGGATCCCCGGGCCATGCTGGAGACCGATGTGTGCATCACAAAGGATGGGGTGGTCATCCTCTCCCACGATACCACACTGGATCGGAAAACCAACGTGACCGGTGCCATCGCCGAGTGGAACTATACCGATCTGATGGCGCAGCAGGTGGATTTCGGCTACACCAACCCGGTGAAGGATGGGCAGCTGAACGGCAAGCGGGTACGCTTCACCACCGATGGGGGCAAGACCCGCACTCCGCTGGAGGTGACCTACCCCGCCGGGGTAAAGCCCCGCCACCGCAGCAAATTCCTCTGCACCACGCTGGAGCAGCTGCTGGTCAGCTTCCCGGAGAACCGGATCAATGTGGAGATCAAGCAGACGGGCGAGGTGGGGCAGAAGGCGCTGGAAGAGGTGCTGCGCCTGCTCAAGACCTACGATGCCTTCGACCGGGTGGTGCTGGCCAGCTTCCACGATGAGGTGTACGACCGCTACGTGGCGCTGCAGACCGCCGGGCAGGTGCCGGATCGCTTCATGTATTCGCCCTCGGTGGGGCCCATGATCCGCTATGTGGCCATGGCTGCCCTCAACGCCGATTTCCTCTTCAAGGATGGCCTGTGCGTGTTCCAGCTGCCCACCGAGAAGATGGGCATCCCGCTGGATACCCAATGGCTGGTGCAGAGCGCCCACAAGCACAACATCGCCGTGCATTACTGGACGGTGAACGATGTATCGGAGATGCAGCACCTGATCGATATCGGTGCCGACGGCATCATGACCGACTACCCCCATCTGCTCAAGCAGGTGCTGGATGCCCAGGAGAAACCGGCGGACACCGGCGACTTCCAGCTGGCGGCTCCCAGGGAGGAGTAAAGCCGGGGCGTGGCTCCGTGATAATGTGAAAAGGGCTGTTGCAGAAACAACTGCAACAGCCCTTTTGCTGTCGGTGGAGCGATGGTCGTTGATTCGTGCCGCGCATCTTGCGCCTTCGGCGCTCGCTGCGCTTGCGGTCAGGCGCTGCGGCGCGGGGCTTGTGGGCTCTGCCCACACCCGGCAGGGGCCTGAGGCCCCTGCACCCCGCTCTTTTTCTGCAAACCCATACAAGTGTTTTGAGCCGCACATCTTGCGCCTTCGGCGCTCGCTGCGCTTGCGGTCAGGCGCTGCGGCGCGGGGCTTGTGGGCTCCGCCCACACCCGGCAGGGGCCTGAGGCCCCTGCACCCCGCACATTTCAGCGTATATCCGTTGCATTCGCGGGCTCATCCAGCAGCCACAGGCAGGCCTGCTGCTCATTCAGCCACTGCTGCACATTCTCACCGGTCAGCTCCGGGGTGGCGGCTTGGGGCACGGTCACCCACAGGCGGCCCTCCGTATCGATGCCGTACTCCAGCGCATTGCCGATGCGCCCCGTATCCACGCAGCGCCACAGCTGCTGCCCATCGCTGAGGGCGGTGTGCGCCCACTGACCAATGGGTTCCTGCGTGGCCCAGGTGGTGGTCTGCCCGGCAGCATTGCTCTTGACATGGAAATACTCCAGCCCGCCCAGCGCAATGGTTGCGCAGCTCAACGGCTGCGCCTCCGCCAGCAGCTGATCGGTGCCTTCAAAACGCAAGGTCTGGCTGCGGTTGTGCTCCTTGCCGGTATCATCCTTCATGACCAGCGTAAGGGTAAAGGGCTCATCCCTTACGGGGATCAGGCTGCCCTCCACCGCCTTGCCGTCCACCAGCAGGGTGTAGCGCTGGTACAGGCTGCCCATCAGCGGGCGCAGGCACAGGCTGCCGTTCAGCTGCATGGCCTCCAGGCCCGTCACCTCCATGCTGCCGCCCACCTGATACCCCGGCTGCACCGGGCTGTAGCCCCCCGCCTGATAGGCGTACTGCTCACCAAAGAGTGCGTCGTAGCTGAGCAGGTCGTAGGTCTCATCCTCGGTGATGCCCCGGCTGCGCAGGCTTTCCACATAGGCGAAGAAGGGGTCGTCGCCAAGGCCCAGCTGCTCCAGCACATAGGGGGAGAGCTGGTAGGCGTACAGGTCGGTCTCCCCGGCCTCGATGCCGCCGTAGTTGCTCCAGATGAAGTAGGGCACCCGGTGGGCCGCCTCGCCGGAGACCGGCAGCCCCAGCTCCCGGATCACATCGGTGCCCAGTGGGGCCAGGTGGTCGCTGAAGAACACCACCACCGTGGGCTCCTCAAAGGTGCGCAGCTCCTCGATCCAGTTGGCCAGCGCCTTGTCGGTCTCGGTGAGCAGGTAGCAGAAGTTGGCAGCCACCTTCTCGGTCTCCGGACTCAGGCTGTCGGTAAAGGGGGTGGGAGCGCCGTACTTCTCCCGGAAGTCGAAGTAGGTATAGCCGCCGTGGTTCTGCATGGTCAGGCAGAAGAGAAAGTCCCGGCTGTCCGTCAAACGCAGGTGATCCATCAGGGAATCGAAATGCTCCTGATCCGTTACATAGGAGCCGATGCGCCGGAAGGGGTAAGCGGAGGTATCCAGCGTATGGAAGGCATCGAAGCCCTGCATACGCAGGTTATGGTAGCGGTTGTAGAACACGCCCTGGTGCCAGTGGATGGCGGTGGCGCTGTAGCCCTTATCGGTCAGGATATCCGCAATGCTGCGGATGGGCGGCAGACCGATGGAGTAGGGGTTGAGGGCATAGCGGCTGCGCAGGGCGCTGAGCACCTCGAATTCGCTCTCGCTGGTGCCGCCGCCTGCCTTGGGCACGTACAGCAGGCCCCGGCGGCACTCGCTGAGCAGCTGCTCATAGTAGGGCATCAGGGGCTGGGTAAGGGTAAGATGCTCGCCCAGGATGCTTTCATCGGTAAAGGATTCCGCCAGCACCATGATGATGTTGGGCTTCTCCGCAGCCGCATCCTGCGTGGGGGCAGCGGCAGCAAGCCGCTCATAGGCCGCCTCCACATCCTGCTGGCGGTAGTCCAGATCCATCAGGGAAGCACGGTATTTATCCATGGCGATCAGGGTAAAGAGGCTGCCGTTCTTCTGGGCCTGCTCGTTCATATCGGTGGCGTTATGCAGGCTCAGCAGCGAGAATTTGCAAATGCCGATCTGCCACACCATGAGCGCGATGCCCGCCGCAGGCAGCAGCCAGCGGCGCTTCACCGCCCTGCCCCGGCTGCGGCACAGCCACACCGCCAGCAGCACGAACACGCACACCACCACGCCGATCAGCACCCAGTTGATGTCGAACCCCAGCGCCGCTACCTCGATGGCATCCCGGATCTGGGTCACATCCGTCAAAAGGATGGGCTCCATGCGGAACACCAGCTTGTAGTGGTTCACAATGCCGTAGAGCGAGAAAAGGGCGGCCAGCGCCAGCAGCCATGCATTATGGCTCTTGGTGCTCTTGCACAGGGCGGGCAGCGTGCACAGCCCCGCCATCAGCCCGAAGCCGAACAGCATGGCAAGCGGGTAGCGCACCATCCACCACAGGGCGGCAAAGGGATCCATCCGGGTAAAGCCCTCCAGGCACAGCAGCAGCGCAAGCGGGGCCAGCACATACCACCAAAGGGGGCGGGGAAGCGTCTTTCGCATGGGCGGGTACAACTCCTTGCCGAAATATCACAAAACCATGCTATTATAACACTCCCGGCGCAAGCCTGCAATTGTAACATGCTGTGCTTGCGCCGGCGAAGGGTTCATCGTATAATGAGAAAAAACCACGGGAAAGGAAGTGTGCCTATGCGCTCCCAGCGCGAGACCGGTGCCGAGGCCTTTGAGCGCCGCTGCGGGCCCTATGCCCCTATGGTGTACAGACACTGTCTGCATATGCTCAAGCACCCTCAGGAGGCGGAGGATGCAGCCCAGGAAAGCATGCTGCGTGCCTTCCGGGCGTTCGATACCCTCAGCGGCGATGGGGTAGCCACCTGGCTGTTCCGCATCGCCCACAACACCTGTCTGGATATTCTCAAAAGCGCCCGTATGCGCCGACAGCAGCCCATGCCCGAGGGCTGGGAGGAGGCCGCCGACCCTGGCCCTGCGCCGGATGAGCACTACGAGCAGAAGGCCGGGCGGGAGGCGCTTCGGCAGGCTGTGTGCAAGCTGAAGCCGGAGCAGCAGCTGTTGTTGGATCTCTACTACGGCCAGCAGCTCAGCTACGAGCAGATGGCCAAGGCCACCGGCCTGGCCTCCGGCACGGTCAAGAGCCGCCTGAGCCGCGCCCGGGAGGCGCTGCGCAGTATTTTGGAAGCGGAGGAACAAAAAAATGGATAAAACGGGAACCAATCATTCCTCTGCCTCGTCTGTTCTGTATGGAAAGGAGGCAAGCGATATGATGAACGAACCCAACGAAAGCATGCTGGATGCGGCGCTTGCCGACCTGTACGATACCACTCCCTCTCTCCGGTTCGAGAAAAACTGGCGGGAGGCAGTAAGACGAGAGGAGCAACTGCAAATGAAGAACCGAAAGAACATCTGGCTCAAGACTGTATTGCCCATCGCTGCCGCGCTGGTGCTGATCCTCGGCGCAGGCTGGGCGGGCGAAGTGATGGACGACTACAACTTCACCTCCGATACCGCTGCCAGGCAGGGCAGTAGTGCCAAGCTGATGGCCAACACCAGCTACAGCGCCTCCTCCGGCAGCTCTCTGGCCGGTACCTACGGTGCCGCCGATACCTACGTGGAGGAAAGCGCCGAGTTCGAGGCCGTCTCCTACGACATGGCAGCCGCCACCGGCAGCACCAACGGCGCTGTGGAGAGCGGTATGGAGATCCCCGCCCAGGATGGCCGCAAGCTGGTGCGCACGGTGGATATCTCTCTGCGTACCGAACATTTCGATGAGGATACCGCTGCCATTCAGGCCCTGCTGGCCCAGTACGGCGGCTATGTGGAGAACTTCTTCCTCTCCGGCGAGGCGGGCAGCACCTACGGCCGCAACGCCAACCTGACCATGCGTGTGCCCTCCCAGCATCTGGATGCCTTCGTTACCGGCGTTTCCGGCTTTGGCCGCATCACCTCCCGGTCGGAGACCACCGAGGATATGACCGAGCAGTACACCGATAATGCCACCCGCATCCAGACCCTGCGCACCAAGATGGAGCGCCTCCAGACCCTGCTGAGCAAGGCCGAGGAGGTAAGCGATATTCTGGAGATCGAAAGCGAGATCGCCGATACCCAGTACCAGCTGGACCGCTACGAGACCCGCCAGCTGAACATCGACCGCCGGGTGGATATGAGCTATGTGTACGTCAACCTGTCCGAGACTGTTGTGCAGGATAATGTGGATGACGAGGAGCTTACCCTGGGCCAGCGTCTGGCCGCTGCCTTCGAGGCCTCCCTTGAGGGGCTGGTCCGCTTTGGCCGCAATCTGCTGGTGTTCCTGGTCATGGCCCTGCCGGTGATCGTGCCCGTGGGCGTGATCGTGCTGGTCATCGTGCTGGTGCGCCGCCGCAAGGCCAAGGCTGCCGAAGCGGATAAGGCCGCCGAAGAGCCTGCCGAAGAGCCCGAAGAATAAAACCCGACCCATGGGAGGAAGACGTATGCAGATACGTTATCCCCAGCCTGAAGGCCTCACCCTCCGGCTGCTGACCCTTGAGGATGTGCCTGCCATGCTGGCCCTGCAGGAAACGGTGATGGCTGCGCTGGAGGATCCCGCCTGGTACTACCCCTCGGAGGAGTGGGAGTTCGCTTCCGCCACCGTGGATGGGGAAGCCTGGGGCTACTTTGACGGCGACACCCTGGCAGGCTTTGCCGAGATGACCCCCGGCGAAAAGCGCGGCGAACACAGCTATGCAAAGAAGCTGGGTCTGCCGGTGGAGGGCAGCTACGACTTCCACGATGTAATGGTAGCGCCTGCCATGCGCCGCCGGGGCGTGCAGACGGCCTTTCTGAGCCTGTTTACCGCCCTTGCCCGGCAGAACGGGGGCAATGCGGTGTACTGCACCGTAGACCCGGGTAACGGCGCTTCCTGGCGCAATTTCGAACGCTTCGGTTACCGGGTGGTATGCACCATGCCCGCCTACGACGGGCGCATGCGCCGCTTCTACCGGCTGGTGCTTACGGAGAACTGAAACCGCGCAGGGGCTGCGGCGGGTCATACGCTGCCGCAGCCCCTGTTCTTATGTCTTGTGCTGTAAGCCTTTTCCTGCTATACTGGTGGGACGGGCGGCTCCCTGGCTGCCTGCCACCAAACAGAAATGGAGTGTTAGCATCATGGATCTGAATAAAAAGAAGCGGCTCATCCTGGCGGCAGCGGTGCTCTTTGCTGCCATTGCCGTTGGTGTGGCCGTTGTGGTGGCGCTTACCGGCAGCGGTGCCAACGAGGGCGGCCAGCCCATGATCGGCCCGTCCGGCCAGCCGGTAGCCACCGATTATGTAGCCATCGAGGTGGAGGGCTACGGCACCATCACTGCCGAGCTGTACGGCGATATGGCTCCCATCACCGTCAAGAACTTCCTCAAGCTGGTGGATGAAAAGTTCTACGACGGCCTTACCTTTCACCGCATCATCAGCGGGTTCATGATCCAGGGCGGCTGCCCGCTGGGCACCGGCATGGGCGGCACCGAGCCCATCAAGGGCGAGTTTGCCCAGAATGGCGTTGCCAACCCCCTGAAGCACGAGCGGGGCGTGCTTTCCATGGCCCGTACCGCAGTGGATATGAACAGCGCCAGCAGCCAGTTCTTTATCATGCAGCAGGCTGCCCCCAGCCTGGATGGCGGCTATGCGGGCTTCGGCAAGGTGATCGACGGTATCGAGATCGTGGATGCCCTCAGCCGTTTTTCCGTGATTGGCGACCGGAACGGCATCCTTGCGGCAGAGAACCAGCCGGTGATCACCTCCATCCGGCGCATCGAGAAGCCGTAATACAGACTTTAAAGAAATACAGAGAAGTGTAGCGCCTGCCTCATCGGGCAGGCGCTACGCTTCTGTATCCGCCCCCCCTGTTGACAGCCCGCCCTCTGCCGTGCTACAATTTCCCCGGCGAGAGAAAAAACGCCGCAAACCATACCCTACAGAAACGGAGCTGAAAAGATGCGCAAGTGACCCTGCCACACCCTTACCACAGAAAGGGAGAGCGTAAGCCCTGTCTGCCGGAGGAGAGTCTTCCCGGCGGTGTATTTGGCTTGCCATGGCAGGTTACCCAACGAAAGCGCATTGATGGGCTTCTTTTTTGTTGCCAAAAGCAGGCAGCAGGAGCGCAAGCCCTTGCTGCCTTTGTGTTTTGCTGCCGCTCCCTTGGCTTTTTCCCCAAGGAGGTATGCCTGTGAACATTGATATCCGATCCCTTACCTATACCTACGACGGCAGCGCCGAGCCTGTCTTCGAGAACCTGACCGCCCGGCTGGATACCGCCTGGCGGCTGGGGCTGACCGGGCGCAACGGCCGCGGCAAGACCACCCTGCTCCGGCTTTTGTGCGGAGAGCTGGAGGGCGGCAGAAGCATCCATATGCCCCTGAAAGCGGTGTATTTTCCCTACCCGGTGCCGGACCCCTCCCTTTGCACGATGGAGGTGATGCGCCTTTCTGCTCCGGGGACGGAGGAGTGGCGCTTCCTGTGCGAGTGGAACCAGCTTTTCGGCAGCGAAGAGGCGCTGGAGCGCCCCTTCCACACCCTGAGCAACGGCGAGCAGACCAAAGCGCTTTTGTGCGCTCTCTTTGCCCGGGAGGATGTGTACCCCCTCATCGATGAGCCCACCAACCATCTGGATCTGCATGGCCGTGCGCTGGTGGCGGATTACCTGAGCCGCAAGGACGGTTTTCTGCTGGTGAGCCACGACCGCGCCTTCCTCAACCGCTGCATAGACCATGTAACGGCCATGGAGCGCACAAAGATCACCGTGATGCAGGGCAACTACGACAGCTGGGAGGCGGCCTTCGATCTCAAGAACGAGAGCGAAGCCGCCCGCAATGAGACCCTGCGCCGGGAGATCGCCCGGCTGGGGCAGAGCGCAAGGCGGGCTGCCAGCTTCAGCCAGAATGCGGAGAAGGGCAGGTTCCACGTGCCGGAAAGCGAAGTGGCAGCCCTCGACCGGGGCTATGTGGGGGCCCGCAGCGCCGCTTTGATGAAGCGGGCCAAGGGCATCCAGCGCCGCCGGGAGAAGGAGATGGAAGAAAAGAGCAAGCTGCTCAAAAACGTGGAGCAGGTGGGGGAGTTGAAGCTAAGCACCCTGCACCACCCCAAGCAGCGGCTCATCTCGGTAGAGAACGGTGTGGTCAGCTATGATGGGCGCATCGTGTGCGGGAACATCCGCTTTCAGGTGGAGCGAGGGCAGCGCATCGCCCTGAGCGGTGCCAACGGCTGCGGCAAGAGCAGCATCCTGAAGGCGCTGTGCGGCCGGGGCGGCTCCCTCTGCGGCGATGTATCCGTGGCCGCCGGGCTGACGGTCTCCTATGTGCCCCAATCCACTGAAGGGCTCTCCGGCCCGGTGCGGGAGTATATCGCCGCCCATGCGCTGGATGAGACCCTGTTCAAGGCCATTCTGCGGAACATGGGCCTCAGCCGGGAGCAGTTCGACCGCCCGCTCCAGCATTTCTCCCAGGGGCAGAAGAAAAAGGTGCTGCTGGCCGCCAGCCTGTGCACCCCTGCCCACCTGTATGTGTGGGATGAGCCGCTGAACTACATCGATGTGCTTTCCAGACGGCAGGTGGAGGAATTGATCGTCGAATACGCTCCTACACTGCTGATCGTGGAGCATGACAGAACGTTTTTGGAGAATATTGGTGCAGAGGTGGTGGAACTCAACCAAACAGCACCGCAGGAGGAAGAACGATGACGATCCAAGCGGGAAGCTTCTGTTTTACCTTTCCGGCAGAGGATGCAGCATTTGCGCAGTGCCTGGCCGACCGGGCAGAGAAGCTCTGGCAGGAATGGCAGGGCCGCCTTGGCTTTTGCATGGATGGCAGCAGAGAGGTGGCTGTGGAGGTTTGCGGAAGTGTGGAGGCATTTCTGCAAAGCACGGGCAAAGCCCCCGAGGCGTATCGGGAATGGATGGTCGGCAACTGTGATCACCACCGTTGCCGTCTCTCGCTGCTTTCGCCCCGGGTCTCTGTGACCCATACCGCCGCAGAACTGGAAAAAGTCTTTGTGCATGAGCTGATCCATCTGCTGTTCGATCTGGGAATGGCCGGCGTGGAAGCGCCCATATGGTGCGCCGAGGGCGTTGCAGTGCTGTATGCGGAGCAGATATGGGTCGGTGGGCTGAGCGTTGCGGAATGCCCGTCCATTGCTTCCCTGCAGGATGAGGATACCTTTGCGGAGCTGGGCGGCTACGACTACGCCGGTGCGTATGTATGGTACTTTATACGTCAATATGGTTTTGAGCGCTTTTTGGCGCTCTACCGGGGCGAGTCCGCTGCCACAGCGTTGCTTGGCGAAGGTTTCGAGCAGCGTGCCGTGCAGGCGCTGCGGGCTGCGGTTCTTCCGCAGCAAGAAAGAACAGGGAGGGATATGCCATGACCCGTGAAACCTGCATCAAACGCTGCTACGAGCTGGCGATCAGCGCAGGCAAGAAGGGCTACGATACCTTCGGTGCCCTGCTGGTGCACAACGGCACCATTCTGGAGGAAGCTGAGAACACCGCCGATTACGAAAAGGGGCTCTTCGGCCACGCTGAGGCCAATCTGGTGCATCGGTGCTATGGCAAGTACCCGGATCAGGTGCTGAAGGAGGCGGTGCTGTATACCAGCTGCGCCCCCTGCGAGCGCTGCCTTGCGGCCATTGCCTCGCTGGGCATCGAAACGGTGGTGTGCGGCGTATCCTACAAGGCCTTTTCTCAGCTGACCCCCTTCGACCATACCCCCATCGACCGGGAAGGGCTGCTTTCGCAGATAGGCATCCGCCTCCGGCTGGTGGAGGGCGTGCTGGAGGAGGAAGGCATGCATGTGTTCCAATGGTGGGGCGGCGAGTACCGGCCCCTCAGTGAGCTGATCGCCGAGATGGAAGAGATCAAAGCGCAGCAGAAGAAAAGCCGGACAGAAGAAAAGTAACTGGAAGCCAAACAAAACATGCGCTTGTATGCTGCCATCGGGGCAGTATGCAAGCGCATGTTTGATTTTGCCAAACCTTCTCCCGGCTGTTGCGGTCTTGCGCATCCAAAAACGCCCATACAGCAAGGGCTGTATGGGCGCAGGGTTTGGATCAGCCAACGGTCAAGCCGAAATGGGTCTCCACCTTTTGCACGGTATCCTCCACGGTGCTCAAGGGGGTACGCTCCAGCCAGAAGTAACGGCTGCCCTTGACGGCCTGATACAAGCCCTCATTCAGGCTTTTCAGGGTCTGGTTGCAGGTGGCTTTGGCCTTTTCCACATCCGTTGCGCTGTGGATGAAGCTGTTGAAGCCCTGATGATCCGGGCGGTTGCAGTAGTCCTCGATGATGTTGGAGGGCTCCTTGAGCAAGAATACGATGCGGGAAGGGTCGGTGAAGCGTTCGGCCTGCTCCAGGGTCAGGTGGCAGTCGCAGAGCACCTTCTCATGCTGAGAAAGCCGCATCAGGTCCAGCAGTACGAACTCCAGCTGCTCCCGGGTATTATCCAGAAGCCATTGCCTGTATTCCTCCACCGTCCGGCCGAAAAACTGATCTGCGCTGGCAAACTTCCGGTTCATGGCCGGTTGAAGAGCAGGATCCGACAAACAGAGGTGGCGGTCGAACTGCTCATCCACGTCGTATACCGGCAAACGGTGGCGCTTGGCCAATTCACGGGAAATGGTGGTCTTGCCGCCGCAGGGGTTGCCGGTAACAAAATATACGTTTTTCAAATACTCTTTGATGATATTATCCTGAAAATGCATGATACACTTCTCCTTATATCCAATCGTTTTAGGGTTGCAGAGCAGCACATAAAACCGATCGATAAGGCTTTATGTGCATCTTACTTGCGCAGACGCATCACCATACGATTACCTCCCCTAAGTTGATCTTGAAATCAGCTATCTTTCTTTATCGGTTGACGATGTCGTACATCATCACGGCAGCGGCAATGCCCGCATTCAGCGACTCCGAGCCGCCCCGCATGGGCAGCTTGTAGCGGTGGGTGCAGGCAGCCTGCGCCTCCCGGGTCAGCCCCTGGCCCTCATTGCCGATGAGCACGCACACCTTTTCGCCAAGGGTTTGCCGTTCATAGAAGGGCTCCCCGTCCAGCGCAGCTGCGATGGTGGCATAGCCTCGGCGGTTCAGCGCTTCCACGGCCTCCACGGTGCTCTCCGCAAAGGTGAGCGGGATCCTGAGCGCGCTGCCCATGGTGGCCCGCAGCGCCTTGGGCGCATAGGGGTCGGCACAGCCGGGGGTGAGGATGCAGCCGGAAAAGCCCGCCGCATCCAGCGTGCGCAGGATGGTGCCCACATTGCCGGGATCCTGCACGTTCTCCAGCAGCATCAGCCGACCGGTCTGCTCCGAAAGGGGCACGCTTTCCGGCAGCGCCACCACCGCGGCGATGCCCTGAGGGGTCTTTACCTGCGAGATGGCCGCCATCACATTCCGGGGCACGGCATACACCTCTGCACCGGCAGGGGCCTTCTCCAGCAGAGCGGCAAAGCGTTCCGCACAATCCTGCTGCACAAACAGGGTGCGCACCCGCGCCGGGCATACGCTCAGGGCCTCGCCTGCCATATGCTCCCCATCGCAGAGAAACGCACCCTGACGGGTGCGCTCCTTTGCGGTATCCAGAGCGCGGGCAGCCTGCACCACAGGGTTTTTCAGGCTGGTCAGCTCTTTCATGTGTTACATCCTCTCCGGGGCTTCGATACCGATCAGGTACAGGCCGGTCTTGATGGTGTTCTTCACGGCGCGGGTGAGGGCGATGCGGGCAGCGCGCACACCGGCCTCGTCCACGATGATGCGGTTCTCGTAGTAGAACTTGTTGTAGGCCTTGCACAGCTCGGTCACCGCGCGGGTGATGATGCTGGGCTCGTAGCGCAGGGCGGCTTCCTTCACCGCATCGGGGAAGCGGCTCAGCTGGCGCAGCAGCTCCTGGGCAAAATCGTCGCCCAAAGCGGAGTAGTCGATGGCGGCTTCCTCCAGCCCCTCGGCCTTGCGCAGGGCGCTGCAGCAGCGGGCGTGGGTGTACTGTACATAGGGGCCGGTCTCGCCGTCAAAGCTGAGCACCCGCTCCCAGGTAAAGTCGATATCCTTGATGCGGCCGTTCTGCAGGTCGGCGTAGACCACAGCGCCGATACCCACCTGCTTGGCTACCTCGTCCTTGTTCTCCAGGTCGGGGCTCTTCTCGTCGATGATCTCCCGGGCCTTCTGGATGGCGGTGTTCAGCACATCCTCCAGGAAGAGCACATGGCCCTTGCGGGTGGAAAGGCTCTGGCCGCCTACGCTGATCATGCCGAAGGCAACGTGCTTGAGATCCTTGGCCCAATCGTAGCCCATCTTCTCGATCACCTTGAAGAACTGGCGGAAGTGCAGATCCTGCTGGTAGGCCACCACGTAGAGGCACTTGTCGAAATCGTAGGTCTCCTTGCGGTAGAGGGCGGCGGCAATGTCGCGGGTGGCGTAGATGGTGGTGCCATCCTTCTTGAGGATGAGGCAGGGGGGCATGCCGCTGTTCTCTTCGTCCAGATCCACAACGGAAGCGCCCTCGCTGAGGGTGAGCAGGTTCTTCTCCCGAAGCTCATTCACCACGCGGTCGGTCTTGTCTACGTAGAAGCTCTCGCCGTTGTAGCTGTCAAACTCCACGCCCAGCATATCGTAGACGGGCTTGGCATCCCGCAGGGTCAGATCCTTGAACCAGTTGAACAGGCGCAGGGCTTCCTCGTCGCCATCCTCGATGGCCTTGAACCAGCGGCGGCCTTCGTCGTCCAGGGTGGGATCCTTCTCTGCTTCCTCGTGGAACTTCACGTACAGGCGGGTCAGCTCCGGCACGCCCTTCTCTTCCACCTCGGCCTCGTTGCCCCAGGTCTTGAAGGCGTAGATCAGCTTGCCGAACTGGGTGCCCCAGTCGCCCAGGTGGTTGATGCCCACGGTCTTGTAGCCCAGGTGCCGGAAGATGCGGCCCAGGCTGTGGCCCAGCATGGTGGTGGACAGGTGGCCGATGTGGAAACGCTTGGCGATGTTGATGGAGGAATAGTCGATGCAGACGGTCTTGCCCTCGCCCATGGTATCTGCGCCGTAGCTTTCGCCTGCGGCGAGAACGTTATCCAGGGTCTTCTGAGCAAAGTTGTCGCGGTTGAGGAAGAAGTTCAGGTAACCGCCCTGCTGCTTTGCTTCGCACAGGTCGCCCGCATCGATGGCACCGGCCAGCGTGGAAGCGATCTGGGGCGGGCCCATGCGCAGCGCACGGCTCAGCTTGAAGCAGGGGAAGGCGTAATCGCCCATTTCCTTCTGGGGCGGGATCTCCAGATAGCCGCCGATCTCCTCGGCAGTGGGCAGACCGTCGATGCCCATGTAGCAGTTTTCAATGGTTTCCGCGATCAATGCGGCAAGGCTCTGTTTGGTATCCATATTTGTTAGCTCCCTTCATGCGGTGTGGTTTTCTCAGGCAGACTGGATGCTCTCATCCCGTTCTTCGGGGTCGCTTTGGAGAGCATCCTCGGTTCGCTTACGCCATTTGCCCTTGAAATAGACCAGGGTGCTCAGCAGACAACCGGCGATCCACGCCGTAAGCAGCGAGCCATAGAGGCAAACCGGGTCGCCGTTGGGCCACTGGGGGCTCTTGGTCAGGTGTGCCCACAGGTAGGCCAGCGGCATGCGGATGATAACCGTGGTAACGATGCTGATCCACATGGGGATCATGGTCTCGCCTGCGCCGCGCATAACGCCCTGCCAGGTCTGGGTGACCGCAAAGGCGATGTAGCCCACCGCCAACAGGCGCATCATGCCCACGCCCAGCTCCACGATCTCGGGGGTGGAGGTAAAGATCTGCATCAGGGTCTTGCCAAAGAGCAGGATGCCCACCACCAGCACCGTGGCGGTGCCCACGGCCAGCAGCAGCGTATCCTTGGCGCCCTGCTTTACCCGATCCCACCGGCGGGCGCCGATATTCTGGCCGGTAAAGGTGGTGGCAGCAATGCCGAATGTGAAGTTGGGCATCATGGCAAAGCCGTCCACACGCATGATGGCGGTGGTGGCGGTGACCACATGATCGCCCAGAGAGGTGGTGAGGCGCTGCACCAGGATGTTGGAGAGGGCAAAGATCATCTGGGTAAGGCCCGCAGGCACGCCCAGCTTGATGACCCGCTGCATGATGGGCTTGTCGATACGCAGGGTATCGCGGTTCAGATCCAGCACATCCTTCATGCGCATCAGTTTCAGGACGCACAGCACCGCAGACACCCCCTGAGCGATGATGGTGGCCCAGGCTACACCGTCGGTGGTCATGCCAAAGACGGCTACGAACAAAAGATCCAGCACGATGTTGAGCAGGCAGGCCACCAGCAGATAGAGGAGGGGGCTGGTGGAATCGCCCAGACCGCGCAGCACGCCGCTGAGGATGTTGTACAGGCCGTTGCCCACCAGACCCAGCATGATGATGCTCAGGTAGCTGGCAGCCAGATCGATCATGTTATCGGAGGTGCCCAGCACCTTCAGCAGCAGGCGGGAAAGCAGCATGCCCACAACAGACATAAACAGGCCGCTGATAACAGTAAGCGTAATGGTAGTGCCCACCGCATGGCTCAGCCGCTCCCGGTTTTTGGCACCGAAATACTGGCTGACCACGATGGTGGCACCGGTGGAAATGCCCATGAACAGCACCAGGATCAGGTTGAGCACAGCGCCGCCCAGACCGACAGCGCCCAGCGCCGCATCGCCGACGTACTGGCCCACCACGATGGCATCCACCGTGTTGTACATCTGCTGCGCCAGATTGCCGATCAGCAGCGGAACGGCAAACATGGCAATGCCGCTCATGGGGTTGCCCACGGTCAGATCTTTGGGGGCAAACAGGGCTTGAAGCTTCTTGAGCATAGTGTTTCCTTTCTGTGTTGGGGAGGGGGAGTGGTGGGAGGCGCTGCCTCCCACACCCACCGCTTAAGGGGCATTGCCCCTTAAGGATCCCGGTATCAGCCGCATTGCATGCGGCTGAAGGGAAGGGGGAGATAAGTGGGGATCGGGATGAGGGTGTCAGTGGCAGGAAAAACAGCAGCCATCAAACAGCCAAAATCTGACCCCTTTCGCCCATGAAATGGGCGAAAAGAGCGGGTCAAGGGCCTCAGGCCCTTGCGGGGCGTGGGGCAGCGCCCCACAAAACGTTCCCCTCTCAGGGGTGCAGCACGGTGCCCATGGGGTCGCCGTTCAGCACCTTGATGATGTTCTCGGCAGGCTGCAGGCCGAACACGCGCAGCTGGGGCACGTTGTTCTCCCGCAGGAGGCTGAAGGCAGCGGCATCCATCACCTTCAGGTCGCGGGCGGCGGCCTCGGCGTAGGAGATGTCGGGGATCAGCGTAGCGGAGGGATCCTTGTTGGGGTCGGCGGTGTAGACACCGTCGATGTTCTTGGCCATGAGCAGGGCATCGCATTCCAGCTCGATGCCGCGCAGCACCACGGTGGTATCGGTAGAGAAGCAGGGGCTGCCGATGCCGCAGGCAAACAGCACGATGTGGCCGCGCTCCAGCAGCTCCAGCGCCTTAACGGTGTTGTAGGGCTCGGCGAAGCGGGGCATATCCACGGCGGTCATCACGGTGGCTTTGGCACCGAGGTGGGCCAGGGTATCGCGCATATAGAGGCAGTTCTGGAGGGTGCCCAGCATGCCCATCTGGTCGGCAGCTACGGTGCCCATGCGCATGGCTGCGCCGCGGCGGCCACGCCACACATTGCCGCCGCCGATGACCACCGCCAGCTCCACACCGGTGTTTTGGATATCGATGAGCATCTTGGCAGCGTCTTCGAACTTCTCGTGGCAGAAACCTTTGCCGTTCTCGCCCAGGGCCTCGCCGCTGAGCTTGAGGATCACGCGCTTGTAGGGTACCGGCATGGGGAACACTCCTTCTTGTTTGCGGTCGGTGTGGTTGAAAAAAGGCACGCAGGCAAAGCCTGCGTGCCACAAGGTCAATGCCTGACCATGGATGAACTGTGGGGGTTCGATTACTTGATGGCAGCCATCTGGGCGGCGATCTCTTCAGCGAAGTTGTCCTTACGCTTTTCGATGCCTTCGCCGCGCTCGAAGCGCTCGAACTTGACCAGATCCAGGTTGGCGCCGATGGCCTTGGCGGTCTCGGCCATTACCTGCTTGATGCTCTTGTCGCCATCCTTAACGAAGGGCTGCTCCAGCAGGCAGACATCCTTGTAGTACTTCTTGATACGGCCTTCCACCATGCGGTTGGCGATATCTTCGGGCTTGCCTTCTTCCATAGCCTGGGCGCGGAGGATCTTGCGCTCGTTCTCCAGGGTCTCGGTGGGCACTTCCTCGGGGCGCACGTAGCTGGGGCGGGCAGCAGCGATCTGCAGAGCCACATCGTGGTAGAAGGTCTTGAACTCGTCGGCAGCCATGGTGGCGTCGTTGTCGTTAGCGACCTGCAGCAGAACGCCGATCTTGCCGCCCATGTGGATGTAGCTTTCCACAACGCCGTTCTGAGCCTCGTAGCGGGCAAAGCGGCGGATGGAGATCTTTTCGCCGATGGAAACGGTAGCATCGCTCACCAGGTCGGTGATGGTCTTGCTCTCGTCGTCCACGAACTTCTGGTTCATCAGCTCGTCGATATCGGCGGGGTTGGCCATGGCAACGTGCTTGGCAACGTTCTTGGCAAAGTTGATGAAGTTGTCGGTCTTGGCAACGAAGTCGGTCTCGCAGTTCACTTCCACAACAACGCCAACCTTGGCATCGGCGGAAACGTAGCTGGTAACAACGCCTTCGGCAGCAATACGGCCAGCCTTCTTGGCGGCGGCGGCGAGACCCTTCTCGCGCAGCCACTCAACGGCCTTGTCCATATCGCCATCGGCCTCGATGAGGGCCTTCTTGCAGTCCATCATGCCGGCCTGGGTCATTTCACGCAGTTCCTTAACCATCTGAGAAGTAATGTTGGCCATAGGAATTCTCGCTCCTTTACTCGATCATTGGGGCAGGGCGCAGGGGTGCTGCGCCCGTGCCGCTATAAGTATGGTTGCTTGTTGGGCTTTGGGGAAAGATTACTCTTCCACCTTGGCGGCTTCCTCTTCGGGAGCGGCCTCGCCGGTGGCATCCTGCTCGCCCTGCTTGCCTTCCAGCACAGCATCGGCCAGCTTGCCGGCGATCAGCTTCACGGCGCGGATAGCGTCGTCGTTGCCGGGGATGACGTAGTCGATCTCGTCGGGATCGCAGTTGGTATCAACGATAGCAACGATCGGGATGTTCAGGGCGCGGGCTTCGGCCACAGCGATGTGCTCCTTGCGGGGGTCAACAACGAACAGGGCGCCGGGGAGCTTCTTCATCTCGCGGATGCCGCCCAGGTTGGCTTCCAGCTTTTCGCGCTCGTGCTGCAGCTTGATAACTTCCTTCTTGGGCAGAACGTCGAACTGACCGGCAGCTTCCATCTTGTCGATCTGGTTGAGGCGCTCCACGCGGGTGCGGATGGTGCGGAAGTTGGTGAGCATGCCGCCCAGCCAGCGGTTGTTTACATAGTACATGTTGCAGCGCTGAGCCTCGGAAGCGATGGATTCCTGAGCCTGCTTCTTGGTGCCGACGAACAGGATGCTCTTGCCTTCCATAGCCAGGTCACGAACGAAGTTGTAGGCTTCGTCGGCCTTGCGGACGGTCTTCTGCAGGTCGATGATGTAGATGCCGTTGCGCTCGGTGAAGATGTACTGAGCCATCTTGGGGTTCCAGCGGCGGGTCTGGTGACCGAAGTGCACGCCCGCTTCCAGGAGCTGCTTCATAGAGATAACTGCCATTTTGGGTATCCTCCTTGTTTTTTCCACCCCTTGGGCCACACCGCACAGCCACCGCCATCGGGCGGCACAAGCATGCGAACCACAAAGGTGCGTAATCGGGTAGAGTATAGCACAAGCCGGAGGGTTGTGCAAGGGGTACGCACAGGTTTTTGGGGAAAAGCGGTAAAAAAAGAAAAAGCTACGAGAACCCTTGCGCCGAAAGCCTGCTGCATGCTAAGATACACCCAACTCACCGCCCAAAGAAAGGAGCCCCCGCCCCATGTTCACAGCCGCAGGCAAACTCTACCTGACCATCGCCCAGCTGAAGGTGAAAAACGAAGCCGAGGTGGACGGCGGCCTCTACCGCGGCCACACCGTGCCCCTGTACCGGGATCTGTACGGCAGGCAGGTGCTGCACCTGCGGGAGCGGTTCCCCTGCTTTGATGTGTACGACCGGCTCAACGAAGACCGCTATTACCACTGGTACGCCATCCGGCACAAAAACGGCATCACCCTTGTGTATACGCAGGATGATCAGCCAGGCGCACAGGTGCATGAGGATTACCGGCCCGGTGTAAAGACAGCCTTCTACGCCCCCTCCTGGCTCTGCGAGGCCATGACGAACGCAGGGTTTTTCCAAAAAGAGGAGTAAGGCACACCCGGATGCAAGCAAAAATTTTCACCTCACCGCTTGACAACGCTAAAGCACGGGTGTATCATCCAATCAACCGTTGAGGAAGAGTGAGTAAGCCACCCCTCTTCTCCCACAGAGAGCCGCAGATAGTGGAATTGCGGCGGAGAATGTTTGGCTGAATGGACTTCCGAGGGCAAACAGAAACGGCTTTGCCGGAGTATGCGAGACGGAGCTGGACTCTCCGTTATCAACCGTCAGCATATGTCAGTATGCGTTAAGTGGGCGTACCGGAAAGGGTACGTCAAGCCGGGTGGCACCGCAGGAGAAGAAGTTGATCCTGTCCCAGCAGACATTCACCGTCTGAGGGGACAGGTTTTTTGTTACCGAAAAAACCTCCCCCTCAGCCAAAAACGAGAAGGAGGATACGAACCATGGCAAACAAGCAGATCCCTTACAAGATCTATCTGGAAGAAAGCGAGATGCCCAAGGCATGGTACAACCTGCGTGCCGATATGAAGAACAAGCCCGCCCCGCTGCTGGATCCCGGAACCCATCAGCCGATGGGCGCAGAGGCTCTCTCCGGCGTGTTCTGTGAGGAACTGGTAAAGCAGGAGCTGGATAACGATACCGCTTATTGCCCCATCCCCGAGGAGATACTGGATTTCTACAAGATGTACCGCCCCGCGCCGCTGGTGCGCGCCTACTGCCTGGAGGAAAAGCTGCAGACCCCTGCCAAGATCTACTACAAGTTCGAGGGCAACAATACCTCCGGCAGCCATAAGCTGAACTCTGCCATCGCTCAGGCCTATTATGCCAAGAAGCAGGGCCTCCGGGGCGTTACCACCGAGACGGGCGCGGGCCAGTGGGGCACGGCGCTCTCTATGGCGTGCGCCTATCTGGGGCTGGAATGCAAGGTGTACATGGTCAAGTGCAGCTACGAGCAGAAGCCCTTCCGGCGCGAGGTGATGCGCACCTACGGCGCATCGGTCACCCCGTCCCCGTCCATGGAGACGGAGGTGGGCAGAAAGATCCTCAGGGAGCACCCGGGTACCACGGGCAGCCTTGGCTGCGCCATCTCCGAAGCGGTGGAGAAGGCCGTGAACACCGAGGGCTACCGCTATGTACTGGGCAGCGTGCTCAATCAGGTGATGCTGCATCAATCTGTGATCGGTCTGGAGACCAAGGCTGCGATGGATAAGTACGGCGTAAAGCCGGATATGATCATCGGCTGCGCGGGCGGCGGCTCCAACCTTGGCGGCCTGATCGCGCCCTTTATGGGCGAGAAGCTGCGGGGCGAAGCGGATTACCGGTTCATCGCCGTAGAGCCTGCCTCCTGCCCCAGCCTGACCCGGGGCGTGTATGCCTATGACTACTGCGATACCGGCATGGTGTGCCCGCTGGCCAAGATGTATACGCTGGGCAGCGGCTTCATCCCCTCGGCCAGCCACGCAGGCGGCCTCAGGTACCACGGCATGAACTCTGTGCTCTCCCAGCTGCATGCGGATGGGCTGATGGAGGCGGTCTCCGTCAAGCAGACGGAGGTGTTCGAGGCCGCCGAGCAGTTTGCCCGGGTGGAGGGCATCCTGCCTGCGCCGGAAAGCTCCCATGCCATCAAGGTGGCGATGGATGAGGCCATCCGCTGCCGGGAGACCGGCGAGGAAAAGACCATCCTGTTCGGCCTGACCGGCACCGGCTACTTTGATATGATGAGCTACGAAAAGTTCCACGATGGCAAGATGGACGACTACATCCCCACGGATGAGGAGCTGGCGGCGGCTGTGGCAAAGCTGCCCAAGGTGGATTGACATGCAAAAGGGGCTGCCGCGGTGATGAGCAGCCCCTTCTTATTTCGTTGCAATACCGTTTTCTTACTTCAGGAACACGAACTCGTCCACTTCGCACAGGGTGCGGCCTTCAAAGAAGTTGCTCATCCACTCGGCCTGAGGCTTTACCACCTCGGCCACCAGATAGAGCGCATGCCGCCCGGTAACGTTCTGCACACGGCCGCGGTATACACCGTCGCTCATGTCGATGGCTACCTCGCCGATCTTCTTGCCGCCCTTTTCCTCGGTGGGGGCATCGATCATCACATGCAGCTTGCCCCGCATGCCTGCGCCCACCACCTTGACCGCAAACTCCATGGTCTTGGTGGAGGTATCCAGGCCGAAGTCGTAGTACTTGTAGCCCAGCACAGCGCCGTCGGTCACCTTGCTCACCACACGGCGGAACACATCCTTCTCCAGAACGAAGCAGCCGCCGGTGAGCACGCAGGCGATCTCCGCCTTGGTGGGCTTGTAGGGGTTCAGGGATTCCTCAAAGCCAAGGCTGGTCATCTCCACCGGGGGGATGGTGCCGTCAGGCAGGATATTGATCTTCTCCACACAGGCACGGCGGCTGGTGATGGAGTTGTTGGTCATGCGGTGGTAGAACACGTACCACTGGCCGCCTATCTGGCAGATGGAGCCGTGGTCGTTGCCGGCGGGGTAATCCACGCCGTTGTCGATGATGTAGCCACGGTAGGTGAAGGGGCCGGTGGGCTTGTCGGAGGTGGCGTAGGCCAGGCGGCTGCCCTTGCGGGGGGAGTAGATCAGGTAGTAGGTATCGCCCACCTTGCGGGGAGAGGAAGCCTCAAAGAAGCGCTCCTCCACGGGCACGTTCTCGCTGGCATCCATCACCGGGCTGATCAGGCTGCCGGGGATCACCTTGTACATGCTCTCGGGGTCCAGCTCGTTCATGTGGGAGCCCTCGTAGCCGTAGTAGCAGTATACACGGCCATCGTCATCCACCAGCACGCCCACATCGTTGAAGATGCCGTCGTCGCCGCCATCCTCGGGGGCATAGTCGTAGGTGGAGAGGAAGGTGAAGGGGCCCTCCGGCTTGTCGCTGACGCTTACGCAGCCCTTGGCGCCCACGATGTAGGTGTACAGGTAGTACTTGCCATCCTTTTCCACCACATCGGGGGCGAAGAGAGCGTTGCTGGTGTGGGGCACGGAGGAGGGGTGGTCGGTATCGGGGCGGGTGTGGAAGCTGTGGCCGTGGCAGACCCAGTTGTTCAGGTCGTTGAGGGGGGCAGACCACACCTTCAGCTTGTAATTGCAGAAATCGGTGCCGCCGTAGCGGTCGTGGGAGCCGTAGATGTAGACCCGGTCGCCGAACTGGCGGGGTTCACCGTCGGGGATGCATTCCCAAAGGGGCAGAATGGGGTTGGGCATATGGATGAAACCTCCTTTGTGGCTGTATGGTCACTGTTGCCAATGGCTATATGATAGATGGTGGCGGGGGCTTAAGTCAATAGAGGATCTCGCACAGAAGAAGAGAAAAACAGCGCTCGTGCATTTCTGCCGGCCGGGCGCTGTTCGCTTTCTCATGGATTCAGAGCATGGTACAGGTTTTTGCCGAATTCGCGGCAGGTCTCCCTAATGTGGGGAAGGATGGCAGCCAGCACCAAAAGCACTGCGATACCGCCCAAAATCTTTGCTGCCAGCGCCCAGTTTTCTTTGCTGCGCTGCATTTTGAGGGCGGTCAGGTCGTTCATTCGGGCCAGCTGACGGGCGATCTCGTTTGGTTCGGGCGCCTCCTTCAGTTGGGTCTCGCCCAGCAACGTCTCTACCGGAAGCTCAAGGATCTCGGATAGCTGTGCCAGCGTGTGAGCATCCGGGACGGATGTTCCTTTTTCCCATTTGGAAACAGTCTGCCGTACCACGTTCAACTGAAGCGCCAGCTGCTCTTGCGACATACCTTTGTTGATGCGGGCTTTTCTCAGGTTTTCGTTCAGCATGGAAAGGATCCCCTCCTGGTTGTTTGTTCGGGAACATGATAACTGCTTTCTGCCCGTTGGCAAGCAATGGGTGTTAACATTCCGCTACGGCAAAGAACATGTTGTTATTTCGGGCGTTTTGGTTTTCGCCGGTGCAAAACGCTCCCGCAGCATGGCTGCAGGAGCGTTGGATCGCCAATGACGTGGATCCGTGAGGATCACCGAACGACAGGGGGGCTCCCCGGAGCGAGCCGGGAGGCCGTGGAAGAGGCGAAGCCTCCGACCGGCGGTTGCTTCAGTCAACGATGCCGTGCCACACCCAAGCCCTGCGCCGTAAGGCGCAGTCCGGGGTGCAGGGCTCAGCCCTGCCCGAACATCCACTTGTCCATGCCGCTGCCTGCGTTCCGGCAGGGGCGGCGGCGGAAGCCCAGCTTCTCGTAGAAGGGTTCCTTGCCCTCGGCGGCGCTCAGGTTCAGCTTCAGGCTCCAGCCGGGCTTCAGCTGGCTCTGGAGCCAATCCACCAGATGGGTGACCATGTGGCGGCCAATGCCCTGCATCTGGTACTCGGGCAGCACCATCACATCGCACAGCTGGGCCTGATAGCCGCCATCCCAAAGGAGGCGGGCCATGGCCACCACCTGCTCGCCATCCTTGACGCAGATCACCTTTGCGCTGTGCCGGAGACCGGCTTCGGCCTGCTCGGGGGCGATGGGCGTCCAGCCGACGATGCTGCGCAGGCGCAGAAAATCCTCGGGGGCAACGTGGTCGGTGTAGATCAGGTTCATAAAGGCCTCCTTGGCAGTGGCTGTGCCGGAATGTAACAATCTGCGGGTGTAAACGGCGCTCATTATAGCATGGAAAACGGTTGCTTGCAATCTCAGCCGGGGTTTGAACAAAGGAAAAGCAATGCTGCGGCGGGTTGAAGCGGGGCAGGTTTTATGCTATGATGTTGCCTGAAGGGCGTATGCCCTGCTACCCTTGTTTATAAGGAAAGGAAAAACTGCTTTATGCTGAAAAGAATGCTGCTTGTGCTGCTTTGCCTCGCTTTGGTGCTGCCTGCGGCGGCCCTGGCGGAGGAGACCGCCGCGCCCCTGCCGGAGAACGTGGAAATGGAAGGCTTCGCTGGAGACGACGAAGAGGATGTGGGCGAGATCTACGACGAGCCCGCCAGCATCAAGGGCCTCAAACCGCTGTATACCGCAAGGATCAAGCCCTTTACGCCCACCGGCACGGCCATCCGCATGCGCGAGCAGCAGAGCAGCGAGAGCCCCGGAGTCTGCGCCATCAAGAAGAACGAAGAAATCACCATCTATAAGGTGTACCCTGCGTATGTGCTGGCCGAGTACAATGGCAAGGTGGGCTATGTGATCCGTACCTGGATCGATGAGGATGTTACCACCATCGACCCGGAGAATACTCCGCCCTACGGCACGGTACCCAGCCAGTTCGTAGCCACCCTTACGGAGAAGGCCCCCGTGTATAAGGCCCCCTCCACCCGTGCCGAGGTGAACGCGATCCAGCCCAATGCAGGCAGCAAGGTGGCGGTGCTGGAGTTTGTGGATGGCTTTGCCAAGGTGCTCTACTGGCGCAGCTATGGCTACATCGAGGTCTCCAAGCTGACCGACCTGGTGCCCGTGGCCACCACCGAGGAGCCCCTCAGCAGCGATACGCCCATCGCCGCCTTTTGCAGCTTCTTTGAGTACAACACCGGCAAGGAGGGCAACGATGGCCGCTGTAAGAACATCGTGCGCTCCTGCGAATCGATGACCCGGGTAATGCAGCCCGGCGAGCAGCTGGATTTCAATGCCCAGGTCGGCCCCTACAAGCGCTCCAACGGCTACCATCCCGCTCCGGTGCTCATCAACGGCGGCAGCCAGCTGGGCTATGGCGGCGGCACCTGCCAGAGCAGCTCCACCCTGTACAACACGGTGCGCCAGCTCAGCGGCATCACCATCCTGCGCCGCCGCCCCCACGGCCCCGGCTGTGCCCGCTACCTGCCCATGCATCAGGATGCGGCAGTGGGCAGCACGGAACTGAACTTTGTTTTCCGGAACGATTACGATTTCCCCATCCGCATCGTGGCGGAGAGCACCGGCGAAGGCACGCTGTGCATTCAGGTGTTCCGGGGGGAGTAAGGCTGATCGCAGCCGATAAAGAACCGCCGCAGAGCGATCTGCGGCGGTTTTTTCTGCGCTTGGGCGTGATGGCTTTTGTCGAATTTTGGTTTGACAGGCAGCGGTATTGCTTATATACTGAAGACAGCATCTGGAAAAAACAAATGAAAGCGGGGGAAAGCGTATGTGCAGACGCAAAGAACTGACGGAAGTGGAGAAGAAGTATCTTGGTATGGAAAAGGATAAGGGCTATCTGCTCAGCACCATCGATCAGCTGCCCTTCTCTCAGCTGACGAAGAACACGGTATACCACTATGCCATGGATGCAGCGAAGCAGAGCCGTTTTTCAAAGTATGTGTACTATACTCTCAACTTTGCTGTTATCGTACTGCCGGTGCTCTCTTCCATCATCAAACTGGCTTGTAAGGGTGCAAGCGGAGATCCGGATTGGGCTACGGTGATCATCAACGGTATCATTACGCTGTGCGCCAGCGCGCTCGCCCTGTTCCGTTACCACGATAAGTGGACCCGCTACCGTACCTATCTGGAGAAGATCATCAATCTCATGTTTAGGTACATGAGCCCGACATTATCTGCACCCGAACCGGAAGAACAGCCCGCTGCAGAGGAGCCGGAAGCCCCTGAGGAAGATGCCGAGGAAGTCTCTGAAGAAGCCGCCGGAGAAGAACCCAAGGAAACAGAGACAGCAGAACCGGCTCCCGAGGATGAGCAGAAGCGGGAGGATCAAGTTCGGGAAGCGGAATTCATCCGGGAATTCAGGCGGATCAACTGCTGGCACCAGAGCAAGTGGGCGAAGGAACGCCAAAACGATGAAAAGAAATGAGCCCGAGCGTTGAACAGCGCAAACACAAACGCCCCATGCAGGCAGTATGCCCTGCATGGGGGCGTCAGACTGTCGAAAAACCCATACATACCAATACGAGCCGCACATCTTGCACCTTCGGTGCTCGCTGTGCTCACAAGAAAGCGCTGCGGCGCAAGGTTTGTGGGCTCTGTTCCGCAACCTCAATCGTCGTGTAGCCTACTACCGTAGCCTACACTCGTTTCGGTTGACGACTGCGGGTCGTTTTGCGCTTCGCGCAAGTGCCCACTGGGCACACACTTCCCTCCGTCTCCACACCTGGCAGGAAACTGAGTTTCCTGCACCTTCCCCTTTTTTGACAACCTGACGCCCCCATGCAGGCAGTGGACAGTATCCCAAGCAACGGACAAGTGAAAAAAGAGACCTCCTGTTGTAGAATAAACCTACGACAGGAGGTCATTTGCATGGCAAGAAAGTACACAAAGGTAGAGCAACTTGCGGGAATCATCAG
>SVGN01000084.1 GCA_015056315.1 Clostridiales bacterium
CATTGTCCTTATTACTTGTTCCTTAAATTCCGGTGTATACCTCTTGTTTGGCATTCCTTTTGGCATATTAAACACCCCACTTGTTATTCAGTATATCATACTGTCTAACAAATGGGGTGCAGTTCATAGCGGGCTTGCTGCTTTCGGCATTTCTTGGGTTGTAAAGTGAAGGATAACTCCTTCCTTTCCATTCCCCTCACTGGCAGGAGGCTTTTTGTATACTGCTTTTGATAGACCTCTCTGCGCCCGCAGAGCGGGCGCAGCATGCGGGGTGCAGGGGCCTCAGGCCCCTGCCGGGGGCGTGGGGGCAGCGCCCCCACATCCCTCCCGGTCGCTCACTTCCCGTACGGGCTGTCGAACTCCCGCTCGGCCTTGGCAACGGCTTCCTCCAGGGTCATGCCGGTAAAGTTCTGCGCGCCCAGGAAACGGCCGCTCTTGCGGTCATCCACAAAGGCACCCACCACAATGCCGGGAATGGCGCTCTCGGGGGCGTTGGGGGCATGCTGGCCGCCCAGATCGGTGCGGCACCAGCCGGGATCGGTCAGGTTGATGAGCACGTCGGTGCCCTGCACCTTGCTGCCCAGATCGATGGTCACCTTATCCAGCGCAGCCTTGCTGGCAGAATAGCCCGCCTGCTGGGGATCCAGATTGATGCCGCTGGTGGTGTTGAGGATGCGGCCAAAGCCGTTCTCCATCATCTTGGGCAGGAAGTGGTAGCAGATCATCATGGGGGCAATGGTGTTCACGTTGAAGCTGACCAGATAATCCTCCTTGGGGGTGGCCAGATAATCGGTGCGGTAGGCGATCTGCAGACCGGCGTTGTTGAGCACGATCTCCACATTCACGCCCAGGGCATCGATATCGGCGAGCATCTTTTCCACAGCGGAAAGGTCGTTCAGCTCAGCAGCCACGCAATGGACGGATACGCCAAGGGCCTCGGCCTCGGCCTTCACCTTTTCGGTGCCGGAGAGGCTGCGGCTGTGCAGGATCAGGTTGCAGCCCTGCTGGGCCATGAAGATGGCGGTCAGATAGCCGATGCCGCGGCTGGCGCCGGTGATCAGCGCCCACTTACCTTTTACGTTTACCATAGTGTTATTCCTCCTGTAACGGTCAAATCAAGCATCCTTGCGCCGGGATGCGGACAAACACACTTACTCCGGCTGGCGGGTGCCCCGCATGACCAGATAGCTCAGCACCAGCGCCACACCGGCGGTAACGCCCTGAATGGTCTGCCAGTTCTTGGCGATGAAATCGGCGGCCTTCTCCAGCCAGGTGAGCAGCTTGAGCACCAGCGCCACCAGCTGGTTCTGCCCGCCGCCCTCCAGAATGTTGCCCACCTCGTTGAAGGCCGGCAGCAGGAACATGCTGAACAGCAGCGCAGGCACGCCCACCAGCACCAGAATGGTGGGCACCCGCCAGCGGCGCAGGCAGCAGGCCACAAAGTAGAAGATGGCGGCATATTCCAGCATCCAGAGCAGCTGCATGGGCAGCTCGCGAAGCAGGCTGCCAAGGCCGGTGAGCAGGTACTCGCCAAGGGGCATGGGCACCGCCATGCTGACGCCCTTGCCCGCCTCTGCCAGGAGCACACCGGGCACGGCGAAAGCGGCGTTCAGCACCGCAGACAGCACAAGGTACGCAGCGCCCGTCAGGAACAGGGAAACGATATTGCTCAGCCACACGGCGGTGCGGGGCGTACCGAAGCGCAAAAGGAAGGTAGTCTCGCTCTTGGCAACGGGGAAGCTGCAGCAGAGCAGCAGCAAAAGCGCCAGAGAAAGGTCGGTGGTCACGGGCGTTACCCGGGTCTGCAACACGCCGAAGAAGGCCAGCGTCAGATCCACGATCTGCACTGCGGCCATCACCACCAGCAGGAACACCAGCAGCCTGCGCCTGCGCAGGTACTGGTAGCGCATGGCACCGCCGAAACGGGAAAGCCGGAACCAGCCTTTATTCTCCACCAGGGAAGCCAGACGATTTTCCATTACTCCTCCGCCTCCTCGATAACCGGCTCGGTGCCGTTGATGGTCTGGGCCAGGAACACGAACAGCCGCTGCAGGCTGATGGGTGAAAGCTGTACCCTGCCCTCCTCCTTGAGGCGCTGGGCATCGGTAACGCTCTGCAGGCGCAGGTGGCGCACCAGAGAGCCCGCCACCACTTCCTCCCGGAGGACGGTCATGCCCTCGGTCTCCTGCTTTACCACCTCCGGCGCACCGGAAACGCTCATGTAGATGCGGTTGATATCCTCCAGGTTCGCCTGGCAGAGCAGGTGGCCCTTATCGATCATCACGGCGCTGTCCAGCACACGGGCCACCTCATCGATCAGGTGGGTGGAGAGCAGGAAGGTGCGGGAGGGATCCCGCTGCTTTTCTTCCAGAAGCAGGTCGTAGAAGCGTTCGCGCATCACCGCATCCAGGCCCAGGCCGGGCTCGTCGAACACGGTGAACAGTGCGCCGGAGCTGAGGCCCACGGTGAGCAGGGCGGCGGTCTTCATGCCACGGCTGAAGCCCTTCAGCGGGGCGGTGTAGGGCAATTCGAACTGCTCCATCAGCTCCTTGGCCCGCTGCTTGTTCCAGCCGGGAAAGAGCCCTGCGCAGACGAAATACAGCTGCTTCAGATTCTTCAGCTTGCCGAAATCGGGCGTATCGCCGATCACGCACAGGCTGGCAAGGGCGGGGGTGTTGTTGTAGATGCGCTGGCCGAAGAGCCAGGCATTGCCCTCCTTGTGGCGCAGCTGGCCGGAGGCGATGCGCAGAAGGGTGCTTTTACCTGCGCCGTTGCGGCCCAGCAGACCCACGATCTGCCCCGGGGCAATGGCAAAGGTGAGGCCGTCCAGCGCCCTGTTCTTGCCAAAGCGGTGGCTCAGCGCCTCCACCTCAAAGACGGGAACGATTTGATCCTGCATCCGGTTTTCTCCTCCTTGGTAGAAAATGTGCCCTCCGGAGCAGAAGCTCCGGATACACGCATTGCCCATGCGGAAAATGCGCACGGGCAATGGCTTGGGGAGCGGAGCAGCCTCGCCCCTGCCGGTATGCCCCGGCAGGGATATGGGCTGCTGCTGTAGCTTACTTAACGATCAGGTTGCACAGGCGGCCGGGCACGAAGATCACCTTGGCGATGGTCTTGTCGCCCACCAGGGCCTTTACTTCCTCCAGTGCAGGCAGAGCCGTCTCGGCTTCCTCGCGGGTCATGTCGGCGGCGATCATCAGCTTGGCGCGAACCTTACCGTTGATCTGCACGGCGATCTCCACCTCGGTATCCTTGCACTTTTCTTCGTCGTAGGTGGGCCAGGGCTCGTAAGCGATGGTATCGGTGTGGCCCATCTGCTGCCAGATCTCCTCGCCCACATGGGGAGTGATGCAGCTCATCATCTTGATGAAGCCCTCAGCATACTCACGGGGGCAGGTGCCCTGCTTGTAGACCTCGTTGACGAAGGTCATCATCTGGGCGATGGCGGTGTTGAAGCCCAGGGTCTCAAAGTCGTTGGTGATCTTCTTGACGCTCTGGTGGTAGATCTTGGTCAGCTTGCCATCGTTGGTATCGGTCAGGTTCTCGGCTACGGTGAAGAAGTTCCACATGCGGTTGATGAACTTCTTGGCACCGGCAACGGCGGTGGAGCTCCAGGGCTTGGAGACCTCCAGCGGGCCCATGAACATTTCGTAGAGGCGCAGGGTATCGGCACCGTAATCCCGCACGATATCGCTGGGGTTGACCACGAACTCGGGGAAGCGCTTGCCCATCTTGATGCCGTTCTCGCCCAGGATCATGCCCTGGTGCACCAGCTTCTTGAAGGGCTCCTTAACGGGGCTCAGGCCCTCGTCGTAGAGGAAGCGGTTCCAGATACGGGAGTAGATCAGGTGGCCCACCGCATGCTCGGGGCCGCCCACGTACAGGTCTACGGGCATCCAGTGCTTGAGCAGCTCGGGGTCACACAGGGCATTCTCGTTCTTGGGGTCGATATAGCGCATGTAGTACCAGGAGGAACCGGCGGAGCCGGGCATGGTAGAGGTCTCGCGCAGACCCTTGATGCCGTTGCGGTCGTAGTGCTTCCACTCCTCGGCGTTCTCCAGGGGAGCCTTGCCGCCGCGGCCCTTGTAATCCTCCAGCACGGGCAGCTCTACGGGCAGCTCCTCGTCGGGCAGGAAGACGGTCTCGCCGTTTTCGGTGTAGACGCAGGGTACGGGCTCGCCCCAGTAGCGCTGGCGGGCGAAGATCCACTCGCGGAAGTGGTAGTTGGTCTTTCTGCGGGCAACGCCCATGCCCTCCAGCTTCACGGTGATGGCCTCCTTGGCCTCCTCCACGGTGAGCCCGGTAAACTCCTCGGAATTGATGAGCTTGCAGCCCTTGCCCAGATAATCCTGCTTTTCGAAGGCGCACTCGGAAACATCGCGGCCCTCGATCACCTGCAGCATGGGGATCTTGTGGGCAACGGCGTATTCAAAGTCGCGCTGGTCGTGGCTGGGCACGGCCATTACGGCGCCGGTGCCGTAGTTGCCCAGCACGAAATCACCGATGAACACGGGCACCTCACGGCCGTTGACCGGGTTGATGGCATACACGCCCTTCAGGGGGCAGCCGGTCTTGGTCTTGGTGGCATCGGTACGGTCGATCTCGCTCTTGGCGGCAGCCTCCTTGATGTAGGCCTCCACCTCTTCGCGGTTCTCAACACGATCCAGCAGGGATGCGGTGATCTTGCCATCGGGGGCCAGCACCATGAAGGTGATGCCGTAGATGGTCTCGATGCAGGTGGTGTAGATGGAGAACTGACCGCCGCCCACCAGCTGGAAATCCACCTCAACGCCGGTGGACTTGCCGATCCAGTTGCGCTGGATCTCCTTGGTGGATTCGGGCCAGTCGATCTCGTCCAAGCCCTCCAGCAGCTTTTCGGCGAAGGCGGGCTGGTCGATGACCCACTGCATCATCATGCGCTTTTCGACCGGATAGCCGCCGCGCTCGGACTTGCCGTCGATCACCTCGTCGTTGGCCAGCACGGTGCCCAGGGCCTCGCACCAGTTGACAGGCATCTCGATGCGCTTGGCATAACCCTTCTCCCACAGCTTCTTGAAGATCCACTGGGTCCACTTGTAGAACTCGGGGTCGGTGGTGGCGATCACCTTATCCCAGTCGTAGTCGAAGCCCAGCTCCTTGAGCTGCTTGGAGAAGGTGGCAATGTTCTTCTGGGTGAAGCCGTTGGGGTGGTTGCCGGTATCCACGGCGTACTGCTCGGCGGGCAGACCGAAGGAGTCGTAGCCCATGGGGTGCAGCACGTTATAGCCCTGCATGCGCTTCATGCGGGACATGATATCCGTGGCGGTGTAGCCCTCGGGGTGGCCTGCGTGCAGACCTACGCCGGAGGGGTAGGGGAACATATCCAGCACGTAGTACTTGGGCTTGGAGAAATCCCACACGTCGGTGGCGAAGGTCTTGTTCTCCTCCCAGTACTGCTGCCATTTTTTCTCGATCTCAGCGGGATTGTAGATGGGGTTTTCCATATGTATGAACCTCCTTGTTGAGGGGGATACGGGGGGCGGGGCTCTGCCCCTGCACCCTGCCAAGGGCTCTGCCCCTGGGACCCGCAAGGGGCATTGCCCCTTGACCCTTTGCCTGTGCATTGCATGCACAGGGGAATTTTGATCATTGTGTTGCTCACCGATCGGGCCTCAGGCCGCCGCGGTGAGCGCGCCAACCGCCGTTTGCTCCCTCCGGCTGCATGCAATGCGGCCGGTATCAGGATCCTTAAGGAATGAAATTCCTTAAGCGGGGTACAGGGGCAGCGCCCCTGCCCACTCCCCCGTTACGCCTTCAGCAGCTCGATGCCCTTGTCGATACGGCGCAGGCACTCATCCTTGCCCAGCAGGTAGGCGATCTCGGTAGCGCCGCCGGGGGTGGAGGCCAGGCCGGAGATGGCGATGCGCACAGGCCACATGATCTGGCCGTTCTTCATCTCGTTCTGGGCGGCCAGGTTCATGAGCACTTCCTTAACAGCCTCCTCGGAGAAGGTATCCAGCGCAGCCAGAGCGGGGCGGGCCAGCTCCAGGGCCTTGAGGGCGATCTCCGGGTTGGTCTTCATCTTCTTGTGGGTGTAGATCTCGGGATCGTACTCCGGC
>SVGN01000025.1 GCA_015056315.1 Clostridiales bacterium
AGGGCAATTATTGGGGATTTGACCAAAGAGAGCGTGTCGCTGTTTTCTGGTTCCTCTTTTGCGTCAAAAGAGGAACCGCAGGTGTGGGGCGCGGAGCCCCACCCTGTTGCTCGCAGCGGTACTGCGAAAAAGCTATGAGTGGCTTGGGCACTCAAGCAAGGTACAATCCTTCCGTCTCGCCTAAAGGCGAGCCACCTCCCTTTACACAAGGGAGGCTTAGGGATTGGCTGCCGCCCGGGGCGGGCGAGGTTTACCCGGGTTGGGGGTATGACCCCTGCCGGGAGGGGGTCTGCGGGCGGCACCCTCAGTCTGCCCTTCGGGCAGCCAGCTCCCTCTGAAGAGGGAGCCTTGTGGGGGTGGACTTCGCCGACAGCTCCCTCTGAAGAGGGAGCCTTGTGGGAGTGGACTTCGCCGCCAGCTCCCTCTGAAGAGGGAGCCTTATGTGGGGGTGGCTGCGCCCGTGAAACAGGCGCAAACGCGGGATTCCAAAGGGCCTCAGGCCCTTTGGCGGGTTCCAAGGGCAGCGCCCTTGGCAGTGGGTGCGGGAGGCAGCGCCTCCCACCGCTCCCCTGTTACCGGAGCCGTACCGCCTTTTCCTGTGCGGTCAGGCACAGCTCGGCGGCCTTGAAGCAGTGGTGCTGGGTCATGGCGATCTCGGTGCGGTTGAGGCTGTCCAGGATCAATTCGCCGAAGAAGGGGCAGCCCACGCCATCGGCGTTGTAGTACTTCTCCTGCTGTTGGTTGACCAGGAATACGTGGTCGCCGCCCTCCATATCGGTGGTGATGTTCACGTACTTGCGCAGCTCGATATAGCCCTTGGTGCCGATGATCAGGGTGCGGCCATCGCCCCAGGTGCGCAGACCGTCGGGGGTGAACCAGTCCACACGGAAATAGTTGGTGGTGCCTTTCTGCCCCACGATGTTGCAATCGCCGAAATCCTCCAGCTCGGGGTGGTCGGGATTGGCGTAGTTGGCGATGCGGCTGTAGGTGACCTCCGCCTCCTCCTCGCCGGTGAAGTACATATACTGCTCGATCTGGTGGCTGCCGATATCGCACAGGATGCCGCCGTACTTCTCCCGCTCGAAGAACCAGGCGGGGCGGGCGTGGGGCATCAGGCGGTGGGGGCCGAAGCCCTCCACATGCACCACTTCGCCGATCTCACCGGCGGCGATCATCTGCCCGGCCAGGGTGGCGGCCTGGCAATGGATGCGCTCGCCGTAGTAGCACATATACTTGCGCCCGGTGGCCTTGACCATCTCCCGGGCAGCGTTCAGCTGGGCCATGGTGGTGAAGGGGGCCTTATCGGTAAAGTAATCCTTGCCCGCACCCAGCACCCTGAGGCCGAAGGGGCCGCGCTCGCTGGTGATGTGGGCACCGCAGACCATGTGGGTATCCTTATCGGCGAGCACCTGCTCCTCGGTAAGGGCCACCTGCACCTGGGGGTAGGTCTTTACGAAATTGGCCACCTTGTTGGGGTCGGGGTCGTAGACATACTTGAGGGTACCGCCCGCCTCCAGAAGGGCGTTGGCCATGCCGTAGATGTGGCCGTGATCCAGATGGGCGCAGGAAAAAATGAATTCGCCGGGCTTTACCACGGGGGCGGGCTTGCCCTTGGGGGCATAGGTCATGCCGTTGGAAGCATCCACTTTCATTGCTGTTGTCTCCTTACTTGCGGTAGTTGCTGCCCAGCGTGATCTCGCCGCCGAACTCCTGGGCAGAGGTGGTCTTTTCATAGAAATGGGGCACGTTCTGCATAATGCCCTCCACGGTATAGAAGGGATCCTCCTTGCTGAGGGGCAGCGCCACGGTCTGGCCCACTGCGCCGGACTTGAAGATGGCGGTGATCAGCTCGATGGTGCGCCGCCCGTCCTCGCCGCCGATGGCCACATCGCAGCCGGTCTCGATGGCGGTGAGCACGTTCTCCAGCTGGCCGTCGTGGCCCTCCCACTGCACACGGGGCAGGGCTGCGGCGTAATCGGCGATCTGCTTCTCCAGCGCCTCGTTGCGCTCCGGGAAGCCGTTGCCCATGGAGTTGGAGGCGTAGCAGGCGAAGGGCGCGGCGATCTTGGCCTTCTCGCACTGGAACACCAGCTGCTGCTCCTCGCCGTGGTGCACCACAGAGGCGGTCAGCTGGGCAAGCGCGCCGGGGTATTGCAGGATGCTGGCAGAGAGATCCTCCACCTCGGCGTTGTCGTGAGCCACATTGGCCAGAACGCTGGTCACCTTCTCGGGCAGGCCCATCATCCAGGCCAGCATATCGATGTGGTGCACGGCATGGTTGAGGGTGCAGCCGCCGCCCTCCTTCTCCCAGGTGCCGCGCCACCACAGGTCGTAGTAGCAGTGGCCGCGCCACCAGAAGCTATCCACCTGAGCGGAGCGCACGGGGCCCGCCAGGCCGCTGTCCAAAAGGGCCTTCAGGTCGGCAATGGGCTGACGGAAACGGTTCTGGGCAATAATGGAGAGCTTCTTGCCGCTCTCGTCCCGGGCGCGGAGCATGGCATCGCACTCCTCCAGAGAGGCGGCCATGGGCTTTTCGCACACCACGTTCTTGCCGGAGCGCAGGCAGTTGATGCTGATGGAGGCGTGCACATAGGGCGGGGTGCATACATCCACCAGATCGATATCGGTCAGGGGAAGGATCTTTTCATGGTCGTCGTAGACCTGGGCCTCCAGGCCGTAGCGCTCCTTCATGCGCTGGGCTTTTTCGGGCACGATATCCACCAGGGCCACGATGCGGCAGCGCTCGGGAAATTTGAGATAGGCCTGCACATGGGCATTGGCGATGCTGCCCGTGCCAACAACAGCAACATGGATCATTGGGGGTACACCTCCGTTACGATTTCCAATTGTCAGGGGGTCGTTGATGCCATTATAGCCAAGCAAAAATGCCCTGTCTACAGAATGCTGGCAGGGCATTATGCACATTTCGCACAGGTGGGGGGATCATTCCACCCGCTTGGGATCCTTCTGGGCATCCTTGCTGCGTTTACGGAAGGCCGAGGGCGACATGCCCGCCATTTTGGAGAACACCCGCAGAAAGTTGGAGTAGTCGTTAAAGCCGCAGCGGTACGCCACCTCCCCCAGGGGGATGGCCTCGGTGATCATGGCCTTGGCCATCTGCACCCGGCGGTGGAGCACATAATCGTACACAGAGCGGCCTGTATAGCGCACAAACTCGTGGCTGAGGAAGGATACGCTCACGCCGAACTGATGGGCCAGGGTCTCCAGCTTCATCTGCTGGGTGTAGTTTTCGTTGATGTAGGAGAGGATCTCGTGCATCACGCCGTTCACCACGATGGGCTCGGTGGTGGTCTGGGCGTTTTTCATGTTGTTGCACACCAGCGAGAGAAAGTTGAGCATGCGCACATGGTTCGTAAACCGCCCCATGGAAGAGGTGGTATGCAGATCCTCCGCCATTTGCCGGAGGTATTCCTTGCAGGCAAGGGCATCCTCGTGGGAAAGCTGAAAGTGGCACTGCCCATTCTGGATATACTTGGAGAGGAAGCGCTCCAGATCGATGGCCCCTGCGCCGCACAGGCTCAGCGTGGCAGGGGTGATATAGAGGAAGGCCCGCTCGTAGTTGACCGGGGCCCCATCGCCGATGAGGCCGTGCATGCAGAACGGCGGCACCACCACGAGCTGGTCTGCATCGAGGGGGTAGACGTTGTTATCCACACAGTAGAACTTGGCACCGCCGTAGTGGATGTACAGCTCGTAAAAATCGTGGCAATGGAGGCCGTACAGACCCCACCGCTCGTCCAGGCGGTAGCAGGCATCGTAGTCGTGCCGCTGGTTGTTCATGCCCTCAAAGGAAGCCGATGTGCGGATGGCGTGGTTCATAATGCACCTCCACGGTATACGGTTAACGAACGTAATATGCATAGTTTTGGACACGCATATGCAAAACTCCTCTTATTTTGTCGTTTCTTGCAAGATTTGCATACTCTTAAGCAACATGCACCCATTTTGTAAAGGACGTTTCGTAACCTTGTTACACAATGCAGCATTTGCATAAAACCAAGCAGTATCCGCGTGGAAACGGAGCATCGCGAAACGTATAATGATGCTATCAACAGATGGAAGAAATGGTCGCAAATCGACCTTATTTCCCATATGCAAAAGGAGGAGAGGCTGCATGTCCACCCTGAAGGCAACCCAGCCCACCCAGTCTGCTCTGCCCCGGAAACGGCTCAGCTGGCTCAAGCGCGACTGGCGGCTGTACCTGATGCTGCTGCTGCCCGTTGTCTGGTATTTGCTGTTCTGCTACAAGCCCATGGCAGGCGTGGTGATCGCCTTCCAGAAATACAGCATGGTAAAGGGTATGTGGGGCAGCAAGTTCGTAGGCTGGAAGAACTTCGAATTTGTTATGAAGCAGCGCGACTTCCTTCCCGCACTGCAAAACACCCTGTACCTGAACCTCCTGGGCCTGATCGTGGGCTTCCCGGTGCCGGTCATTCTGGCGATCATGCTCAACGAGATCCGCTCCAAGGGCGTTAAGCGCGTAAGCCAGACGCTTCTGTACCTGCCCCACTTCCTGAGCTGGATCATCATCGGCGGTATGATGCTCAAGATCTTCGCCCCCACCACCGGCGTTGTGAATGCCACGCTGCTCAAATGGGGCTGGATCGATAAGAACATCCCCTTCCTGACAGACGGCATCGCCTGGCAATGGACTTACACGATCATCGGTGTATGGCAGAACATGGGCTGGGGCACCATCCTCTACCTTTCCGCCATCACAGGCATCAACATGGAGCTGTTCGAGGCTGCCAAGATCGACGGTGCCAACAAGCTGCAGCAGATCTGGCATGTTACGCTGCCGGGCATCCGCTCCACCATCGTGGTGCTGCTGATCCTCAACATCGGCCAGATGATGAACATCAGCTTCGACCGGCCCTACATCCTGGGCAACACGCTGGTGCAGGACTACTGCGACGTGCTTTCCACCTACGTGTACCGCACCGGCATCACCAACAACAAGTTTGACCGTGCCACCGCCATCGGCCTGTTCCAGTCCGTGGTCGGCTTCATCATGATCACCGCTGCCAACTTCGTTACCAAGCGTCTGGGCGAAGACGGTATCTGGTAAGAAAGGAGGATGGAACGCAATGACAACGATCCCTGCCGATGTAAAGATGCACAAGAAAAAGACGATCTGGAGCCCCGGGCAGATCATTCTGGTAGCGATCATCTTCGTGTTCGTGCTCAGCTGCGTGCTGCCCTTCCTCAATGTGATCGCCATCTCCTTCAGCTCCAAGAGCGCCATCCTGCGCGGCGATGTATCCTTCTGGCCGGTGGAGTTTGAGACCAAGGCCTACGAGATCCTGTTTGCAGACAAGACCATGATCGATTGTCTGTTCTTCACCGTAAAGCTGACGGTGGTCTACACCGCCCTTGCCATGCTGCTGACCATCCTGATGGCATACCCCCTTACCAAGAAGCGCCTGAAGGGCCGCAAGTTCTTCAACCTGCTTGCCCTGTTCACCATGTACTTCTCCGGCGGTACCATCCCCATCTACCTGAATGTACGCGACTTCGGCATGCTGAACAGCTTCTGGTCGCTGGTGATCCCCGGATTGCTGAGCACCTACAACATGATCATTATGAAGAGCTTCTTCGCCGGCTTGCCCAACGAGCTGGAGGAGGCCGCCACCATCGACGGTGCCAACGACTTCCAGATCCTGCTGCAGGTGTACCTGCCGCTGTCGCTGGCCTCCATCGCCACGCTGACGCTGTTCTACGCGGTAGGCAAGTGGAACAGCTTCGCCGATGCCAAGTACTACATCCAGACCAAGGCGCTGCAGCCCCTGCAGCTGCGGCTGTACAACATCATCAAGGGTTCTACCGCTGTTGATGTTACCGCCATCGAGGGCAATGCCAACAGCAATGCCCAGAACGTTTCCGAATCCATAGAATCGGCCACGATCATCTTCGCTACGCTGCCGATCCTTGTGGTATACCCCTTTGTGCAGCGCTACTTCGTAAGCGGCGTTACCATCGGCGCTGTAAAGGGCTGATCCCCCCCGGTACCAATGCCGCCCGTGTGCGGTAAAAATATGAAGAGGAGTTGGACCCACATGAAAAAAATGTTGTCTCTCGTGATGGCTCTGGCGCTGATCATCAGCTGCCTGTGCCTGCCCGCCTCCGCTGAGGTAGCCTACACCCAGACCCTGCGCGTGGAAGTGTTCGATCGCTCCATCGCCGGCCTGAACATCGAAGACTGCTGGCAGCTGCACTATGCCCAGAAGAACTTCGGCGACCCCAACGGCATCAAGCTCGAGTTCGTGCCCGTTTCCCGCTGGGAGGAAGGCGACATCCTGACCACCCAGTTCAACGGCAAGACCGCTCCCGACATCTGCGTTACCTACAACGGTGACCTGGTGAACGCTGCCATCGCCGACGACGGCGTGAAGGCTCTGGATGATCTGATCGCTCAGTACGGCCAGAACATCGTCACCTTCCTGGGCGAGAACCTGCTGGGCTACGGCGCCTTCGATCCCGACGGCGACGGCGTCAAGACCCAGTACACCATCCCCGCCCGCCGTATCTCCGTTGTGAACCAGGGCGCTTTCGTCCGCGCTGACTGGCTCAAGACCCTGGGCATGGAAGAGCCCAAGACCATCGAAGATCTGGAGAAGTACCTCTACGCTGCCAAGGAGCAGAACCTGGGCGGCGAGATGACCATCCCCTTCAGCTATGCTATCTTCACCTCCAACCCCATGTTCGCTCTGCGTCACTACATCAACGCTTTCGTTGATTTCTCCCAGGTGACCGAGGAAGACTGGATCGCTTACAAGGACAACCCCGAGTTCCTGCCCGGCGCTCAGGAAATGTTCAAGATGCTCAACAAGTGGTACCACGACGGCATCCTGTACGAGAACTTCGCCATCGATACCGACAGCACCATCGGCGATACCTACATGACCATGGGTAACTTCGGTTACTTCATGCAGCAGTACGACCAGCCCTGGCGCACCGACAAGAACTACCAGGCTGAAATGGCCAAGAACGTTGAAGGCGCTGAGTGGATCCCCGTAAACTGCTGGGCCAACAAGTACGACGGCCGCACCCTGCACGACAACTACGACGCCGCCGGTCTGACCGTGTTCATCCCCTACTGGGTAAGCGATGAGACCGCCAAGGCCGCCATCATGTACCTCGACTGGATGTGCCAGCCCGAGAACATGTTCGCCCTGCAGAACGGCACCGAAGGCATCAACTACGAGAAGCTGAACGAGAACGGCCTGCCCGTTGGCGCCAAGCCCACCGAGGAAGTGCCCGACGAGAACAAGCTGCATGCCGGCGACGTGGCCTTCATGTCCAACGGCTACTACTTCGGCGATGACGAGAAGAACGCTGCTTACGTGGCCATGAGCTTCCCCGGCTACGAAGAGAATGTTGCCAAGTCTGTTCTGTACGCCGGCAGCGATGCCTGGACCCAGATCAGCTTCACCGTGCCGATCGAGGCTGCCACCGACTACTCCGCCACCGTTATGAGCAAGCAGAACGAGCTGATCGCCCAGATCATCTCCTGCGATCCCGCCAACTTCGACGCCGTTTGGGCCGAGTACACCCAGGCCATCCTGGATGCCGGCGCTGACGAAGTGATCGCCGCCTACCGTGAGGCCTATCAGGCCGGCAACTACCGCGGCACCTTCCCCGGCACCAAGTAATAAGCGGTAAAAAACATCAAGTGAACCCTTCGGGGGGACTGCCACCCGGCAGTCCCCCCGATTTGTACACACATATGCCGGGTTTGTGCGTTGACTTTTTTGTGCATCTGATGTACGTTTGCAGACGCAGACAAAAGTCAACGAACGCTTTTCGATTTTTGCGGAGGGTTATACAGATGGATACAGTAAGGATCGGTGTGATCGGGCTGGGCAATATGGGTTCGGAGCATTGCAGGCTGATCCTGTCCGATAAAGCAAGAAATGTGGAGCTGTGCTGCGTTGCCGACCGCCGCCCGGAGCGGCGGGAATGGGCAGAGGCCGCTCTGCCTGCCCATGTGAAGGTATATACGGAGGGCGCAGAGCTGATCCGCGCCGCCGATTGCGATGCGGTGATGATCGCCGTGCCCCACTACCAGCACCCGGAGCTGAGCCGCACCGCGCTGGAAAGCGGGCTGCACGTGCTGTGCGAAAAGCCCGTGGCCGTGTACACCCGGCAGGTACACCCGGTGACCGAGGCCGCCCAAAAGAGCGGCAAGACCTTTGCCCTCATGTTCAACCAGCGCACCAACTGCATCTACCGCAGGCTGAAGGAGATCATCCTTTCCGGCGAGATGGGGGCCATCAAGCGCATGAGCTGGACCATTACCGACTGGTACCGCAGCCAGGCCTACTACGACAGCGGCTCCTGGCGCGCCACCTGGGCGGGCGAGGGCGGCGGCGTGCTGCTGAACCAGTGCCCCCACCAGCTGGATCTTTTGCAGTGGCTCTTCGGCATGCCCACCACCGTGCGGGCCTTCTGCCATGAGGCCAAGTGGCACGACATCGAAGTGGAGGACGACGTGACCGCCTACCTGGAGTTCCCGGGCGGCTCCACCGGCGTATTCATCGCCTCCACCGGCGACCTGCCCGGCACCAACCGGCTGGAGGTCTCCTTCGACCGGGGCAAGATCGTCTGCGAGGATGGCCGGCTGCTGCGCTGGCTGCTGCCCGGCAGCGAGGAAAAGGATTTCCGCACCGGCCGGGATGCATACCCCCGCCCCCGGCTCCGGCCCGAGGTGCTGGAGACCGACGGGGAGAACCCCCAGCACATCGGTGTCATCAACGCCTTTGCCCAGCACATCCTGACGGGCGCGCCGCTGGTGGCAGAGGGCTCAGAGGGCATCAACGCCCTGATGCTCTCCAACGCCATGCACCTGTCCAGCTGGCTGGGCAAGCCTGTGACCACCCCCATCGACGAGGAGCTGTTCGCCGCCCTGCTGGCAGAGCGGGCAAAGCATTCCCGCCTGAAGGATACGCAGGATGTGACCTTCGTGACCGACCACAGCGCCACGGGACGGGCGCTGTAAGCAAACCGCGCTCAACGACCGCTCCCTGCGCCGGAAGCGGTCGTTGCTCTATACAGGCTGCCCCATACAGCCAAAGGAAAGGAAGGATCCTCTGTGCAAGAACTGTTGCTCAGCGCCCGCTCCCTGAAGGGATCGGAGACCTACCGCCCCCTTGCCGACCAGGGGCTGACCGCTGCCGTGCGTACCCTTGCGGGAGACGGCTCCGCAGACGACCCCTGGGTGCGGGAGATCACGCTGCAAAATGCAAACCATGAAGCATGGCGGGGCGTTGTGCGCATCACGCTGCGCGCGGAGGTCTCCGGGCCCCGGTTCTTCCTGCCCGGGTTCATGTACGGCACCAACCGGGGCGATGCGCCGCTTTTCACCGACAGCAAGACCCCCCGTCTGCGCTGGGAGGAGCAGTTTCCCGCCTACCGCTGGTGGATGTGCCGCAGCGACCGGCTCTCCCACCCCTGCGCCTTCGTCTACGGCGACGGGCGTATGCAGGGCCTGTGCGCCTCCCCCTACCTGCTCCGGGATGAAACCGGGCGCAGGCAGTGGATGCCCGGGCTTACGGGAGCACCGGAGCAGTACGCGGGCTTCGGCTGCGGGCTGGAGGGCAGCCAGGTGAGCTACACGCTGGGGTACGAGAATGCGCCCTGGTTCTTTCTGGATTCCCACAAATACAGCCCCCGTGCGCCCCTGGGCGACAACTGCCTTACCCTGGCCGCCGGGGAGAGCCTGACCGTGACCGTATACCAGTTCGACCTGCCCGCAACAGACGAGCGCAGCCTCCACCACGCCCTCAAGTGGGTGTACAGCCGCTTTCATCAGCCGCCCCGCCGCCGCAGCACCCTGCCCGAGACCGTTGATGCCATGGCCACCGCCATTGCCCGGGATGCATGGCTGCCGGAGAAAAGCTCCTACGCCTGCTTTGTCTTTGACCGGGGCGACCGCTTCGAGTACCGGGAGCTGCCCTCCATCTCCTGGACCAACGGCCTCTCCACCGCCGCGCCCATGCTGCAATGCGCCCACCGGCTCGGGCGGGAGGAGATCCGGCAGCAGGCGCTGTGCTGCATCGACCATATCGTGGCCTGCTCCCTGAACCCCCGCAGCGGCCTGCCCTACATGTGCGAGAAGGAAAACGCCCGGTGGGACAACAACGGCTGGTGGAGCCACAAGCAGCCGGTGCCCGGCCATGCGGCCTATCTGGTGGGCCAATCCTGCTACCTGATCCTGAAAAGCTACATGCTGGAAAAACAGCACGGCCACGAGCATGAGAGCTGGCTCCGCTTTGTTAAGGGTGTGCTGGAGGTGACCCAGCGCAGCCGCAACAGCGATGGGGAGTACCCCTATGTGCTCTCCGAAAAGACCGGTGCAGGGCTTTGCTACGACTCCCTCTCCGGCTGCTGGCTGATGACCGCTGCGGCGTACTTTGCCTCCATCACCGGCGATACCCGGTGGCTGCCGGAGCTGCTGAAAAGCGAAAACTACTACCACCGCGCCTTCGTTATCCCCCAGGAGTGCTACGGCGGGCCGCTGGACATCGACAAGCAGATCGATTCCGAGGGCATACTGGCCTACATTCGGGCGGTGCGGCATCTGCATGCCAGCACCGGCAGCGAAGCCCTGCTGGACCATCTGCGGGATGCGCTCCACTATGAGTACACCTTCAAATTCTGCTACAACTCCCCCGTGCAGACCCCGCCGCTGAGCAAGGTGGGCTGGTCAAGCTGCGGCGGCAGCATCACCTCGGTGACCAACCCCCACGTACACCCCATGAGCAGCTCGGTGATGGATGAGATGTATTACTACCTTGACCGCCGGGCGGATGCCTACATCGAGAGCCGCCTCCGGGATACCATCCTCTGGAGCTGCCAGTGCCATAACACCTGCGACCGGGAGCTGGATTACGGCCTCACCGGCTGGATGAGCGAACGGTACTGCCACTCTGAGGGTCTGCTCACCGAGCACTACCCGGACGGCTCCCCCGCCAGCACCTGGTTCGCTTTGATGCCCTGGGGCTGCGGCTCCATTCTGGAGGGGCTGGCAGGCGAGGCGTGGGAACGGGCACAGCCGTAATGCAATGCTGCATCAAAAAGCACTGCCTCCCGGCAGGGGGAGAAGTGGAAAGGAAGAATTTAGCCTTCGCATTACACATGGCTACTGTTTTGACGCGGTTATGCGAAGAAAGGAGGCGGTAAAATGATTACAATTGAAGCGTACAAAGAAAATCCCTGTGGGGTTTTGTCTATTCCTTATTGGAAAAACAAGCGCGTAAAAATTCCTCAGAATATGTGTATTGTACATGATACTGCGTATTCCGAAGATAAGTATAAAGAATATTGTGATGAGCCATATTTTAGATTGTTTCACTCACTGACAGATATACATATCGCACCAGTGAATGGCATATCCATTGTTAACGCTAAACAGGATGATATCCCGCTGTTGGTTGATATCATCAATCAATCCTATACTGATTTATCAGTCACCTTTGAGCAGCTCAAAGGATATACCCAAACAGAGGCATTTTGTCCGGAACTGTGGATTATGGCTATCGATAATATAAACTCTTGTATAGTTGGCTGCGGTATTGCAGATTTTGACAAGGCGCTGCATGAGGGTATTATAGAATGGATATAGGTCGTTCCTGCTTATAGGGGCCGAAAAATTGGTCAGTTTATTGTGAACGAACTACTGAAACGAATGGCAAGTATGGCAGAATTTGCAACAGTTTCTGGAAAAGTAAACAATGCAACCTCTCCTGAAATACTATACCGAAAATGTGGCTTTATAGGAAACGATATTTGGCACATATTAACTAAGGAAGAATAACCTCCTGTTGACTGAACAAACAGGAGGGCGCAATGATACGCACCATTCCGGTGCATTGCGTTTGAGGACTACATAAACAAACGAGTATCCGAACACGGATGCTCGTTTGTCTGTTGCAGGATAAATTGTTCCTTAACACTCATCCCGGCACAGGGTGGCAGTGTTTTTGCCTGTGACCGTTCCCTGAAGGCAGCCTCCCGCCTGCGAGGAGATCACTCAAGCCCCAGCAGGTGCTTTTCCATGCTCTGCTTCAGTTCGGGGCAGTCCTCCCGGATATCCGACAGGTAGGTGATGACCAGGCCCTCCTTCGGCAGTACATAGCATTTCTGCTTCCATTTGCCGTTGATGCTGAAGCCATCCCGGTACTTCCAGAAAAAGTAGCCGTAACCGCCCTCCCGGCTCATCTGCTGCACGGTAGTAGCGGCTTTGACGAAGGCTTCCGGCACGATGCGCCTGCCCCGGTACACACCCCCATCCAGCAGCATCTGCCCGATGCGGCTCAGCCCATCCACCGACAGCTCCATATTCGATGCACCGTAGAAATACCCCTCCGGGCAGCGACCCAGCCGGTAGCTTTCAATGCCCAGCGGCGCAAGGATGCGCTCTGCGATCAGCTGCCCTGCATCCTGCCCCATGGCTTCGGTAACCGCCACGCCCGTCAGGTAAGCGCAGATGTTGCTGTAACAGAACACAGGTGTGCCGCTGTTTTCCAGCGGACAGGCAAGGGCAGCATCCAGCCAGCTTTTCCCCTCCGGCCTGAAGGGAAAGCCGCCCACCGACATGGTCATGAGCCGGTGCAGGGTAATGGGGGCAAAGCGTTCCTTCTGCAAAGGGCTCATGCGGCTCACATGGGCTTTGGGCAACACCGCCAGCACCGGGGTCTCCGGCGAGAGCCTGCCCTCCCCCATGGCAATGCCCGCCGCCACCGCCGTGACCGACTTGGCAGCGGAATACACCGGATGCAGGCCCTCCGTATCGCCCCAGCGGTGCAGCAGCTGCCCGCGGCGGTACACCGCAGTGCCATACACCCGCCAGCGGTTTTCCTCTATCTGCCGTACAAAAGCATCAAAATCCATATGCATCTTCCGATCCTCCATGGTATGTGGCTTGGTTTGATGGTACCATGCATTCGGGGGGGCTGCCAAACACAGCGCACACTTGACAACCGCCCCTGCCCATTGTACCATAGCCATAACAGGCAACGCCAACACAATACCAAACAGGGAGGATGACCCCCGTGAAAAAAGCAACCCTCATCATGGATCGCGATTTTGCCATCGGCAAGATCGACCCCCGCATCTACGGTTCCTTTATCGAGCATCTGGGCCGTGCCGTGTATGGCGGCATTTACGAGCCCGACCACCCCACCGCCGATGAGAACGGCTTCCGCCGCGATGTGATCGACATGGTACGCAAGCTGGATGTGCCCGTTACCCGCTACCCGGGCGGCAACTTCGTTTCCGGCTTCAACTGGGAGGATTCCGTCGGCCCCCGCGACCAGCGCCCCAAGCGGCTGGATCTGGCCTGGTTCACCACCGAGACCAATGAGGTGGGCCTGCACGAGTTTGTGGATTGGGCCAAGAAGGCCAACACCGAAGTGATGTACGCCGTCAACCTGGGCACCCGGGGCGCGGATGCCGCCCGCAATGTGGTGGAGTACGCCAACCATCCCGGCGGCAGCTACTGGAGCGACCTGCGCATCAAGAACGGCGCCAAGGATCCCTTCGGCATCAAGCTGTGGTGCCTGGGCAACGAGATGGACGGCCCCTGGCAGATGGGCCAGAAGACCGCCTACGAGTATGGCCGTGCCGCCAGCGAGGCCGGTAAGATGATGAAGTGGGTGGATCCCTCCATCGAGCTGGTGGCCTGCGGCTCCTCCTCCTACCAGATGCCCACCTTCGGCACCTGGGAGTACGAGATGCTCACCCAGTGCTACGACCAGATCGACTACGTGAGCCTGCACCGCTACTACGGCAACCCCTCCAACAACACCCCCGACTTCCTGGCCCGCAACATGGATCTGGATGGCTTCATCAAGACCGTGGTGGCCATCTGCGATGCGGTGGGCGGCACCAAGCACTCCAAGAAGAAGATCAACCTTTCCTTCGACGAGTGGAATGTATGGTACCACTCCAACCAGCAGGATCAGGAGATCTGGAAGCAGGATAAGTGGAACCGCGCCCTGCCTCTGCTGGAGGATATCTACAACTTTGAGGATGCGCTGCTGGTAGGCGCTATGCTGATCACCTTCCTCAAGAACGCCGACCGCGTAAAGGTGGCCTGCCTGGCCCAGCTGGTAAACGTGATCGCCCCCATCATGACCCGCAACGGCGGCGGCGTGTGGGCACAGACCATCTACTGGCCCCTGATGCACGCCTCCAAGTATGGCCGCGGCACCGCCCTGCGCCCGGTCATCGACAGCCCCACCTACGACTGCTCCGACTATGAGAAGGTGCCCCTGGTGGATGCCACCGCCACCCTTGGCGACGACGGCTCCGTGACCATCTTCGCCGTGAACCGCGACCTGAAGGACAGCATCCTGCTGGAGAGCGACCTGCGCGGCTTCGGCGACCTGAAGATCGCCGAGCATATCGTGCTGCACCACGACGATGTAAAGGCCATCAACACCGAGGCAAACCCCGATAACGTATCCCCCGCACAGGGCAACGGCGGCACCATCGACGGCGGCAAGCTGGCAGTGAACCTGCCCGCCCTCAGCTGGAACGTGATCCGGCTGACCAAGTAAAACCTTTCTGCGAGCCTTCTCCCCGGGCTGCTTCGGCAGTACCGGGGAGATTTTGGGTTCGGGGCATAAACACATCGATTTGGATGTTTTTTCTCTTGACAGGTGACCAATTGGTCACTATACTATAGGCAGCAAGAGAGGTGTCCATTTGGTCACCGCCGCCTGCCATATGGGAGGAAGCCATGGAACGACCCACCAAAGACCGCATACTGAACGAAGCCCTCATCCTGTTTGCGGAGCAGGGCTACAGGGGCACCAACCTGCGGGAGCTGGCTGCCCGGCTGGGGCTGAGCAAGTCTGCCCTCTACAAGCACTACGAGAGCAAGGAAGCCATCTGGAATGCACTACTGGACAAGATGGAGGCCTACTATGCCCTGCGCTTCGGCTCGGCAGAAAACCTGCCCCCGGTGCCGGAGAGCTGGGAGGGCTTTCTGCAAACCGCCATGGGCATGCTGCGCTTTACGGTGCAGGATCCCCAGATCGTGCTGACCCGCAAGCTTCTGCTTACCGAGCAATTCCACGACGGGCGGGTGCGCAGGCTGGCCACCAAGCATTTTCTGGAGGGTACCGCCACCATCTACACCAAGCTGTTTGAAGGCATGATGAAAAACGGACTGCTGAAGCAGGAAGACCCTGCCATGCTGGCCTTCGGCTTTACAGCCCCCATCTCTGCGCTGGTGCACCTGTGCGACCGTGAGCCGGAGCGGCAAAGCGAAGCGTTTGCCCGCATGGAAGCCTTTATGAAGCACTTTGCTTCGGTTTACGGAGCACCGGAAAGCCTACATGCATTGCAGGGGAGACCCTGACAGGAACATATCATTTTTCAGGGGGCGAACACAATGAAAGCAGAAGTCTATCTCCACGGTCAGGTGCTGGGCACCCACTCCTTCCTGCTTCGGGGCGGTTTTCCCAAGCCGGACAGCTACAGCGAGATCAACGAGCGGTACTTCCTGCCCGGCGGCGAGACCGGCACCGCAGCCACGGTGCTTTCCTCCCTTGGGGCAGCGGTAAAGATGGACGGCACCCATATCGGCAGGGAGCCTGCGGAGCTGATCCGCTCCTTCTACGCCGACAAGAGCGTGGATCTTTCCTCCCTGTATTTCGACCCGGAATGGGAGGGGCTGGTGGATCATGTGCTGATCGCCGGGGCATACCGCACCCCGCTGGGACGCTTCCAGCAACTGTACGAGAGCGGAATCAAGCGCTGGAACGCCCCCAAGGAGCAGAATATCATCGATTGCAGGGTGGCAGGGATCGACCCCTACTTCGGCGACGAGACCCGGATGGTGGCAGAGCTGTGTGTGAAGCATCATAAGCCCTATGTGACCATCGACTGCCGCCACGACAGCTACCTGCATCAGCATTCCACCATCAATGTGCTTTCCCACGAATGCACCGACGGCGACTACAAGGGGCACACCCTTGAAGAGGTATACGCTCTGCTGACTGCCAACACGGAGGGGCTGGTGATCATCACCGCCGGCGAACATGGCATGTACTACGGGCGCAAAGGCCAGCCCATGAAGCATATGCCTGCCTTCCAGGTGGAGGTGCGCAGCACCCTCGGTGCAGGCGATACCTACAAGGCAGGCTGTGTTTACGCCCTGCTCCACGGCATGAGCGACGAAGAGACCGTCCGTTTTGCAGCCGCCTGCTCCGGGGTGGCCATCAGCCGCTTCCCGCTGCCGCTGAACCCGCCCACTCTGGCAGAGGTACAGGCTTTGCTGGCCAAGGGCAACTGAGAGGAAAAAACAATGTGCACCACATTCATCCACCGGGGAAACGATGTGATCTTCGGCTTTAATATGGATATTAACGTAGGGGCGTTCCGGTATGATATCTATGCCGACCAGGACTGCTTCTGCATCGGCTGCCCTGCCGACCTGCATCTGTTTCACGACGAGATCCCGCCCTTTTACCAAGTGGAAAACAACTTTCGAAAGATCCATGGCGTAAACCGGCAGGGAGCCTTTGCCGCATGCCTGAACAATATGAACTTTCACAAAGCCCCCTTCCGGCTGGCAGCAGATGCCTGCTCCCTTGACCAGCTGACCGACGATGTGATCTCCGGCCGGCGCACCCTGAAGGAGGTAAGCGAATTCGCCGGGCAGGTGGAGATCGTTACCCTGCCGGGCGGGGCAGTTGCAGTGCCCAACCCGGGCTTCCACGCCCTGATGGGCGATGAGGACGGCAGCATCCTTGTGCTGGAGCCGGGAAACGGGTATACCGTCGTTCAGAAAAAGTATGCGGTGATGACCAACTTCCCCCTGCTGGAGCTGCCGACCGACCTGACCGATGCCACCGCCGGATTCTACGGCAGGGATCGGTATGATACTGCGCTTGAAATGCTCCGGAAAGCCGGGGACGGCTTCACCCCCGAGGCTGCGCTGCGGGTGCTGGAGGCCACAAAGCAGACAGGCCGCTGGGCAACAAGGGTATCCTTCGTATATTCGTGCAGGGAAAAGACGGTGTTCTGGTGCCTTGAAGGGGCATTTGACAGCATCCGCACCCATCACTTCCGGTAACAGCCGTACAAAGGATCGAATTTCCATGAAGAAAGCTTTGTTTATTATTCTGCAATGTACATGGGGGCTGTTTCAAACGCTGATCGGTCTGGGTTTCTTTCTTGCGCTGCGCAAGCGGCCCCACAGAATGTACAAAGGCTGCATCGAGACCCAATGGGACCACTGGGGCGGCCTGAGCCTGGGCCTGTTCATCTTCACCCCGCCGGACAGCCAGCCAAATGCCGGACTGATCCGTGTTCACGAATACGGCCACGCCATACAGTCGCTGGTGCTGGGGCCGCTGATGCTCTTTGTGGGCATCATTTCCATGGCATGGGGAGACCTGCCCTGCTTTGCAAGGCTGAGACAGACCCGCCATTTGCCCTACACCGCCTGCTTTGTGGAAGCATGGGCCAGCCGTTGGGGCGAATGGGCGACCGGGGAAAAAGCCATATGGGAATAAATAAACAAAACGGACAGCACATGGTGTGCCGTCCGTTTTGTTGATTCAGGTCGTTTGGAAAGCCCGGCCTTCTTACTTGAATGCCGGCAGCTCATCCAGCGTGATGAAGTACTCGCTGTTGTAGATCTCCTTGAGGGCTTCCTTGGTGTTGTTGTTGGCATCGGTGAGCCAATCGGTGTGCCAGACCATGAACATGAGCCAGGGGGCTGCCGCCTCGGTCATCTGCGCCTCGGTGGGCACGGTGCCGCACTCGTGGAACACGATGGGCATGCCTTCGGGGGCCAGGGCCGCCACCTCCCGGTACAGGTTGCCGTTGGCACCGGCGGTGTAGCTGTCTGCACCGATCAGATCCACATAATCATCGCCGGGGTACCAGGCTGCCATGTTGCCGCCGTTGCCGGAGTAGCCCAGCAGCCAGATCAGGTTATCCAGGCCCCAGTAGTCGGTATAGCGGCTGTACATGAGCTGCCAGAGCTTTACAAAGCTCTCGCTGCCGCCCTTGGACCACCAGAACCAGCCGCCGTCCAGCTCGTGGAAGGGCCGCCAGAGCACGGGCACGCCCGCATCCTCCAGCTGCTGCAGGTAGGGCACGGCACGATCCATGGCCTTGAGGAGCTTGGCATAATCCTCGGTGCCGGGGGTGAGAGCGGTCTCCCAGTTCAGGTTATGATCCTTGCTCTCGTTGTAGCCGGAGGCGAAATCGCTGCCGGTATGCCAGCAGATATGCGGGATGCCGCCCTTCTCCCACCACTCCTCGGCGCGCTTTGCAACGCCGCGGAAGTCGTTGTGCATAAAGTCCAGACCGCGGATGGCGGGCAGCTTGCCGGTATTGTTCTGCAAATAGAGCATCTCATAATCGGGAGAGCCCATCCAGGTGGATTCCATCTGGCCGGTGAGGCAGCCGGTCTGCCAGGTGGCCTTCAGGTATTCGTAGAGGGTCTTTGCCTCGGGGATGGCGTTTTCGTTGGACAGCTCGCCCTTGTAGGTGTGGATCACCTGCTCCGCCTCCTTTACCTTAGCGGCATGGGCGGCCAGCTCCTGCGCTGCTTCGCCCTTGAGCAGGTACAGCCCGGCCACACGGCCGCCGTTCCACGCGCCCAGCACGAAGCCCTTGAAATCGGCAGGGGTCTCCACGCCTGCAAAGGCCATCAGCTCAGCGATGGTGTACACATTGAGCCGTTCCTTCTCCGGGTGGTCGGAGACCGCCATGATCTCCATCTGCTTGCCGCTGATGCTCAGCCCCAGCACGCCCCAGCCGCCGTGGGTCACATCATCGCAGGCCCAGACCAGCGCCAGCACATCCTCGGGGGCGGCCTCCTTCAGCCAGGCGATGTTGGGCCCGGCGTTGTAGCCACGGTTCACCTTGCCGCTGTAGAGCAGCTCGCCCTTGGCCAGAATGGCGTTGCGTTCTGCAACCACCTCTTCCTCCGCCAGCGTTTGACGGATCGCCGGGGCCTCTCCGGGTACCCAGACTTCCTCTGCGGGTGCCGGAACCGCAGTCAACAGCAGCAGCGCTGCCAGCAGCATGGAAAGCAAACGTTTCATCATACCGATCCCTCCGTATTCTTGCTTTATCATAAGCGCCCTCTTTCGCATCGGCGCTCAGGCTCAGGTTTCGTCTGCGGCTTCGGCCTTCTTGCCCGCCTTATGCCGCCAGTGCATATACCTTACCAAACAGGTGAGGCCGCTGATGGTCCAGGTGGCGGCGGTGGTCCACCAGATGGCCCACATACCCATGGTGGGGATCGTTACCAGCCACACGGGCAGTAAAATGCGGCAGGCTACCTCCACCACACCGTTGATGAAGGAGAACAGCGCATCGCCCACGCCGTTGAGCACGCCGCGGCACATATAGATCAGCGCCAGGAAGATGTAGAACCAGCTGGTGATGCGCAGCGCCGTGCCGCCGATGCGGATGACCTCTTCCTCGCGTACAAAGATGCTGATGATCTGGTTGCCGAAAAGCTGCATGGCGATCATCATCACCAGAGTAAAGACAGCGCACATCATCATGCCATGGCGCAGACCGTCCTTGACGCGATCCATGCGCCGGGCACCGTAGTTCTGCCCGGTGTAGGTGGCCAGGGCGGCGTTCACAGAGCCGTAGGGCTGCTGCAGAAGCTGGTCGATGCGGCAGGTGGCGGTATAGGCTGCCATGGCTGCCGGGCCGAAGGAGTTGACGAAGCGCTGCAGCACGGAGGTGGAAACGGCGATCATGCTCCACTGCATGGCCATGGGCAGACCCAGCTTGAGGGCGTGAGCCATCATCTTACGGTCGGGCTGCCAATCCTCCTTGCTCAGCAGGAAGTAGGGGTTGTAGCGGAAGGCATACATAAGGCAGCTGGCGCCCGATACCAGCTGAGCGATGACCGTAGCCAGCGCAACGCCCACCACGCCCATGTGGAAGCAGTAAACCAGCACCACATCCAGCACGATGTTGAGCACGCTGGCAATGATCAGGAAAAACAGCGGCGTACGGGAATCGCCCAGTGCGCGCAGCATGGAGGAGGCGTAGTTGTACACCGCCACCAGCGGCACGCCCAGGCAGCTGATGCGGATGTAGGCGACCGCATCCGGCAGGATCTCCTCCGGGGTTTCCAGGAGCCGCAGCACCGAGGGGGCGGCGATGTAGGCCGCCAGACCCATGATCAGTGCGGCGGCGAACATCAGGTAAGCGGAGTTGGCAATGGCGCTTTTGGTCTTGCGCGCATCGCCCGCACCGAAATACTGTGAGGTGACCACGCTGCTGCCCGAGCCGATGCCGCTGCACACCGAGAAAAACAAAAAGGTGGTGGAGCTGGTGGCACCCACCGCAGCCAGCGCATTGGCACCCACAAAATGGCCTACCACGATGGAGTCCGCCAGGCTGTAGGCCTGCTGGAACAGGTTGCCGATCAGCATGGGGATGGCGAAGGTAAAGAGCAGCTTTGTGGGGTTGCCGCTGGTCATGTTCAGATTGCGGGAAAACTTCATACAGGGAATGCCTCCGTCGTAGCCGTGAAAATAGCCATGCCCTGCATTGCCTGCGGGACATGGCACATGATTACATGGAGTATTATACTCACTTAACGGTCATACGCAAGGGGGCTGAAGCCCCGGAAGAAAATTTTCTTTTCCGGCCCATCAGCTGCCGGGCGGTTCCCGCCGGTACAGGCGGGGCGTTACCCCATATCGCCTGCGGAACAGCTTGGTAAAATAGTTGGCATCCGGTATGCCGCACAGCTGGGCCACCGTCTGCACCTGCAGCTGGGTGGTTGTGAGCAGGTGCATGGCATGCTTCATGCGCACATCGGTAATGTGCCCGGTAAGGGTCTGCCCGGTCTCCTGCCGGAACAGCGCGGAAAGGTAGCCAGGACTCAGCTCCAGCACATTGGCCAGCGTTTGCAGCCCCAACTCGCCGGAGAGGTTTTCTTCTATATAGATGAGGGCCTTCTGCACCGGGGCCGGGTAGCGGCTGACGGTATGGCTGCGCACCAAGCGGCAGTAGGTGCGGAACATTTCGCCGATCAGCTCCGTGCAGGCCTTGGGGGTGGCCTTGTTCTCGATCTGCACCGCGTACTGGCTGGAGACCCTGTCTATGTGCAACGGGTGTACGCCGCCCCGCTCCGCTGCCTTGCGCAAAAGGGTATTGCAAATGATGCAATAGTTTTTGGCATTGCGCAGAGGGTCTGCCATGCGCTGCTCAAAATTCAGCTGGGAGATATGCCCCGTGATCTGCTCCACCCGCTGCAAAAGCCCCTTGGAGACCGCCTCCATCATTTCGTTCTCGTAGTCGTAGCGGCGGCTGATGGCCTGCATCTGTAGAGTGATGCTGTTTTCCTCCAGCGAGGCCGCATCCACCGGCAGGGGTACCGCTTCGGTGGCTTCGCTGAACAGGTCGATCGTCTCGTAAGACGCCACGCCGCCCCACAGCCGCTCCCCCATAGCACTGATGAGCGCCATGATCACGCCCGCATCGGCAAACACCGGTAGCGCGGCGTAATGATCGGTCAGCTGGCGGGCATACTGCAAGGGCAGCCCCAGCCGCTCCGTAAGCTCCAGCACCTGCTCCTGCGACAGATCCCGGGTCAGGTAGGGGCCCACCAACACCGTGCCCTCCCCCTCCGGCAGGGCAAAGAACACATAGCTGCACCCGAAGGGATCGGTCAGGCGGTAAACAGCTTCAGGGCGGATGAACCCGAACAGCACCCGGGAGAATGCATCATATTCCTGCCGGAGCCCCAGCATGGCGCGGAGGCCCAGATCGATCCCCTCCACCTCATCGCCGGGGCGCAGCTGCATAAGCTGCAGGCGCATATGCCTGAGCGCCGCCTCCAGATAGGCCATCTCTGCCCGGTGTGGCATAGCTCCCCTCCCCCTCCCTTGCCTGCTTTCTGTTCGCCTGCCAATATTCTCATATCGGACGTTTTTTGACCAAAAGAAACAATAAGCATGAAATTTTTACGGTTTTCAATGAATATATTCCTCACTCAAACGCCTGATTCCTGCTAAGATACAGATAAGGAAGTCCGCTAACGGACAAAAAACAAAAAGAGTGAGGGATTACCCATGGCAAAGAAGCCCGTTACTTTGGATGCAAACGGCAAGCGTAAGTTTGGCATGCGGGATTGCCTGGCCTATGCCGCCGGCGATCTTGGCTGCAACATGAGCTTTGCGCTCAAGAGCACCATGGCACTGTTCTGGACCCAGGTAATGGGCCTGAGTGCATGGTATTCTCTGCTGATCATCATTCTGCAGGTGTGGGATGCCATCAACGACCCGCTGATCGGCTCCATGGTGGACGCCGACAAGCGCAAGTATAAGCGCAACAAGTTCCTGCAGTACATCTGGGCCGGCTCCATCGGCCTGATCATTGGCGGCGCCTGCTGCTTCCTGCCCTTCCCCAATGCTCCCATGTGGGCCAAGATCATCATCTTCATGGCCGGTTATGTGGTATGGGATGCCTTCTACACCGTAGCCAACGTGCCCTACGGCAGCCTGCTCTCCCTGATCTCTGACGATCCCGCCGACCGTGCTTCCCTGTCTGCATGGCGCTCCATCGGCTCCATGGTGGGCAACATGCTGCCCATGGTCATCCTGCCCCTCCTGATCTACAACCCGGATAAGAGCCTCAACGGCCCCATGGTGTTTGTGGCTGCTCTGGTGATGGGTATTCTGGGCTTCCTGTGCTTCCAGTTCATGATCAAGAACACCGAAGTGCGCGTGGATACCGAAAACGCCCAGACCGGCGAAAGCTTTGAGAAGTTCAACGTGATCGAAGCCATGAAGAACTTCCTCAAGAACCGCCCCGCCGTAGGCGCCACCCTGGCTGCCATGGGTATGTTCATCGGCATGCAGGCCGCTGCCACCGCCGTTACCGTTACCTTCCAGATCTACTTCGAGAACCCCCAGATCTCCGGTCTGGTAACCGCCTTCTCCATGATCCCCATCGTGGTCTTTACGCCCCTTGCCCGTAAGATGGTTACCAAGTACGGCAAGAAGGAGCTTTCCATTGTCGGCTCCATCTGCTACATTCTGGGCGGCCTGCTGCTGTTCGCCGCGCCTCTGGGCATTATCCCCGTCAGCCAGGGCAACACCGGCATCGACCTGATCGTCTACATCGCCGCTCAGCTGATCATGGCGCTGGGCATGGGCATCTACTCCACCGTTTCCTGGGCTATGATGGGCGATGCCATCGACTACAACGAGTGGAAGACCGGCAAGCGCGAGGAAGGCACCGTCTACTCCCTGCACTCCTTCTTCCGTAAGCTGGCTCAGGGTGTCGGCCCCGCGCTGGCCCTGACCATTATGCAGAAGATGGGCTACATCAACAACGCCAACCCCGATGCCAACGGCGTGTTCACCTCCATCGACGTTTCCCTCCTCAGCTGGGACTTCGCCGTGGATCTGCGTATGCTGGTAGCCGTGCTGTACATGGTTGCCGGTGTGATGCTGTTCATCGGTCTGGGCCTTGTCTACAACCTGGATAAGAAGACCCTGGCCACCATGAACAGCGAGCTGGAAGCCCGCCGCAACGCCGCCGGTGTTTCCGCCGAGTAACCCTTCCCTGCGTTACCCCAAGGGCAGACAGACGAAAGTCTGTCTGCCCTTTCAAAAGCTACTATAAAAGGAGGTTTTTCCCTTGCGTCAGATCGTGAATTTGAACGCTGACTGGCTTTTTTCCAAGGAGACCTGCGCCACCCCCACCACCCTGCCCACCGGCTGGGAGGCCATTGCCCTGCCCCACAGCTGGAACGCCAAGGATGGCCAGGATGGCGGCAACGACTACCACCGCGGCCCCTGCTGGTATGTAAAGACCCTCGTAAAGGCCGAGCTGCCCGCTGCCGACCGCTACTATCTGGAGCTGCAGGGCGCCAACTCCTCTGCGGATGTGTACCTTGCCGGTAAGCACCTGGCCCACCACGACGGCGGCTACTCCACCTGGCGTGTGGACCTGACCGACCATCTGACCGGCAGCGACCTGCTGGCCATCCAGGTGGATAACGCCCCCAACGAGACCGTGTACCCCCAGATGGCCGACTTTACCTTCTACGGCGGCCTCTACCGGGATGTGAACATCGTCTGCGTGAGCGAGAGCCATTTCGATCTGGATTACTACGGCGGCCCCGGCCTGATGGTGACCCCCGCCATCGAAGGTAAGGATGCCAATGTGGAGATCGCCGCTTTCGTGACCGGCCTGAAGGACGGCCTCAAACTGCGCTACACCATCAACGCTGCCTGCGGCTGCCAGATCGCTGCCGTGACCACCGCCGAGACCAAGGCCGTGCTGGAGATCAAGGACGTGCACCTTTGGCATGGCCGCAAGGATCCCTACCTGTACACCGCCACCGTTGAGCTGCTGGATGGCGACACCGTGCTGGATAACGTATCCGCCCGCTTCGGCTGCCGTACCTTCCGCATCGATCCGGATAACGGCTTCATCCTCAACGGCGAGGAATACCCCCTCCGGGGCGTGAGCCGCCATCAGGACCGCTGGGGCGTGGGCAATGCGCTGCTGCCCGAGCATCATGCCGAGGATATCGACCTGATCATGGAGGTGGGCGCTACCACCATCCGTCTGGCCCACTACCAGCATGCCCAGTATTTCTACGACCTGTGCGATGAGAAGGGCCTGGTCATCTGGGCGGAGATCCCCTACATCTCCAAGCACATGCCCGGCGGCCGGGAGAACACCGTCTCCCAGATGAAGGAGCTCATTACCCAGAACTACAACCACGCCTCCATCGTTGTGTGGGGCCTGAGCAACGAGATCACCATCTCCGGCGGCGGCGAGGATCTGCTGGAGAACCACCGCATCCTCAACGATCTGTGCCATGAGATGGATAAGACCCGCCTGACCACCATTGCGGCTGTCTCCATGTGCAAGATGGATGACCCCTATCTGCAGATCCCCGATGTGGTGAGCTACAACCACTACTTTGGCTGGTACGGCGGCGAGACCGACATGAACGGCCCCTGGTTCGATAAATTCCACCAGACCCACCCCAACATTCCCATCGGCTGCTCCGAGTACGGCTGCGAGGCCCTCAACTGGCACACCTCCGACCCCCTGCAGGGCGACTACACCGAAGAATACCAGGCCTACTACCACGAGGAGCTGATCAAGCAGCTCTTTACCCGCAAGTACATGTGGGCCACCCATGTGTGGAACATGTTCGACTTCGGTGCCGATGCCCGTACCGAGGGCGGCGAGAACGGCCAGAACCACAAGGGCCTGATGACCTTCGACCGCAAGTACAAGAAGGATGCCTTCTACGCCTACAAGGCATGGCTCAGCGATGATCCCTTCGTACACCTGTGCGGCAAGCGCTACATCGACCGTGTGGAGGACGTGACCAAGGTGACCGTCTACTCCAACCAGCCCGAAGTGGAGCTGTTTGCCAACGGCGTATCCCTGGGCAAGAAGACCGCCGAGGATCACTTCTTCCGCTTCGACGTGCCCAACGCAGGCGAGACCAAGCTGGAAGCCGTGGCCGGTGAGTGCCGGGATGAGAGCATCATCCGCAAGGTGGAGACCTTCAACGAGGCCTACCGCCTCAAGGAGGAGGGTGCCATCCTCAACTGGTTCGATATCGAGACCCGTGAAGGCTACCTGTGCCTGAACGACAAGATGGGCGAAGTGCTCAAGACCTTCCGCGGCAAGCTGCTGTTCGCCAAGGTGGCCAAAAAGGCGCTGGGCGGCGGCAAGAAGGGCGGCAAGGTAAAGGCCGCAGGCTTCGAGGTAGGCCCCGAAATGATGAGCATGATGAACGGCTTTACCGTGCTGCGCCTGGTGACCATGATGGGCGGCATGGCCAATGTGAAGTTTACCAAGGAAGAGCTTCTGGATATGAACAAGAAGCTGAACAAGATCAAGAAGAAGAAGTAACAGACCCGGCGCGGCGTTTAGCGCCGCAGCAGGAAACCCCCGCTGCTTTGCGATGTTCGCAAGCAGCGGGGGTTTTGTGTGTTTTTTTTGGGGGCTTTATCCAGTCAAAATGATCTCCCCTGCGCCCGCAAAGCGGGCGCAGTACGGAGGTGCAGGAGGCACTGCCTCCTGCCGGGTCTCCAAAGGGCAGAGCCCTTTGGCGGGGTGCAGGGGCAGCGCCCCTGCCTCTCCCCGGGGCTCAACCGTAGATCAGGTTCAGTTCGCTTTCCTTGTTGAAGAAATGCATGACCTTGCCTTCGAAGGTGATGTACAGCTGTGCGCCGTACACCAGCTGCTCACGCTGCTCCATGGTCAGGTTGATGGTGGGCACACGCACGATGAGGCGGGTGCCATCCTCGGTGTAAACGTGCAGGTGCAGCTCGCTGCCCATCATCTCGTTTACCTCCAGCTTGCAGGGGATGGAGCCCTCGCCGCCGTTGGCAGTAAGCACCATATGCTCGGGGCGCACACCCAGCCTGATGTCGCCGGGCTGAACGTTCTTCCGGGCAAGCTCTTCCTTCTTCTCGCCGGTCACTTCGATCTTGGCACCGAAGGGGGTAACGAACCAGCGGCCGCCTTCGTTGACCAGGCCGGTATCGATCATGTTCATCTTGGGGGCACCGATAAACTCGGCAACAAAAATGTTGCGGGGCTTCTCGAACACCTCGGTGGGGGTGCCCACCTGCTCGATGATGCCATCCCGCATGATAACGATGCGGTCGCCCAGGGTCATGGCCTCGGTCTGGTCGTGGGTAACGTAGATGAAGGTGGTATCCAGCTTCTGCCGCAGCAGAATGATCTCGGCGCGCATCTGGTTGCGCAGCTTGGCATCCAGGTTGGACAGGGGCTCATCCATCAGGAATACCTTGGCGTTGCGCACCATGGCACGGCCGATGGCCACGCGCTGGCGCTGGCCGCCGCTGAGGGCGCGGGGCTTACGGGTCAGGTACTCGGTAATGCCCAGGATCTCGGCGGCATTGGTCACCTTCTCGTAGACCTCATCCTCGGGCATCTTCTTGAGCCGCAGGGAGAAGGCGATGTTGTCGTACACCGTCATGTGGGGGTAGAGGGCATAGTTCTGGAAAACCATGGCGATATCGCGGTCCTTGGGCTGCAGGTCGTTGACCACAACGCCGTCGATCTCCACGGTGCCGCCGGAGATATCCTCCAGACCAGCGATCATGCGCAGGGTGGTGGATTTGCCGCAGCCGGAGGGGCCGACGAAGACCACGAACTCCTTATCCTTGATCTCCAGATTAAAATCGTGTACTGCGGTCACTTTGTTATCATAAACCTTTTTCACGTCTGTCAATTTGACGCTTGCCATATCAGTAGTCTCCTTTCATCCTCATGGGGAGCGCAGGGGTCGGGCATCAGCCCTTTACTGCGCCGCCGGTAACGCCTTCCACGTAATACTTCTGCAGGCACATGAACAGGATGGTGACCGGCACAGCCACCAGCACGCCGCCTGCGCAGAACATGGTGTAGAACTTGGAGATCTGGTCCTTATTGAGCCAGTTGTACAGACCCACGGCCACGTTCATGCCCTTGGAGGTACCGAAAGCGATGTAGCGGGCGAACACGAAGTCTCCCCACGGGCCCATGAAGGCCGTCAGGATGGTGTAGATGACGATGGGCTTGGAAAGCGGAAGAATGATCTTCTTGAGCACCTGGAAGCGGGTAGCGCCATCCACACGGGCGGCTTCATCCAGCGACTTGGGAATGGTATCGAAGAAGCCCTTGGATACGTAGTAGCCCATACCGGAGGAGGCAATGTACACCAGAATGAGGCCGGGCACGGAATTTTCCTGGGTCATGCCCAGATCCTTCAGTACCCGGTAGAGGATGATCATGGTCAGCATACCGGGGAACATGCCAAGGATCAGCATGAACCGCATCAGCGGCTTGCGCAGCTTGAAGCGGAAGCGGGAGAGGGTGTAGCTCATGCACAGCACGATGACCGTCTGCAGCACCGCGGTGACCAGCGCAGAGATGAAGGTGTTCAGGTACCAGCGGGGAAAATCGGTCTGGAAGAGGTTGATGTAGTTATCCAGCCCCCACTGCTGCGGCACCACATAGCCCACCTGCCACGTGCTCTCCACGCGGAAGGATTGGAGCACGATGCACACGAAGGGTACGAGCCAGATGATGCTGATGGCGATCAGCAAAGCGTAGATAGCCGTGTTGCCGAGTGCACGGGAGGCGCGCAGGCCCATGTGGCGGCGCACCGGAGCGGAGGTATTCTGCATATTGCTCATTACTGGAAATCCTCCTCATTCTTGATAGACGGCAGCACATTGTAGACCACCAGCGAGATGAGGGCGACCACCACGAACACCAGAATACCCACAACGGAGGCCAGGTAGTACTGGCTTTCTGCGCCGGTGGTGATCTTGAACAGCCAGGTGATGAGCAGGTCTGTATAGCCGACCGTGCCCGCCGCCGAGGAGGCTGCCGGGTTGGTGGGCGCACCGCCGGTGAGCAGGTAGATCACGTTGAAGTTGTTCATATTGCCCGTAAAGCTGGTAAGCAGGTACGGGCCGGTAACGAACAGCATATACGGCAGGGTGATCTTGGTGTACTGCTGCCAGGCGTTGGCACCGTCGATACGGGCGGATTCGTAAAGATCCTGCGGGATGTTCATCAGAATGCCGGTGGTGATGAGCATCAGGTACGGGATGCCGATCCAGATATTGATGAGGATCACCGTCACCCTCGCCCAGGTGGGATCCTCCCAGAAGGGCAGCGCCTGCTGGATCCACCCCATGCTCATGAGAAAGCCGTTGATGATGCCGTTCTTGGCGAACATCTTGGAAACATACAAAAGCGAAATGAACTGGGGAATGGCGATGGTGAGCACCAGCACGGTACGCCACACCTTTTTGAGCTTGATGCCCTTCTTGTTAATGGCCATGGCCACGAACATGCCCAGGAAGTAGTTGGTAAAGGTGGCGAAGAAGGCCCACATGAGCGTCCAGGAGAGCACCTCGCCGAAGGTGGCGGCGTAGGATTGGCCGCCGCCCGCAGACTGCCAGTTGAGCATGGTGTTGAAGTTATCCAGCCCCACCCAGGTGAACAGGTTGTTGTAGTAGCCGTCGTGGGTGCCGTCGTAGTTGGTGAAGGCCACCAGCACCATGAACACGATGGGCAGCACCGTAAAGATGAGGATGCCCGTCAGCGGCAGGGAGAGCAGGGTCTTGTGGAACTGATCATCCACCAGAGAGCGCAGGTCGTCTTTGCCGCTCTTCAGCTTTTTGCCCGAGGCAAGGATCTTTTCCGCCATCTGGTTCTGCTTCACGTTCACACGCCAGGTGTAGATAAAAGCGATGATGAAGAAAATGGTCAATACGCCGTAGAGCAGGATTTTGAAGGAGTTGTCGTTATAGGTGGTAACGTAGGTATCGAAGATGATGTTGTACTCTTCGGTGGGGCCCACCTTGCCCAGGCTGGGCAGCATGGAGAGCCAGTAGCCGCCGGCCAGCACCATATAGGCGATAAATACCGCCTCAAAGAGCAGGAACAGGAGGCCGCGGAGTATCTGCCCCCGGGCCAGGTTGCCAAAGCCCATGACCAGATAGGAGAGTTTGGTCTTCCAATCGCCGTTGACAAAGGTGCTCCAGATATCGGCGGCTTCCTTGCCGATGACCTGCCCTGCGGTCTTGATCAGGTTCCACAGCGCAACGAACAGGCCGCCGATCTTTTTGGGAATGGAGCAAAAGAAGCTGGTGATGCGGTAGAGTAGCTTCTGGCCTTTGGACAGCTTCAGATATTCAAGATCCGTATACTGTTTCATGTCCGGAATTCGCTCCTTTAAGGAAAGGCCGGAGCCAAGCGATGTTGGCTCCGGCCAGATGTGTAATGGTTCACAAGCAATGCCGCGCGGCGGCTTGCAGCCTGTTACGCATCAGTTCTTGATGATGTTGATATCGGCACCGTTGAGGGTGATGGTGTAGTTGCCGGGCTCGGCGAACACGATGTTGTTATCGGGGTTGTCGGCGCCCAGATCCTTGATGAGCTCCTTGCCGACGGTTACCTGAGCAAAGCCCTTATCGGTGCCCCAGTCGCCGGGGTTGACGATGCGGCCGCCCATGTAATCGCTCTCGGGCACATCCAGGGTGAGGGTGTTGTTCTTGAAGTAGTAGGTATCGGTATCGTCAGCGTTGTTCCAGCCGTTCCAGGCGCCCACGAACAGCAGAGCGGAGGTATCCAGCTTGAACAGGTTGCTGATCTTGTCGTAGTAGTTATCCAGAGCCTTCTGCAGACCGGCTTCGTCGGTGGCGGCCTTTACGTCATCGCCGATGACCTTGGCGATATCCCACCAGGAGCCGTGCACCTGACCCTGAGGCACAGAGTAGGGAGACTGGGCCAGCAGAGCAGCCAGACCGGGGTTGGCCTGCACAGCTTCGGACTGCTGCAGAGTGGTGATGGTGGGGCCCCAGGAACGGGCTTCGAAGCGCTCCATCTGAGCCTTCTCGCCGGTCAGGTACTGGGCCAGCTGATGCATAACGGCAGCCTTCACGGGGTCGACCTGGGGCTTAACGCCCATCAGCTTGCAGCCGCTGAAGGAACCAAGGTGATAGCTCTGGCCGTCCACTTCGAAGGAAGGCAGATCGGCAACGCCCATGTTGTCGCCCAGGATGGCCTTGACGTTTTCGAAATCCCACATACCGGTCACGACCACGGCGGCGTTGGAGGAGAACTCAGCGCCGGAAGCGGAGGACAGGTGGAAGGGGCTCTTGACCAGCTTTTCCATACCCTTGACGGCGATGAGGCCTTCGGGGCTGTTGAAGGTATCCTTTACGGAGATGAACTGGCCCTCGGCATCGGTCTCCCAGGTGGATTCGCAGCCGGTGGCGAAGAAGAAGGAGGCCAGGTACCAGGCAGAGGTCTGCTGCTCGAAGGCAAAGTACTTCTGGGCGGCTTCGCAATCAGCGATGATGGCTTCCATGGAGTCGATATGCTCTTCGGGGATGACGCTCTTGTCGTAGTACATGAAGTAGCCGTTATCGGCGGTGAGGGGGTAGGCGTACAGGGTATCGCCCACGGTACCGGCGGCGACCACGGAGGGGTCGTTCACAGCGGCAACGTTTTCACCGGCCTTCACGCCCAGCTTGGCCAGAGCGCCGGCCTGCACCAGACGGGCGAACTGGTCCTGCGCAAAGCAGAACAGGTCGCCGCCGGCTTCTACGTCGGTAACCATGTTGGTGGCAGCTTCGGCTTCGGAAACGGCCTCGACGGTAGCGTTGATGGTGATGCCGAGTTCGTTGGTCTTGTTGAAGTCTTCGATCTGGGTCTTGGTCAGATCCACGATCTCGGCGGCGACCCAAACGGTGATGTCGTAGGTGCCGGCCAGCTCAGAAGCGCTGGCAACGCCGACCATGGAGAGCACCATGATGGCAGCAAGCAGGTAAGCCAGGAACTTTTTCATAGTGAAATCATCCTTTCATATTATTTCTTCAGGCATCTCAGCCCATTGAAACCTTTTTTGAGGGGTGACAAAAAACACAGAGAGCGGTCATGCCCCTGGGATGTTTTTGTCGGCTTTGTTGTAACCTTATTGTACATGATGACCGGGCCGTTGTCAAGTGAAATCGTTTGCACAAAGAAGATTTTTTTGTTGAAGCTGCGGGGAAGGGTTGCGGTATATGGGTTTCTTGATGATTGGGGGGGCGGCACCCTCAGCCCCTTCGGGGCAGCTCCCTCTGAAGAGGGAGCCTGTGGAGGGGGCGGGCAGCTCCCTCTGAAGAGGGAGCCTGTGGAGGGGGCGGGCAGCTCCCTCTGAAGAGGGAGCCTGTGGAGGGGGCGGGCAGCTCCCTCTCCCCCAGCCCCATCAAAACAAACCCGGAGCCGTGCTTCTGCACAGCCCCGGGCCGGTATATGCTCCTATCCGTGTTTCCTTAACTTACTTGACCGAATTCAGCAGCGCATCGTCGATCTTGCCCCAGGCACCGTTGCCTGCGCCTTCGCACTTCACGTACACGCCCACCACCACCTCGCTGCCTGCGGGGTGATCGAAGGCGGGCACCTGGCCGGTGCTCCAGTTGCCGTAGGAGGTGATGCTCATGGGGGCGGTGCCCACGGTCTCCCCATCCACCTTCACATAGGCATACACCTCATGGTCGCCCGCATCGCCGCCCATGATGGAGACGGCGAATTTGAAACGGCCCTCCGGCAGATCGGTCACGGTCTGCTCCAGGGTGAATTCCACGCTGTTCTTGGCAGCGCTCCAGAAATGCATATGCTTGGTGCCGGTGAGGGAGTCGGTCACCTTATCCTCGATGTACAGCTCATCGGCCTTGCCAAGGTCGGTCCACGTCCAGCCCTTGCCATCCTCCTCGAAGCTGTAATCGCTCAGGTAGTTGTATTCCACCATGGATACATAGCAGTGGGCCGTCATGCCGCCTGCGGTACCGGTGATGTCGTACTGCTGTACGCCGCCCTCCCGCATCTGCTGCCGGTCTGCATCGGTCAGATCCCACTGTACGGGGATAGCCTGACGGCTGTCGTCGGTCATCACGGCGTTGACGGTCTCGGGCAGCTGCAGCTCCGCATTCAGGTCGCAGATAATGGTCACATCCTCCAGCGCATCCGCCTGAACCGGGATCTCGTTGCCCTCCCGCATCAGCCGGAACACCTTGAGGGATTCCAGCGGGTGGCCCGCGGCATCGAACAGGGCCTGATTATCCACCGCGCAGCCGCCGTAGTACTTGCCCGCATCATTGGGGTCGTAGGCAGCGGCATAGCTGCTGGCCCAGCCGGAGCCGTATTGCTCCCACAGGGCGTGGTTCTGCTCCCAACTCTCGGTGCCAACGGTGATCCAGGTGCCCTCCCAGTACACCACGCCGATGCCTGCGGGGGTGCCGTTGACGATGGTATCGGTAATGGCGCGCAGGTTGTTGGCCTGGCCCTGCACGGTGAAAGGGTAATCCTTCACGATGGCACCGCCGTCGCCGATGGTGTTGCCGTTAAAGTCGGTATCGGCACCGGTGTAGGCGTAGGAGGTCTCCATCACCATCACCTTTTTGCCGTAGGTATCGGCCACCTCGGTAAGCACATTGCTCAGGTTCTCCAGGCTGCCGTGCCAGTAGGGGTAGTAGGAGGAGGCGAACACATCGTAATCCACCTGATAATAGTCCAGCTTCTTGGCATAGGTGGCGTACGCGCCCTTCTCCGGGTTGGCAAAGTGCAGCGCCACCAGCGCCTCCGGGTATACCTCCCGGGTGGCTTTGGCACCGGCCTGCATCAGGTACTGGATGTTGAACCAGATCTTTTCGCCGCACAGGTACTGGTTGGTCTCGTTGCCCACCTGCACCATGCCCACATCCACACCGGCGGCCTTCAGCTGCTCAAGGCAATCCTTGGTATATTGGTACACGGCCTCGGTCTTTTCCTCGATCTCCATGCCCTGCCAGGCCTTGGGCACCATCTGCTTGCCCGGGTCGGCCCAGAAGTCGGAGTAGTGGAAGTTGACCAGCAGCTTCATGCCGTACTGTGTGGCACGCTTGCCGATCTCCACCGCGTTGGCGATATCACAGTTGCCGCCGCCGTAGCCGTTGCCCTCGGCATCGAAGGGGTCGTTCCAGATGCGCACACGGATGTGGGTGACCCCGTTATCCGCCAGCACTTTGTAGACATCGGCCTCGTTGCCGTCAAAATCGTAGTACTTTACGCCGCTCTTCTCCAGCGCAGGCACGCAGGAGGCATCCATGCCGAAGATGAAATCCTCGGGCAGGTTCTCCACCTTCTTTACATAAAGGGAGCTTTCCTCCGCCAGAGCGGCAGGGCAGCACAGGGCGGCCAGCAGGCACAGCGCCAGCGCAGCGGTCATCATTTTGTGGAACATGGGGTCATCCTCCTTCTTGATTCCATACAGGGAGCCGGGGGAAGTGGGGCATCAGGGAAGGCTGAGCAAAGTCTCAGCCAGCTGCAGGGCTGCGTCATCCACGCTGCCCGGGTTGCCGGTCAGGTGCGGGGAGGCTGCGCCGAAAAGCAGGTAGCAGTCCTCATCCGCCAAAGCGGGATCGGAATAGGTGATATAGGTCTGTGCCGCGCCCTTGCCCGTTTCGGCATCCCAGATGAGCACACCCATGGGCACGCCCTCCGGCTGCCAGAGCCGTACAGCGGGCCAGGCGGCGGCAAAGGCCTCCGGCAGCGGGGCGAACCATTCCCGGTATTCCTCCAGATGGCTCTCCCGCACGATGTACACATCCGAGCGGCGCAGGCCCTCGCTGCTGAGCATGGCATAGGTGAAGGGATGCGCCTTGACCATGCGGATCTGCCCGCCCAGCACCTCCTGCTCCAGCCGCACCGCCAGCGCGGTGGGATCGGGGATGGCCGCATCGGCAAAGACCGTCAGCTTGTTCTCCGGCTCCGTATCGGTCAGAAAGGTGAAGATCCAGCCCCAGAAAAACACGCTGAGCATCAGCCACAGCACCATGGCGGGGAGAAGATCCCACAGGAGCTTACGCTTCTTCATGGCCGATCACCTCCACACGGGTAATAAAGCGGCGCACCGTATCCACCTGTACAAGGGTACCGGCAGGCGGCAGCAGCCGCACCAGTGCAGCGTTGATATCGAAGGTGAGGGTCTCCTCCCCGGTGACCAAGGTTGCCTTGCGCACCACGATGCTGCCGGGGATGCGGAACCCATCCCGGCCAACGATGAGCTGCCCGGTGTACTGCCCGCCTTCGCCGCCCAGCACACTGCGGATGTGCCCGTGCTGCGCCTTAGCGGGGCGGCGCACGAAAAACTCCAGCAGCATCACGGCCCAGCCGCCCAGAGTGGAAAGCGAGACCACCCGCACCAGCTGACGGGCGGCATTGCCGGTGTTCACCCGGGCGGAGAGGAAAATGCACCCAACAAGAGCGGCAAGCGCCACCAACAGCATCAGCCATGCACACAGGCGGGTGCGCTTTTGGAGCCGGTCCGCCTGCGGTTTGGAATAGTATGTGTTCATCGTGTTCAATTCCTTTCTGTGCAACGAGTATAGCACGATTTACCCGCCTTGACAATAAGGCCGCCCCGCCGTTATAGTTATGCTGACACCCTGATCCGACGTGGAAAGGCGGTATTTTTCAAGATGAAAAAATTTCTGTGTGCGTTGCTTTCTCTGCTCCTGGCGGCGGGCTGCTGCTATGCCGAGGAGGACTTCTTCATCAAGCATTACCCGCTGAGTGAGAGCGGCGAGTGCATCGTGGATGACATCCCGTTTCTGACGGAGCCCGGCCCCGATGACAACAACCGGGTGTTTTACGAGATCTTCGTGGGTGCCTTTTCCGACTCCAACGGCGATGGCATCGGCGATCTGCGTGGCATCATCGACCGGATGGATTACCTGAACGACGGCGACCCGGATTCGGGCCTGAGCCTTGGCATCGAGGGCATCTGGCTGACCCCTGTGTTCCTCTCCCCCTCCTACCATAAATACGATGTGACCGACTACTACACCATAGACCCCCAGTTCGGCACCATGGAGGATCTCAAGGAGCTGATCGACCTGTGCCACCGGCGGGATGTGAAGCTGATCCTTGACCTGCCCATCAACCACACGGCCAAAAACAGCCGCTGGTTCAAAAATTTCTCCAATGCCCACCTGCTCAACAACCCGGGCAACCAGTACTACGATTTCTACACCTGGGCCACCGAGGGCGATACCCTGCCTGCCGGGCGCACCTTTGCCAAGGAATTCGGCACCAAGCTGCTCTACGAGGCCAACTTCTCCGACCAGATGCCGGAACCGAATTTCGATGATCCCTTCGTGCGGCAGACCCTGCTGGATGTGGCGCTGCACTATCTGGAGCTGGGGGTGGACGGCTTCCGCTTCGACGCGGCCAAGTACATCTACTTTGGCGATAACGCCGCCTGTGTGGCGTTCTGGGATTGGTACATCGGCCAGTTGAAGGCCGTGAAGCCGGATGTATACACCGTTGCCGAGGTGTGGGACGGCGAGGGCGTGGTGGAGCAGTACCTGCCCACCACCAGCTGCTTCCACTTTGCCGCCAGCCAGGCCGAAGGGCTCATCGCCAACACCGCCAAGGGCGGCGACGTGAACCGCTTCACCGCCGGTATGGAGATGTATATCGACCGCGCCGCCGAGCTGGGCGCACGGCCCACGCTGTTCATCTCGAACCATGATATGGATCGTGCCGCCGGATACCTGACCGCCGCCAGCGGCCACATGAAGGTAGCCGCCAGCCTGTACCTGCTCTCTCCCGGCTCGCCCTTCCTTTATTATGGTGAAGAGATCGGCCTGAGGGGCTCCCGGGGCGGTGCCAACACCGATGCCAACCGCCGCATGGCCATGCTCTGGGGCGACGGCGACACGGTGCGGGACCCGGCAGGCACCACCTACACCAAGCAGAGCACATACACCGTAAAGGATCTGAGCCGCATTGCGGACAGCCTCTACAACCATTACAAGCAGCTGATCATGCTGCGCAAGGCCAACCCGGAGATCGCCCGGGGCGAATACAACGCCCTGGCCTTTGCCGATACCAAGGTGGGCGGCTTCACCTGCGCATGGCAGGGCAGCACCGTGGCGGTGCTGCACAACACCACCCTCCGGGAGATAACGGTGGATCTGAGCCAGGTGACGGATATCGCCTTTACCCGGCTGGCAGGTGCTGCAGGCCAGGGCGAAGCCAGGCTGGAGGGCACCCTGCTCACCCTGCCCGGCCAGACCAGCGTGGTGCTGAGGGAACAGTAAAGACAAGTAAAGAAGAGATGTGCGCAGCAGCCCGCCCCCGGGACAGGGGGCGGGCTGGTTTGGGTTTTGGGGGTTGGGGGTTGGGTGATGGCGGAATCCCCCCGGCGGCTACGCCGCCACCCCCCTTTGGCAAGGGGGGCTGTGGAGGTGGGTGCTGCCAGGGACAGGCGAGCAGCACTGGGTAATGCGCATCCTGTCGGAAGGGGTCTGTGGACGGCACCCTCAGTCGGCTTCGCCGACAGCTCCCTCTGAAGAGGGAGCCTTGTGTGGGGGTGTTGCCGGGTGGGTGCTGCCGGTGGGGTCTGTCTTACCCAAGTTGGGTATGGCGCATTGCTGCGGGTGGTACTCAACTGTGCAGGCTCCCTCTTTAGAGGGAGCTGTCTGCCCTTCAGGGCAGACTGAGGGTGCCGATGCAGACCACACGAGGAGGATAAATGCGGCTTGACTGCCCCCCGGAATCCCCCCGTCTCGCCTTCGGCGAGCCACCCCCCTTTGGCAAGGGGGGCTATGGAGTTGGCTGGCGTACAGCGTGGGACAGCCTATGGCATAGGCTTGCTTTTATGGCCGACCCGCCCCGACAACTCGGGGTTCGGGAGGCAGGGGATGCTTTCCGTAGCCAAGAGGCTCCCCGCACGCGACGGTAGCGAACGACGTCAAATCCCCCTGCCGTTTTTCGGGGCGGGTAAAGGGAGCAGTTGGCTGTACAAGCAGCGAGTAAGCTGACCTGTGGCTGCGGAGTGACCCTGATTGCGACCGCCGCCCCGAAAAAGGGCAATTAAGAGGGATTTGACCAAAGAGAGCGTGTCGCTGTTTTCTGGTTCCTCTTTTGCGTCAAAAGAGGAACC
>SVGN01000085.1 GCA_015056315.1 Clostridiales bacterium
CAACATCGACATGGAGATCACCCTGATCACCCCCATCGCCATCGAGCAGGGTCTGCGCTTCGCTATCCGTGAAGGCGGCCGTACCGTTGGTTCCGGCGTTGTTGCTTCCGTGATCGAATAAGCAGGGGCCAACCCCTGCACCCGGTTCGCGCTCTGTTCAGAGGTTGTTCCATACAGCCTCTGTGCAGAACCTGAGACCAGGGTACAAGGTCTTTAACAATCAACCTGCCGCCTGTCTTCATGGGCGGGCGGCAGGGTTTGCCCACACTTAAGTAGGAGGTGGCGAACGTGGCAAGCGTTGCCCGTAACAAAGTGATGCTGGCCTGCACCGAGTGCAAGCAGCGTAACTACAATTCCATGAAGAACAAGAAGAACACCCCCGATCGTATCGAGCTGAACAAGTACTGCCGTTTCTGCAAGAAGCATACGGCTCACCGCGAGACCAAGTAAGCAGGCGGGCAGTTGCACTGCCCTCCGTTTACCGGATTTCGGAAGGATGTGTAAACCATGAGTGAAAAGAAGGTTGCCAAGAGCGCCCAGCCCAACTTCTTCCAGAAGGTAGCCAAAGGCTTTGTAAACTTCTTCAAGAAGATCGGCAATGCGTTCAAGAACATGTGGCACGAGCTCAAGAAGGTCACCTGGCCTTCCAAGGAAAAGCTCCTGCACTACACGGCTATCGTTCTGCTGTTCATGGTGTTCATGATCGTCGTTATCGGTTTGATCGACCTGGGTGCTACCCAGCTGGTCAAACTGATCATGAAGCTGTAAGGAGAACACCATGGCTGAGAACCAAGCTGAAAAGCAGGCTCTCAAAGAGCCTTGCTGGTATGTTGTCCACACCTATTCCGGTTACGAGAACAAGGTAAAGGACAACATCGAAAAGTCCGTTGAGAACAATGGCATGCAGGACTTGATCTTCGAAGTCCGCGTCCCCGTTGAGGATGTGGTGGAGATCAAGAATAACAAGCGCGTCAAGTCTCAGCGCAAGGTGTACCCGGGCTATGTGCTCGTGCACATGATCGAGACCAGCGAAAGCTGGTATCTGGTACGCAACACCCGCGGCGTAACCGGGTTTGTGGGTCCCGACTCCAAGCCTGTTGCCCTTACGCCCGAAGAGGTGGAAATGATGCTCTCCACGCAGGAAAACAGCGTGGAATTCGGCATCGCCATCGGCGAGGAAGTACGCATTCTCAACGGTGCGCTGGAGAACTTCACCGGCACCGTTGAAGATGTGGATACCGTACGTCAGAAGCTGACGGTTAAGGTAAAGATGTTCCTCGGCCGCGAAACCCCGGTGGAAGTCGATCTGGCCGACGTGGAAAAGATCTGATCTTACACCGGCAGCATCCCTTCGGGGATGCAGTGGGAGGAATGCAGAAAGCATTCCGCCATGACCACATTGAAGGAGGTCCATTCCAATGGCAAAAAAGGTTAAATCCATGATCAAGCTTCAGGTTCCCGCCGCCAAGGCTACTCCTGCGCCCCCCATCGGTCCTGCGCTGGGTCAGCACGGCGTGAACATCCCCGGTTTCTGTAAGGAGTTCAACGAGCGTACTCAGAAGGACGCGGGCCTCATCATTCCCGTTGTTATCACTGTGTACACCGATAACACCTTCACCTTCATCACCAAGACTCCCCCCGTGCCCGTTCTCATCAAGAAGGAACTGAACCTGCAGACTGCCTCCGGTCGCCCCAACCGCGACAAGGTCGGCATGCTGACCCAGGAGCAGGTTCGCAAGATCGCTGAGATCAAGAAGCCCGATACCAATGCTACGGACATCGAGTCCATCATGAGCATGATCAAGGGTACCGCTCGCTCCATGGGCATCACCGTTGAGGAATAATTGATGATTGAGTGTGGGAGGACATTGTGCCGTTAGCACCACAGGAAGGACGAAACATGAAACACGGAAAGAAGTATGTCGACAGCGTTAAGCTGATCGATTCCCTGATGGCTTATGATCCCGCTGATGCTTGCGACCTGGTTTGCAAGACCAGCAAGGCCAAGTTTGACGAGACTGTTGAGATCTCCGTTCGTCTGGGCGTAGACCCCCGCCATGCCGACCAGCAGGTCCGCGGCGCGGTGGTTCTGCCTCACGGCACCGGCCGCACCGTTCGCGTGCTGGTCGTTACCAAGGGCGACAAGCAGAAGGAAGCCGAAGCTGCCGGCGCTGATATCGTAGGCGGCGAGGAAATGATCCAGAAGATCCAGACCGAAAACTGGTTCGACTTCGACGTCATGATCGCTACCCCCGACATGATGGGCGTTGTTGGTCGCATCGGTCGTCTGCTGGGCCCCAAGGGCCTCATGCCCAACCCCAAGAGTGGCACCGTTACCATGGACGTGGCCAAGGCCATCACCGATATCAAGGCCGGTAAGGTCGAGTATCGCGTTGACAAGAGCGCCATCATCCACTGCCCCATGGGCAAGGCTTCCTTCGGCACCGAGAAGCTGGTGGAAAACCTGACCACTCTGATGGAGGCCATCATCAAGGCCAAGCCCGCTGCTGCCAAGGGTACCTACGTGAAGAGCGTGTACCTGAGCTCCACCATGGGCCCCGCCGTGAAGGTGAACCCCCTGAAGTTCTAAGTTCTTCAAACAGAAGGCCGTTCCGCAAGGAACGGCCTTTTGCTTGTGCCGGAACGCTTTCAAAACCCGGCAAAGTATGCTATACTTTTGCAGAGCACGAAGGGAGGTGCAGGTATGTTTCAGCGCGATTACATTCTCCGGATGATCGAGATGATGGGGGATATTGCCCGCCGTGTAGCTCAGCTGATGGATGAGCTGGAGTACCTGCACCAGCTGGATAAGGAGAGCCGCCTGCACTGCGGCCTGCCCCTGAAGGCGCTGGAGGAGCTCAGCTTCGAAAGCCTGCGGGAGCTGCTGGCCCCCGAAGCCCGTCTGTATGCCTCCGAGCTGATCTATCTGCGGGCTATGGAGCGCAGCATGCAGTGGGAGGCGAGAGATGAGCTGCTGCTCAAAAGCCTCCGTCTGCTGGCCACCCTTTCGGAGGAGGGCGTGCTGTGCGAGGTGCGTGCCCCCAGGCTCCGGGAGCTGAAGCAGCAGCTTCTGTCCCTGCTGACCGCAGAGGATCTTGCCGCCTGCGCCATGTTTTTCGGCTCCGGCGGTGCCTTTGACGAGATGGAGGATGCGCTGTTTCAGGCTGAGGAACGGGTGCGCAGCCCAGAGGAACGCATAACCCTGGTGGGGAAGGGAGCAGAGCTGCTGCGGCAGGCAGCGAATGCCACCGATGAGACCCTTGCCCATTGCGGTATGACAAGAGAAGAATTGCTCGAGGCCGCCGAGGAACTGTCTGGGCTGGCCGGGTAAACAGGAGAGTATAGCCATATGATTTTGATTTCCGTACAAGACCTTGAAAAGAGCTTTGGCATCCACGAGGTGCTCCGGGGCGTCAGCTTCAGCCTGCAGACGGGCGAAAAGATGGGTCTTGTTGGCGTAAACGGCTGTGGTAAATCCACGCTGATGCGCATTCTGACCGGGGAGCTGGAGTCGGACGGCGGTGCAGTGCATAAGAGCAAGGAGCTGCGCATCGGCTATCTGGCCCAGGTGGACGACATCGCCCTGACGGATACCGTCTGGGGCGCGCTTTTGCGTGTGTTCGAGCCCATCATCGCTATGGAGAAGAAGCTCACCCGCCTGGAGGAGGAAATGGCACAGGAGACCGATCCGGATCGGGCGGTACAGCTGTCAGTGGAGCACCAGAAGCTGCTGGAACGCTTCAACGAGCAGGAGGGCTATGCCTACGAGGGCGAGATGCTGGGCGTGCTCAACGGCCTCGGCCTTACGCCGGATATGCACCAGCGGGTGGTCGGCACCCTCAGCGGCGGCGAGCGCACCCGCCTGTCTCTGGCCAAGCTGCTTTTGCAGAAGCCAGACCTTTTGCTGATGGACGAGCCCACCAACCATCTGGATCTGGAGGCCATCGAGTGGCTGCAGGAGTACCTGACCGCCTTCAAGGGCTCGCTGCTGCTGATCAGCCACGACCGTTATTTCCTGGATCATGTATGCAACACCATGGGCGAGCTGCTGGGCGGCAAGATGATCAAGTTCACCGGCAACTACACCCAGTATATGCAGAAGCGCACCGCCGATTTTGAGACCCGCATGAAGGCATACCAGCTCCAGCAGAAGGAGATCCAGCGGGAAATGGCTATCATCGAGCGCTACCGCAGCTTTAACCGGGAGAAGAGCATCAAGGCAGCCGAGAGCCGCCAGAAGCGTCTGGACCGCATCGAACGGCTGGATAAGCCCATCGAGGAGCAGCATGTGCGCTTCAGCTTCGATGCCCGGCGCAGGAGCGGCGAGGATGCTCTGGAGGCAGACCGCCTCTCCAAGCACTTCGATGGGGAGACTGTATTCGAAAACGTCTCCTTCAAGCTGCGCACCGGCGACCGGGTGGCCCTCATCGGCCCCAACGGCGTGGGCAAGAGCACGCTGTTCAAGATCCTGATGAACCAGCTTACGCCGGATACGGGCGTGGTCAGGTACGGCACCAACATTGATGTGGGCTACTACGATCAGCACCAGCAATCCCTGAACCCCAATAACACCATTCTGGATGAGGTCTGGAACGATTTCCCCACCATGGAGCAGTCCAAGGTGCGTGGGGCGCTGGGCCTGTTCCTGTTCACCGGAGATGAGGTGTATGAGCAGATCGGCAAGCTATCCGGCGGCGAGCGTGGCCGTGTGGCCCTTACCAAGCTGATGCTCAAGAAGGATAATCTGCTCCTGCTGGACGAGCCTACCAACCATCTGGATATGGACAGCCGCGAGGTGCTGGAGGATGCCCTCAGGGATTTCCCCGGCACTATTCTGGCCATCAGCCACGACCGTTACTTCATCAACCGGTTTGCAGACCGGGTCATGGTCATGGAGCAGGACGGCATCCGGGAGTATCTGGGCAACTTCGACGATTATATGGAGAAGCGCAACCGCCCCGTTGCGCCTGTGCAGCTGGGTGTGCCTGAGGTGACCAAGACCGAGCTGAACAAAGAAAAGAAAAAGGATCGCAAGTACAACGCCATGCTCCGGGAGCTGAAGGCACAGGTGAAGAAGGCAGAGGAGGCCATCGAGCGCAACGAGCAGCGCATCGCCGAGCTGGAAGCCAGGCTGGCCGACCCTGCCACTTACGAGGATCAGGCCCTGATGCGCCAGCTGACCGAGGAATACGCGCAGGAGCAGGAGTTGACCACCGGCCTGTACGATGCGCTGGAGGCTGCCGAAGAGGCGGTTACGGCGTTTGAAGAGGAATAAGGTACAAAAGCCCGCCACCGCTCCGGGGACGGGCTTTTGTGCGGAATTGCGGCGGTATGGGTCGTTGTATCGCTAAACCCTTGTGCGGCCAGGAACCCCGTGCTATGCCTTGAGCATCGGTTGTCGGGGAAAGGAGGCATCTGTATGACTCACATAACGCTGGATGAGCGGTTGTTTTTCGATGGAAAACAGGCTGCTTTTCCCCTATATGAAGCCGTTGCCGGGGCGCTTCTCAGCCGTTATCCGGGGACAAGGGTCCGCGTTGGCAAGACCCAGATCACCTTCAGCGAGCGGTATGTATACGCCTGTGTTTCGCTGCGTCCGGTGCGGCGAAAGGCGGAGCTGCCGGTTCCGTTTCTCACGGTCACGTTGGGGCTGCCCGGGCCGCTGGTATCGCCAAGAGTCGCACAGCAAACAGAGCCGTACCCTGGCAGATGGACGGTGCATATCCCGATCGGCAGCCCGGGGGATGTGGATGGAGAATTGCTGACCTGGGTGGAAGCAGCCCATGATTTTGCCCGTTCGAAGTAAAGAGATCGTTCAAAAGCAACGGAAAAGCCCTCTCTGCACGCCGCAGAGAGGGCTTTCAGCTCGTCAAAAACTCGCCTACGGCGACTTTTTTGACGACTTTTGCACCGTTTGCCTAGGAGCCTACGGCTCCCCGGGCGGCAAACGGCGATAGGAATCCCTTGCTGCGCAAGGGTTCCGA
>SVGN01000086.1 GCA_015056315.1 Clostridiales bacterium
TCTCTTTGGTCAAATCCCCAATAATTGCCCTTTTTCGTGGCGGCGGTCGCAATCAAGGTCACTCCGCAGCCACGGGTCAGCCCACTCGCTACTCGGGCAGCGCACTGCTCCCTTCACCCGCCCCGAAAAACGGCAGGGGGATTTGACGTCGTTCGCTACCGTCGCGTGCGGGGAGCCTCTTGGCTGTGCTCCGTTTTCGCTGGAACCCGAACCCCGAGTTGTCGGGGCGGGTCGGCATGGCAATGCAACCTTCCCCGCCAAAGCAGCAGAAGTCGCTTGGCTGCGAAAACATCCCCTGCCTCCTGAACTCCGGGTTGTCGGGGCGGGTCGGCATGGCAATGCAACCTTCCCCGCCAAAGCAGCAGAAGTCGCTTGGTTGCGAAAACATCCCCTGCCTCCCGAACTCCGGGTTGTCGGGGCGGGTCATCAAGGCAGAAACAGCCTTTCCCGCCAAAACAACAGAGCTGCTCCTGCCAACATAAAGAGAGCTGCCGCAGCACCCGCTGCGGCAGCTCTTTGTGTATATGTCCTATTCTCTTCTTACTCCATCAGCTCCAGGAATTTGAGACTGCCTGCGCCTACCTGCACGGGGAAGCTGTACTCGGCAGGCTCGGGGATGGTGGTGGTGGCATCCATCATGTGGGAGGGCAGGGGCAGGGCGATGCGCTGGGTGTATTCGGCACCGGTTTCCAGATCCCGCAGGCCCTTACACTCGCCCCGCACGATCACCTGTACGGTATCGCTGAAGGGCTGGTAGCTCTGGATGGCGTAGGTGTTGTTATCGTAGCACAGCAGAGAGTGCTTGCCCTCGCCTGCCATGTAGACCCGCTGGCCCATGCTGGCATACTTGGCGATGCCCTGCCATACCGCTTCGGGGAGCTTGTAAAGATCGGCGTAGTTCTCCGGCACGTTCAGTATGAACAGGCGGCCCTTGCCGTAGCTGTCCTCGGTCATCAGGGGCAGGGTGTTCTCTCCGGCGACCAGGTTGATGTTGCAGCTGGTGGCGTTGGTCTTGTAGCTGAGGATCTCGAACAGCAGCTTCTCATGCCCCTTGCAGAAGGCATGGTCGTTGCGGTAGTTGTAGTGAGAGATCATGTACTCATCCGCCAGCACATGCCGGTGGGTCAGCCGCACGGAGGTAAGCTCCTTCATGCCCTTGTCGTAGCAGGCGCGGAAGAAGCCGTTGGTCACCATGGCGTTGCCGCCCCGGCGCAGGTGCTTCTCCAGCTTTTCCATGGCGGTGGCGTCGTGGGCGGAGCTTTCGGTCAGCAGCACCATCTCCGCACCCTCGGCAAAATAGGGGGAGGGCTCCACGGCAATGCCGCCCATGCCCAGGTAGTTGTAGAGCTGATCCTCGCCATCGCCGTCGAAGGGCTCCCAGGCGGCCACGCCAACGGGGTTGCCCAGCTTGGCCAGCATCCGGTCCATACGGGCCAGCTCGTGGCCCAGGGCGGGCAGCAGGGCGGTGTTCTCCATCACCTCAAAGTTGAAGAGCATCAGCTCCTTGGCCTTGGCCAGCACCGTCATGTTGGCCTGCTCCAGGTAGAAGTTCATGTTGTGCCCGGAGCCGAAGGGATCGATCCAGCCGCCGCCGTTGCGCCCGGGGGCGATGTTCTCCATCAGCCGGATGATGGAATAGGACAGGTACCGCTGCAAATGCTGCTGGGAGTACTGGGGGTCGCGGGTCTCGGTGCCGGTGTAGACCATGTCGAAGATATCCTTCTGCTTGCCGGGGTTGTAGCCGCACTCCTGATAGCTCTCGTACCAGTTGGGGTACTTGACGATGAAATTGATGCCCGGGTGCACCCTGCGGGCTTCCTCCACGATCACGTGGGCGAAATCCTCCATCAGGTCGAGGCGGTACTGCTGCCAGGTGCGGTCGCCCTTGGCCTCGATGCACTTTTCGCAGGTGCAGCTGGTAAAGAAGAAGTCGTCCAGAATGATCTCGTCAAACACCGAGGCCACATCCCGCACGATCTGCAGGTAGCGCTCCCGGTGGGCGGGGTCGGTGTAGCAGAAGGTGTCGTAGTAGCTGGGCTTGCGCTCGCCGTTCACCAGCACCGTAGAGGTGATGCCGCCTGCGGTCTCGATGCCGTTCTTCTCGAACAGGGCCTTTACGCTGCGCAGCTTCTCCACCGGCACATCCACCAGGCCCCGGTGGTTCTCGATGTAGACCTTATCCAGATGCACATAGTGGCGGTAGTAGTCGATGGCGCGCTGGATGGCGGCTTCGTCCGCTTTTTCCACGTAGTATGCATGCACATAGGCAGCCAGTTTGAAATGCTTGTAGTTTTCCATGATGCAGCCTCCTTGGGCGTTGTAATTGATTGCGTACATGGTAGCACGAAAACCCATTGGCTGCAAGAGGGGTATTGGGATAAAACGCAACCGTTTTCGCATATTGGCGAACAGGCGAATTTATGCTATAGTATTTCGTCGTACCTTGCATGAGCAACGGTCGGCAGGAGGTAACCAATGAAGCATTCCAAAGTACGGGCCATCTGCCTGGGGGCGATCATTGCAGCGCTGTACACGGCGCTTACGCTGGTTTTTCAGCCCATCAGCTTCCAGCAGGTGCAGATGCGCATCTCCGAAGCCTTTACGCTGCTGCCGGTGCTTTTCCCCGAGGCGGTGCCCGGGCTGGCCATCGGCTGCCTGCTCAGCAACCTGCTGGCGGGCGCCAACCCCTATGATGTGGTCTTCGGCACCCTGGCCACGCTGATGGCCGCCGTCCTTACCCGCAGGCTGCGCCGTGACCACTGGCTGGCGGCCCTGCCGCCGGTCATCTGCAACGGCGTGATCATCGGTCTGGTGCTCACCTATGCCTACGGCATCGATGCTCTGTGGCTGAACATACTCACGGTATCGCTGGGGCAGGCGGTGGTCTGCTATGCGCTGGGCGTGCCGCTGGTCAAGGCGCTGAGCCACACCGGGCTGCCGCAGCCGGGACGCGATAAGTGATCCCCCCATGCTGCCGGCTTTGGGCAATACAACAGAAACGACCCCTCTGCCGGGCCGTGCCGATCTGCACGGTACCGGGCGGAGGGGTCGATTTTTGTCTTACGACCGCAGGCTGCCTGCGGTCTGCTCCAGCGGGTTCCATTTGCCCCGCAGATAGTGGATGGTGAACAGCACGAACAGCAGCAGGTTGTGAGCGATCATGCAGGCCCAGGCGGAGACCAGCGAGAGCCCCAGCAGCTGGGTGCAGACAAAGGTGCCCACGATGCGCACGCCCCACATGCCGATGATGTTGTACACAAAGGGCGTAACTGTGCGTCCCACGCCCTGCAGCATGCCCTCGATGATGATGGATACCCCGTAGAAGGGCTCGGAGACCGCCACCATGCGCAGCACCGTGGCCCCCAGCAGGATCACCTGCGCCTCCGAAGAGAACAGGCCCATCATATTGGGAGCAAACAGGAACAGCAGCCCGCCGGAGAGGATCATCATCAGCGTTTCGATGACCAGTATGGTGCGGGCCAGCTCCTTCATGCGCTTGCGATCCTTTGCGCCGTAGGCGTTGCCTGCAAGGGTGGCGGCGGCGGTCTGCATGCCGTAGCCGGGCACGTAGAAGGCGCTTTCCACCGTGTTGGCGATGGTATGGGCGGCGGTGGAGATCTCGCCCAGGGAGTTGATCATGGCGGCGAAGGCCACATAGCCCAGCGAGGTGCCGAAGCGCTGCAGCATATTGGGCAGCGCCACCCGCAGGCAGGGGCGCAGAACGGTCATATCCGGCTTCAGGCTCTGGCCCTTGGGCGAGATGACCGGGTGCCGCCACAGCGCCGCCGTGATGCATACGCCGCCCACCGTAAAGGCGATGGCGCTGGCGATGGCTGCGCCCACCACGCCCAGCCCCGCGCCGGGCATCCACATTTCAAAGCCGAACAGGTGCAGGGTGCGGCTGGGGTAGATGAGCAGGAAGTTGAGCGCTACATTGGTGATGTTGACCCACACGCCTACCCGCATGGGGGTCTTGGTATCGCCCGCCGCACGGAGCGCCGTACCGAAGATGATGCTGGCGGCTCTTGGCAGCATGGGCGTGTAGAGAATGAAGAAATAGGTGGCGGCCAGCTCCCGGATGCTCTCATCCACCTGCATCCACACCGGCACCATGGGGCTGAGGGCCAACGCCAGCACCGTAAAGAGGATGCCGGAGGTCAGCACCGCCAGGGTGGCCTGAGCGGTGGCACGGGCGGCCAGCGGCTTGTCGTTGGCACCGTAGGCCTTGGCGATGGTGCTCAGAAAGCCCACTCCCAGCGCGGATACCGTGCTGCCGATGAGCCAGTTGACGGTGGTGGTGGCACCCACCGCAGCGGTGGCGGTGGTGCCCAGAGAGCCTACCATGGCGGTATCGATGTACTGGACAGCCGTCTGCATCAGCTGCTCCAGCATGGTGGGCCACGCCAGCGCAAAAATGACGCCGATCATGCCCCAGCGGTTCTTCTTTGGTTCTGTCATAACACTACCTCTGCGCCCCCGCGGGGCGTTTTTATGCTTGGGTGCCATCCACGATGCCGGTCATCCGCCAATCGGGCGACCAGCGGGTAAGGGGCAGGGGAGCGCCGGGTGCGATCCTGCCCGCCAGCGTCTCACCGATGGATTCCGCCGGGGTGAGGGTGCACATGCGCACTGCCGCCTCCGGCGCAATGCCGAAGAGATGGATCAGGTTTTCCAGTGCCCGGCGCAGGGTGAGCACCGAGCCTGCCAGGGTGCCGTTGGTGAGCCGGGCCTGCCCGTTCCGCACCTCCACCCGGTAGCCGCCCAGAGCGTAGCGCCCCTCCGGCATACCGGCGGCCTCCATGGCATCGGTAATGGCCACCACCTTCTCCGGCCCCTTGGCCCGCACCATCAGGCGTACCGTATCCCGGTGGAGATGCACGCCATCGGCGATCATTTCGCAATAGAAGCGGTCGTCGGTCAGGGCTGCACCGGGCACGCCGGGCTCCCGGTGCCCAAGCGGGGACTGGGCGTTGAAGGTGTGGGTGATGTGGTCTGCGCCCCAATCTGCCGCCTGATGGGTGAGCGCCCCATCGGCCTCTGTGTGCCCCAGCGAAACGGTGATGCCGTTATCCCGCAGGGCGCGGATGAAGTGCTCCGCCCCCTTGCGCTCCGGGGCCAGGGTGAGCAGCCGGATGCCCTCCGGGCTGCCGCCGGTGAGGGAAAGCAGCGTTTTCATTGAAGGGTCGCACAGGTAGCGCCTGCGCTGGGCTCCCGCCCGTTTGGGGTTGAGGAAGGGGGCTTCCATATGCAGGCCCAGCACCCTTGCACCGTTTTTCTCCTGCTGCGCCAGCACCGCCCGGGTACCGGCCACCGCCTGCAGGGTCTCCTGCTTGGAGGCGCTCATTGTGGTGGGCAGAAAGGCCGCTACGCCCTCACGGTACAGATCCCGGCTCATGGCACGGATGGAGACCTCGCCCTCCATGGTATCGTGCCCCCGGTAGCCGTGGATGTGCACATCCACAAAGCCGGGCAGCAGATAGTCGCCGCCCAGATCCAGCACCGCTTCGCCGGGCAGGGGCGAAAGTGCCGGAGCCGCCTGGGCGATGCAGCCATCCCCAAGGCGTACGCAGAAGGGGTAAATAAAAACGCCGTCCAGCCAGGCTTTGGCGTTGGTGATCAGCATGGTTCGGGCCTCCTGTAATGGTTCTACCGCTATCTTACCCCAAGGCGGCCCGGTTGGCAAGGGCAGGTTTGGGCAGAGGTATCTCCAAGGCTCCCTCCGTGCACATCGTTTCCCGCATCACAGGCGGCCCTTCGCCCGGGGCGGGCGAGCTTTACCCGGCTTGGGTGAGGCGACTCCTGCCGGGAGGGGACTGCGCCCAGCACCCTCAGCCCCTTCGGGGCAGGCTACGCCCCGGTCGTTCAATCGTCGTACAGCCCACTGCCGTGGTCTGTACTCGTTTCACTCCCCACCTGCGGGTCGCTAACGCCTTCGGCGTTGTGCGCACTGCGCACGCGCTTCCCT
>SVGN01000087.1 GCA_015056315.1 Clostridiales bacterium
CACCCTTCCGGTGGTTTCGGAACCCTTGCGTAGCAAGGGATTCCTATCACCGTTTGCCGCCCGGGGAGCCGTAGGCTCCTAGGCAAACGGTGCAAAAGTCGTCAAAAAAGTCGCCGTTGGCGAGTTTTTTGACGAGCTCACAGGCTGATCAGGTCGTGGATGCGCTCCCGGTCGTCACAGCCCAGCTCCTTCATCATACCGGCGGCATAGCGGTCGAAGGCGGTGTGATCCACCAGACGGAACACCGCAGCCGCCACATCCACAAAGGCAGCCGGGTCGGTTTTCTCCCGCATATGCCCGATGCCCAGAAAGCGCAGCATGGCAAACACGGCGCACAGGGCAATGAACTCGTCCGGCAGGCTCACCGGGCGATCCTGAAAGGGGAAGCGGGCAAAGTACATATGGTTCACCAGCATGTGCTCAAACCAGATATCCCACTTGGGCAGCACGGCTTCAAAATGATCGCGGGCCTTTGTGTATCTCTCAAAAGAGCCGTCGAAATAAGCAAGGGCATCTTCGCCATAGGCGCGTATGCTGTCGCTGCGCTCATCCAGCAGGCCGATCAGCCCGGCAGCGAAGCGCAGGCCCAGCTCCAAATGCCCCTGGGTAAGCTCTCTGGGCTGCAGAGGCCGGATGCGTCTCTGCCCTCGGAGCAGGCGCTCCAGCTGATGCTCATCGTGGGCGGCAAGGGCTTCATCCAGCGCCGCCAAAGCATGGCCCATCGCCATCAGCCGCTGGGGCATGGGCAGGGTCTGGTTCTGCATATGCCGGATCAGCCACAGGCGGATCTCCTGCTCCTTGCCCAGGGTCTCGAAACGGAACGCGGGCAGGGCCTGCCGGGGCAGGTCGAAGGTAAGCTCCCGGGTGACGAACTCGATGGGCTCATCCCGGCTGAAAAGCAGCTCCAGCACCGCTTCGCAGCTGTTGGCGCAGGAGCATTCGAACCCATTATCCATGCGCACGCCCCGGGGATACAGCCGACACACATAGCTCAGCGCGCCCTCCCCCATCTCTGCATGGAGGGCGCAGCGCCCATCCTCCATGCGCATGGGGCAGGCACCATCAAACCGGGGCGCGATCTCCGCGTAGGCATCCGGCGTGGGCGACAGCTTGATGTGCAGCGCGGTATCCAGCTTGCGTCTCAGCTCCGGGGAGCATTCCTGGCTCATCAGGTGGTAGTAATCCTCCAGCGAAAAGGAAATCGGCCAGCCCTCGCAGCAGGCGGAGCGGCATGCGCCCATTTTGCAGGAAAAGTGCTCGTAATAGTCCGGTACCAGATACATATGGGTCTCGTCCAAAAGCATCACCGCCGATCAGGTAAGTCGTATTATATCGTATGCATTTTACACCCGAATCCAGCCGGTTGCAAAATGTTTTTGCAATGTTTTTCTGACCGATCCCTGTTGACAGAACGGGCATTACAGGCGTATTTTATACGCGTAAACCACATATGCAATGCAGTGATTGAGACAAGCGCGCTTTCACAGCGTCCCCAGAGAAATGCCGGTAGGTGCGAGGCATGGCGAGCATGAAAGGTCAGCGTATCCCTCATGAGCAGTCCGCTGAAACCTCCCCCCGGGCTCGGGAGGGCGGTAGGCAAGACCGTCGTCTCCACGTTACAGGAGAGCACATTCACCATTTACGGTCGATGTGGCAGAGCAGGCCGCACAGGATGCGGCAACAAGAGTGGTATCGCGGGAATAACAGCCCGTCTCTTACAGATCTTTTTTCAGATCGGTGAGGGACGGGTTTTTGATATAGCACGCTTTCCCCGACGGATGCGACCGCGGCGCAAATGCCAGAGATAAGCGAAACGAAAACAGAAAGGATGTTTTGGAATGAATGGAATCACCATCATGCTCATCGCGCTCATCGTGCTGGGCGCAGGATATCTTCTCTACGGACGCTGGCTGGCCAAGACCTGGGGCATCGACCCCAAAGCAAAGACCCCTGCCTATGAAATGGAGGATGGCGTAGACTACACCCCCACCGCCCCCGGTGTGGTGTTCGGCCACCAGTTTGCCTCCATTGCAGGCGCAGGCCCCATCAACGGCCCCATTCAGGCGGCCATCTTCGGCTGGGTGCCGGTACTGCTGTGGGTGCTGGTAGGCGGCCTGTTCTTCGGTGCCGTGCAGGACTTCGTCTCCATGTATGCCTCTGTTCGCAACAAGGGCCGCACCATCGGCTATATCATTGAGCTGTATATCGGCAAGATCGGCAAAAAGCTCTTCACCCTGTTTGTTTGGCTATTCTCCATCCTTGTGGTTGCAGCCTTTGCGGACGTGGTCGCCAATACCTTCAACGGCTTTGCCGCCACCCCGGAGGTCTCTCTGGCCAACGGTCAGGTAGCCACCACCTCTATGCTGTTCATTCTGGCGGCGGTCACCCTGGGCGTGGTGCTGAAGGTGTGCCGCTTCAAGCCGCTGGTGAATACCGCCATCGCGGTGGGGCTGCTGGTGCTGTGCATCGTGCTGGGCATGGTACTGCCCATGTATGTGCCCACCGGCACCTGGCACCTGATCGTATTCGTGTATATCGCTGTTGCCTCCATCGTTCCCGTATGGGCGCTGCTCCAGCCCCGCGACTACCTGAACAGCTACCTGCTGGTGGCCATGATCGTTGCGGCGGTGCTGGGCGTGCTGGTGGCCAACCCCCAGATGAACCTGAACGCCTTCAACGGCTTTACGGTCAATGGTCAGCATATGTTCCCCATCCTGTTTGTGACCATTGCCTGCGGTGCGGTCTCCGGCTTCCATTCGCTGGTATCCTCCGGTACCGCCTCCAAGCAGGTGCAGAACGAGAAACACATGCTGCCCATCTCCTTCGGCTCCATGCTGCTGGAGAGCCTGCTGGCCGTGATCGCCCTCATCGCCGTGGGTGCTGTATCCAGCGGCGCGCAGGTGGCCTCCGGCACCCCTGCGGTGGTGTTCGCCTCCGCCATCTCCGGCTTCCTGGGCAAGATCGGCATCCCGCAGGATGTGGCATTCACGCTGATCAACCTGTCGGTATCCGCCTTCGCCCTCACCTCGCTGGACTCCGTTGCCCGTGTGGGCCGTCTGGCCTTCCAGGAGTTCTTCCTGGATTCCACCGACACGGATGAAAACATGAGCCCCGTTAAGAAGTTCCTCACCAACAAGTACACCGCCACCGTGGCTACGCTGGTGATGGCCTACGCCCTTGCCAAGGCGGGCTATGCCAACATCTGGCCCCTGTTTGGCTCTGCCAACCAGCTGCTCAGCGCGCTGGCCCTCATCGCCTGCGCCGTGTTCCTCAAGCGTACCAACCGCAAGGGCTGGATGCTGTGGGTACCCATGGGCATCATGCTGGCAGTAACGCTGACCGCTCTGGGCATGACCATTGCCACCAAATTCGGCGGCATCTTTGCCGCCACCACCGCCAACCTGGGCGGCGACCTGCTGCAGGGCAGCTTTGCCGTTGCGCTGTTCGTGCTGGGCGTGATCGTTGCCGTGCAGGGCGTACAAAAGCTCTTTGGCAAGGAGAACGCTCCCGAAAAGGAGACCGTGCAGGGCTGAGCCCGCCATACCCGAAAGGATCCCATCCCCTGATCGCCATGGGGCAGATCGTTCGGGCGATCCCGCCCCATGGCCCTTCCCCGCGCCCGCTGCGAAACGACCAATGAGGTGACACCATGTACTTTGAAGACATCAAGCCCGGTATGGCAGTGGAGATCGCCCCGGCTGCCATCGAAAAGGATAAAATGCTGGCCTTTGCCCGGGAGTACGATAACATACCCCTGCACACCGATGAGGAATACGCGAAAAAAACGCCCTTCGGGCAGCTGATCGCCCCGGGTGTGATGTCCTTTATGGCGGTATGGGCCAAATACCTGGAGGTGGATCTCTTCGGCGAGGAGCTGCTGGCGGGCCGCTCCACCAAGATCGAATGGCTCCGGCCCGTCTTTGCCGGAGATGTGCTCACCGGCAGGGCGACCGTTACCAAAGCCGAGCGGCGCAACGCCCGCAACGGGCTGGTGGAGATCTCCATCACCGCCTGCAACCAGCACGGCGAGGTGGTGCTGACCAATGTAACGGAGGTAGTCGTCAAATGCCGCCCGGCGGAGCCTGCCTGCCCCGCGCAGCCCCGGTGCTGACCGCTCCCCCTCTCTCCCATCCCTGTCAAGCGAGGTGTATCTTCCATGAGAAAATCGTACGTGACCAGCATGCCTAACCACATCGGCGCTTTTTTGAAGGCCAGCGAGTGCTTTGCCGCGCTGGGCATCAACATTACCCGGGTCAGCTACAACAAGGCGGTGGATTCCCACACCCTGTTCATTGATGCGGAGGGCACGGAGGAGCAGCTTCAAAAAGCGGATGCAGAGCTTGCCAAGATCGGATATCTGAACAGCGGCACCGCCAAAACCAGCGTGGTGCTGGTGGAGTTCCGCCTGCCGGATGTGCCCGGCAGCGTGACCGGCGTACTGCGGCTCATCAACGATTTCCGCATGAACATCTCCTACATCAGCTCCCAGGAGAACGGCACCGATCACCAGCTCTTCAAAATGGGGCTGTATGTGGATGCACCGGAGCAGATCGCTGCGTTCCTCGACGAAGCGGAAAAGCTCTGCAAGGTGCGGGTGATCGATTACAACCGCTCCGAAAAGGTCTACGATAACAGCATCTTCTACACCACCTATGTGGACAGTCTGGCCCAGACCATGGGCCTTGACGGCGATGTGCGCCAGCAGCTGCTGGTGCACGTGAACCTGGCCATGCAGACGCTGGACGAGCACGGCCTCTCCCCCTACCGCACCTTTGACAGCATCGGCAAATTCGCAGAGCTGCTGGGCGCTTCCCGGGGCGAGGCCTTCGTGCCAAGGATCAGCACCCACAAGGTGACCGATCAGACGGAGATCATCCTCATCGAGCCGCCCTGTGGCAGCAATACCATCCTCCTCCGCAGCAACGGGCAGCTGCTGTTCATCGACAGCGGCTACGCCTGCTACCGGGAGGAGATGCTGCGGGTATTCCGCAGGCTGGTGCCCGATTTCGACCATATGCACAAGCGTATCCTGGTGACCCATGCGGATGTGGATCACTGCGGGCTGCTGCCCCTGTTCGATGAGATCATCTGCAGCCCGAGAACGGCCCATTGCCTCCGGCAGGAGCACGCCGGGCTGGACGGTTACCGGGAGCAGAACCCGCTGCACAAGCCTTACATCAACATTTGCAAGGCCCTTACCTCCTACCGGGCCGCAGCGCCGGAAAAGCTGACCACCCCCTGGCCGGAGACCGGCGAGCTGCATGCCCCCCTCACCCCCATCGGCACCTTTCGCTTTGGCGAAATGCACTTTGAGGTCTACGAGGGCAAGGGCGGCCATCTGCCCGGCGAGATCGTGCTGATCGATTACGACCATCACCTGGCCTTTACCGGCGATATCTACGTAAACACCCACGGCCTTACTCCCCAGCAGGCCGAGTACAACCGGTATGCGCCCATCCTGATGACCTCGGTGGATACCGACCCCGGGCTCTGCGCAGAGGAGCGCAAGGCCATTCTGCAACGGCTGGGGGTGGGCCGGTGGCAGATCTTCGGTGCCCACGGCTTTGTGAAGGAGCACGCGGTGAATGTGTAACGGGGCTGCGATCTCGCAGCCGGAAACAATCAAGACAGCAACAAAGAGGGGCTGCCCCTGCACTATGCAGGCGGCAGCCCCTCAGACTGTCGAAAAGCCCCAGAGGTATCGGAGGGCCGCAGCCCTCCGTTTGCCGCCCGGGAAGCCGTAGGCTCCTGGGCAAACGGTGCAGAAATCGTCGAAAAAGCCGCCGCAGGCGTGTTTGCAGTGAAAACCATCCTCAAAAAGTGTATAGCAAACAAGCCTATATGACACATATGAACTTAGGTGGCAGAGGGAACGTAATTACCGCCTAAGTTTTTGATTCTATTCAAGTAGTACTGAATT
>SVGN01000026.1 GCA_015056315.1 Clostridiales bacterium
TTGTGTTATGCTCTTCATGAAGGGTTTGGCTCCTTTCGTACAGTTTTGTGTCGCAACTCAACTATACCACATGAGCCAATCCTTCTTTTCTTTTCTCTTACTGTCCAAGATGTATTGTAGCGCTACAAACCTGTGTGTATGTGGGGTTTTCAAAGTAGATTTCTTTTTCATGCGAACTATGCTATACTGTATTTTGTACGGTGCAATTTCGTTGGCACCGGGAAGGTTTACCTGCAAATATTTTGGAGGTCTTTTCTATGCGTATTCTGGTTGTTGGAGACGGTAAGGTAGGCCATACCCTTGCCGAAAGTCTGGCACGGGAAGAACACAGTGTTACCATTGTCGATCAAAACGAAGCAGTTCTTCACCGCAGTGAGGATACTCTCGATGTTATGTGTGTGCGCGGGAACGGTGCCAACGCCAAAACGCTGATGGATGCAGGCGTAGACAAAGCGGACATCGTCATCGCTGCCACGACGAACGATGAGACCAATATGCTTTGCTGCCTTATTTCCAAACGTTTGGGCGCAAAAAATACCATCGCCCGGGTTCGAGATCCTGAATACAACGAAAGCCTGAATCTGATGCAGCACGAGCTTGGCATCGATCTGACCATCAACCCCGAGCGGGCTACCGCGCTGGAGATCAGCCGTCTGCTTCGGTTTCCCTTTGCCAGCACCATCGAGTCGTTTGCCAAAGGGCGTGTGGAGCTGGTGGAGTTCCGCACCCAGGAGACAGACGTCGTGGTCGGCATTCCGCTGCGCAACCTGAATAAAAAGCTGAACGATCTGCCCCAGGTGCTTTACGCAGCCGTTGAGCGGGATGGTGTGGTTACAATTCCAAACGGCGATTTCATCATTCATGCGGGAGACCGTGTACATGTGGTCGCCGATATGGTAACCATTACAGCCTATTTCCGTTACCTGGGCAAAAACAGCCTGCGTATCAGGAATGTGATGCTGCTGGGCGGCGGACGCATCAGCTATTACCTTGCTAAAATGATCGCTCCTATGGGCATCCGTGTTACGCTGATCGAACTGGATCATCAAAAGGCAATCAGCCTCAGTGAAGCCCTGCCCGATGTCAATGTGCTCTGCGGCGACGGAACGGATCAGGAACTGCTGGATCAGGAAGGCCTCAAGCAAATGGATGCCTTCGTAACCCTCAGCAACCGCGACGAGGAAAACCTGATGACCGGCCTCTTTGCAGTCAGCCAGGGCGTACCCAAGGTGATCGTAAAGAATAACCGTATCGCCTACGAAGATATCATCAACGCCATGGGCCTTGATAGTATCGTAAGCCCCCAATACATCACCTGTGCCAACATACTGCGCTATGTACGCGCTCACGCCGCCGGTCACGGTACCAAGGTGCAGAAGCTTTATCGCCTCGTCAACGGCAAAGCCGAAGCACTGGAGTTCGTCGCCCGGGCGGGCGATCCCTATATCGGCGTACCTTTGAAGGAGCTAAGCATACGCAACGGCACTCTTGTTGCGGTGATCGTGCGTAAAGGACGCGTGATCGTTCCCTTCGGCAGCGACTTCATTGAAGCCGGTGACAGTGTGATCATCATTGCCTGTGAAAGCGGCATCAGCGATTTGAACGAGGTGATCCGCAAGTGAATAAACGGCTTGTGATACGCCTCCAGGGCTCCATATTGCTGATCGAAGCCCTCGCCATGGTGCCCTCCCTGCTGATCGCCCTTTACTACGGCGACAGCGGTGATGCCGCCGCTTTTTTGAAAACCATCGGTCTCCTCCTTTTGGTTGCATTACCGATGCATTATCTCTCCAAACCCAGAGAGACCAATCTCCGTGCAAGAGAAGGCTTTGTAGCTGTTGCCCTTGCATGGGTGCTGCTGAGCATTTTTGGCGGTCTGCCCTTCCTGTTCAGCGGCCTGTTCACACGCTTTGAAGATGCTTTTTTCGAAGCGGTATCCGGCTTTACAACCACGGGTGCCTCCGTACTCAACCAGTTTGAGGGAGCCCCCAGGGGCATCATGTTTTGGCGCAGCTTTACCCACTGGATCGGTGGCATGGGCGTGCTGGTACTCACACTTGCTCTGTTGCCCCAAATGACCGGCCGTACCTCGCACCTGGCCAAAGCGGAATCGCCTGGCCCCAGCTTCAGCAAGGTTCTGCCCAAAATGGGGGATAGCGCCAAGATCCTTTACATCATCTATGCGGTGCTCACCTTTATTCAATTCGTGCTGCTGGTCTTTGTAGGCAGAATGTCTTTGTACGATGCAGCCATACACGCTATGGGTACTGCCGGTACAGGTGGCTTCAGCAACTACGGCCAAAGCGTAGCCGCATTCGACAGTTTAGCTGTGGATGTGATCATCACCGTATTCATGATCATCTTCGGCATCAACTTTGCGCTGTTCTACCGGCTGTTGATCGGCGATTTCCGTTCCTTCTTCAAAAGTGAGGAACTGCACTGGTATGTTGGCATCGTAACGGTAGCTATTCTGTTCACCACGGCCGTCATAACGCCCCGGTATCAAAACTTCTTCACCGCCCTCAGGTACGGCAGTTTCCAGGTTGCAAGCCTTGTCTCCACCACCGGCTTTGTGACCGCCGACTTCGACCTGTGGCCGGCTGCAGTGAAAATGATCCTGCTGCTGGTCATGCTGATCGGCTCCTGTGCAGGCTCCACAGCGGGCGGTATGAAGGTCGTTCGTGTTGCACTGGCAGCGAAAAACATCAAACGTGAGGTGAGCCGCACCATCCAGCCCAGAAAGGTGCAGGTGGTACGTTTTGAAGGCAAGGGTGTGGATGAGAGCATGCTTTCGCAGATCAGCCTGTTCATCGTTGCTTATCTTGCGCTCATCTTTATCGGTACACTGCTGGTGGCACTGGAGGGCAAATTCGACCTGATAAGCAACTTCTCTGCTGCCCTCACCTGTGTCAGTAATGTTGGCCCCGGCTTGAGTGCAGTGGGCCCAACAAAGAATTTTGCTGGCTACGGGCCCTTTGCCAAATACATCCTCAGCCTGCTGATGCTCTGCGGCCGCCTGGAACTGTTCCCGATCTTTGTACTGTTCCATCCCACCGTATGGCGTAGAGGTTGAAACAACTGAATACAAAGAACCGGGATGCTCCGCAAGTGGAGCATCCCGGTTTGTTTGTTCTGAAACGCTTAATTCTTGGCAGCAGCCTCAGCGGTTTTCTTGCCCTTGAACAGCTCGTTCAGCTTGGGCAGCTGGATCAGGTTGTTCTTGCTGATCACGTCAAAGGCGACGGCAGCCAGCAGAACCATGCCCTTTACCACCTGCTGCATATTGGAGCTGATGCCCAGCAGAGACATACCGTTGTTCAGCACGCCCATGATCAGAGCGCCGATGAGAGCACCGCTAATGGTACCGGTGCCGCCGTAAGCGGAAGCGCCGCCGATGAAGCAGCTGGCAATGGCATCCATTTCGAAGCTCTGGCCGGCGGTGGGGCTGGCGCTGTTGAGGCGGGCAGCGAATACCAGACCGGCAATAGCGGCGATGAAGCTCATGTTGGTGTAAGCGAAGAACATCATCTGCTTGGTCTTAACACCGGAGAGACGGGCAGCCTTCATATTACCGCCAATGGCATAGAGATGGCGGCCGCGAACAGTCTTCTGGGTAAAGAAGCTGTAAACCACAAGCAGCAGGCCCAGAATGATCAGCACCGTGGGGATGCCACGATAACGGGCCAGCAGGTAGAACACCCAGATAACAGCAGCAGAGATAGCTGCCATCTTGATGATCATCACCAGAATGGGCTGGTTTTCGTAGCCCTTCTTCTTCTTGGACAGATAACCGATCACCTGAGAGGCGCAGAAGCCGACAGCGATCAGAATACCAACCAGCAGGCACAGCAGGTTCAGCTTGGTGCCGCCGATGGAGAACTCAGCTACCAGATCGGGAATGAAGCCGGTAGAGAGCTGCTGGTAAGCGGTGGGGAAGGGCGCCAGCGTCATACCGTTGAGGATGAGCAGCGTAATGCCGCGGAACACCAGCATGCCGCTCAGCGTGCAGATGAACGGGGGAATGCCCACATAGGCGATCCAGAAGCCCTGCCACATACCGATGGCGATGCCGATCAGCAGGCACAGAGCGATGGACAGGTACACATTCCAGTTCATTTCAATGATGAAGGTACCCGCACAGGCACCTACCAGGCCAACTACAGAACCGCAGGCCAGGTCGATGTTACCGCCGGTGAGGATGCACAGCAGCATACCGATCGCCAGAATAATGACGTACGCATTCTGGAAGATCAGGTTGGAAATGTTCATGGGTTTGATCAGCTTGCCGCCGGTCAGAATGGTAAAGAGTACGATGATCGCGACCAGCGCCATCAGCATACCGTATTGCTTCAGATCAAGCTTTGCAGTGCGCTTCTTGGTGTTCATGCGCCGATCCCTCCTTTGCTGTCTTGCATAATGTAACTCATAATGATCTCCTGAGATGCGTCCTTGGCATCCAGCTCGGCGATCAGGCGGCCTTCATTCATAACATAAATGCGGTCGCACATACCCAGCAGCTCCGGCAGCTCGGAGGAGATCATCATAACGGCTTTGCCCTGAGAGACCAGATTGTTGATGATCTGGTAGATCTCGTACTTCGCACCAACGTCAACGCCGCGGGTGGGTTCGTCCATCATTAGCACGTCGGGCTCGGCGAAGATCCATTTACCGACCAGTACCTTTTGCTGGTTGCCGCCGGAGAGGTTGCCAACATCCTGCTCAACAGTAGGAGTCTTAACGCCCAGCTTCGTGCGGATGTCTTCTGCCTTGGCTTTTTCCAGATCCTTATCGATCACGCCGCGCTTGCTGATGAAGGCAGGCCTTGCCATGGTGGTGTTATGCTTGATGCTGTTGGTCAGGATCAGGCCGTCGCCCTTACGGTCTTCGGTCACATAAGCCAGACCGGCATTGATCGCCTGCGGGATGCTGGTAAGGCGAACAGGTTTGCCGTTCAGTTTCAGCTCGCCGGAGATCTTGGTGCCGTAGGCGTGCCCGAACACAGACATGGCAAGCTCGGTACGTCCGGCACCGATCAGGCCGGCAAAGCCGACTACCTCGCCGTGACGTACATTGATGGATACATTATCAACGACCTTACGGTCTGCATAGAAGGGATGGTAAACATTCCAGTTGGAGACCTCCATCGCCACATCGCCGATGTTGTGCTCACGGGCGGGGTAGCGGTTGGTCATCTCGCGGCCTACCATGCCCTTGATGATCCGCTCTTCGGAGAGCTCATCCACACCCTTCACCAGCGTCTCGATGCTCTGGCCGTCGCGGATGACGGTGATCTTGTCGGCGCAGTAGCTGATCTCGTTCAGCTTATGGGAGATGATGATGCTCGTAATGCCCTTGGTCTCCTTGAACTCGATCAGCAGATCCAGCAGCTTGCGGGCATCACTTTCGTTCAGAGAAGAGGTGGGCTCATCCAGAATGAGAAGCTTTACGTTCTTGGCAAGGGCTTTGGCGATCTCAACCAGCTGCTGCTTGCCCATGCCGATATCCTTGATCAGCGTGGAGGGAGAATCGTTCAGGCCTACCATCTGCATGTACTGTGCAGCCTTCTGGTTGGTCAGATCCCAGTTGATAACGCCGTTCTTAGCCTGCTCGTTGCCAAGGAACATGTTCTCGGCAATGCTCAGGTAGGGCACCAGCGCCAGCTCCTGGTGAATGATAACGATACCAACGCGCTCGCTATCCTTGATGTTCTTAAAGCGGCACTCGTGTCCCTGGTAGATAACATTGCCGCTGTAGGTGCCATAGGGGTAGATACCGCTGAGAACATTCATCAGCGTGGATTTACCGGCGCCGTTTTCGCCGCAAAGGGCATGGATCTCGCCTTCGGTTACCTCGATGTTTACGTTATCCAGCGCCTTAACGCCGGGAAATTCCTTGGTGATGTTTTGCATTTTGAGAATCGTGTCGCCCAAAATACATTCCTCCCAAAAATCCTAAAATGGGAGACGGACGAAGAACGTCCGTCTCCCATCCTTAGACGAAATTGTGTTCCGTATGATCGATATTACTCGGTCACAGCCAGATCTTCAGCAGTGTAGTAGCCGCTGTCGATGAGCAGTTCAACATAGTTGGAAGCATCGGCGAACACGGGGGTGCAGTTGAAGGAAGCAACGTCCTTTACGCCATTGGCGTAAACAGCGTTGGTTTCCACTTCGGCGCCGGAGAGGATCTCGCCGACCATCTTAACGGTGGCTTCGGCCAGAGCGCGGGTATCCTTGAAGACGGACATAGCCTGCAGGCCCAGCACCATGTTCTTGGTGTTGGCGATGTCGCAGTCCTGACCGGTGATGACGGGGATGTTCTCAGCGGTGAAGCCGAAAGCAACCAGAGAGTTGGTCACGCCCAGAGCGGTGGAGTCGTTGGAGCAGAGGCAGATATCGAGCTTCTGGCCGCCGGTGAGGGCATCGGCATAGAAGCCGGACAGGATGTTGTCCATACGGGCCTGAGCGGTCTCAGACTTCCAGGCGGGGGTGGCAACGGTTTCGAAATCGGTCTGGCCGGAAACGCAAACCAGCTTGCCTTCGTCGATGAAGGGCTTCAGGGTGTCGAAAGCGCCAGCGAAGAACAGACCAGCGTTGTTATCGTCGGGGGAACCGGCGGTGAACTCGATGGTGTAGGTCTCGGTGGTGTTGGCGAGATCGAACTTGTCAACAACGTACTGGCCCTGGATCTGGCCAACCTTGTAGTTGTCGAAGGTGGTGTAGTAGTCCACATACTCGGTGCCGGTGAGCAGACGGTCGTAGGCGATAACTACGATGCCGGCTTCCTTAGCCTGCTGCAGAACAGTGCCCAGAGCGCCGCCGTCGATAGAGGCAACGACCAGAACCTCAACCTCGTTGAGGATCATGTTTTCAATCTGGGAAACCTGGGTAGCAACGTCGTTGTTGGCGTACTGCAGGTCAACTTCGTAGCCGGCAGCTTCCAGCTGGGCCTTCATGTTGGCGCCGTCCTGATTCCAGCGCTGCAGGGACTGGGTGGGCATGGCCACGCCGACCTTCTTGGGAGCTTCAGCGGAAGCAACAGTCAGCAGAGAGAGGGAAAGAACCAGAACCAAGAGGATGGATACCAACTTTTTCATAAGTCAGTCACTCCTTTTATTTATTTGACTCATACACATGAGCCATTGGAGACATAAATAAACGGGACAGAAAAATCTGCCTGTTTGGTTTGGTAACATAGTTGCTTAATTACTGTATCAACAGCATACAACAGAAACGGGATGTTGTCAACGGTATTTTTTTGTCCATTTTTTTCAAATCAAATTACCATACACCGAACGGGAAATAATATATAAAGAAGAAAAAAACATAGCATTCGCCCTTTACTTTTCACCTTTCTTTTAGTATAATTCAATCCATCAGCAATGACGGGGACGGTCTTGGCAATCCCCTTCGGTAAAGCGAGTCCGGGTTGGTGCGAGCCGGATGCCGAAGCGCGCAAGCCCCATCACCCCCGAGCTGGAAGCCTGAACATGCAGGTAGGGCTTCCCGGGCGCTCCCGTGAAAGAGCATGCCGATCATGCGTCGGCGCAGAGTGGGCAGATGTTTCTGCCAAAGCGGGTGGTACCGCGGATCGATGCAATCATCATCCGTCCCGATGGCCTCGGGACGGTTTTTTCATGCCCAAAACCGACCTATGGGGCAACTACAGCATACGCGGCAATGCCGCAAGGAGGAAATGGAGACATGTATCGCAAAGTACCCACAGACATGAATTTCGTCGAGCGCGAAAAAGAGACCCTTGCCCTGTGGAAGGAAAAGGACATCATCCGCAAGAGCTTCCACGCAAACGAAGGCAATGAGCGCTTCACCTTCTTCGATGGTCCGCCCACTGCCAACGGTCGCCCCCACATCGGTCACATCGAGACCCGCGCCATCAAGGACCTGATCCCGCGCTTTCAGGCCATGAAGGGCAAGGATGTGCTCCGCAAGGCCGGTTGGGATACCCACGGTCTGCCCGTTGAGCTGGAAGTCGAAAAGATCCTTGGTCTGGACGGCAAGCCCCAGATCGAAGCCTACGGCATCGAGCCCTTCATCAAGGAGTGCAAGAAGAGCGTTTGGAAGTACCAGTCCGAATGGGAAGAGATGAGCGACCGTGTTGCCTTCTGGGCCGACATGGAGAACCCCTACATCACCTATAAGGACGACTACATCGAATCCGAGTGGTGGAGCCTGAAGACCATCTACGACAAGGGCCTTCTATATCTTGGCCACAAGATCGCACCCTACTGCCCCCGCTGCGGCACCGCCCTCTCCAGCCACGAGGTCGCCCAGGGCTACAAGAATGTAAAGGAAACTTCCGCCTTTGTGCTCTTCAAGACCAAGGATTGGGAAGATACTTACTTCCTTGCCTGGACCACCACCCCCTGGACCCTGCCCAGCAATCTGGCCCTGTGCGTCAATCCTCAGGATCTGTACATGCGCTTCACCATCGAGGGTAAGAACTATGTAATGGCTAAGGCCCTGATGGATACTGTCTTTGGCGCGAAGGCCAAGGATGCCGTCATCCACGAGGAAATGCCCGGCGCTCAGCTGGCCGGTAAGGAATACGAGCCCCTGTTCGATTTTGCTGTCGGCAAGCTGGATAAGCCCGCCTGGCGCGTTGTCTGCGACGATTACGTCACCATGACCGATGGTTCCGGCATCGTTCACATCGCCCCTGCCTTTGGTGAGGACGATAACCGCGTCTGTCAGCAGAACGATATCCCCTTCGTCAACTTCGTCGATACCCAGGGCTGCATGACCGCCGATACCAAGTGGCCCGGTGTGTTCGTAAAGGAAGCCGACCAGCTGATCCTGGATGATCTCAAGGAGCGCGGCCTGCTGTTTGCCGCCGTTCCCTTCGCCCACGATTATCCCTTCTGCTGGCGCTGCAATACGCCCCTGCTGTACTATCCCCGTCCCACCTGGTACATCAAGATGACTGCCGTTCGCGACAAGCTGGTGGCCAATAACCGTACCATCAACTGGATGCCCGACAACATCAAGGAAGGCCGTATGGGCACCTGGCTGGAGAACGTACATGATTGGGGCCTGAGCCGCGAGCGTTACTGGGGCACTCCGCTGCCCATCTGGCGCTGCGAAGAGGGTCACATCCATGTGATCGGCTCCAAGCAGGAGCTGCGCGAGATGGCCACCACCGAGGTGGGCGAGATCGAGCTGCACCGTCCCTATGTGGATGAGATCCAGATCACCTGCCCCGAGTGCGGCAAGCCCATGACCCGCGTCAGCGATGTTATCGACTGCTGGTACGATTCCGGCTCCATGCCCTTCGCCCAGTGGCACTATCCCTTCGAGAACAAGGAAGTGTTCGAAAAGCGCTTCCCTGCCGATTTCATCTCCGAAGCCATCGACCAGACCCGTGGCTGGTTCTACACGCTGGAGGCCATCAGCACCCTGCTGTTCGACCGTGCCCCCTTCGAGAACTGCATCGTTATGGGTCACGTACAGGATGCGGAAGGCCGTAAGATGTCCAAGCACATCGGCAACGTTGTGGATCCCTGGTCTGTGCTCAACAAGCAGGGCGCCGATGCTGTGCGCTGGTACTTCTACACCTCCGGTGCTCCCTGGCTGCCCAGCCGCTTCAGCGATGAGGCCGTCAACGAAGGTCAGCGCAAGTTTATGGGTACCCTCCAGAACACCTACGCCTTCTTCGTGCTCTACGCCAATATCGACAACTTCGACCCCGCCCAGCATCCCCTGGATAAGGTCAACCTGACCCTGATGGATAAGTGGATCCTGAGCCGCCTCAATCAGCTCATCAAGCAGGTGGATGAAGACCTGACCGCTTTCCGCATCCCCGAGCCCGCCAACGCCATCACCAAGTTTGTGGATGAGTTGAGCAACTGGTATGTGCGCCGCGGCCGTGAGCGCTTCTGGGGCAAGGGCATGGACGACACCAAGGAAGCTGCGTTCGCTACCCTGTATCATGTGCTGGTGACCCTCTCCAAGGTGATCGCTCCCTTTGTGCCCTTCATGGCAGAGGATATCTACCAGAACCTGGTCTGCACCGTAGATAAGACCGCCCCCGAAAGCGTACATCTCTGCCGCTTCCCCGAAGCCGACGAGAGCCTGATCGATGAGAACCTGAACACCCAGATGAGCGCTCTGCTGGAGGTCGTCAGCCTGGGCCGCGCCCTGCGTGCTTCGGCCAATCTGAAGGTTCGCCAGCCCCTGGAGACCCTCTACGTAAAGGGCACCAGCTTCGATAAGGAGTTCGGCGAGCTGGCCGAGGATGAGCTGAACGTAAAGAGCGTCATCTTCACCGATGATGCCCGCGCCTTCACCACCTACAACCTGAAGCCCCAGATGCGCACCCTTGGCCCCAAGTACGGCAAGCTGTTGGGCAAGATCGGCGCTGCGCTGAAGGAACTGGACGGCAACGATGTGATGGATACCTTCGCCCGCGGCGAAAACTTCACCTTTACCGTTGAAGATACCGAGGTAGTGCTCGCCAAGGACGATGTACTGGCCGAAGCCACCCAGAAGCCCGGCTTCGCTGCCCAGTCTGATGGCGATGTGACTGTTGTATTCGACTGCAACCTGACCCCCGAGCTGATCGCCGAAGGCTACCAGCGCGAGGTGGTATCCAAGCTGCAGACCATGCGTAAGGAAGCCGATTTCGAGGTCAGCGACCGCATCCTGGTCACCTATCAGGCCGGTGAAGAACTGTCCGCTGCCATCGAGGCCGGTAAGAGCTTCATCATGCAGAGCGTTCTGGCCGAAGCCATGGAGAACGCTGCTGCTGCCGAAGGTTCTGTCTCCAAGGAGTGGAACATCAACGGCAAGAAGGCTACTCTTGCCATCCGCAAGGCCTAAACTACACAAAACCAAGGGCGGGGCCTTTGCCCCGCCCGCTTTCGAGTTGTAAAGGAGAAAACGCATGTACCTTTGCGATCAATGGACGGACTACGAGGTGCTGGATACCGGCGATGGCGAAAAGCTGGAGCGGTGGGGGAAGATCATCCTTCGCAGACCCGATCCGCAGGTCATCTGGCCCAAAGCAAAGCCTGAACTGTGGAACCGCGCGCAGGCTACCTACAGCCGCGCCGAGACCGGCGGCGGCCACTGGGATTTCAAAGAAAAGCTGCCCGAGCGCTGGACCATCAACCTGGGTGATCTCAAGTTCTATGTAAAGCCCACCGGTTTCAAGCATACGGGCCTTTTCCCCGAGCAAGCCGCCAACTGGCTGTGGATGCAGGAACGCATCCGCAACACCGCCAGCTTCGGCCACCAGCCCAGGATCCTCAATCTGTTTGCCTATACCGGCGGTGCCACCATCGCCTGTGCCGCAGCCGGTGCCCATGTTACCCACGTGGATGCTGCCAAGGGCATGGTGCAGTGGGCCAAGGAGAACCGGGATCTGACCGGCATCCATGAATCCTATACCCGCTTTATCGTTGAAGATGCCAAAGCCTTCGTGCGGCGCGAGCTCCGCCGGGGCAACAGCTACGACGGCATCCTGATGGATCCGCCCAGCTATGGCCGCGGCCCAGGTGGCGAGGTGTGGAAGCTGGAGGATGAGCTGTACGATCTGGTAGATCTGGCTGCTCAGGCCATGAGCGATACGCCGCTGTTCTTCCTGATCAACGGCTATACCACCGGCTTCTCTGCCAGCGTGCTGGGCAACATCGCACGCCGTTGTCTGTGCGACCGCTACGGCGGCAAGGCCGAAGCGGAAGAACTGGCCTTGGCCGTGACCAGCGGCGGTGTGCTGCCCTGCGGCACCACCGCAAGGTGGACGCCCGATGCCTGAGATCGTCTACGAGGATAACCATCTCCTCATTACCGTAAAGCCTCCGAATGTGCTCACCCAGAGCGACAGCACCGGCGATGAGAGCCTGCACGAGATGTGCAAAGCCTACATCAAAGAGAAATACCAAAAGCCCGGAGAAGTCTATCTGGGGCTCGTGCACAGGCTGGACAGGCCCGTTGGCGGTCTGGTGGCCTTTGCCCGCACCAGCAAGGCCGCATCCCGGCTCAGTGAGCAGCTTCGCAGCCATCATATGGAGCGGGAATACCTTGCTGTTGTGCGCGGCTGCGACCTGCCCGAGGAAGCCTTCCTGAAAGATCATCTTTTGAAGGATGAAGCCACCGGCAATGTAAAGGTGGTCAGACCCGGTACACCCGGTGCTCAGGAAGCGCGGCTGCGTTATCATGTTCTTGCACGCAGGCCGGAAGCGGATACCGCGCTGGTGCATGTTCGCCTGGAGACCGGGCGCAAACATCAGATCCGTGTTCAGCTGCAAAACAGCGGCCACCCGATCGTGCATGATATGCGGTACGGTCAAGGGGTCAAGGGCGAGAGCATCGCTCTGTGGGGTGCGGTGCTGCGCATCACACACCCTACACAAAAGACCCCCATGTGTTTTACCACTCTGCCCAAGGCCGGTGCTTTTTCAGCCTATACAGACGAGATCCAGGCTTTTCTTTCCCATATTTCTTCCCAGCAGTAAGGAGCGAATACCGTGGCAACCTCCAAGTTTACGTTCGAAGTTCTCAAAACCTGCAAACAATCCGGCGCCCGGCTGGGTCTCTTGCATACGCCTCACGGCGACATCCATACACCGGTCTACATGCCCGTAGGTACCGTAGCCACCGTAAAGGCCATGACCCCCCGCGAAATGAAGGAGATCGGCACGGAGATCATGCTCTCCAACACCTACCACCTGCACCTTCGCCCCGGCGAAGAGCTGATCCGCGAGGCAGGCGGTCTGCATAAGTTCATGTCCTGGGATAAGCCTGTCCTTACCGACAGCGGCGGGTTTCAGGTGTTCTCTCTTGCCGGAATCCGCAAGATCAAAGAAGAAGGCGTATCCTTCCAGAGCCATCTGGACGGCAGCAAGCGGTTCATCTCTCCCGAGGTGAGCATGGATATCCAGCACGCGCTGGGCTCCGATATCATGATGGCCTTTGACGTATGCACCGCATATCCCTGCGACCATGCCACCGCCGAAGATGCCATGCACCGCACCCACCGCTGGGCTGCCCGCTGCCAGAAGCACCATACAGACGACGACCAGGTGCTCTTCGGCATCGTGCAGGGCGCGTTCTTCAAGGATCTGCGTATCGAGAGTGCCAAAGTGCTTCGCGATATGGACTTCTTCGGTTACGGCATCGGCGGTCTCAGCGTAGGCGAGCCCAAACCCATCATGTACGATATGCTGGAGGCCATCATGCCTCACATGGCAGGCGACAAGCCCCGCTACCTGATGGGTGTAGGCTCCCCTGATTGCTTGGTGGAAGGCGTGCTCCGCGGCGTGGATATGTTCGATTGCGTTCTGGCTACCCGTATTGCCCGCAACGGTACCTGCTTTACCACGGATGGCCGTCTGGTCATCAAGAATGCCCAGTATGCCCACGACTTCCGCCCGCTGGATGAAGAGTGCGATTGCTATACCTGCCAGAACTTCTCCCGGGCTTACATCCGCCACCTGTTCAAAGCAGGCGAGATCACCGGCGCACGGCTGGCCAGCATTCACAACCTGCGCTTCCTCATTCGCTTGATGGAGCGTGTTCGCGAGGCGATCCGGAACGATCGTCTGCTGGATTTCCGCAAGGAATTCTACGCCCGTTACGATATGTCCCGCAATTTCTGATCCATGACCATGCATAAGGAGGCCGACCATGCCCAATGTGATGTCCATCGAGACCGTTGCGCTGGATGACGCAAACAGCGAGCTTGTGCTCATCGATCAGACCCAGCTGCCCGGGCGCGTCGAGATCCTCCGCTTGCGTACTCAGGAGGAGATCCGGGAAGCGATCTATCTGCTCAAGGTACGCGGCGCGCCTGCCATTGGCGTCGCTGCTGCCTTTGGCATCTATCTGGCTGCCAAGGAGCTGCAGACCGATGACTACAGCGAGTTCCTCCGGCTGTTCGACGAGCGCAGAGCCTGGCTGGAAGCAGCAAGGCCTACCGCCGTTAACCTGGCTTGGGCGCTGCGGCGCATGCAGCTTGTGGTGGAAGAGAACCCGCAAAAGAGCGTGGGGGAGCTGAAGACCCTGTTGCTCAAGGAATGCGCCGCCATCAAAAACGAAGATACCGAAATGTGCCGCATGATCGGTGAGCACGGTCTCACTGTGCTGAAGGATGGCTGCGGCATTCTGACCCATTGCAACGCCGGACAGCTGGCCACCTCCAAATACGGCACAGCTCTTGCGCCCATCCATCTGGGCAGAGAAAGAGGCATGCATTTCCGTGTCTACACCGATGAGACCAGGCCTCTCTTGCAGGGTGCCCGCCTTTCTGCCTTCGAGCTGATGGCAGACGGCGTGGATACCACCGTCATCTGCGATAACATGGCCTCTCAGGTCATGAAGAACGGCTGGATCGATGCGGTCTTCGTAGGCTGCGACCGTGTAGCCGCCAACGGAGATGCCTGTAATAAGATCGGTACCAGTGGTGTGGCCATTCTTGCCAAGCACTACGGTATTCCCTTCTATGTGCTCGGCCCGACCTCTACCATCGATCTGGATACCCCCACCGGCAATGACATTCCCATCGAGGAACGCCCTGCCCACGAGGTTACCGAAATGTGGTACGAGAAGCGTATGGCCCCCGAAGGCGTTAAGGTATACAACCCGGCCTTCGATGTGACCGACCATGAATTGATCACCGGCATCATCACCGAGCACGGCATTGCCAAACCGCCCTATACCGAGAGCCTTCGTGCACTGTTTACCAAGAATAACTGATCACCGAAGGGATGGATAGCTTGAAGTACGCTCATAAGACCGCTGCCTGTCTGCTTTGCCTGCTCCTTTTGCTGCCGGTGTTTTCGGCCTGCGCAGAGGAAACAGGCTTTGCTTTTGATGCAGCCACCGGCACCATTACCGGCTGGACGGGTCAGCAAGCGCAGCTCAGGCTCCCCGCTTCCATCGGCGGTGTGCAGGTGACCGGCATTGCAAGCGGTGCCTTCCATGGGCTGGATACGCTGGAGACAGTCATCTTCCCGGAGAGCATCGCTTCGATAGAAAAGAAAGCATTTTCCGATTGTGCTTCGTTGAGCTACCTTGTTTTCGAAAGTGACCGGCTGCCGCAGATGGCAGTGTATGCTTTCGATAACTGCCCCATCAAGGATATCGACATACCATGGAACGCATCCCGCACAGATGCACAGGCTGCCCAGAAGCAGGCCCGCGAGGCCGGGCTTGCTGCCAGGGTATGGCGTGGCAATGCCCCGGAGCTGGAGCTGATCGGCGAAGGCTATGCCTACGAGAAGGACGGTAAAAAAGGCTATCTGCTCTCCGGTTATACAGGAGCGCAAAGCTATATCTACCCCCATTATGCCCTCATTCACACGGATGGCACCGAGCTGCCTGTGTATGGGATATGCGAGGGTGCTTTCAGTGGGCAACAGCAGCTCAAGGGCTTTGGTGTGCCTCACTCCGACAAGTTCACCACTATCGGCAAAGAAGCCTTTGCATCCAGCGGCCTCATCCGTATCGACCTGTACGATACCGTCACCTCCATTGGCGAGGGGGCTTTCCGGGATTGCACCTCGCTTACCGAGATCACACTCACCTCTTCTGTGAAAACCGTCGGTAAAGATGCCTTTTCCGGCTGCACCGCTCTTGACACGATCTATTTGCAATGCGGAAGCTCCGCTCTGCCGGAGGGGTCTTTCCCCGACTGCACCTCTCTGACCACCCTGTATGCCGATACCAAACAGATCGGAGACCGGCTGTTCACCGATACCACGCTTACCACTATAGAATTCAGCCAGAACGTTGAGACCATCGGTGCAGGTGCATTCCAGGGCACTGCCATCACAGAGCTTACCCTGCCGGAGACCATCCGCAAGGTGGGGAAGGGCGCGTTTGACGATTGTACCTCTCTGGAGACAGTGACCATTCGGTGCCACGCCTCTGTTTTGCCCTCTGATGCCTTCAGCGGCTGTACGGCCCTCAAGACGGTGATCGTTGAAAAGGGCAGCATCCCTGAAGATTTTCTCAAAAACAGCAGCATAGAAGTGCTGGTATTGGGTGAAGCGGTCTCTTCGATCGGCGAGAACGCCTTTGCCAATACATCGCTGAAGGGTGTTGTTCTGCCTGCCGGTATCGCTCTCGAAACCGGAGCTTTCCAAAATGTAGCGCACGAGGAGATCCGAGTCTCAGATGCGATGGATGAGCGCATGCTTCTGTCGCTCAGCAAAGCGCTGAACAGACCCTGGTATATGCCGCTGCTCAGAGAAAGCGACCCTTCTGTCTACGAAACCATGCCACAGCTGCCCGAAACAACAGATGGCCTTCGTTTCGATGCCGCAACAGGCAGCATTATCGGTTACGATGGCTCTGCAGCCACTGTGGTCGTTCCTTCCGTTTTCGATGGCATCCCGGTAACGACCGTCGCTTCCCTTGCACCTCAGCAAGGGATAAGCAGCACCATCGAGACACTGGTCCTGCCTAATTCGGTTCAGACCATTGGCAGCGACGCATTCACCGCCTGCTCCCGCCTTCGTACATTCATTACATACGGCCCCACAGAGACCCTTGGCGAACGCGCTTTTGCAGGCTGTACCGCTTTGGAGACCATCTGCTTTGTAAACGGTGTATATCGCATTGAGGCCTCCGCCTTTGACGGGTGTAACATGCTGCACACACTTTGGTGGAGCGGCAGTGCCGAAAGCATCGGCGAGAATGCATTCCGTGGCACCGGCCTTACAGCATTCTCTTTACCTGCGCGCAGGCTGGCCACAGGGGCCTTCTCACAATGCGTTCAGCTTACGGAAGTACACTTGCATCCGAGCACTACGTATGTAGATACGCTTGTTTTCGAAGATTGTCCTGCACTTTCCACGCTGTGCCTTCATTGGAACGATCCCGAGATCTTCAAGCGCTATGCCAAGATCGGCGCCGTTTCTCCGGAGGTGGAGGTGATCCTGCCTGCAAACAGCAGGAAGAAAGCCGTACAGGGCATATACCGCATTCTTTGCCGTAACAATGACGGGCCCCTCTCAAATGCCGATGAGATCGTGCTTGCAGATTGTGCTTATGAAAACGCCATGCGCCCCGATATGACACAGCTCCTTGAAATGCTATCCATACCCTGATCAACTACACACCGGGAGGAAATACCATGAACCAGCTTGAACAACGCGTACTTGATTGCCTCAAAGCAGCCGTAGCCAACAATGAAGCTGCCGGTCTCAGCGTTATGCTGCGCAAGGATGGGCGGGAGATCTTCTGCACTGCCACCGGCCATGCCGATGTGGCAAACAGCATCCTCCTCCGCAGAGACCACATCTTCCGTTTGTTCAGCCAATCCAAGCCCATTACTGCCGCAGCGGTGATTCTGCTGGCTGAACGCGGCATCATTGACCTGATGGATCCTGTATGCAAATTTCTGCCCGGCTTTTACAACCAGCAGGTAGCCACCGAGAACGGTGTACGCCCCGCAGGGCGCGCCGCTACCATACTGGATATGCTCGGCATGACCGCAGGCGTTTCCTACCCCGGCGACGATGCAGCAGGCCAGTCTGCCGCCAGCGTTTTCATCGAAAACGACCGCCTCATTGCCGAAGGCGGCGGCATGACCACCGTAGAGTTTGCCAACCGTCTGGGGCAGGCTACGCTGGCTTTCGAGCCCGGCAGCCACTTCCGCTACAGCACCTGTGCAGACATCCTTGGCGCAGTGGTGGAGATCGCCTCCGGCAAGCGTTTCAGCGAGTTTCTGAAGGAGGAGTTCTTCCTGCCCCTTGGCATGAAGGATACCGATTTCTGGGTGCCCGCCGAAAAATGGGATCGTTTGGTCACCTGCTACCGCCGCACCGAGAAGGGTCTGGTGCCCTTTACCGGCAGCAACCTGAATGTAGGTGTATATGACCGCCGCCCCAATTTTGAATCCGGCGGTGCCGGTCTGGTCTCCACCCTGGACGACTATGCTGCCTTTACCGATATGCTTCTGTCCGGCGGCGTGTACAACGGCAAGCGCATCCTGAGCAGCGCAAGCGTTGCTTATCTCACCTCGCCCCAGCTTGGCTGGAACCAGCAGTTTGATATGTGGGATTCTTTGGATGGCTTTAGCTATGGCAAGCTGATGCGCGTATGCACAGAGCCCGGCCGCTACCCCGGCCTTGCCCTGCATGGCGAATACGGCTGGGATGGCTGGCTCGGTACCTACTTTGCCAATATTCCCAGCGAGAACGCCACCATCCTGCTCATGCAGAACACCACAGATTCCGGTACCACCACCATTACCCGCAAGGTACGCAACATCATTCTGGCGGCACTCAGCGATCACATGCTTGATTGATCACCTGTATGCGAACGCCCGCAGCGGTAACCACTACCGCCGCGGGCGTTTTACGTTATTTCGTCAGAGCAGCCTGCCATTCCATTTGCAGCACGCTGTTCCCGACGGTTACCTCATCCTTGCGAATGTAGCCATACACGCCTTCCGGATCCATCCATTTACCGGCGGGTTGCTCGGTGGGTACACATACATAGTACCAGCCACCGTCCTCCAGAATGATATGCATGCTATCCCCCGAAGTGATCGTACCGCAGGTTTCAGCCAACAGTCCTGTATGGCTGCGAAGAGACGTATCCATCTGTGCCATTGCAACAGGGAGCGTCGTATCCACCGAACGGGTAAGGGTCTCATCCACATATACACTGGAAACATAGCCGGTCAGAGAACCGATCTGCACCCGATACCAGCTGTGCGGGTCTCCGCGTTCTGTACCGAGCTTTTTTGCCATGGTACCGGCGTTGAGCATACCCAGATCCTTGGAGCGGGAGCTGGTCTCCTTTCGCAGATGCACACCGGTCAGGATAACCGTATTCTCCGGCAATCGGAAACCATCCGCCTGATCAGGTGCTTTCATGGCTGCCATCAGGGCATCCAATTCCAGGTACATCAGGTCGCTGGTGAAGGTGGAATCGGTCAGGAGCTGTTCCGGCGTTTCACCGCTGGGGGTCTTACAGGAGAACAGATACAACCCATCGTCTGGCTTAGCAGTATATATGTTTCCCGTTTCCGTATCGGTAAAGCTGAATGATTTCAGCAGGCAGGGCACACGCCCACCGTCATAAACAACTGCTACCTGCATTTCTGCAGCTTTGCATGCTTCGCTTTCAAAACGGATAGTATAGCGATTGGCGATCTCCGAGCTGAGCGGATCCAAGCGGGTGATCTGTACAGAGCATCCTACCGGCAAAGCGTTTTCGCCGACAGGGAGCACCTTCCAATCCGTATCCTTCTCCCTGATGAGCACACACAGCATGCGTTTTTCGCCCTTCCCGAAAGCGGTGAGACCATAGCCTGCATCGTATTCCTCAAAGAGTACACTGGCGCCGCTCAGGATCTGCCATCCGCCCAGCTTGGGGTGAGCGAATGCTTCCACCAGTTCAGGCGGCACTGCTTCATGAAACTCTGTCAACACATAAGAATCTTTGGTTTCAGAACGGTAGCGTACTACGCCTTTTTTCGGCATTCCGGGTGTTTCGGGCAGGGTAAGACCATACCTTTCAAGCACCTGCGAACACCACTGGGAAACAGGTGCATTCCATTCAGCAGGCTCACCGTAGCAGGATACGAAAAAGTCCCGTACGGCTTCCGCGGCTGTATAATCTGCACTCAACAGCCCTTTTTCCAGAGCAGCGCAGCCTTTGAAGCCGTCTTCCTCCAAAATGGTACGGAAGGCTTCTCGGGAGGTCTTGTTCCAGTTGTTTAGCAGCCCCTGCTCACAGATCTTGTTCATGTCGTAACGCACGCTGTTCTCGCCGGGGTAGCCAGAGAAACTGCTGTGAAACGGACTTTCACTGGTAAGGATCTGCCCGTCAGTCAGTGAAAAAGTGGCTACATAGACCCATTCGGGGTGTTCCAGATGCCAATACTTCAGTGTAGCGATGCCATCTGTTTCTGTGTGTTCAAATACGAAGCTTTCTGCCTCCTTAGCCGGGTACCCGAAAACTTCGGTAAGGCAGCTCTGTGCATAAGCTGTCTGTTCGCTCTCTGTAAAGTAAGTATATCCGCCAGCACAAGCTGTCTGGCCGATCAACGCAGTGAGCAAAGCGCACAGCAGTACGCAACAGCACAGGCATCGTTTCCTTTTCAGCATTGTTTTCTCTCCTTTCATCTCTGCCCAACTCTCCATTCGCTCCCTATGTCTCAGCCATTCCCTTCGTCCCGCCCGGAGGTGTAGATCACCTCAAGCTCCGGCGAGTGCAAAACAACAGAATAGTAATCATAGGTGTTGGTGCAGCGGAAGTCGAACTGCCAATAGGGGGTTCTGAACCCATCTGTGTAGTTATCGGTGTACTTGTAGCGCACCTCAAACCGGCGGAGGAGTTCAGGCTTCTCACCGTATTTGTTGCACAGTACATCAATGGCTGCCTCCATGGCCTGCTCTACAGTGGGAGCATCTTCAGGCGGCTGAGAGATACCGCTGATCCGATCGGCGTCGGTATAGGCTCTTGCAACAATGCCGCACACACGGTTGGCTTTCGTGCTTGCGAGCTCTTCAAGGCCATCCTCCCAGAGAAGGGCATGTACGGGCTGTTCCATGTAATACGAGATCACACAGGGGTCATCCCCAAGCCGTACGGTGAAGGTGTAACCCTTTTCGATACCATTACCGCTCATTGCCAGCGCATGCATATAGACATAAACCTCGCCCTGGCGCTTGAAGACAGCACCTTCGTCGAAGGCTTCTACACGGTTGGAGTGGCCGGGCAGCAGAGAGTCCATAAAGGCAAGCAGATACTTAGCGCTATCCTCCCATTCAACGGTTTCCGGGTCGATCTCTTCTCTGCTGCCATAGCTGTTGCCATCGATGTAGTCAAGCATTACAGGCGTACCATCGGGTGCAAGGACGGTAAACAGCTCTGTATTTCCCTTGGTGGCACGAACTGTATAGCCGCTGATGCCAGCTTCGGCTGTCCAGTGAAGATCCTGGCTGAAGCCATCCAGATAAGGGCTTTGCCAGAGCCGCTTCGCAGCTTCAATGGCCTCTTCTGTGCCGGTGACCGGCGATGCGTCGATCACCTCCGCGTTGGATCTCATACCGGCAGAAAAACGTGTAACAGGCACATATTCGCTGGTACAGAAGGCAACCGGTAGCAGCAGGAGCGCCAATGCCACGAAAGAAAGAGCAAACCAACGCACTACCGGATGGTTGCCGATGATGCTCTGAACCCGAGCCTTCAGTTTCTTACCGGTCATGGTCATTCCGGTTGCAAGCACAGGCAGACCGGGCGCATTTCTGCGTGCGGCAGCCAGCACGAGGATACCTGCATATTCGCGGCGTTCTTCCTCGGAGAAACCGCGAACCACACGGTCGTCGCAGGCAAGCTCGCAATCGTTCATGCTTAAGGAAGCCGCAAGCCAGACCAGCGGGTTGAACCAATGCACCATGCAGCACAGAAGCCTTACAACACCCCAGATATGATCCCAGCCCTTATAATGGCACAGCTCGTGCTCCAGCACCCGGATCGTTTCATTGGGTTTGGAGGTAAGGGGCAGGGCGATGTAGGGCCGGAGCACACCCACAAGGCAGGCGCTGGCCAAAGGATCTGTGTAGTAAACAGGCAACGCTCTCACCTTACGCTTTTCGCAGAGCTGACGGTATTCCGTCTCCACTTTGCCGCTGAGTGCTTCCACACGGCCCGCTTTGAGCATATGCCGGAAACGGATATTCCGATAAAAGAACCACACTCCTACCAGGATCGCTCCGCCAAGGTAGACAAGCAGGGCACAGTCGGCAAAGTAGCCGCTGTAAACGGAGTTCTCCAGAGAACGGAAGGTTTTTACCATCGCGTTTTCCCGGTCAAGATCGTAACGGTACTGTAAGCGATCCAGTTCGCTGACAAGATCCTTCACGCGTACTTGCACCTGGCCTGCAATTGGTCGAATGGCTTTATCCGGGGCATACGGTGAACGGATCTCATTCATTGCAGGGTTCTGAAGGCTCAGCGGGCACAGGAGACGAATAGCGACAAGCAGCCAGGCAAACACAATGGCTTTATTGCCAAGCTGCTTCCTGAAGCATTTGCGAACGATCAGCATGAGCACGATAGCGATACTTGCGATGATCGTAGCTTCCAGCAAGAAGTTGAACAGCAATGCTTTCCGCATAGATAAACCCTCCTCAGGTCTTCTTCTTCAGTTCCTTGAGAAGCTCCTCCACATCCTCTGCGCTCAATTCGCCGGTATCCACCAAATGATGCATGAGCAGCGAGGCGTTGCCGCCAAACACACGCCCAAGCAGCTTACCGGTTTGCTGGGCGGAGGCTTCCTGGCGGGAAACAGCGGGGGAGTAGCGCTTCATAGTGCCTGTTTCATCAATGATCACAGTGCCTTTCTCCGCCATACGCTTCAGCAGGGTGATCACCGTATGGCGGGTCCAACCGGTCTCGGGCTCCAGCTGGCGAGTGATCTCCGGCATCGTTCTGGGCGATGCCTCCCACAGCACTTCAAGGATCTTCCATTCTGCATCCGTACACTGGATGGTCACAGGTATTCCTCCCTTCAAATTCAGGTGACAATTGTCTACCGATAGGGTACACTTGTCTACCACAAGTTGTCAAGTAGACAGGACAAGTGTTTACAAGCGTAACGACCCTTTTCGCATCGGAACCCGCGCCGATGCCAAAAACGCATGGTAAATATCTGCATGCAGTCCGCAAAATCAATGGTTTTCGGACTGAAACACTCTTTTTTGTCTGTTACAGATCCGTTTCAACGACAAAAGCAGATTTAATACAATTACAAGCAACAAACTTCGTAAAACCTATTGACATCATAGGGTGTTTATGGTTTAATATTCTCCGCTTTGAAGTTTACTATTTCTAAACTTCCGGTCGAGAACTGCCGAGAGTTGGAAAGGGGGAAACGCAATGGAGATCGGACAAAAGCTGCGCGAGCTGCGCTTGCAAAGAGGCCTTACCCAAGAGGAGATGGCAGACCGCTGTGAATTGAGCAAGGGTTTCATCTCTCAGGTAGAAAGAGATCTGGCTTCTCCCTCCATTGCCACCCTCAAGGATATGCTGGAATGTCTTGGCGTTACACTGCAAGCATTTTTCAGCGATGGGGGAAAGGAGAAAGTCGCCTTTGCACCTCAGGATATGTTTGAGAAGGAAGACGAAGAGAAAAAGATCACCTGGTTGGTGCCGGATGCTCAGAAGAACAGTATGGAGCCCATCCTGTTGGAGCTGAAGCCCGGCGGAAAGAGCAGCATCCTGCCTCCCTTCGAAGGCGAAGAGTTTGGTTATGTGCTCGCCGGCCAGATCGTGCTGGTAAGCGGCAACAGGCGCTATACCGTCAAAAAGGGCGGCAGCTTCTGCCTGCACCCCAGCGCCACTCACCATTTGGAGAACACCTCCAAAGCCCCGGCAACGGTCCTTTGGATCTCCACGCCCCCCAGCTTCTGATAATAGAATCACCTCACCATTACATAAAAGGAGTGCCCGGCTATGATGGAACAGGAGCACCTGATCGACCTGAAAGGGATCTGCAAGGAATACGACGGAACCCAGGTACTGAAGAACATCAATCTCTACGTACGCAAAAAGGAATTCGTTACCCTGCTGGGTCCCAGCGGCTGCGGCAAGACCACCACGCTGCGCATCATCGGCGGCTTTGAGTATCCCACCAGCGGTGAGGTATTCTTCGAGGGCAAAGAGATCTCCGCCCTGCCGCCCTACAAGCGCCGGGTGAATACCGTTTTCCAGAAGTATGCGCTGTTCCCTCACCTGAACGTGCGGGATAACATCGCCTTCGGCCTCAAGCTCAAGAAGGTGCCCAAGAGCGAGATCAACAAGAAGGTAGACCGTATGCTGGAGCTGGTCAACCTGAGCGGCTACGGCAAGCGCCATGTGGATCAGCTCTCCGGCGGCCAGCAGCAGCGCATCGCCATTGCCCGCGCCCTGGTCAACGAGCCGGAAGTTCTGCTTCTGGACGAGCCCCTCGGTGCTCTGGACCTGAAGCTGCGCAAGGAGATGCAGCTGGAGCTGAAGAACATGCAGCAGCAGCTGGGCATCACCTTCATCTACGTTACCCACGACCAGGAAGAAGCCCTTACCATGAGCGATACCATCGTTGTTATGCGCGATGGCAAGATCCTGCAGATCGGCGACCCCAAGCGCATCTACGATGAGCCCGCCAACGCTTTCGTTGCCGACTTCATCGGCGAGAGCAACATCCTTCGCGGCACGATGATCAAAGACGAGCTGGTGCACTTCGCCGGCCACGACTTTGTCTGCGTCGACAGCGGCTTTGGCGAGAATGCCCCCGTGGATGTGGTCATCCGTCCCGAAGACATCATGATCGTAGGCGAGGATATCGGCCAGCTGACCGGCACCGTGCAGAGCGTGCTGTTCAAGGGCGTGCATTACGAGATGATGGTCTCCACCGGCGAGACTACCTTCAAGGTGCACTCCACCACCATGCAGCCCCAGGGCTCCAAGGTGGGCATCAACATCGTTCCCTTCAACATCCATATCATGAAGCCCATGCAGGAGGAGGCGCCTTCCGATGTATGACATGAGTCTTCCCTGGTGGGCATATGCCCTGATGGGTGCGGGTCTGGTCATCTTCGTTGGTCTGATCATCGGCTCCGTTCGCCGCAATCACGGCGTTAAGCGCAGCCTGTTCGCCTCGCCCTACACCCTCTGGATGATCATTTTTACCATCGTGCCCTGCATCCTGGTCGGCTATTACGCCTTTACCGATGCCGACGGCGCTTTCACCCTGGATAACTTCGTTAATTTTTGGGATAGCAACAGCGCCAAAAACCAGCTTTACGCCAGCATGGGCGAGGCCGCTGCGGCCTATATCACCCGTGGTACCGTGAACGTGGATACCCTGGTCTACTCCCTGTGGATGGCCTTCCTGTGTACGGTCATCTGCCTGCTGTTGGGCTACCCGGCAGCCCTGTTCATGGCCGACCGCCATATGAAGATCGGCCCCACCATCGTTATCCTGTTCATCATTCCCATGTGGATGAACTTCCTGCTCCGTACCATCGCCTGGATGAGCATACTGGAGGATCAGGGCCTGATCAATAAGCTCCTGCACTTCTTCGGCTTTGAGGGCGTACGCCTGATGTACAACTCCGGCGCGGTGCTGCTGGGTATGGTTTACAACTTCCTGCCGTTCATGGTGTTCCCGGTGTACACCAGCCTGAGCAAGCTGGACCCCAAGCTGGGCGAGGCTGCACAGGATCTTGGCTGTAACGAATGGCGCACCTTCACCCGTGTTACCGCACCCCTGAGTCTGCCCGGCGTGATCAGCGGCATCACGATGGTATTCATGCCTTCGGTCACCACCTTCTTTATTCCCCGTATTCTTGGTGGCGGCAACACCATGATGTTCGGCGACCTGATCGAAAGCAAGTTCCTTACCGAGGGTAACTGGAACACCGGCAGCGCACTCAGCTTGATCATGATGGTACTGATCCTGATCAGCCTTGGCGTACTTCGTAAATTCGACCCCGAGGGAGAAGGAGGCGGCATTGCATGAAAAAGACCGGCTTGTTCTTCAAAAAGTTCTATTTGGGGATCATTCTCTTCTTTCTCTACATTCCCATCGTGGTAATGATCTTCCAATCCTTCAACGCCGGTAAGAGCCGCGCCAAGTGGGAGGGCTTCTCCTTCCGCTGGTATGCAGAGCTGTTCAACGACCGCTCCATTATGCAGGCCTTGCAGGTGACCATCGCCGTAGCCGTCATCGCCGCTGTTATCGCTACCATTCTTGGTACGCTGGCCGCCATTGGCATCTATGCCATGAAGAAGCGTCCCCAGCGCATGATGATGACGCTGACCAACATTCCCAACACCATGCCCGATATCGTTACCGGTATCTCGCTGATGCTGCTCTTCCTCTTTACCAAGGTAGAGCGCGGGTTTGTGACCATGGTCATGGCGCACATCACCTTCAACACTCCGTATGTGATCCTCTCCGTAATGCCCAAGCTGAAGCAAATGAACAAGCACAGCTACGAGGCTGCGCTGGATCTGGGCGCCACGCCTACCTATGCGCTTACCCATGTGATCATTCCGGAGATCCGTCAGGGCATCATCACAGGCGCAATGCTGGCCTTCACCCTGTCGCTGGACGATTTCACCATCAGCTACTTTACCACGAGCCCGCTGGTGCAGAATCTCTCCACGCTCATCTACTCCAAGGCCCGTATCGGTATCGACCCCACGCTCAATGCATTGAGCACACTCATGTTTGTTTCGCTGCTTATCCTGCTGGTGATCGTAAATCGCCGCACGGCAGATAACGCCGCGTAACTCATACTCCCACAAATCATTATTTATGGAGGGTACTGAAAATGAAGAAGGTTCTTGCGGTTCTCTTGGTTCTCCTTATGGCTCTGCCTGCCTGCGCCAGCGCACAGGAAGTGGTCAACGTGTACAACTGGGAAGACTACATCGACGAAAGCGTGCTGGAGCTGTTCGAGCAGGAGACCGGCATCCACGTCAACTACATGAACTTTACCACCAACGAGGATATGATGGTAAAGGTGGAGACCAGCCCCGGAGCCTTCGATCTGGTTTTCCCCTCTGAGTACATGGTAGAGCGCATGCTGGCCAAGGATCTGCTGGCTGAGATCGACTACGCCAACGTTCCCAATTCCTCTTACACCCTGCCCAATCTGCTCAACCCCAGCTACGACCCCAACAACGCCCACTCCATTCCTTACATGTGGGGCACCGTTGGTATTCTCTACAATACCAAGATGGTGGATGATCCCGTAGATTCCTGGGGCATTCTGTGGAACACCAAGTATGCCGATAACGTGTTCATGCTGGACAGCATCCGCGATTCTATGGGCATCACCCTCAAGTATCTGGGTTACTCCATGAACACCCACGACATCATCGCTCTGGAAGAAGCCAAGGCCAAGCTGATCGAGCAGAAGAAGGCCGGCGTGGTAAAGGCTTACCAGGTGGACGAGACCAAGGATAAGATGGTCGCCGGTGAGGCTGCTCTGGCTGTTGTGTGGAGCGGCGATGCCCAGTACGCCATCGACCTGAACCCCGATCTGGCCTATGCCATCCCCAAGGAAGGCAGCAATGTGTGGGTAGACTGCATGGTCATTCCCAAGTCTGCCAAGAATAAAGCCAACGCCGAAAAGCTGATCGACTTCCTCTGCCGCCCCGACATTGCCCAGTTGAACTGCGAAGCCATTTGGTACTCTTCTCCCAACAGTGGTGCCATTGAGCTGATGGGTGAGGCCTACACCTCCAACACCACCATGAACCCCTCCCAGGAAGCTCTGGCCGGTCTTGAGTACTTCAACGACATCGAAGGCGCTTTCCTGGAGCTGTACAACACCCTGTGGCTGGAAGTTAAGAACGCCAAGTAACATAAAATCAGCAACCGCTTACCTCGCGTATGCGGTTGCTGTTTTAAGAAAGAAAAGCCCGCCGCTCGCTGTATCGTAAAGCGTGCGGCGGGCTTCTATGCGCTTGTTTACATCTTGCTGAGTTCGGTGGCAATAGCGGCACCCAAGCGCGCGTTGTTCAGCACCAGCTTGATATTGGCTGCCAAAGAACGGCCTTCGGTAAGGGTCTTGATCTTATCTAGCAGGAAGGGCGTGATCTCCTTGCCCTTGATGCCCTGTTCATTGGCAGCAGCGATCGCTTTATCGATCTGGGCGGTCATCTCGGCCTCGTCCATAGCGTATTCTTCGGGAATGGGATTGGTCACCAGCAGACCGCCGCCAAGGCCGCAAACACTCTTTACATGGATGGCAGCAGCGATCTCTTTGGCGGTATCCACCCGGTAATCCACCTTGAAGCCGCTCTTACGGCAGTAGAAGGCAGGCAGTTCTTCCGTGCCGTAGCCAAGCACGGTAACGCCCTTGGTCTCCAGATATTCCAGGGTAAGGCCCAGATCCAGAATAGACTTTGCACCGGCACATACCACGGTAACATCGGTCTGGGCAAGCTCTTCCAGGTCGGCGGAGATATCCATAGTGGTCTCCGCGCCACGGTGAACACCGCCAATGCCGCCGGTGGCAAACACCTTGATGCCTGCCAGTGCAGCGCCGATCATGGTGGTGGCAACGGTGGTAGCGCCATCTTCGCCACGGGAAAGGAGCATGGGCAGGTCGCGGCGGCTGGCCTTGATCACAGCCAGGCCCTTCTTGCCCAGGTATTCGATCTGTTCCTTGGAGATGCCAACAGAGATCTTACCGCCGATGATGGCCACGGTGGCGGGCACAGCACCGTTTTCGCGAACCATTTTCTCTACCATCAGCGCCGTTTCAACATTTTGCGGGTAGGGCATGCCATGAGAGATAATGGTGGATTCCAAAGCGACAACGGGGCGGTTTTCTGCAAGCGCTTGCTTTACCTCTTCGGAGACCCAGAGATATTTTTCCAGATTCATTGCCATGATCCTCCTTGATAAATTTGAAGCGTTTCTGTAAGCATGTGCAGGTCGAGGGTCTGGAACACCGGCATATCTGCCGCAGCGCAGAGTCTAGCCATTGCCAACCCATTTCGTAGCATCTGTTTTGCTGCCGGCTGCTTTATCAACGCAAGAATGGCGCCTGCAAAGAAAGCATCTCCGCAGCCGCTGGTGTTTCTTGTTACACCCGGCATCAGCGGCATACTGACCGCTTCCCGGCCGTCGGAGACCAAAGCTCCATCCTCGCCAAGGGTTATGATCACATAGCGCACCCCTGAGGAATGCAGTTTTTCAGCAGCAAGCTCCGCTTCCTTTACAGTCGTAACAGGCAAGCCTGTTACTGTGGCCGCCTCACCACGGTTGGCCTTCAGGCAGTATAAACCGTCAAGAATAGGGGAGAGCTTAACACTTTTGGCTGTCGATACACAATCCACGCACAGCTTATGGCGATATTGCCTCCATAACGCGTGCAGCGTTTCCTGAGAAAGGTTGGTTTCTGTAACGATCAACGGAGCATCGTCCAGGACCCCGGAACAGTCGGAAAGATACTCCGGCGTGATCTGTTGAGATATATCCATAGCCGATACTGCCACGGCAATATCTCCGTCCGGTTTGTTGATGCAGACATAAACCGAGGTAGAAAAATGGGGCAGACGCAGTGCTGCAGACAGATCCAGTTTGGCATCTCTTGCATTTGCGATGATCGCTTCGGCAAAAGAATCCTGGCCAAGTGCGGTGAGCATCTGTGTACGGCAACCCAATCGGGCGAGGTTTTCAGCAATATTCCTGCCAACGCCGCCGGGGGTGGTGTATACATGCCCAGGGTTGGAATCTGCCTCGACCAGTGCGGCAGAGGATGTGGCGTAAATATCCAGATTGCTTGCGCCTACAACCACGATATCCGTTTTGTTCATAAATGCATATATCCTCAGAACATGCGGTACAGCGAAACCACCTTGCCAAGAATCTTGACCTCGGGCACGATGATCGGTTCCATGGTGGGGTTCTCCGGTTGCAGACGGAAATGCCCGTTTTCTTTGTAATAGCGCTTTACGGTTGCTTCATCGTCGATCATGGCAACAACGATCTCTCCGTTGTAGGCAGTCTCCTGCTTACGAACGACCACGTAATCGCCATCCATAATACCGGCTTCGATCATGCTCTCGCCGCGTACAGAAAGGATGTAGTGTTCACCTTCGCCAAGCATGCTCTTGGGCAGGGCGATATAGTCTTCTACGCATTCGATCGCAAGGATAGGGGTACCTGCGGTAACGCGGCCCACAATGGGAACATCTACCACATCGGGCTTATACTTTTTGTGGTCGTTGGCTACGGTAATGGCACGGGGGCGCATGGAGGTACGGCAAAGCAGACCTTTTTTCTCAAGGCGTACCAAATGGCCATGCACCGTGGATGTGCTTTTCAGGCCGGTGGCTTCGCAGATCTCACGTACAGAAGGCGGATAGCCGTTGATGTGGGAAGAAGTCTCGATATATTCAAGGATCTTGGCTTGCGTTTCGTTGCGTTTGCCTGCCAAAGGTCTCGCCTCCTTCTAATCATTCTATTATAGTATAGCCTATCATTTTACATTTTGCAATGTTTTGCGAACAAACGTTTTTATTTTTGCTGTTCGCTTTCTTCTCCGGGCGTTTCCTTTACATCGGGAATTGTAGGTAAATAAACGTTTTTGGCTGCTTCTCGCCTGCGTTTATCGCTAATGGCAGCGTAATGCTTTCTTGTGGTGTTCACGTCGGAATGACCCAGCGCATCTGCCACCAGATAGATATCCTCGGTTTCGCTGTAAAGCCTTGTGGCATAAGTGCTGCGCAGCTTATGCGGGCTCATTCTCTTCTTGAGCGGTACGGCAATGGCACAGTATTTTTTCACCATCAGCTGCACAGCGCGCTGGCTGATGCGCTTGCGCTGCAACGACAGGAACAGCGCCTTTTCGTGCCCGGGCAGTATCTCCACCTTACTGCGCTCGGCAATGTAGTTTTTCAATGCCTGAGCCACCTCCGGCGGGTAGTAAAGGATCACTTGATTGCCGCCTTTGCGGGTAACAAGTACACCGTTCAAGTGAAAATCCAGATCATCGATATCGATGCCCACACATTCGCTCACACGGATACCGGTGCCAAGGAAGAGCATCAAGATGGCTACATCGCGGGTACGGGTCAGCTGATGGTACTTTTTCTGCCGCTCGGTGAGTTCTTCGCCTTCGGATACGGTTTCCAGCAGCCGTTCGACTTCTTCGTTGATCAGGTAAAGGATGGGTTTTTCGTGGAGCTTTGGCAGAGAGACCAGCGCAGCAATATTGCCGGGGATCCGCTCCGCCTTAAAGAGAAAATCGAAGAAAGAGCGAAGGGAGGAGAGCTTGCGCATTACGCCGCATTCCCGGTTACGAAGGATGCGCTGTTCATCGTTATCGGTCTCTTTCAGGTAAAGCGTTAAATAGTCGGCATAGCCATGCAGATCCTTGGCGATAAAACGGGAAAGATCGTCATCGGTCCATTCTCGCGGCGTTTTGTTGGCGAAAGCGGGAATTTCCTTGTGTGCATATTCGCAAAACGTGCCAAGATCGATCGTATACGCCATGCGTGTAAGAGGGCTGGTAGTCATGGCGATGCTGTTGATAAAATCGGTACAGGCTACCGGCAAGCGCTGCAGCATGAGACGGGTACGCTCCGTTCTTTCACTGCTCAGTTTCTCGTAATAGAGATCCTTGGCCATCCCTGCACCTCATTTCGCCATTTTGATATAACTATTCGTAAAAGTATTCTTTAGCGAATAGTTTATAATCATTATAATGCCAAAACAATGAAAAGTCAAGTGGTTTCAAGGCTTTGCGGCATTTTTCATTCAACATTATGCCAGAAAACCTTCCACGCACATCAAAAATGACGAAAACAAAGGCAAAACAAAACGAACGACCCGTATTGCTCATACAGATCGTTCGTTTGAAAAACATCCTTACTTCTTGGAGTCTGTCGGCGTTGCTTTTTGGGGCTGGGTCTCTTCGACCTCCTCCCCATTCATACGGCGGAACTCCTTGATGGCCGAAGTAGCCAGCTCATCGCAGCGGTTGTTCAGCGGATCATCCGCATGCCCCTTTACCTTATGGAAGGTGACCTCATGCTTCTTGAGGCGGATGATCTGCAACAGCAGCTTCCAGAGATCGCTGTTCTCTACCGGCTGCTTCTTGCTGTTGATCCAGCCATTCTTCTGCCAGTTATCGATCCAGTGGTCGTTAAAGGCGTTCACCGTATAAGCCGAATCTGAGTATACCTCCACCTTGCAAGGCTCCTTCAATGCACCCAGACCGCTGATGACCGCAAAGATCTCCATACGGTTGTTGGTGGTAGAAGACATATGGCCGGAAAGCTCCTTGGTCTTACCTTGAAACGACAGCACACAACCCCAGCCGCCGGGGCCGGGATTGCCGGAACAAGCACCGTCTGTATAGAGCAGCACCGTTTTCTTAGGTTTAACTTCGCTCATGGTTTTTATCCCTTCTTTGCAGTCATTTCACGATTCTTGTCCGCAGCTGCAGCCATAGCAGCCATAATGCTGCTCTCAAAGCCGGTATTCTTGAGAGAATCCACCGCGGCAATGGTGGTACCGCCGGGTGAGCAGACATCGTCCCTCAGCTTGCAGGGATGCTCGCCGGTCTCAAGGACCATCTTGGCAGAACCAAGCACGGCCTGTGCAGCAGCCCGCTGAGCCATCGCCCTGGGCATGCCCTGCTGTACGGCGCCAAGGGCCATGGCATCGATCAGGGTATAAATATAAGCAGGGCTGCTGCCGCTTACAGCGATCACCGCATCAAACAGGCGTTCAGGTACCAGGTCGGAGCTTCCCAGACAATCGAAAAGCTCCTTGGCCCATGCGAGCCATTCCTTGGTAAGGGTGGTTTCTTCGCACAGAGCGGTATAGCCCTCCCCCACCAAAGCTGGTGTATTGGGCATTACACGCAGCATCATAGCTCCGTGATCTTCTCCAAGTGCAGCATTCAGCATGGCCATAGACCAGCCCGCTGCGATAGAGATCAGCGCTTTTCCCTGTACATAGGGTGCGATCTCCTTCAATACTCCTTCCATAAATACAGGCTTTACACCCAGCAGGATGCAATCGCACTCCTTGACCAGCGCCTGATTACCGGGCATGATGGTAACACCTGGGTATTGGCATACCATTTTCTCGGTCTGCGTGGAGACAACATCGTAGACAAAAGCTTCTTCCGGCTTGATAAAGCCCTTATTGATCGCGCCTTTCAAAATGGTACCGCCCATATTACCGGCACCGATCAGACCAAATTTCATATTTGAGACCCCTTTCTTGAGAAAAGAGCCGAACGGGAAGCCCCGCTCGGCTCGTTACCTTGGATTAATTCTCCTTTGGTACAGCGTATTCCTTCTTTGTGGTACCAACCTTTGCATTGGCATCACGTACATGCTTGCGAACGTGCATGTTGATCGCTTTCTTGGGGCACTTCTTGGCGCATTCACCGCAGCCGGTGCAGGCTTCGTTTACCTCGTGCACCTGCTTCAGCTCGCCGGAGATGGCTTCAAACTTACAGGTACGCTTACAAATGGTGCAGCCGATGCACAGGTCGCGGTCGATCTCAGCGATCTGGCGATTATCGAAATCGCCCCAGATCGCGCCGGTGGGACATTCCTCCGCGCACATCATGCAGCCGACGCACTTGCTCATATCGAATACGGGCAGATGGTTGACCATCGTGATGGCACCAAACTTGCATGCGTTGGCGCAATGCTCGCAGCCAATGCAGCCGATCTTACAGTTATCGCTTACCAGGAAGCCTTCCTCAGCAGCACGGCACAGCAGGCGTACCGGCACGGTCTCGGGCTGGAGGCTGAGAACGTTCTTGGGGCAGGCATTCACGCAGGCACCGCAGCTCTGGCACTTATCGGGATCCACCTTGGCGATACCCGTATAGGGATCGATATGGATGGCATCGAACTGGCATACACGTACGCAGGTACCAAGACCCAGGCAGGCATACTTGCAGGAGCGGTTACCGTCGTTGACCAAAGAAGCGGCTACACAATCCTGAATACCGTGATAGTTGAACTTATCACGGCAATGCACACTGCTGCCCTGGCAGACCACGGTGGCAATATTGCGCACCTGATCGGGCAGGTCTTCCACGCCCATGATCTCAGCGATCTGGTCAGCAACAGCCTGACCGCCCACAGGGCAAGCACTGATGGGAGCCTTCAGCTCCACAATGGCATCGGCCAAAGCATCGCAACCGGCAAAGCCGCAGCCGCCGCAATTGGCACCGGGCAGACAGGCTCTTACCGCATCACGCTGCGGATTGGATGGGACCTCAAACACTTTATTGGCAACCGTCAGGAGCAGGCCGCAGATCAGGCCAAGAACGCCCAGCACGACAGCTGCGATCAGAATTCCAGTCATGTTGTATTCTCCTTTCCCCTGTTACAGCAGGCCAGAGAAGCCCTGGAAAGCCAGTGCCATCAAACCGGCGGTGATCAGTGCTCCGGGGAAGCCGTTCATCCACTTGGGCAGATTGCTTACCGCAAGGCGTTCGCGAATGCTGGCAAACAATACGATCGCCAGCGTAAAGCCAAGCGCACCGCTGATGCCGTTTACGACCGACTCGATCAGGTTATAGCCTTCGCGCACGTTGAGCAGTGCAACGCCCAGTACAGCGCAGTTGGTGGTGATCAGCGGCAGATAAACGCCCAGTGCCTGGTAGAGAGAAGCAGAGATCTTCTTCAGTGCGATCTCCACCACCTGCACCAGCATAGCGATGACCAGGATGAATGCGATGGTCTGCATATACTCCAGACCAAAGGGCAGCAGCAGATAGGTCTGGATGAAGTAAGTGATCAACGAGGCAAGGGCCATAACAAAGGTAACGGCCATGCCCATACCGAGCGCTGTCTCGGTTTTCTTGGAAACACCAATGAAGGGGCAGATACCCAGGAACTGCGACATGACAAAGTTGTTTACAAGTACGCCGCCAATAACGATCAGCAACAGATTGCTCACAGGATCTCCGCCTCCTTCTGCGCCTTGCGACGCTCAAGATACGCCATAACAGCATTGACCACGATCAGCAGCAGACCCAGGAACAGGAAGCCGCCCGCAGGGCTGGTAGCAATAGCCATAGGTTGATAGCCCTCAGGCATGACCTGCATGCCGAACCATTCGCCGGTACCGATGATCTCGCGAACGGAGCTGAGCAGCACCAGTGCGCCGGTAAAGCCGAGACCCATGCCAAGACCGTCTGCCAGAGAAAGCAGCACCGTGTTCTTGGAAGCGAAGGACTCCGCACGGGCAAAGATGATGCAGTTAACAACGATCAGCGGGATGTAGATGCCCAGCGAGCTGGAAAGCGCGGGCAGGAAGGCCTTGATCAGCAGATCGATGATGGTAACGAAGGTGGCAATGACCACAACATAGCTGGGAATACGTACCTTGTCGGGAATGATGTTCCGCAGCATAGAGACCACCATATTGGAGAAAACAAGAACGAAGGTGGTGGCAAGCCCCATGCCAAGACCGGCGGAAGCTGCCTTGGTGATGGCCAGGGTAGGACACATACCCAGCAGCAGGCGGAAGGTGGGGTTTTCATTCAACAGACCATTGGTAAAAACCTTGATCATGCGATTGTTCTTCATGCGTTAGCAGCTCCTTCCTTGGCAGCCTTGGGCGGCTTGGTGTATCCGAAGGGCTTACGTGCGGTGTAGCGATCGATCAGCGGCGTAAGCACATTCATGAACAGGATGGCGAAGGAGCAGCCTTCCGGGTAACCCGCATTGAAGAAACGGATCACGTACAGCACCAGAGCACAGCCAACGCCCATGATCACTCTGCCCCACTTGGTGATGGGAGAGGTAACATAGTCGGTAGCCATGAAGAATGCGCCAAGGATCAAACCGCCGCTGAGCAGCTGGTACAGTGCATTCTGGGAGCCGCTTTCCGGAGAATAGATAACGCCGGTATGGATCCAGAACAGGATAAAAGCGGTAACGATGAAGCTGACGGGGATGCGCCAATCGATCACGCGGCGGAAGATCAGGTACAGACCGCCGAGCAGCAGGGTGATCTTGCAGGTCTCGCCCAGCATGCCGGGAATGTTGCCGCTGAACAGATCCCACAGGGAATAGTCACCGGGCTGAACAGATGCGCTCAAGGGAGTGGCAACGGAAGTAGCTTCAACAGAATTAGCAGTGGCAGCGCCGGTTGCTTCGGCAGTGGCCTCGGTAGATGCGGCAGTTGCGGCCGCAGTAGCCTCAGCAGTGGCTTCGGTTGCAGGGGCGGCAGCGGTCTCGCCGGTGGCAGCACCGGTAGCCTCGGTAGTGGCTTCGGTTGCAGGAGCAGCGGCGGCCTCACCGGTTGCGGCTCCGGTAGCCTCGGTAGTGGCTTCGGTTGCAGGAGCGGCAGCGGTCTCGCCGGTGGCAGCACCGGTAGCCTCGGTAGTGGCTTCGGTTGCAGGTGCGGCAGCTGTCTCGCCGGTGGCAGCACCGGTAGCCTCGGTAGTGGCTTCGGTTGCAGGAGCAGCAGCGGTCTCGCCGGTGGCAGCACCGGTAGCCTCGGTAGTGGCTTCGGTTGCAGGAGCAGCAGCGGTCTTGCCGGTGGCAGCACCGGTAGCCTCGGTAGTGGCTTCGGTGGCAGGAGCAGCAGCGGTCTTGCCGGTGGCAGCACCGGTAGCCTCGGTAGTGGCTTCGGTGGCAGGTGCGGCGGTAGCATCACCGGTGGTAGCGGCGGCCTCGCCGGTTGCGGCTCCGGTAGCCTCGGTAGTGGCTTCGGTGGCAGGTGCGGCGGTAG